>DAOTWC010000023.1:0-130041 GCA_034435995.1 Anaerolineae bacterium | reverse complement strand
GCCTTCAGAGTCATCCCTGTATGACTGAACTGCTCGGCATTATGTTCAACGTGATCACCCCCGTCTTCCTGGTGATCGGGATGGGTGTGGTAATCGGGCGGCGCTTCCGGCCGGATCCGCGCGCCATTTCTGTGCTGCTGATTTACCTGTTTGTGCCAGCGCTGGCATTCGACGGCATCGCCCACAGCGACCTGACCGGCGCTGAGCTGGTGGGCATCGCTGGCGCAGCGGCAGGCATTGCGCTGCTCATGGCGCTGATCGGCCTGGGCGTGTCGCGCGCGCTGCGCTTCGAGCGGCGGCTGGAGAGCGCCTTCCTCATCAGCGTGATCATGATGAACGCCGCCAATTACGGCATCCCCCTCAATCGCTTCGCCTTCGGCCCGTCGGGCGAGCAGCGCGCCATTATCTACTATGTCATGTCAGTGGTAGTGGGCGCCACGTTGGGCATCTTTTTCGCCTCGCGTGGGACGGCGTCAGTGCGCGGCGCGCTGCTGAACGTGCTGCGTGTGCCCATCAGCTACGCGGCGGTGGCCGGCCTGCTGGTCAACCTGGCCGGCTGGCAGATTCCGCTGCCGCTGGAGCGCGGTATCGGCATTCTCGCCCAGGGAGCAGTGCCCGGCATGCTGGCGCTGCTGGGCCTGCAGCTGGCCCACACCAGGGCGCTGTGCGGACGCTGGGTGCCAATTGCGCTGGCAAGCGGCATGCGGCTGGTGCTGGCGCCGCTGCTGGCGATCCCGCTGGCGCTGGCGCTGGGGCTGACGGGCGTGACATTTCAGGTGGCAGTGGTGTCATCGAGCATGCCAACTGCGGTGATGGCCAACGCGCTGGCGACTCAGTTCGGCAGCGACGCCGAGTTCACCGCAGCGGTGACGCTGGTCAGCACGCTGGCCAGCGTGCTGACGCTGAGCGTCCTGTTGGCGCTGCTGATGGGCTGAGTCAAACGGAGGCCGGCGCAATGATCGTAACGGGAACGTGGCGCGGCAGGCCGGTCACGCTGAGCATCAAACCCAACTGCCTAACTGTCAGCCTGGATGACCCAGCCCAGGCAGAAGTCTACAGCTACGACTTGGAGGGCCGGCTGTGGACGGCCTTCATGAACGGACGCGCCTACCGCCGCGGGTTGGACGGCAAGATCATCGTGCGCTGGCGCGATCCCGGCGCGGCCCGCGAGCGCCGCTGGCTTGATCTTGAGCAGGCGCTGGCGGTTGAAGCGCGCGTGCGCCAAGCGGTCGCTGGCCTGTATGCTGCGCTGGAGAGCGGCGCTGCGCGGTTGAACGGGCCGCTGCCCCCTGAGGCGCGGCAGGCGCTGTGCGACGCGATTGCTTTCGACCGCGCGCGCTCGCAGGCTGACGCCGCGCACTACCATCAGGTCTACAAGCCCATCGGCATCCTGCCGCCAGACCAGTACATGGCGGTTGTGCTGCAGGCCACCGAGGGCTGTTCGTTTAACACCTGCACGTTCTGCTCGTTCTACAGGGACCGGCCGTTTCGCATCAAGACGCCAGACGAATTCCGCCAGCACGCTCAAGACGTGCGCGCCTTCCTGGGGCGCGGGCTGAGCCTGCGGCGCACGATTTTCCTGGGCGACGCCAACGCGATCGTTGTGCCCACCGAGCGCCTGCTGCGCCTGCTGGATGTCGTGCATGAAGTGTACGACGTCGAACGGCTGGGCGGCATCTACGCCTTCCTAGACGGCTTCAGCGGCGAGAAAAAATCGGCAGTGGATTACGCCCGCCTGCGCGCGCGCGGCCTGCGGCGCGTCTATATCGGCCTGGAGAGCGGCAGCCCCGGCCTGCTGCGTCTGCTGCGCAAGCCGGGCTTGCCAGCAGATGCCGTTGCAGCCGTACGCGCGCTGAAGACCGCCGGCGTAGCTGTCGGCGTGATTGTGCTGCTGGGGGCCGGCGGCCAGCGCTGGGCCGCCGAGCACGTGCGCGAAAGCACCGCTGTGCTCAACGCTATGCAGCTCGATTTGGACGACATCGTGTACTTCTCCGAGCTGTTCCCCGCCCCCGATGCGCCCTACACGCAGGACGCGATCCAGGCTGGTTTGCAGCCGCTGACGCCGGAAGAGATCGCCGCCCAGCAGGCCGCCATCGAAGCTGGCTTGGTCTTTACGGCGGCGCGCGGCACGCCGCACATCAGCCGCTACGACATCCGTGAGTTTATCTACTAACAGCCCCTCTGCGCCCTCCACCCAAAACTAAGCTCAAGCGCAGCGCACCCGAATGCCTGTCGGATGCGCTGCGCCTCATGGTGCTGCCCAGCAGATGGCGGAATTTGAGCGCATCCTGCGTTTGCACGCCTCAGTCCACGCAAACCATCAGCTTAAGTGTGTCTGGCCCACCCCACACGCGGAACACGTCCAGGTAGTCGGCCAGACCAAAGCGGTGCGACACCAGGTTGTCCACGCGCACCGCGCCGCTGCTGAGCAGCGCCAGCGCCCGTCCAGTAGCGAACGGGTTGTTGAACGAGCCAACGATCTTTAGCTCGCTGTCGTTGACGTAGAACGGGTTGACCTGAATCGTGCCGTCCTGTGGGCTGCACCCAAACCATACGACTGTCCCGCCCTTGCGCGCCATCCGCACCGCGCTGGCCTGCAGGCCCAGGTTGCCCGCCGCCTCGAACACCACATCTGCCCCAATGCGGCGAATCCGCTTCACCTCGGCGACGGCATCCTGGCGCGTTGGGTCAATCGCGTGTGTGGCGCCGTTCTCCAGCGCGCGCTGGCGGCGGGCCGCAATCGGCTCGCTGACGATAACTGCTGCCGCGCCAGCGTGAGCCGCCACCTGCGCCAGCAGGTTGCCGATGCCGCCCGCGCCCAAGATCACCACAGTGTCGCCTGGCTGCACCTGTGCCAGCTGAACCCCGTGCACGACACAGGCCAGCGGCTCGGTGAAGGCGGCCTGCTCATACGACAGGCTGTCCGGGATATGATAGGTGTTGGACTCAGGCGCGATCACGTACTCGGCGTCCGCGCCGTCGCGGTGGACGCCCATCGAGCGCAGGTTCTCGCACAGGTGCAGCGCGCCGAGCTGGCAGTAGTCACAGCAGCGGCAGACGTTGTTCGGGTCGGCTGTGACGCGGTCGCCCAGCTTGAAGCCGGTCACGCCCGGCCCGGTCGCCGCTACCTCGCCGGCGAACTCATGGCCAATGACAACCGGATATGTGGCGGGAAAGCCGCCGGTGAACAGCGAATGATCCGTCCCGCACACGCCGCAGGCGCGCACACGTATCAGCACCTCGCCGGGGCCGGGCGCTGGCTCGGCACGGCTCTCAATCCGGATATCGCTCGGCGCGTAAATGACTGCTGCTTGCATGGTGTGTGTCCTCTTTTCTAGGGTATCTGGCCAACCTCGCCCCTGTCCCGCTGGCGTGAGACTCCCCATCTCCATTTTTTGGAGGGGGGTCTGG
Organism: Anaerolineae bacterium; assembly: GCA_034435995.1. GTDB lineage: Bacteria > Chloroflexota > Anaerolineae > Aggregatilineales > Phototrophicaceae > DAOTWC01. Next base: position 126,630 of record DAOTWC010000023.1, on the reverse strand, counting down.
GGGGCGAAGTTACGCCAGCTCGCCCGCCAGCGCCCAGTAGCTCATCTCCGGCCGCAGGCTGGCGCGGATCAGCGTGTCGAAGCCGTGTTCGTCAATGGCGCGCGGGTTGGAAGCCGTCAGGCCGGGGCGCAGCACCAGCGGCATCACCGACTGCAGCACCGCGTCCGGCACGTCGGCCACGCCGACAGCGGCCAGACCGGCGGGCAGGCGCAGATCGCGGATCAGGTCCCGGATGGCAGCGGGCGCTTTGCAGGCTGCGTCGCGCGCCGACAGGCCGCTGATGTTTTCGCCCAGCAGCTCGGCGATGTGGGCGTAGCGCTCGATGCGCGCTGGCAGGTTGTACTCCATCACAGCCGGCAGCGTCAGCGTTACGCTCGCGCCGTGGTCAGTGTCGTACACCGCGCCAACAGCTTCGCCAATCACGTGCGCCAACGTGGTATCAGCCTGGGCAATCGCCACCCCCGCCAGCATGCTGGCCAGCAGCATGTCGGCGCGCGCCTCCAAATTGCGCGGGCTGTGAACCGCGGCGCGCAGGCTTTTCGCGCACAGCCGGATCGCTTCAACGGCGAACAAGTCGGATACCGGGCTGGCCAGCGCCGAGTGATAAGCCTCGATGGCCTGTGTGAGCGCGTCCATGCCCGATGACGCCGTCGGGAATGGCGGCAGCGGCACGGTCAGGGCTGGGTCAAGAATGGCAACCTTCGGGTAAACCTGCGCGCTCATCAGCGCGTCCTTGCGCCGCAGCGCCGGGTTGCTGATGACTGCGTAGGGCGTCGCTTCCGAGCCAGTTCCCGCTGTCGTCGGGATCAGCACAATCGGCAGCGCGTCGCGCGTGATCGCCTGCTGGCCGTCTACCACCTGCCAGATGTCCACACCCAGCGCCGCCGCCACGGCGATACCCTTGGCCACATCCATCGGGCTGCCGCCGCCCAAGCCGATAATCACCTCGCACCGTTCGCGCTGCGCGATCTCCGCGCCTCGGTTGACAATCTCGGCGCGTGGGTTGGGGACTGCCTCCTCAAACAGCGTCACCTGCACCTTGTTGGCCCGCAGCGAGTCCAGCGCCCGCTGGGTGAAGCCGTTGGCCCGCGCGGACTGCTTGCCAGTGACAAGCATGGCCGCGCCCCCCAGCTTGGCTACCTCTACCCCCAGGTTGTCGAACTGGCCAACGCCGAACAGCAGTCGCGCTGGCATGAAATAGCTGAAATTGGCGTTGAGCGAATTGATCGTTGTTGGTGTGATCATCTGTGTTTTTCCTGTCTAGCTGTCTGCTGAGGTGTGGGGTTCGCTTTCCGCCGGCGTGTCGGCCAGCGTCAGCCGGATGCCGCGCTCGGCCAAAAACACGCGGTACGCCTCCGGCAGGTTATTGTCGCTGATCACTTGCTGCACGGCATCCCACCCGCACACGTGGTATGTCGCCTCAGCGCCAAACTTGCTGAAGTCAGCCACCAGCACCGTTTCGTTGCTCAGCGCCATGGCAAGCTGCTTAAGCGGCACTTCTTCAACCACTGAGTTGGAAACACCAAAGCGCAGGCTCACCGCATCCGCGCCTAGGAACATACGGTTAGGCTTCAGCGTGCGCAGCATCCCTTCGGCGTAGTGCCCGTACAGCGAGTAGTACGCCTTGCGCAGCACGCCCCCCAGCACCAGCACCGTTACATTCTGCGCCGAGCACAGCTCCGACGCCGTGCGGATGTCCGGCGTGATCACCGTGACGTTTCTGGCTGGGCTGCGGCGTAGGTGCCGCGCGATCTGCACATTTGTCGTGCCGGAGTCCAGAAAGACCGTTTCATGGTCCTGCACCAGGGCAGCAGCGGTAGCCCCGATGGCCTGCTTCTGCGCCTGGTGCAGGTAAAACTTGGTCTCGTACAGCGGCTCAACGAATGTCCCCAGGTAGTCTGCGTCGGCAGAGCCGCCGTGATCGAGCTTGATCAGATTTTGCGCGCTCAGCGCTTTCAGGTCGCGCCGGATAGTGGTCGGCGTTACGCCCAGCAGGCGCGCCAGCTCGTCATTTTCGATGAACCCCCGCTCGCGGATCAGCTGGAGGATGCGGGCCTGACGTTCGGCTCGGATCATTAAAAAAAACCCCGATACAAACACAAAAGAACATAAAACGACAGAGTTTATTGACTTTCTTGTTCGTTTATTTTATGATGGAGAGTGTCAAAAGTCAAGCAGAGGGCTGTGTCATGAGATTGGAAGGCGTTGTCACCGCTGCAGTAACCCCTCTCACCCATGACGGCGCTGCGCTGGCATCTGAGGCCGTCTTTGCCAGCTACTACCGGTTTTTGCTTCAGCACGACATCAGCGGCGTGTTCATTGCAGGGACCACTGGCGAGGGTATGGTCCTCTCGCTGGCGGAGCGCCAGCGTGTATGCGAGCTGGCCGCTGCGCTGATCGGCCCGCACAAGCCCGTGCTGGTAAACGTGGGCAGCGCCAGCACCGCTGAGGCGGTTACACTGGCCCGCCATGCCGCCCAGGCTGGCGTGGACGCTGTGGCGGTGATCGCGCCCTATTTTTACCCGCTGGACGAAGCGGCCATGCTGGCGCACTTTCGCGCCGTGGCCGACGCTGTTCCAGCCACGCCTGTCTATCTGTACAACCTGCCAGCTTTTACTGGCAACGAGATCACACCAGCGGTTGTCGCCCAGCTGCGCCGCGCTTGCCCTAACGTGGCTGGCATGAAACACAGCGACGCCAGTTTGTCCCGCCTGCAGGAGTTCCGGCAGGCCGGCGGCGACGACTTTAACCTGCTTAGCGGCGACGACTCGGCGGCGCTGGCTGCGCTGGCCTGCGGCGCGGATGGCTGCGTATCTGGCACAGCATCCGCTTTCCCGGAAGCGCTGCTGAGTATTTACTCCGCCTTTCGCCAGGGCGATCTGGCGCGCGCGCGCCGCCAGCAGGCCCTGTTTAACGCCCTCAGCAGCGTCCTGGAGCCGGGGCCTGGCTTATCCCTGACGTGTTACAAGGCGGCGCTGGCGTGGCGCGGTGTGGACGTGGGCCAGGTGCGCCTGCCGCACCGCCCGCTGACGCCGGCCGAAGCTGACACGCTGCGCGCAGGCCTGGCCGCCTGCCGCGAACAGGGCCTGTCACTGGTTGAACCTCACCTCACCCCCCGCGGCTGAGGTTCACCGCCCCCGATCCAGCGTGGAGAGGGGGCTGGGGGTGAGGTGTTCGTTGTTGCAATGCGCTGTTTCTGCACCACACAGAAAGGACTCGCAGTTCGTATGGCTACCGACATTGACCGCGCACAATGGGTCGGCATGTTCGCCAAAGCCCTGACAGAAAAGGACACAGCGGCCCGTTTAGGCGCGGAACTGGCGCGTCGCAGATTCCGGCGCATCTACTTCGTCGGCTGTGGCGCGCCCAACCGTGAGATGGGCGCCATCAAGTACTGGATGGACAAGGACGTTCGCTCAACAGAGGTGCGCCTGTACTTCCCGGCAGAGTTCACTGCTCAAGCTCCGGCGCTGGTTGATGACCCGGAGACGCTGGTCATTCTCGGTTCGCATTCCGGCAGGACGCCAGAGACCGTCAACGCGGCTAGGTGGGCACGAAGCCTGCGCTGCACGACTGTGGGCGCTACCCAGCGCGCCGAATCCGACCTGGCGCAGAGCGTCGAGTTTCCGCTCATCTACGGGGCCAGCCCGGACGACGGTTATCAGCACGGCTACTTCGGCATGTACATCGTCCTGGCGGCGCTGGCCAGCGCCCTCATGTGCGACCTAGAAGGCGCTGCCCACCACGACGAGATGATGGCGGCGCTCGACGTGATGCCTGAAGTGCTGGCCGATACCATGCTCGCCAACGAAGCTCGCGCTACCGAGGAAGCGCGTCTGTACCACGGCACGAAGCATCTGTTCGTGGTTGGCTCTGGCCCTATGTGGGCGACAGCTTACGTGTTCGGTGTGTGCATCCTGATGGAGATGCAGCGCCTGCAGACCTATCCCTGCGAAGCTGCCGAGTTCTTCCACGGGCCGTTCGAGATTGTGGACAACACCACCCAAATGATCCTGCTGTTGGGCGAAGACCCCAGCCGCCCGCTGGCCGAGCGCGTCGTGCGTTTCGCCAAGCGTTACACCGAGCGCCTGATGATTTACGACTCGCGCGATTTCGAGATGAAAGGCGTCAGCCCGGCTATCCGCCCGATGTTCGCGCCTTTCGTGCTGCAGGCTGCGCTCGATCGCTACGCCGAGCATTTGGCTGTGTGGCACGCCCACCCGCTGAACACGCGCCGCTATATGTGGAAAACGGAATATTAGCAGGGGTTCGCGACAGCAGCACTTTGCAAATCTTACCCCTCGGAGTCCCGCGCCAACAGGCCAGGGGTGCGATGGGACGCAAGAAAGCGAGCATATGAGCAGGCACAGCATCTGCGTTATCGGCAACCTCAACATGGACCTGATTATCCGCCAGGTGCCGCGCCTGCCGGTGTGGGGTCAGGAGGTGGTAGGAACCAGCCATGCGCTGGTGTCGGCCGGCCAGGCGGGCTACCTGGCGTTTGCGCTGGCCCGCTTGGGCGATCCCGTGTCCGTGATCGCCAACGTCGGGCCAGACATTTTCGGCCAGCAGATCGTGGACGATCTGCGCGCTGCCGGCGTGGACGTGAGCGGTGTCGAGACGGCTGCGCGTGAAACAGGCATTTCTGTTGCGATCGTGCGGCCGGATGGCGAACGGGCTTTTGTCTCCAACCTGGGCTGCCTGAACGTCTTTGACGAGAGCCTGGTCGAGCGGCGGTGGGGCCAGACGGCCGGCGCAGATACCGTGTGCCTGGTGGGCAGCTCGGTCTTGACAGGGCTGAGCGCAGCGGCCTCGGCCCGCATCCTGGCGCGCGCGCGCGCCGCCGGCCAGCTCACCGCCTTCGACCCCGGCTGGGACCCGCACGGCTGGCCGCAGGAGACGATCGCGGCCACGCGCGCGCTGCTGCGCCACGTGAGCGTTTTTCTGCCGAATCAGGACGAGGCGCGCGCGCTCACCGGCTGCGACGACCCCGCAGCCGCCGCCGCAGCCCTTGCCGCTGATGGGCCAGAGATCGTGGTCGTCAAGTGCGGCGCTGCCGGCAGCCTGGCCCGCCGCGGCGGCGAAGCCGTTCGTCTGCCAGCCCGCCCGGTCGAGATTTACGACGCTGTCGGCGCTGGCGACACCTTTAACGCAGGCTTTCTGGCCGGTCTGGGGCGCGGTTGGCCCCTGCTGGCCTGCCTGGCCTTCGGCAGCGCGGCCGCCTCGCTCTACATCTCCCGCGCTGCCGATCGCTTTCCTCGCTGGGCGGAGGTGACAGCCGCCGCCCGTGACTTCGCGCTGCCGCAGGGCATGCCGTTTGTGGAGAGAGATAACCCGTGATTGTTGATTTCCACACCCATCCTGTAATGATCACCGAGCTGATCGAGGCCGATCCCACCCTGGCGCACAGCGTGCGCGAGGTGTTCGGCCTGCTTTTTCCGCCGCAGCCGCTGCAGACGTTTCTGCTAGAACTCGACGCCGCCGGCGTTGATTGCGCGGTGCTGCTGCCGCTGGACTGCACCAGCGCGCACGGCTGCCGTGTTGTCACCAATGAGCAGGTCGCGGCGCTGGTCAGTCAGCATCCGCGCTTCATCGGCTTCGCCTCAGCGGACCCCAACCTGCCAGACGCCGTGCCGACGCTGCGCGCAGCGGTGCGCGACCTGGGGCTGTGCGGCCTGCATCTCGACCCAGCGCTCCAGCGCTTCCAGCTCAACAGCCGCGATCGCGCCTACCCCCTGTATGAAGCCGCCTGCGACCTCGATATTCCAGTGCTGGTGGACTGCGGCATGAGCTGGGCGCCTCTGGGCCAGACGGCGCTGGCGCATCCGCTCGCTCTGGAACAGGTCATTCAGGACCTGCCGGGCCTGCGGCTGATTATCGCCGGTTTTGCTTGGCCCTGGTTCAACGAAGCGCTCCTGCTGGCGCTGAAGCACCAGAACGTGTATCTGGACACGTCCATTGTTTACAGCGGCACACCCGCTGACGCGCTGCGCCACGTTCTGGCCAGCCAGATCGGCCTCAGCGTGCTGGAGCGCAGCCTGCCGCAGCAGGTGCTGTTCGGCTCGGATTACCCGCGCGCCGACATCCGGCGCAGCGTGCGCGGCCTGCGCAGCCTCGGCCTCAGCCCTGCGCTGGAGGCCGCTGTGCTGGGCGGCAACGCGCTCGCCGTGCTGCCGGCGCTCCGGCCTGCGCTGTCCGCCGCGAACCCGCTTGCCGAACCGCACATAGAGGCTGCCCAATGAAAAGCGTGATTGAACGGCTGATCCTACAGTCCCGCTGCGAAACCGAACTCATCAACATCACCGACACCGTGCGCCAGTTCGTGGCCCGCAGCGGCGTGCAGAACGGCGTTGTGTTCGTGATGTCCATGCACACCACCACCGGCATCACCGTCAACGAAGGCCTGCCCGATCTGGAAGCGGATATCGCTGCCATGCTTGAGCGGCTGGTTCCGGAGAACCAGCCGTACCGCCACGCGCGCTGGCTCCACTCCGACGGGCAGATGGCCATCAACGCGCCGTCGCACCTGCGCGGCGCGCTGCTCGGCTTTCAGGTTTATTTTCCAATCGAGAACGGTGAGATGGTCACCGGCGCGCGCCAGACCGTCTACTTTGTCGAGCTGGACGGGCCGCAGCACCGGCATTACGTGCTGCAGGCGTTGGGTCAGTGAGCCGCACACGGTATGATTGCGAGCACAGAGGTTCCGGGTTAGATGACGTTTTATTTCAAGCAGCCGGTCTTTCAACAGCTTTACGACCGCCCAATGGCGCACTGTGCCACGCTCGCCCAGCTTGACGACAGCACGCTGCTGGCGGCTTGGTTCGGCGGCGCGTTCGAAACCGCGCCCGACGTCGCAATCCTCGCCGCCCGCTGGAGTCCCGTCCTCGAACGCTGGAGCAGGCCGACGGTCATCGCCGAAGTGCCGGGTAAGTCGCTCGGTCAGCCGGTTTTCCTGCCCCGCCCGGATGGCGAGCTGTGGCTCTTTTACGTCGTCAACATGGGCGCAGACTGGACAACGGCCCAGCCCTTCTGGCGGCGTTCCACCGACCGGGGCACAACCTGGAGCGCGCCGCGCCAGCTTATGGACTACCCCGGCCTGATGTTCCGCAGCCGCCCCGTTGTGCTGCCCGGCCGCATCATCCTGCCTGCCTACGACGAAAACAGGTGGGAGTCGCGCATGCTGATTTCCGATGACGACGGGCGCACCTGGCGGCTGGGCGACCCGATCGTCACGCCCAACGGCAATATCCATGCCTGCATCGTGCAGCGCTCGGACGGTCTGCTGATCGCCTACCTGCGTCCGGGTGTAGGCGGCGGCGCGCTGTGGCGCACAACGTCCAGCGATTGGGGCGACACCTGGACGCCGCCGACGCTAACAGACCTGCCCAACCCCAATTCCGGCTTCGACCTGCTGCGCCTGGCCAGCGGGCGGCTGGCGCTGGCCTACAACCCGAGCGCGACGCTGCGCACGCCGTTGTGCGTGGCGCTGGCGGACGAGGATGAGCGCTGGGGGCCGCCGCGCATGCTGGAGAACGACTACGCTGAGTTCTCCTATCCCACGCTGCTCCAAGCTGGGGACGGCCGCATTCATGTTGTCTACACCTATCGCCGCGAGCACATCCACCATGCCTGTTTCACCGAAAGCTGGCTTTCAGCGGCTGATGCCCCCAGCGCAGCCGCTGTGACCTGACCCGCGCCGCATTAGAATTGACAAGGAGGTTAGCCATCCACTACCGTATGCGCACTAACGTACCGACATTGATTACATTGCTTAACGTCAGTTCTTGAATTGGGAGGTTCACAATGGGTAACAAAGTGCACACGTTGTTCTCTCGCGCCCTGGTAGCCAGCCTGCTCATCGCTATGCTGGCCTTCGGGCTGGCGTCGTCGGCCCAGGGGCCAACCGTTATCGAGTTTTGGGGCGGCTGGACCGGCCCGGACGCCGAAGTCATGCGCTCCATCGTAGAGCAGTTCAACGCCGAGCAGTCCGACATTCAGGTCAACCTGACCATGCAGCAGTGGTCGCCGCTGTTTGACGCCTTCCTGGTGGATGCCAGCGCTGGTAAGTCGCCGGACATCCTGGCCATGCACCCGCAGGAGCTGGCCCAGTTCGTGGTGCTCGGCTTGATCCTGCCCGTCGAGGACATTATCGCTGGCTCCAACATCACCCCAGACCTGTTCAGCCCGAACGCCTGGGAGATCAACCGCGTTGGCGACAACATCTACGCCATCCCCCTCGACCTGCACATGCACGGCCTGTACTACAACGTTGACGCTTTCGAAGCCGCTGGCATCGAAGCGCCGCCCACCAACGGCGAGGAGCTGCTGGAAATCGGCCGCCTGCTGACCGTTGACGCCAACGGCAACCACCCTGGCGACCCCGGTTTTGACGCCAACAACGTCGTGCAGTACGCCATCAACATGCACACCAACCATCACGCCTTCTTCCAGTGGTGGGCGCTCTACAACCAGCTCGGCGGCCAGCTCTTCAGCGAAGACGGCAAGTCGTGCGCGATGGACATTGACAAGGCTACCACCGCCTGGCAGTGGCTGCAGGACCTGGTCTACGTGCACGGTATCGCGCCCCAAGGCCAGACGGACTACGCCGGCGACTTCAGGGCTGGCCGCACCGCCATGCTGATTGATGGCCCCTGGCAGATGTCCGATTTCATCAACGTAGAAGGGCTGAACTGGGCCACCGCCGAGTACCCGCAGATCTTCGACGAGCCGGCTACCTGGGGCAGCGGCCACAATTTCACCTTCCCCGCGTTGGCCGACCCCGCCAAGCGCGGCGCGGCTCTCACCTTCCTGGAGTGGATGATTGAGCATTCTGACCTATGGGCCGTCTCTGGCCAGATTCCGACCGCAGTCTCGGTGTTCGACAGCGTGAGCGAGCTGCCTGGCCGCGAGCCGTTCATCAAGATGCTGGCCTACCAGAAGGTCTTCCCCAAGACTGACCGGTACAACGCCATCTTCGCGTCCAACGCGCCCACGCCCATGATGGTGATGGCCCAGCGTATCATGCTCGACAAAGCCGACATCCGGCCCGAAGTTGAGACTGCCTGCGCTGAGATCACATCCATCCTGTCCATGCCCTGATCGGGTATGATTGGGAGCCTGAAGATCTGAAACGCGAGCCGGCCTGCGCTTTTAGAAGCGCAGGCCGGCCCCGCCTGCTGGTCAACCTGCTGAGGTTCAACCATGTTCGTACGCATTCTGCCGCGATCCCGCCCTCAGGAGAGCACGCTGCAGCCCCGTTTCAACTGGACGCCGTTTTTGTTTATCGCGCCCTACCTTATCGTCTTCTTCGCGTTCCGGCTCGGCCCGTCTATCGCTGGTCTGGGCGTTTCCTTTACCGAATGGGGCGTGGTCGGCGATCCGCGCTGGGTGGGCCTGCGCAACTACGAGGCGATGCTCGGCGACCCGCGCCTGGGCGACGCGATCCGCAACACCCTGCAGTTCACTTTCCTCACAGTGCCGCTGCTGGTTGTCATCGGTCTGGGGCTGGCCATGTTCTTCAACCAGCCGCGTCCAGGCCGGGCGCTGGGGCGGACGGCTGTTTTCATTCCCTACGTGCTGATGAGCACCGTCGTCGGCGTGCTGTGGACCTGGATTCTGGAGAAGGACTTCGGCCTGCTCAACGTTTACCTGGCTCAGCTCGGCCTCCCAAAAATCCCCTGGCTGGTCAGCTCCAATTTCGCCATGCTCGGCATCGTGCTCACGACTGTGTGGTGGACGGTAGGGTACAACATGGTGCTTTTCCTAGCGGGCCTGCAGGACATCCCCGAAGAACTGTATGAGGCGGCGCGCATTGATGGGGCGAACAACTTCGGGCTGTTCTGGCACATCACACTGCCCCTGCTGGCCCCCACGGTTTTCCTCGTGCTGCTGCTAACGATCAACAACTCGCTCCAGGTGTTCGATCAGGTGTACGTCATGACGCAGGGCGGGCCGAACGTCGCCACCCTGACGCTGGTGCATTACATCTACGTGACCGCTTTTCAGCGCTTCCGCTTCGGCTACGGCGCGGCCATCGCCTGCCTGCTCTTTGCGCTGCTGGTGGGGCTGGCCCTGGTGCAGACACGAGCTTATCGTCGCGGTTTGAAAGGAGCTGGCGCATGACTATCGGCAAACTGCTGGGGACTGTGGCCTGGTACATCGGCCTGGTGGTCATCGTCGTGCTGGCGCTGGCCCCCATCGCCTGGATGCTGTCCACCTCATTCAAGCCGGAAGGACAGATCACCACCTTTGACCTGGCCTGGATACCGCGCACATTCACGCTGGCCAACTACGAGGCCGTGCTGCAGAAGTACGCCATCCTGCGCTGGATGTTCAACAGCATCTTCGTCGCCGTGGCGGCCACGGCTTTCACTGTGCTCCTGGCCGCGCTGGCCGGCTATGCCCTGGCGCGCATGCAGTTCTTCGGCCGCGCCCTGCTCTTCAGCGTAATCGTCTCCATGCTCTTCGTGCCGGTGCAGATCACGGCCGTGCCCCTGTTCCTGTTCTTTTCGCGCCTGGGCATGACCGACACCTTCGCCGCCCTGATTCTGCCTGTGGGAGCCAACGTGACTGGCGTCTTTCTCATGCGCCAGTTTTTTCTCAGCATCCCCTCTGAGCTGGAGGACGCTGGCCGCGTGGATGGGGCCAGCGCTTTCCGCATCTGGCGCTCAATCATCTTGCCGCTGGCGCGCCCTGCCCTAACCGCCGTCGCCATCATTACCTTTCTTTCCACCTGGAACAGCTTCTTCTGGCCCCTCATCGTCACCCGCAGCGACGCCGTGCGCACGCTGCCGGTCGGCGTAGGGCAGTTCATGGCCCTGGTCCCCGGCCAAAGCCAGGCCGCCCAGGTTTACGGCCAGTCCATGGCCGGCTCGGTCATCGCCGCCCTGCCGCCCATCATCATGTTTCTGCTGCTCCAGCGCAATTTCATCCGCGGCATTTCGCTCACCGGCCTCAAGGGTTGAGGGCACAGCGCCGCCCCCAGGGCCGCCAGCAAAAACCTAAAACGCACAGCGCTCTCTGGTTGTTTCCTTGACGCTGGCGGCGAATGTCGGCTAAGATAGCAGCGGAGCAAAGCGCCGCAGGCGCGTTAGCTGCATCGTAATGTCGTTGACGGGCGGGCCTGCCGGATCAACCGGCTGCACGTGCTGCTTTGAGTGCTGTCGGCTGGGTGAGCGAGAGGTGGAATAGTTATGGGACGTGAGGTGGTCGTGGCGGTGTTTCCATCGCGGGCGATCTTGGCCAAGGCCCTCGACCGTGTAATGGAAATGGATGGGCTGAGAATCACGGATGCGGCCATCGTAGCGCGCGCCAGAGACGGCGAGGTAATCGTCCTAGACGACGAAATCAGCCCGGATGAGGGCGCTATCGCCGGCGGCACGCTGGGCGCGGCCATCAGCGCTCTGGGGCTGGTGCAGCTTGGCGCGCTGGCCCTCCCCGGCGTCGGCCCGATCATTGCGTTGGGCACGGCTCTGCTGGCCGGCGGTCTGGTGGGCGGCGGCATCGGGCGCATCGTCGCCGGTCTGATTGACTTCGACTACAAGAAGTACGCGGTGCAGCCGCTGGCAGCTCACCTGCAGTCGGGCCACCCCGCCCTGGTGTTGGAGATCGAAAGCGAGACGCCGGTGCTGCCGCTGCTCAAGCGCGAGCTGTCTCACTACCGGGCCGAGGTGGTGGAGCACCTCGACCAGGCGCCCTTCTTTGTGGGCAAAGCGGCCAGCAGCAGCGTGGGCAAAGCGGCCAGCAGCGGCTGACTCCACCTCAACAGCGCCGGCCCGATGCGCTACAATCGCCGGCATGCCGAAGCCATTCTTACGCCTGATTATCCGCCGGCGCGGAGCTGCTCTCTGCGCCGGTATTGCGCTTGCCGCCCTCGCCGGCACTGGCTGCCAGCCGCAGCCAGCCCAGACGTTCCGCGCCACCGTCCCGCCGACAGCGCTGGCTGAAGCGCCTGTCTACAGCCCCACGCCAACGCGCACCCCCACGCTCACGCCTACCGCCACGCTCACCGAGACCCCAACGCGCACCCCCACGCTCACGCCCACCCGCACGCCCAGCCCAACGCCTACCGTGCCGCTGCTCACGCCCACGCCGCCCCGGCCTGACGGCGCGCCCGCCGCTTATCGCCATCTGCCGGCTGAACTGGCGCCCACAGCCGGCTGGAGCTGCGACGACTTCCCCTGCGCCGACGACGTCGAAGGCTTTCTGCGCCGCATCCGCGTGCCAATCGGCTACACGCTGACACACGTGGGCCGCTTCCCCGGCCAGCCAATGCAGATCGCCTATGGGCCGGATGGCCGCCTGTATGCCACTGTGATCGAGAACGGCGCGACGCGGGCCGGCGCAGTCTACGCGCTGGACACAGACGGCCGCGCCCGGCGTTACAGCGGCGATTTTGTGTCGCCAGTGGGGCTGGCTTTTCAACCGGGCACGGATGTGCTGTACGTCAGCGCCCGCCTGACAATGACCAGCGGCGGCGGGCTGTGGCGCGTGCCGCCCGGCGGCGGCGCGCCCGAAACGGTGCTCGCCGATCTGCCCTGCTGTTTCAGCCTGATTGACAACCAGCCCAACGGCCTAACCTTTGGCCCCGACGGTTATCTGTATCTAGGGGTTGGCGCGCTTTCCGACCGCGCCGAGCCGCCCAACCCGCAGGCTGCCAGCATGGCCAATCTGCACCCACTGGAGGCGGCCGTGCTGCGGGTTCAGCCGCACACCGGTGAAGTCAGTGTGTACGCCGCCGGCCTGCGCAACCCCTACGACCTGGCTTTTGACGCTGCCGGTCAGCTCTACGCGACCGACCAGGGGCTGGTGTCGGGCATTGGCGACCGGCTGCTGGCCGTTGAGGCGGGCGCGCACTACGGCTGGCCTTTCTGGCGCGAGCGCGGCTGCGCTGAATGCCCCCTCAGGCCCGGCGGCCTGGCCGTCGCCCCTGACCTGCTGCGCTTCCCGCCGTACACCATCCCGCGCGGCCTGACCGTCTACACCGGCACGCAGTTCCCGGTCAACCTGTTCGGCAGCCTGTTTGTCGCCTTGTGGAACGGCGTTGACGGCGGCCAGCGCGTCGTCCGCGTGGACCCGGCCAGCGTGCCCCAGCCCGACGAGAACCAGCCTTACCCGCCGGCCGAGCCGTTCATTACCGGCTTGATCCGCCCTATAGACGTGACCGTAGCGCCGGACGGCGCGCTGGTAGTGGCCGATTACATCTACGGGCATGTGTGGCGCGTGCGCTACCGGCAGTAGCGCGGGCTGTTCTCAAGGCGGCGCACAGCCGCTATAATGCGCGCCATGACTGCGCAACAAATCGCAACCGCGCTCCCGACAGCCCTAGGTATGTTGTTCGTGACCGCGCTGCTGCTGCTGCTGCTGGCCCTGTTCCATCTGCGGCGCGGGCGCACCGGCCCATACTGGCGTCTGCGGCGGCAGGCGAGCGTGATGGGTTTCCGCCTGCTGCTGGCCTCGCTGGGGTTGTTCGCGCTGACAGTGGCGCTGGCGTTCTACAGCGGGCTGGCTGCGCTGGCCTTTCGCGGTTTGGACACTCTGTTTGCCGGCCGTCCGGCTGGCGCGGTGGGCGTGGTCGTCCCCAGCCTGACGCCCACCCTGTCGGTTTCGCCCACGCTTTCGCCAGAGCCAACCCAGCGCCCGACCCGCGTTCCAACCAGCGCGGCCGCTGCAGCCACCACGGCCACCGCCACGCCCACGTTCACACCCACTGCCACAGCCACAGCGACTCTCACGCCAACTGAGACGTTCACACCCACAGCGACGTATGAAACCGTGCTAAATCTGGCCCCGCCGCTGGCGCTGGTCACGGCCCGTCCCGGCGCTCGCATTGAGGTAATCGCCGCCGACGACACGATCTCGGCTAACCTGACGCCAATTCAGCCGCGCACAGTCTTCCCCGCTGGCGTGAAGCGCCTGTATTTTTTCTTCGTTTTCCGCAACATGAGCAACGGCGCAGCCTGGTCCCGCGTGCTGTACCGGGATGGTGCGCCAGTGCAGGGCCAGGCTTATCTGTGGAGCCAGGGCAGCGAAGGGGACAGCTTTTTCTTCTTCGGCAGCGCTGATGGCTACGCGCCCGGCAGCTACGAGGTGCGCTTGTTCCTGGGCAACACCGAGGTCAGCCGCTTTCCGTTTGTCATCGAGCCGTCACGATCGTGAAACAAGCAACGTTTGTAATAGCTTTGCCACGCAAGTTTGACTATCATGAGAATGTGGTGCAGCGCACGACTGTTTACTCTTGCCGCGTCGCAGACAAACCGAAAACATACGCCCAACCAACACAGCTATCACCCAAGGCTGCCCCCAACAGCGGTATACTAATAAGACATATATTAAGCGCGGGTCACCTAGGCGGCTACGCTGATGTGGAAAACTGCTTAACTAGGGGAAGGTGCTTACATGCAGCGGTTTGTTGCGCTGGTTGTAGATGACGAGTCGGCCATGCGCACGCTCTATGAAATGATTTTAGGCGGGGTCGGTTTTGCGGTGCAGCATGCCGCAGACGGCGAACAGGCGCTGGCGCTGCTAGAGCATCAGCCGCCAGATGTAATCTTTCTTGACATTCTGCTGCCTAAACACGACGGGCGCGAGATTCTCGACTACCGCGACGCAAACCCGCGCCTGCGCCACGTGCCAGTTGTAGTGGTCAGCGCCCACAGCCACTTCCGGCGTCTGCTGGCCCTAGGGCCAGAGGACAGTTTCCTGGTCAAACCGGTGCGCCCCAACCAAATACGCGACGCGGCCCTGGCGGCCGTGGGCGACCGCGTGTAGGCCGCCGCGCCCTATCCCTCCACCAGCAGCTTCCTGCGCTTGACCTCCTTCAGGCGGTCGTGATTGTTAAGGATGCGCTTGCGCAGGCGCAGGCTGGCCGGCGTCACTTCCAGCAGCTCGTCCTCGGCCAGAAACTCGATGCAGTCGTCCAGACTCATGATCCGCGCAGGCGGCAGACCGGCGGTAGTCTCGCTCGGCTTCGCGCGGTGGTTGGTCAGGTGTTTGGTCTTGGCCACGTTTACTGCCAGGTCCTCAGCGCGGATGTGCTCGCCCACGATCATGCCTTCGTAGACCTCAGTCCCCGGCTCGATGAAGAATGTGCCGCGCTGCTGTACGCTCAGCAGGGCGTAGGCGGTAGCGACACCGTCTTGGTCGGCGATCAGGCTGCCAAACTGCCGCGCGGGAGCCGGGTAGGGCAGCGCTGGTGCGTAGCCGTGAAACAGCGTGTGAATCTGCCCCAGGCCGCTGGTGGCGCGCATAAACTGCGACTGGAAGCCAATGAGAAAGCGCGTGGGCACACGGTACTGGATGAACGTCGTGCCGTTTTCGCTCTGCATATCCACCAGCGTGCCCCGGCGCGCGCCCATCAGCTCGAACACCGTGCCGGCCATTTCATCGGCTACCTCGATGTGCACCTCTTCTACCGGTTCCAGCGTCTCGCCCGTTTCAGGGTCGCTGCGGTAAATAACCTCCGGCCGGCTGACGTCGAACTCGTAGCCCTCGCGGCGCATCGTCTCGATGAGAATGCCCAAGTGCAGCTCGCCGCGCCCGCTGACGATGAAACGGTCGGCCGTCTCGCCGTCCTGCACGCGCAGGGCGATGTTGCTGCGCGTCTCGTTGAACAGGCGCTCGCGCAGGCGGCGCGATGTGCCCCAGCCAGTGCGCCCCTCGCGCCCCGCAAACGGCGACGTGTTGACGCCGAACGTCATGCGCACTGTCGGCTCTTCAACGCTGATCGGCGGCAGGCCGGCCTCGGCCTCCAGGTCAGCAATCGTGTCGCTGATGCCGATCGTCTCGAAACCAGCAAACGCCAGGATGTCGCCGGCGCGCACTTCGTCTACTTCCTGGCGCGTCAGGTTGTGGTAGGTAAACAAATACTCCAGGCGGCCTGTGTGTTTTTCGCCCTGGGGTGTGATGCGCGCAGCCGGCATACCGCGGCGCAGCACGCCGCTGTGCAGCCGCCCAACGCCGATCTGCCCTTTGTAGTTGTCGTATTCCAGCGTGGTCACCAGCAGGCGCGGCGGCGCAGCGGAGTCCACGCGCGGAGCCGGCACCTCGCGCAGGATCGTCTCGAACAGCGGCGTCAGGTCGTCGGCCAGCGTATCAGCCGTGTAGCCTGCGCGGCCGTCCAGCCCGACGGCGTAAACTACGGGAAAATCGGCCTGTTCGTCGCTGGCCCCCAGCTCAACGAACAAATCGAACGTTTCGTTGAGCGCAGCCTCAACACGGGCGTGTGGGCGATCAACCTTGTTGATGACGACAATCACGCGCAGGCCCAGGTTGAGCGCTTTGCGCAGCACAAAGCGCGTCTGCGGCATCGGGCCTTCGACCGCGTCAATCAGCAGCAGCGCGCCGTCCACCATGTTGAGCACGCGCTCCACCTCGCCGCCGAAATCGGCGTGGCCGGGCGTGTCCACGATGTTAATCTTAACGCCCCCCCAGGTGACAGCCGTGTTCTTGGCCAGAATAGTGATGCCGCGCTCGCGCTCCAGCGCGTTGGAGTCAAGAATGCGCTCGCCAGTGACCTGGCCCTCGCGGAACACTTTGGCTTGCTTCAGCATGCCGTCTACCAACGTTGTCTTGCCGTGATCAACGTGCGCGATAATCGCGATGTTGCGGATGTCGTCCCGTACCTGCACGCCCACACCCTTTTCAACTCTGTATCGAACTGTGCGTGTAATCTCTGAGGAAGTCAGCGTATTGTAGCAGACAGTCCGGGCCGGTGGCCAGCCGCAACTGCCAGCGGCGTCAGCGCAGCGGGGCGCTGTTGATGGCGCGCAGCAGGGCCGCGCGCAGCGCGTCTGGCTCCACCGGCTTAGCCAGAACAGCCGCCACACCCAGCTCGCTCGTCTGATCGTCCAGCGGCAGCAGCGACCACAGGACAACCGGAATCGCGGCCGTGTGAGGGTCGTGCTTAAGACTGCGGACGACATCCCAGCCGCCGCTCCCTGACCAGGCTGCATCAACCAGCACTACAGCCGGTCGTATCTGGCGCGCCAGCTCTGGCACGCTGCGGGGGTCATCTGCGGTAACAACGCGGTAGCCAGCCCCGCTTACAGCCGCCCGCGCCAGCTCCCGCGCAGCCGGGTCGGCGTCCAGCAGCAGGATTACCGGGCGGCGGCGCGGAAACGGCGGCAGGTCGTAAGCACGTTCCGGCGGCAGCGGCAGCATCACAGTGAACACGCTGCCCGCGCCGAGATCGCTTTCCACCCACAGATGGCCGCCGTGCATGTTCACAAGCTGCCGCGAGATGGTCAGGCCCAGGCCCGTGCCGGGGTATTCGCGCACGCTGGAGCCGTCCACCTGGCGGAAAGCGTCGAAGATGTAGGCCTGGTGCTCAGGCGCGATGCCAATGCCGGTGTCAATCACTTCGACCATCAGCCACGCGCCGTCAGCCGCCTCCACCTGCGGCGGCGGCCCCCAGCCATCAGCAGTGCGCCCGCTTTCCAGCCGCACCGCGCCGATGTTGACGGTTACACCGCCGGTGTGCGTGAACTTCACCGCGTTGTCGAGCAGGTTGGTGAGCACCTGGCGGATGCGCTGCGCGTCGCCATCCACCGGCGGAAGCTGCGGGCTGAAGTTCACCGTCAGCGCCAGCCGCTTGGCCTCGGCCTGAGGCGTGACGCTGGCCACCACGTCTGCCAGGATAGCGGCCAGGTTCAGCGGCTCAAGCTTGATGGGCATCTGGCCAGCTTCAATCTTGGATAGGTCGAGCACGTCGTTGATCAGCGTGTGGAGCTGCTCGCCGTTGGCGTTGATGCGCTGCAGGCGATCGCGCTGTTCGGCGTTGAGCGGGCCATAAGCGTTGTCGAGCAGCATCGCGCTGTAGCCGATGATAGCGTTGAGCGGCGTGCGCAGTTCGTGGCTGACGTTGGCGAGAAACTCGCTCTTGAGACGGTTGGCGGCCACCGCCTGCTCGAACAGCTCGGCGTTGCTGACAGCCAGAGCAAGCTGGCCTGCGACGGTGAGCGCTGTTTCGCGGTCCTCCGGGCTGAACACACGGGGCGTCAAGCTGCTGAGCAGGATCATACCGATGAGCCGATCGCGCGCCAGCAGGGGCACGATTAACGCCGAACACGTGGCCACGCTTTTCAGCACCAAGCGCATTGCCTCGTCCAGCACCCCATCCGCGTCCAGGTCCGTAACAGCCACAACGCTTCCCCGCCCCATGTGCGCGAGCAGCGGGCTGTCGGCTGCCAGCGGCAGGCGCAGGTTAAGGTTGGCCGCGAAGGGGTGCTCTGCCACAACGCAGCCCTCGCTGGCGTCAACGAGCGCCACCGCGCAGTAATCCATGTCGAACAGCTCGGCGAGCTGCTGCGCCGCGCCGGTGAGGATCGCGTCGCGCTCGAGCGTTGAGCTGATCATGGTGGCAACGCGGTACAGCAGCGACAGGCGGCGGTTGCGCTCTTCCAGGGCGCGCAGGCTGACCTCGGCGCGGGCGTGCAGGCGCGCGTTCTCAACGGCTACAGCCACCTGCCGGGCAACCGCAAACGCCAGGCTGGCGTCCTTTTCGGTGTAGTAGCCAGGCGTCATCTTGTCCAGCGCAATGATGCCAATGACCTGATCCTGCACCAGCAGCGGCACGCCCAGCCACGAGCGGATGCGGCTGGCTGTCTCGCTGAGATCGCGCGCCAGCCAGCCAGGGTAGTTCTGAACGTCGTCAATCACCAGCGGCTGGCGCGAGCGGTAGATCGTCATGCCGGTGTTCTCTGGCCCGAAGTGCAGCTCGCGCCCGCGCAGAAACGGCTCTAGGCCGTGGGTTGCTGCCAGCACCATGCGCGAACCGTCCTCGCAGTCGGCTGAGACGAGCAGAATCGAGGCGCTGTCGTAGTTGACCACGCGCTGCATCTGTTCAAGCACGCGGTCGAGCACCTCGGCGTAGTCCAGCGTGGAGCTGACATCGCGGCTGACATCCATCAGCGTGCTGGCGATACGGCGCCGTTCCTGCTCGGCTTCGAGCAGGCGGGCGTTGTCCAGCGCCAGCGAGAACTGAGCAGCCACCGTCAGCAGCAGGGACAGGTCACCGTCGCTGTAGTTGTCGGGCAGCAGATTGTGCACGCCCAACACGCCGATCACTTCATTGTGACGGCTGCGCAGCGGCACGCCCAACCATGATCGGGGCACATCGCCCGCCTCATCAGCGGCAGCAGCGTCGCGCCCAGACAGGCCCAGGGCGCTGAGGCGGTCGTCCTCCAGCGTGAGATCGCGGAAGTGAAGCGCCAGCCCATACTTGATCACCGCCTGGCACAGGCCGGGAAAGGCAGGAGCGGTATCTGGCTCTAACAGCGGAAACGACAGACCGCGGCGGTGTGGGTCGGACAGGGCAACAAAAACAGCCGATGACTCGAACAACAGCAGCATCTGGCGGCGCAGGGCGTGCCACATTTCATCGCTGCCCAAATGGCGAGTGAGCGCTTCGCTCAGCTCGTTGACCAGGGCCAGCTCCTGCACACGGCGGACGGCGGCGCTGTGGCGTTCGGTGTTCTCAAAGGCGATGGCGGCGCTGTCGGCCAGAGCCTGTATGATAGGCACGCTGTCCGCCGCAAACGCGCCGGCGCGATCCGCCTCCAGGCACAGCGCGCCCACGGTCTGGCCGCGTGCGCGCATGGGCACGCCCACAAAGGCGGCGGGCAGCGCCAGATTGGCGGGCAGAGCGGCGCGGGCGGCGGCGCGTTCAGCCGGCTCAGACCAGTGCAGCGGCGCTCCCTGAGCGATCACGCGCGAGACAAGGTCCGCGTCGGGGGCCAGCGGTACGCTGACCGACAGCCGGTTCTCGCTGTTGAAGATATCCACCTGGACGATTGCGCGATCCGGGCGGTAGATCGCGAACTGAAAAATATCGGATGGCAGCAGCCGCGTAACAGCCTTATATACCAGCCCGGACAGCTCGTCCGGGCGCAGAGCAGCGTTGATCAGCAGAAAGGCCTCGTTGAGAATGGCAAGGGCCTGGGCAACACTAGCGGGCGTGTCAAATGAGTTCATATCTATTTCGGCGGCAGTCTTGTTCGAGTCGGCCAGATTATGACATGCGCCTATCAAAATTGAAACAACAAGGTTTGCAAAGCAGAGTTAAAAAGAGGCGGCGCAGTTCTTGGCCGGAGCAGTCGGCGTGTGTTATCCTGAAACCGCTAAGTCTGCTGTCAGGAGCGCCAAAGCGTGATCATCAGCGCCAGCCGGCGAACCGACATCCCCGCCTTCTACGCGCAGTGGTTCATCAACCGCGTGCGCGCCGGGTACTGCGCTGTGCCCAACCCATTCAACGCGCAGCAGGTGACACGCGTCTCGCTGCGGCCCGCCGACGTGGACGCAGTCGTATTCTGGACGCGCAGCCCGCGCCCACTGCTGCGCCACCTGGACGAACTCGACGACCGAGGTTACCGCTACTACTTCCAGTTC
The DNA here is from genome assembly GCA_034435995.1 of Anaerolineae bacterium. GTDB lineage: Bacteria > Chloroflexota > Anaerolineae > Aggregatilineales > Phototrophicaceae > DAOTWC01. Next base: position 106,245 of record DAOTWC010000023.1, on the reverse strand, counting down.
ACACTGCTGCGCAACCCGCGCTGGCTCGACCAAGACGGGCCAGCCTTCTCCGCCGCGCTGGATACGTTCCAGCGGCTGGCGCGCCGCGTCGGGCCGGAGCGGGTCATCTGGCGCTATGACCCGATCGTGTTCACCAGCCAGACGCCCCCCCAATTTCACGCCGACACATTCGGCCAGATCGCGGCGGCGCTGCGCGGCAGCACGCGGCGAGCCGTCATCAGCGTGATGACCCCTTACCGCAAGGTGCAGCGCCGGCTGGATGCGCTGGAGCGCCAATTTGGCGTGCGGCTGGCTTTCTGCAACCGGCTGTCAGACGACTGTCTAGAGCGCTTGGTGCGCCAGCTTCGAGCTGCCGCCGCCGCCAATGACATGGCGCTGACGAGCTGCGCCGATGAAACCGGCTTGGCGCGCTGCGGTGTTGAGGCGGGCAAATGCGTTGACAACCGCCTGCTGGGCGAGCTGTTCGGCTTAGACGCGCCCAGCGCGAAAGACCCCGGCCAGCGGCCCGCCTGCGGCTGCGTTCCCAGCCGCGACATCGGCATGTACGACACCTGCCTGTTCGGCTGTGTCTACTGCTACGCCACCAGCAGCTTTGCGCACGCGCGGGCGAACTACCACCAGCACGACCCGGAGTCGCCCTCGCTGGTGGGGTGGTATGATGTACCCGCTGCGGCCTGCTAAACGTTTTAAGCTGCGGCGCTGGCGCAGTTCGCCAGTTGCCACCGCGCCCAACCTGAGTTATGATGATAGCGATTAGCTTTATTCTTGAGCCAGGGAGAGAGACCCATGAGCGACATCGCCAGCCGGGGGTATGCGCACCCCGATAAACTTGTCTCCACTGACTGGGTCGCCGCCCACCTGGACGACCCCAACGTTCGCATCGTTGAATCCAACGAGGACCCGTTGCTGTACGCTTCCGGTCACATTCCCGGCGCGGTACAGATTGACTGGGTGAGCGACCTCAACGACCCGCTGCGCCGCGATTACCTGGACGCGCCGCGCTTCGAGCAGCTGATGTCCCGTGTTGGCATCGCGCCAGAGACGCTGGTTGTGTTCTACGGCGACAAGAACAACTGGTGGGCCTGCTATGCCCTGTGGGTGTTCCAATTGTTCGGCCACACCAACACGCGCGTGATGGACGGCGGCCGGCTCAAATGGGAGCAGGAGGGCCGCCCGCTGACGCGCGAAGTGCCCACCTACCCGCCCACTGTCTACAAAGCGCAGCCGCGCAACGACAGCGTCATTCGCGCCTTCCGTGACGACGTCATGCGTCACATCAACGCCAACAAACCGCTGGTAGACGTGCGCAGCCCAGCCGAGTACACCGGCGAGAAGCTGCACATGGAGGGCTACCCCAACGAGGGGGCGCTGCGCGGCGGCCACATTCCCGGCGCGAAAAACGTCCCCTGGGGGCGCGCCGTCAACCCGCACGACGGGACGTTCAAAACTGCCGAGGAGCTGCGCGCCATTTACGAGCAGGAACAAGGCCTCAAGCCAGACGACGATGTGATCGCCTACTGCCGCATTGGCGAGCGCAGCAGCCACACTTGGTTTGTGCTGTCGTACCTTTTAGGCTATCCAAACGTGCGCAACTACGACGGCAGCTGGACTGAGTGGGGCAACCTGGTCGGCGTGCCGATTGAGAAGTAAGCGGCATGAGCGCTGTTCCCCCTAAGCTTCAGGCTGTTCTAGACGACTTCGCGCTGATGCCAGACCGTAACGCGCGCGCCGAATATCTCATCGAAATCGCTGACCGCTTCGACGCGGTGCGCGTGCCGCCGGAGGTGGCGCAGCGGCCGTATGACGAGCGCCACCGCGTCCCCGCCTGCGAGAGCGAGGCGTTCGTGTGGGCGCTGGACAACCCGGACGGCACGCTGACGTTCCGCTTCGACGTGCTCAACCCGCAGGGCCTCAGCGCGATGGCGATGGCGGTTGTGCTGGACGAGACCTGCTCCGGCGCGCCGCTGGAGCAGGTGGCCAGCGTGCCCGCCGACATTGTGTTCACGCTGTTCGGCAAAGAGATTTCGATGGGCAAAGGCCAGGGCCTGATGGGGCTGGTCTCGATGGTGCAGCACGCCGCCCGCCAGCGGCTGGCTACGGGCTGAGCCGATCCGCCAGCGGGGCCAGGCGTTGGTCGCTTGCCAGGGCGCGGCGCATCTCGGCGCGCAGCGCGGCGCTGGCGGCCGCGTAAGCTGGCGCGCACAAAGCGGCTGCGCCGGCAGCATCGCCCGCCTGGGCCAGCAGCAGCCCGCGCAGAAACGGAATCAGCGGCTCGGCTGGCGACAGCGCCTCGGCGGCGTCCAGACAGCCAGCAGCGTTGAACGTGTCACCTATCTGGCGGAAAGCCTCCGCCCGCTTGAGCAGCACAGCGGCGCGCAGGCCATTTGCGAACGCATGATCGGCCGGGAACGCCACCTCCAGCTGCGCCAGCGCCAGCCCGTAGCGCGCGGCTGCCGTCGTATAATCGCCAATCTGCCCCAGCACGTCGCCTTCGCGCTCCAGCCAGCGCCAGGTGCGCGGCTGCGCGCGCACCACTTCCAGCGCGCCCAGCAGGTCGCCGCAGGCAGCCAGCAGCCACACGAGCCGCTCCGCCAGCCGCTCATCAGTCGGACGCAGGGCAAGCGCCTCCCGCGCCGTGTCGAGCGCGGCGTCGGTTATTCCCACCCGCTCATAAATGATGGACTGCTGCGCCAGGTCATCGGCGGTGGAAACAGGCAGCGCGGCGAGATCGGCCAGCGCGGCCTGGAGGCTGGCTGGGTCGCCCTGGCGCAGCAGCACGGCAGCGCGCAGGCGCAGCGCGCTGGCGTCGTCCGGCTGCGCGGCCAAGTGCGCGCTCAGCGCATCCAGCGCGTCGGCCAGTTCCCCGGCGCGGATGAACGCCTCAGCAAGCTGCAGCGGGTCGTAGGGCATTACACTTCGTCTCCGGGCAGTCCGAAAACGTAAGCGCGGCGGCGGGCGTCCATGGCCGCGCCCAGCGTCGTCTCGTCGCGTGTGCGCCATGTGGTGAAGATGTCCTTGATGAAACTGGACATCAGGCCATAGGCCAGCATCTTGAAATCGGTCTCCTCAACTGTGGAGGCCTGGCGCGGCCAGCCGTACCCCCAGGCGAACCACGCCCCAGTAGGCAGCACCAGAAAATCGTAGAACGCTGTGCTGTCCTGGTCGCTGCCGATAAACACCGCCACACGCCCCGCCACCTGCTTGAACAGGATGCCGGGTATCTGGGCTTCATCGCGGATGTTGGGGCGGGCCGTGCCCACCAGCGGCACGAACGTCACGTTCCAGTCCTCAATCGGGATGTAGAGAGCGCGTCGCCCGCCGCCCGCCGGGTGCTCGATAAAGCGCGGCTCGCCCAGCTCGGTCAGGCCGCGCTCGCGGCACTCGCTTACGACAGCCTGCAGCGCGTTGAACAGCTCGGTGACAAACTGCGCGGTCTGCTTTAGCACGAACTGGCGCTGCTTGCGCCGCTCCAGCAGCACACGCTCGATGTCTTGCAGCGCCTGCTGTGCCAGCTTCTCGCGGCTATCGGGAAGATCGAACTCATCCACTTACACGCTGCCCCTTTCAAGAAGTCCAATCACGCCACGGGTTAATGGTATGCGGCTGCCGGCAGATGCGCAAGGCAGGGGCTGTACCACGACGCCGTCTCGCGCTGAACGAGCGTTGCCAGCGCGTCCAGCCACAGCGGGTAGTCATTCAGGCAGGGAATCAGCCGCAGCGCGCTTCCGCCGGCCGCCATAAACGCATGCACGCCTTCATTGCCGATCTCGTCCAGTGTCTCCAGGCAGTCCGCCGTAAAACCAGGGCACACTACGGCCACGCGCCGCACGCCCGCCTGCGCCAGCCGCACCAGCGTCTCATCTGTGTAGGGCTGCAGCCACTCCTCTGGGCCAAAACGCGATTGAAACGACACTGTCCACTCTGTAGATGGCAGCTCTAGCGCGTCGGCCAACAGGCGCGCCGTCGTCTCGCAGTGTGTCCGGTATGGATCGCCGTCGCGTGTGTAGCGCGCCGGGTTGCCGTGGAACGTCATCACCAGCATATCCGGCGTCTGTCCCCAGGCGGCCAGGTCCTCGCGCACGCTGGCCGCCAGCGCTGCGATGTAGCCAGGGTAATCGTAGTACGGGCCGACGAAGCGCAGCGTGGGCACGTGCCGCTTGTGCTCGTGAAACAGCGGGCAGCGGCGGCCCGCAGCGGCGGTGTAGGCCGCGTCGTACACCGAAGCGCTGGTGCTGGACGAATACTGCGGGAACATCGGCAGGATCAAAATGCGGTCAATGCCCTCTGCCTGTAAACCGCGCACGGCCGCTGTGATGGACGGCTCGCCGTAAGTCATGCCCACTACGATACGATAATCGCTGCCCAGGCGCGCCTGCAAGCCGTCGGCCTGTTTGCGCGTGTTAACCAGCAAAGGCGAGCCTTCGGCCGTCCAGATGCGCCGGTATAGGCGGGCCGAACGGCGCGGACGCGTGTTAAGGATCACCGCGTTGAGCAGAAGCTGCCAGACCAGCGGGTTGTAATCCACCACCCGCATGTCCGAGAGAAACTGTTTCAGGTAGGGGCGCAAGGCACGCGCAGTGGGCGCAGCCGGCGTGCCCAACTGCGCCACCACCACGCCAATAACGCTGTTCGTCACAGGGCAGCCTTTCGTGCAGCTATAACCACGCGCAGATTATAACCACACTGCAGTAAAATCTATATAATTCTCATATTTCATATGAGAATGTCGAGATTTATTAGGGTGCAAGCCCCAGAGAGGCCAGCCACAGTGCCAGCCGCTGCGCTGTCACGGCGTGGCCAGCGGCGTTGAAGTGACCGTCGTCCCGGTAGTAGAGGCGCTCAGTTTCGTCGCGCGTCAGCGCCCAGCCGTTGAGGGTATAAGTCAGGTTCAGCACAGGGATGCCTTCCGTCTCCAGGAAGCGCTGCAGGCGGGCCGCCGGGGCCATCGGGCTGACACCCTGGAGAAACGGCCAGTAGCCCACTGTTATATCCCAGTCTTTGCTGTGAACCGCCCGCCGATCTGGGATGATGATGACGGCAAACCGCGATCCCTGCGCCTCTGCCAGAACGCGGAACTGGCGGATGAGCGCTTCAGTCAGCGCCCAGGCATCCGCCCACTCCGGCGTTTCCGGCAGGTAGATACCCAGCTCCACCGGGTACTCAAGCTGATAGGGCGCCTCGCTGATCACGCGCGGGGCGGCGGGCGTGGCGATTGCCGGCAGCGGGGTCTGTTCGGCCGCCCTCTCCGCCAGCCACTGCCAGGCGGGCGCGTCCGGGTGGCGGCCCGGCTCGATTGGGGAGATGTTGTGCAGGCGCAGCGAGCCATCTGCGCCCAGTGTGAAGAAAGGGCGCTCCAGCGCCGCGTAGGCCCCATGATGCGCGCTCAGCGCTGCCGAGTTGTCCACCAGGTCGTTGCCAATGTAGACGGCCAGCAGCACTACGTCCGGCTCAAAGCGCCAGCCGAAACCGGCGTACAGCAGCAGTTCGCGGTCAGTCCCCTTCTCGTCCACACTCAGGTTAATTACCTCAATACCGCGGTCGCTCCCAGCGTTAAGCTGCTGCTCCAGCAAATAGGGAAACGTCTGCTCCAGCGACACCTGCCAGCCCTGTGGGAACGAGTCGCCAACAATCAAGATGCGATACTGGCCAGGCAGCTTCTCCAGCGTCAGGTTGGTGTCGTGCAGGCCGTAGTTGTTGAGGCGGATCAGGTTGTAGAATTCGCCGTCTGGAAACGGCGCCCAGTAGAAACGGGCGCAGGGATCGCGATAGTCGCGCACCAGGGCCAGCACCGTCTGATGCCAGTCTCCGTCAGCAGGTGTACACGGGTCGAACACAACGCCCAGGTTGATCTCGCGTCCAGAAAGGCGCAGCACCAGCGCGCCCAGGGCCAGCGCCAGCCCTACTCCGATCCCTGTCAGCAGCAGCCCCTGCAGCGCCCGTCGGATCACCGCCAGCCACCTCTCTCACCTGATCTTGAACTCGTCGGACAGCGGCCCCATCAGGCCGCGCGCGTCCCTGGCGGCGATCGCCAGGCCGGTGAAACGCTCTGGCACGAAGCCGTCCCACGTGATGCTGGTAATGGACGGGTCGTTCACCTCGAACTGTTCGTAATCGAGCGCACCCGGCCGCCGCAGCGCAACCACGTAGCCGCTTGCCTCCGCGATTGGCTCCCACACCAGCGTGCGCAACCCTGTGCCGGAGTCGCGCAGCGCGATGCCGCGCGGTGGGCGCGGGCCGTCTGCCAGCGCTGTCACCAGGGTGAGCACCGTCTTGGTCACGCGCGCGAGATAGCCGGCCTGTATGCCGTCAATCGTGTCGCGGTCGTTGTGGTTGCGCGCCGGGTCGTCCATCGGCTGGGTGAAACGCACGGCCGCATAGCCAGCGTCAGAGAAGGTCATATGGTCGCCGTAACGCCCCTCACGGTCAACGATGTCCTGCGTGACCAGGTTCATGTACGGCACATGGTTGAACGCGATCAGGTTGAGCGTGCGCGCCAGGTGGCGCGAGGGCGACCCGTCGTTCGGGCCAGCCGAGAACAAGCGCAGGTTGCGGTCGTCTACCCTGCCGCCGGGGCCGAACTGGCTGCCGATGATGTCCAGATTGAGCATGGCCGTGATGTCAATCTGGCGCGGCGCTAGATACTCTTTGACGAAGGCGATGCTGCCCTGCCGCCCCACTTCTTCGGCGGCAAACGCCACGAACATGATCGAGGCGCGGTGCGGCCGCAGGCTGAGCACACGCGCCAGCTCCAGCAGCGCGGCCACGCCTGAGGCGTTGTCGTTGGCCCCCGGCGCAAGCGCGTCGGCGCTGTCGAAGTTGATCGTGATGCTGTCGTAGTGTGCTCCAATCACGATCGTCCCCGCGCCGGCCTCAGTTCCGGTCAGGAACGCCACCACGTTCTGCCCTTCAGTGCGCACGCCGGCCCACTCTGCTGTAAAGGGGTGCGAAAACACCGTCAGCCGCCCCTGCGACTGGGCGCGTATCTGCTCGAACTGGCTGACCAGATAGCGGTGTGCCGCGCCGATGCCCCAGTCCGACCGGTGGTTGGCCGAGTTGACGTGGCGCGTGCCAAAGTTTTGCAGTGTGTCAATGTGAAACATAAGCCGGTCAGCCTCGATCAAGTTGACCAGGTTGACCAGCTCCGCCTCGATCGGCGCGGCGGCCGCCACCTGGGGCGGCTGTGTGGCCGCCTCTGCCGGCAGCTCTGCCGGGCTGAGCGTAGCGTAGCCAATGGTCGGCGGCGGCGTGCTGGTCGCCCGCGGCGCGACGGTCGGCGGCTCTGGCGAGCCAGACAGGTTGCACGCAAGGGCCACCAGCGCCGCCCAGGTCAATGCGAGCACAATCAGGATGGGCAGGCGTCGGGTCATGCGCGGCGTGTTGGCATTGTCAGTGAGAAAAACAACGGACTGCTGATGCTGTCGGTCACCCCGCCTATTGTATCACGCACCGCGCCGGCCTGCCGTTGGCGTTGCCTGAGCGTATGCCAGCCGCCGGAATCGCACAACCAAGCGGCGCCTGCCTGCGTATATGAGGCAGGACAAATCATGGACAGTCACCGAATCCGCTTTTCGCTCACGGTCGTCACGAGGCGCTTATGTTCTACCTGCGATACGCCGCACGCAATATCTGGCGCAGCCGGCACTGGTCTACCTTCGCCATCTTCTCAATTGCCGCGGGCGTGGCCGCGATTGTCGCGCTGCGCAGCCTGGGGCTGGCCATCGGCGACTCGCTGGCGAGCAACGTGCGCGCCAGCAATCACGGCGACATCACGCTGTCGCGCATCAGCGCGAGCAGTTTCATGAGCTTCGAAGCGCCCAACGAGGCCAGCGTCTTCACCCCCAGCGCTTACGCGGCCGTGCGCGAGTGGGCTGCGGCGCGCGGCGGCCAGCTCAGCGCCTACATCAGCTCCAGCGCAGTGCAGATCACCGCGCTGGACAGCGCCGCTGCCGGGCGGCCCCAGTTCATCAGCACTTATTTCATTGACCCGGCCACTTACCCGCCCACACAGGACATCCGCGCGCAAGACCCGCCGGGCGTGCCCCTAGGCGAACTTTTTCAGGGCGGCAACGACGTAGTCGTGAGCGAGAACCTGGCGGCGGCGCAGGGGATTAAGGTGGGAGATCGCGTGCGCGTCAGCGGCACGACCGATGAGTACGTGGTGCGCGGCATCGTGCCCGCCACCGCTGAGGCCGGGCTGCGCAACCTGTTCGCGGCGTTTTTCGGCTTCGCCTACCTACCGTTCGACCACGCGCCGAAGCTCTCGCTCAACCCTAACCCCAACACGATCAGCATCGTTCTGCCTGAAGGGACAGATGTCGAGGCGGCAGCTAACGAGCTGAGCGATCTGGTGCGCAGCCAGAGCAGCGGCCGTCTGCTCGTCTACCACGTGCCGCAGATTCTGCGCCAGAACGCGCAAATTGCCGACGTCGTCGGGCGCTTCATCGTGGTGATGGGCCTGGGCGCGCTGCTGATCGGCGGCGTGGGCATCGTCAACACTATGCTGGTGATGGTGCGCCGCCGCACCGAGGAAATCGCAGCGCTTAAAACGTTCGGCCTCAAAGGGCGGCAGGTGGCGCTGATGTTCATGGCCGAAGCGCTCATTCTGGGCCTGGCGGGCAGCCTGGTCGGGGGCGCGCTGGGTGTGATGCTGGGGGCCGGAGCCAACGCCTACGGCGAAGCGCTCATCCAGCAGCCGCTGGCCTTTCGGGTCTATCCAGAGGCGATCCTGTTCGGTCTGGTGCTGGGTCTGGTGATTGCGGCGGTGTTCGGCGTGCTGCCCGTGCTGACGGCGATTCGCATTCGGCCCGGCATTATCCTGCGCCCCAACGAGACGCACGTCCCGCGCGCTGGCGTGCTTTCTTCTATCGGCGCGCTGCTGTTCGTGGTGCTGGCGGTGGGCCTCATCGCCGGGCAGATTCTCGGCAACCTGCTCTTCGGTGTGATTGGCGTGGCAGTCACGCTGCTGATTTTAGGGCTGCTCATTGTGCTGCTGTGGGTCGTTGTGTGGGTAGTTGGGCGGCTGCCGTCGTTCGGCAGTGTGGACCTGCGGCTGGCGCTGCGCAACCTGCGGGCGCGCCGCCTGCGCACCGCCACCACGCTGCTGGCCATCAGCGCCGGCATGTTCGCGCTCAGCAGCATCTCGTTCGTCGGGGCGGGCACGCGCGAGATTCTCCAGCTCACCCTCAGCGGCTCGCTGGGCGGAAACGTGCTGATCTTCCCTATTCTGCCGCCAGCGCTGGCCAACCCGCTGATTGACCGGCGTCTTGATCAGCTTGAGGGCGTCAATTCGCGCACGCGCATCTTCACCTTCACCGGCGTCATCACCGCTATCAACGACCGGCCAGTGGCCAGCGCCCAGGCTGAGGCCCGGCGGCGCGCCATCATCAGCGAGCTGCGCAGCGCCTCGCGCGCAGGCGACCTTGGGCGCATCCAGCAGCTCAACGTCGAGCTGCATCAGCTCCCTGATTACAGCCTGGACATCGCCATGCGCGACACGACCGGCGACAATTTCGGCGGCGCTAACGTCACCGCCGGGCGGCCGCTGCAAGCCAGCGATCGCGGTCGGTTGGTGGCTGTGCTGACAGAAGCGCCCTGGCACGCGGAGGCTGGTCTGGGCGTGGGCAGCCAGCTTACCGTTGAAATCAGCCGGCGCAGCTACACGTTCGAGGTGGTGGGCGTCACGCCGCCGCCCGACGGCGTGGGCGCGCTGCAGAACAGCCTGGAGGCCTTTGGCGATATGCAGGTCCCGCCAGGCGCGCTGCCTACTTCCGCTGGCAGCGATTTCCAGTTCACGCTGGCCGACGTGCGCCCTGATGCGCTTGACACCGTGCTGTTAGAGCTGTCGGCCATTCCGCTGGTGTTCTCGATTGACATCACGTTTATAGACAGCTTCCTGCGCCGCTTCATAGACCAGTTCAGCGCGCTGCCGATTCTGGTTGGGCTGCTGTCGCTGGGCGCGGCGGCGGTTATCATGGCCAACACCGTCGCACTGGCGACGCTGGAGCGGCGGCGGCAGATCGGCATTCTCAAGGCAATTGGCCTAAAAGGCCAGCGCGTGCTGGGCGTGATGCTGCTGGAGAACGTGATCGTCAGCCTGCTCGGCGCTCTGCTGGGCATCAGCCTCAGCGCGCTGGGCGTCGTGCTGATGTCGTATTTCGGGCTGGAGCTGGTTATCCTGATCCCGCGGGACTCGCTGCCCGTGGCGCTGGCGCTGGTCACGGCCGCCGTGCTGATCGGCGCGGTGGCCACCGTCCTCAGCGCCCAGGTGGCCATCCGCGAGCGAGCGCTCAACGTGCTGCGCTACGAGTGATCGTTTCGCGCGCTGCCGGCCGTTTTAGGCCAGCAGGTTCTCGCGCAGCCGCGCCAGCGTAGTGTCGTCAACGCCGGCTTTCTCGCGCAGATACGCCTCCACTGAGCCGTAGCGCTCGCGCAGGTAGGCCAGCGCAGCGCGCAGCGTGTCCGGGTGGGCGATAAGCAGCGGGTATATGTCGCTCACGCTGACGCCCAGCGCCCGCAGCGGCCGCACTGAGCGCTGCGTGATGCGCTCGAAATGGTCGTAGAAGCGGTTGCTCTGCGTGTAATCAGCGATGACAGTTTCCTCTGACACACCCAGTGCCAGCAGCAGCATGGCAGACACCATTCCCGCCCGATCCTTGCCCGCCGTGCAGTGGATCACAGCGGGTAAGTTGTCGGGGTCGGCCAGCCGCTCGAACACCGCGCGGTACAAGCTGGCGTTGTCATCAATCATTGTGACGGTGTAGAACTCCACCAGCAGCGTGTGCAGCCGGCTGCGATCGAGCAGCAGCGCGCGCAGGCGCTGGCGCTGCGTCTCCTTGCTGTCAACCGGCGTGGCGGGCAGGTGCAGGTAAGCTGGCGGGTTGTGAACAGGCAGGCGATCCGGGCTTTCCTCCGCTTCCTCAGCGCTGCGCAGGTCGCACACCAGGCGCAGGCCCAGGGCACTTATCAACTCAAGATCGGCATCGGTGAGGTGCGACAGCGCGCCAGCGCGGTACACCCGCCCCCAGCGCACGCGCCGGCCGTCAGCCGCAGCGTAGCCGCCCAGGTCGCGGAAATTGGGCGCGCCAGCCAGCGGCACAAAGCGCCCTGTAACTGCGCCGCCAGCGCGCGGCGGGGCGTCGGCGGCGTCGAGCGGCAGCGGCAGAATCAGCGCCGAGGGGTCAGGGCGCGGCGGCACACGCCTGCGCCGTGCGATCCACGCACCCACCAGCAGCAGTCCGAGCAGCGCCAACACAGCAGCAGGCATAAGCGGGCCTTTCTGGGAAACGTACCCTAAGCGGCATGAAAAGTTTAGGCTACCATCATCAAGGCGCGATTAAAAGGTGTTAAGCGCTGTGAAGTCCTAATACACCGCCAGTTGAGCGCCTATCGCGCCCTTTACCTGCGCCGCTGCCGGGTGCATGATAGGGCTTGTCAGCAAGCACCGAGGGGGTAACATGCTGCGCACGAATGTCGTTCGGTTCGGGATCGGAATTGCGCTGGCGGCGCTGGTCGCCGCCGCGGGCGGTCAGCGCCCGGCGCTGGCGGAAGCGCCAGTCGTTGAGACGTTCGAAGGCCAATCCTGGGCGTGGGTGGTAGCCGCCAATGTCACCGGCAGCGGCAGCGCGCAGCGGGACGACTCCGTTGCAGCCGCTGGCTGCTGCGCCGCGCGGTTGAGCACCGCCGGCGCGGATGACACAGCCGCTGTCTACGCGGCGTTTATCGAGCCGGCCACCGCCCGCTTCTGGGACGAACGGCCCGGCAGCTGGCATTGGCAGCGCGCCAGCGTCTACCTGCCGGCTGCCACCGCCGCGGCCCTGGAAGATGGCGAACACTTCACGCTGGCTGGCCTTTACCCCAGCAGCGATCCAACTGGCTTCGGTTGGTATCTGCGCGTGGGCGCGGGCGGCGCGCTGTCTGTGGTGGGCACGCGCTTCTGGGACGCGCGCCAGATCGCGTTCAACGTCTACGGGACGTTCCCGCTCGACCGGTGGGTGAACCTGGAGATCGGCCTGCACTCGCAGAACGGGCCAGGCGTCAAGCGGGCCTTCGCCTTCTTGATAGATGGCAGCTTCTACGGCTGGTATCGCCAGGGCCGCCTGGAAGAAGAAACCTTCGACCGCGCCGCCATCGGCATTTTGAACACCAACAGCAGCGCGCCGCTGACCGTCTACGTGGATCAGTGGCGGCAGCCCACGCGCGACCGCTTCCCTGACGGCCCGGACAGCCGCCCCACTGCCAACCTGCACGAATTTGACTACCGCCAGCAGAGCGGCGCGCTGTGGCAGATTGACTGGGGCACATGGGAGAGCAGCCTCACGATGCACCCGGAGCACGGCCTTTACTCGCCAGACAACCGCCTGCAGTCCGGTTTCAACATGGAGCGGATGCCGGCGCTGACCAGCGGCTGGGGCGAGATCGAAATCGGCTGGCCCAACGGCGAGCCGCCGGCCTGCGGCTCGAACTACTGCGGGGCGATGATCGGCTTCTGCAAGGACGTCAACCGCGAGGAGAACCTGGAGATCATCCCCTGGACCGACGCTGACGGCACGACCTACCTCGTTCTAGAGGCCTGGGTGGAGGGCGGGCCGCTTATCCTGGCGCGCTGGCGCATGCCCGACGCCGCCGCCGCGCCCGGCCAGAACTTCCAGGAGCCGGGCGACATTGTGCGCGCCCGCTGGGAAGAGGTGAGCGCAACCGAGATCAACGTGCGCGCCAGCTACTACGACGCCAGCGCCGACACGTGGTTTGAGGACGTAATTGATTACACCCTGGACGCCAGCGATGTAAACGACGTGAACTACTTCGACGGCTATCACACGGCATCGTCCATCACCATCGACTCGCCGTATTTCTCCATCCGCCGCTACGTCGTCGGCACGCTCGACACCTACGGGCAGATGCCGTCTGCCGTGCCGTGATTAGCTGTGGACGCCGAAACTGTTCACGCGCTGGAGGCGCTCAACCGCACCTTCTACGCCGCCGTCGCTGACGACTTCGACGCAGCGCGCAGCCGTCCCTGGCCCGGCTGGCTGCGGCTGCTGCCGCATTTGACTGCGCCGCTGCGCGTGCTCGACGTAGGCTGCGGCAACGGGCGTTTTGGCCTGTTTTTGCTGGAGCATCTGGGGCCAGGCGTGACGTATCACGGGGTTGACACCAGCCCCGCGCTGCTGGAGAGCGCCCGCGCCGCCCTGCCTAACGCGCTGTTGGAACGCCGCGACGCCTGCGCCAGCCTGCCCGATAGCCCCTACGATTTGGTGGCGCTGTTCGGTGTGATTCACCACGTACCAGGGGCGGCGCGGCGTCAGGCGCTGCTGCGCGCGCTGGCCGAGCGTGTCGCGCCGGGGGGACTGCTGGCGTTCGCCTGCTGGCGCTTCTACGAGTACGAACGCTTTCGCCAACGCCTCGCCCCCTGGCCGCCTGAGTGGTCGCGCGAGGCCGGCGATTACGTGCTGGACTGGCGGCGCGGCAGCCGCGCGCTGCGCTACTGCCACTACGTGGACGACACCGAACATGCCGCGCTGGCTGCTGCCACCGGTTTGGACGAAGTCGTGACGTATCGCGCTGACGGGGCCGAGGGCGCGCTCAACCGCTACAGCCTGCTGCGCCGCCCACCCAGCGCATGAGCGCAGAAGCTACTGGCCGTAGTGGCGCTCGCCGCGGATGAGCTGGCGCAGCCGGTACAGGTCAGTGCGCGAGGTCATGTCGAGGCTGATAGGCGTGACCGACACCAGACCTTCGTGCAGCACAGCGTACACGTCCGAGTCCGGTTCCGCCTGTGAGGGATCGGCGTCGAAGTGATAGCCGATGCGGCCGATGTCGCTCAGGCTGATGCGCTCCGGCCGCGTGGGCCAGTAAACGCGGCGGCGCGAGAGGCGCGTCACGCGCCAGGGCGTTTCCGGCGTAGCGCCTACCGGCACGTCCACTTTCAGCACGTCCACATCGTCGGGGCACGGGCTGCTCATCAGCCACTGGCCGAACAGACGCGCGAAGTGCGCTGCCGCAGAGAAATCCACTGCATCGGAATAGCTCAGGTGCAGGTCGGTCGCTGTCTGCTGCGAGACAGCCAGCGCCGGAATCCCCAGGCTGGCAGCTTCTAGCGCCGCGCCCACTGTCCCAGAGATGGTCACGCCGTTGCCCACGTTCTCGCCATAGTTGATGCCCGAAACAACCAATGCAGGCAAACGCGGGGCCAGCTCCAGCACGCCGTGCTGCACTGCCTGGGCCGGCGTGCCGTCCACAGCGTAGACCGTGTACTCAGCGCCGTTGAGCGTCATCCGCTGCGTGTGGATGCGCCCCTCGCTGGTGATGGGCATGCTGCGGCCAGTGCCAGATTGCTGCTCACGCGGGGCAGCCACCAAAACATCGCCCAGGTCGGTAAAAGCAGCCGCAGCAGCCCACAACCCAGGCGATTCGATGCCGTCGTCGTTGGTAAACAGGATGATCGGACGTTCGCTCACAGTCACTTTCCTTCATATAAGCGGTTCTGTGCCCCCGCTTGAGGCTCAGCCCACAGAGGCAGCTGCAGCACGAAGGCCGTGCGGCCTTCAGGCGCCGCCGCCGCCAGCTCACCGCCGTGCCGCCGCACGATCTCGCGGGCGATGGCCAGCTCCAGGCCGGTGTGCGTCCGGCCGCCTTCGCTCGGCTGGTGAAACGGGTGGAACAGCAGTGAGGGGTGTTCCACGTCCACGCGCATGCCCCTGAACAGAATGCGCATCAGCACCTGGTCATGGCCTTCCGGGCGCAGCACTTCCACGCGCACGCTGTCGCCCTCCGGCACAGCAGCGGCGGCTTTGCTCAGCAGGTTGTACAGGGCGTGCGCCAGGCGCTCCGCATCAGCGTAGACTACGGCAGACGCGCGCGTCATAACGCTGTCAAAATGCACCGCATGCGGCAGGCTCGCCTGGCAGCGCTCCAGCGCCTGGCGGGCCACATCCTGCAGGGCCACCGGCGCGCGCTCCAGCGCGATGATGCCGCGCTGCAGGTAGAACAGGTTGCGCAGGTCGTCAATCATGCGGCGGATGCGCTCAGCCACGGGCTGCAGCGCCTCCAGATGCGCGCTCAGGCGCTCCGGCTGCTTCTGCATCAGGTGCAGCCGCAGCAGAATGCTGCTCACCGGGTGCGACAGCTCGTGCATGGCGTTGGTGATGAAGCGCGCCTGCTCGTCCTGCAGCCGCTTCTCCAGCGAGATATCGCGCGCTGCTCCATACAGCTGCCGTTCGCCGTTTTCCACCACCTCGGCCGCTTCGGCCACGATGCGCAGCCAGCGCTGCGTCCCGTCAGCCCGCAGCAGCCGCATCTCAAAGTCCACCGGCAGGCCGCGCTGCAGCCGCCTGAGCGCCGTGCGCACTGTGGGCTGGTCGGCCGGGTGAACAATGGCTGGCCAGCCGCCGCGCGCACCCAGCTCCGCCGGCGAGTAGCCGCTGAAACCCTCCAGCGTGTCGCTCGCCCAGATGAATTTCAGCTCACCGCCGGGCAGCAGGCGGTAGACAAACGTGTAGTCGCCAATCAGCCGGAGGCTGCGGCAGTAGCGCTGTTCCAGTCGTTCCTGACGGGCGATATCGGCAGACAGACGGGCGTGCAAGGCCTCCAGCTCCGCCTCACAGCGGGCCAGGCGAGCGCGCAAGTCGGTGTTCTGGTCATCAGCCAACGCCGTTTCCCCTGTCTAGAATAGCGCTGCACACCAAGCAGCTGCGCCGCCAGCCGCACCAAGACGTTAGCGGGCGCGGCGGTCATCGCGACAGGGCAGCCCCAGCGCCGCTGCAATGTGCAGCCCAGCGGCCTGCAGCGCTGTGTATACACCCTCAGGCGTCAGGATGACCTGGTCATCGTGGAGCGCCTCAGCGTCTGGCTCGCGCAGGGCTTCGATCCCGTGCGCCATATTCAGGATAAACCAGAAGCGACCGCCAGGAAGCTGAAGATTTAGCTCGCCGTAGGTGTAGGTAATGCCGCCGCTGCGGCCGCGTTCAGCCACCTGTGACACACACACCGCCTCCAAAGCGCTCGCCTCGAAGCGCCAGCGCTGGCGTCTGCCGCGCAGGGCTGTGATCGTGCGCGCTGTAGGGTCAATCGCAATGCGGTTCGGCTGCGTCCGCAGCCAATACACGTTGCGAACGACTAGGGCAGTTAGGATCGCCGCCGCCAGCAGGCCCAGGTACGGCAGGAATTCCGGGCGGGCGGGTGCGATACCGCTGGTGAAGTTGGTGACAATCAACGCGATATAGACGACCACCCACAACCCATACCACAGGCTGCGCCGCGCCAGCCCGCGCGCGCAGCCCGGGGAGCGCACCAGCGCCAGCGCGCCATCTGTGCGCACCAGCGTCCAGCAGTCCAGCGTTAGCGGCGGCTCAGGCAGCGGCGGTGCTGCTGCAGCCGGTGTCGGCTCCGGCTGGGGCGCGATGCGCGAAAACGGCCGCTCTACGATCTGCGCCAGTCCGGCGCCGGCGCGGGTGGCGGGCGCGTCGTAACGGGTCGCATCTGGGTCGGGCCAGCGCGCAATCTCGCACCACCGGCTGCCGCGCGCCTGCGCCAGCGGTGCGGCCAGCAGCAGCCCCAAGTGCCAGGCTGCGTCCTGCTCAGACCAGCCCAGCACTACGCGCTGAATGTCGCTGGACGCCAGCGTGCCGTCCTCCGGCAGCCGGCGGCTGCTGGCAAAACCAGACATATAACGCATCGGCTCGCCCGACTGCGCCTCAACCAGCACTCGCGCCTCGCCCGCGCCGTTGGCGATCAGGCGCCAGTGCGCCTCGTCCATCTCAATCATCAGATTGTCGGCGGCAGCAATCCGGTCCATCGCCCACTCTTTGTCGCAACAGGCTGTAAGGCGATTAGTCTACTCCTGCCGCCGTTGTATGACCAGATCGAGACTCGCGCCAGCAGCAACAGCGCCGGTGCTCTCCCGGCGCTGCGCCTGGCGGCTGTGTATCTTCTGATGTTCGCGTGTCAAGGACGCCCTTGGCAAATTCGGAATGGCATGTGATGAACAGCAAACCGCTGCTGTTGGGATTATTACCATATTTGACTGCGAACGCACGTTCGTCTATAATTTAGAACAACTATTCGCGTTGCATTGCTGAGGCGCCCGCTCATGAAACCGTTCGATAAACTCTCCAAACGCCAGCGCAGCATCCTCGTCTATATGGAGCAGTATGTCAGCCAGCACGGCTACCCGCCCACCATTCGCGAGATCGGGCTGGCAACCGGCATCAACTCGACTTCGGTCGTCAACTACAACCTCAACAAACTGGTGGCCGCTGGCTATCTGGAGCGCTCTGATCGCGTTTCGCGCGGGATGCGCCTGGTAGCGCCGCTGCCCGGCAGCGCCCAGCCGCCCCAGGCTGTTCGCTTCAGCAGCGCGCCGCTGGCCATCCCACTGGTAGGCCAGATCGTCGCCAGCGAGCCGGTTCCTGTCTACGACGACGCAGCCAGCGCTGGGGATTCCATCGAGGTCACGCCCGCTATCCTGGGCAGCGCCGACGCATCCCAGGTGTTCGCGCTGCGCGTCAAGGGCGACTCGATGATAGACGCCATGATCGCTGACGGCGACATCGTGCTGCTGCGCCGCCAGAGCACCAGCGAGACCCACAACGGCCAGATGGTGGCCGTGTGGCTGGAGGACCGGGGCGAAACGACGCTCAAGCGCTTCTATCACGAAGGCGCTCAGGTTCGCCTGCAGCCCGCCAACCCGCACTACCAGCCCATCCTGGTCAGCGCATCAGCCTGTCACGTGCAGGGGCGCGTCGTATCGGTCATCCGGCAGCTTCGCTAGTCATCAGCCGCGCCGCTGGGCATCGGGGTAAGGGATGGCCGGCCTGGATCGGCCCGCTCATAGATGTTGTAGTGGCCGCCGTAACGGCTGCTGTAGAAGCGGGCGCTGCGCGCGGCCCCACAGCATGCGAGACTCATGAGATTCTACACGCTGGGCGTGCTGCTTCCGCAGTTGGCCGGCTGTTAGCCGGTGGCGCACTGGCGCGCACGGTTTCGATACACGATAATCAAAAGACGCGCTTTTGCCCTCAGTGGTTCCCGCAACGCCGGAACTACCGCTGCGGCTGCTGACAAGAGAAAGCCAAATATATGCCCGGTTCGCGTTCTCTGCTGACAGCGCTGGCTCTCATCATGCTGGGCGGGCTGGCAGCCTGCAACCTGACCTTCGGCCCGCCCGAGCCGACCACAACGCCCACGCCGCTGGTCACCGCGACGTTCACGCTTACGCCGATCCCCACGCTGACGCCTACGCCCGCACCCACCAGCACGCCAGAGCCGCCGCCAGTGTTCAGCGTCAACCAACCGCTGCCGGCCGCTGCCTGCGGCGTCACGCCCACTGGCGACTTCGTCAACCTGCGCGCTGGCCCCGGAACCAGTTTCGCAGTGGCCGGCCTGCTGCCTCCGCTCAATTGGGTGCTGGCAGCAGCTCTGGATGTCACCAGCGGTTGGTATCAGATCCGGCTGACCGGCACGGTCGTGGATGGGGCCTGGGTGGCCGCCAGCGTGGTGGCTCTGCAGCAGCCCTGCGCCTGCACACCGGGCGGCATCTGCGCCGTCCTCACCCCCACGCCGCCGCCCCCGCCCGGCCAGTGCGTGATCTCGGCAGCGGCGGTTGTGCCGGTGTTCCCACAGCCCAGCACAGCCGTTGGCGTGGCCGGCCAGCTCAACCCGGACGGCGCGTTCACGCAGGTCGTCGGGCGCACCCTAGACGGCTGGTATGCTATTCCGTCCCCCGGCGTTACCGGCGTCGGCTTGTTTGCCTACCGCTGGGTGCGCGCCGACGCAGCCATCGCGCTCAGCGGCCCGTGTGCCGGTCTGCCTGTGTTCAACTACCAGTTCCCAGCGCCGGCCGGCAGCTGCGTGGCCGGCGCGCTGCCCGGCCAGACTGTCAGCGTGTTCAATCAGCCGTCAGAGGCGTTCGGCGTGTGGGGCACGCTGTCCGGCGGCAGCACCGTCCAGATCATCGGCCCGGCAGCCGGGGGTTGGTTCGGCGTGGACCCTGGCGTGGCCCAGGGCGGCAGCGTGGGCATCTGGCGGCTGCGCTGGGTGCGCACCGACGCGCCGCTGACGTTTGTCGGCAACTGCGATAACCTGCCAGTGGTGAGCTACGCTGGCTGACACGCCCGCCTGGATAGGAGACTGTATGTCCGAGATTCCCATCCTAAGCAGCCTTCCCCCTGATGTGCGCAGCGTGGTGCTGCGCGTGCTGCTGGCGCTGCTGGTCGTCGCGCTGATCTGGCTGCTGCGCCGGGCTGTCACCTGGGCGATTGCGCGGCCGCTGAAACAACTGGTCAGCCGCTACCCCAACGACGAGCGCGCGCAGTTGGTGGTGCGCATGGTGCAGGGGCCAGTCAACCTGCTTGTCATCGCCCTCAGCCTGCACCTCGCGTCCAGCATCATCCTGCCAGACAGAGCCGCGCTTGACTTCATCTCAAATCTGGCGCGCACGCTGATCATTGTGGCAGTGGCGCTAGCGGCGTTCCGCGCGGTTGACCTGTTCATCACTTCCAGCCGCGCCCTCACCAACATGACCGGCCTGGTGATCGAGGAACAGCTTGTCCCCTTCACCAAGACAGCTCTTAAAGCGATCATCGTTGCGCTGGCCGTAGTCGTCGTCTTGCAAGAGTGGAACTACGACGTCACCAGCCTGATCGCTGGTCTCGGCTTGGCCGGTCTGGCCGTATCGCTGGCGGCTCAGGAGACTGTCGCCGACCTGTTCGCTTTCAGCACCATCGTCAGCGACCGCCCGTTTGAGGTCGGCGAGTTCATTGCCACGCCAAATGTCGAGGGTGTGGTCGTCTCCATCGGCCCGCGCTCGACGCGCATCCGCCGGCTGGACCAGGCTTACGTCAGCATCCCTAACGCGATGATCGCCAAGAACTTAGTGATCAACTGGTCGCGCCTGGACCGCCGGCACATCAACTTCGTGCTGGGCGTATCCTATGGAACCACGCCAGATGAGATGCGCGTCCTGCTGGAGCGCCTGCGCGCGATGCTGCGCGAGCATCCACACGTGGACCCAGAGACGGTGCAGGTGTGCTTTAACGAATTCGGCGACAGCGCGCTCAACATCCTCGTCCGCTGCTACATTGCTCAGCCGGACTGGGCGGCGTTCCAAGCGGAGCGCGAGGCGATCAACCTCAAAGTTCTGGCCATCGTTGATGAGCTGGGGCTGAGCATCGCCTATCCCAGCCGCTCGATCTACGTGCGCAGCCTGCCGCCAGAGTGGTCATCGGTAACGTATGATCAACCCGCCGCGCCGTCGGGCGGCGACGCCAGCCGCGGCGTCAGTTGATGCAGCCGGCGCGACCGTGCTAAGATAGAGCTAACAGGCGGTCCTGGTGGGGGTGGCGCTGGCTCACGCTGGCGCCGCCCCTACTCGCGCCCGTCGAAGATGCCACGGGCCAGAGCCAGCAGCTCGGCGCGGCGCTCGGCCGGCACGCCGCAGCTCAGCAGGTAGCGCTCCAGCAGCTCCTCCGCCGTCAGGCCTTCCGGGCTGATGCCCAGTCGGGCGCGGTCGGCGCGCTCAACGTCCTTCTGCAGGCTGGCGAGATGGTGTATTCCAGCCGCCCGCAGCGCCTCGCGCACGGCGCTCTCGTTGAGCTGGTTCTCGTTCTCCGCCGAGAGCTGAACGATCACGCGGACAATCGCGCCTTTTAGATCGTGGCCGCGGATGTCCTGCAGCAGCGCCCGCGTCGGATCGGCGCTCTGGCGCAGGTCGGCGCGCAGCGTCACGAACGGGCGCGCCTTGACCGGTACGAACTGCCAGGCTGCTGCGCCGCGCGCCAGCTCCACCCAGCAGAAGCCCTTCGCATCACCCTCCTCGCCGAAGTCAATCCGTTCCATGCTGCCGCTGTACACCACCGGCGGCGCGTCAGTGCGGCCCCGCGTCAGGTTCTGGTGCTTGTGGATGTGGCCCAGCGCCACGTAGTCCCAACGCGGATCGGCCACGGCCGACAGC
The DNA here is from genome assembly GCA_034435995.1 of Anaerolineae bacterium. Taxonomy (GTDB): domain Bacteria; phylum Chloroflexota; class Anaerolineae; order Aggregatilineales; family Phototrophicaceae; genus DAOTWC01. Next base: position 85,298 of record DAOTWC010000023.1, on the reverse strand, counting down.
GCCACCTGCACATCGCGCCCCAGCATGATGCCGCGCTCGCTGCCCAGCAGCGCCCCGCTGACCGAGAAGTGGCCCGCCAGCAGGCGCGGGATCGGCCCGTGCGCGTCAGCCTCGCCCGCCAGAGCGTCCAGGACGTCGGTTAGCTTTTCGGCCAGCAGGGCATCCGTCTCGGCGATAGTCATGCCAGCGGTTTTCTCGTCCTCCAGCAGGCGCGACCGGAAGGGATACGGCGCGCTGCCCACCACCACTGGCCCGCGCTGGGTTTCCAGGCGGCGCACCTCATAGCTGTCGGCCACCCACACGTTGGGCACGTCCAGCGTGCTGTAAATTTCAACGCTGGAGGCTTTCTCGCGGCTGGGCTGCATGTCGTGGTTGCCCAGCACCATCACCAGCGGGGCCATGCCGGCCAGGTCGCGCACGCGCCAGGCGAACTCGCGCTGAAACGTGGGGTTAGGCGCGCGCGTCTTGAAGGCGTCGCCGGCAAACACCGTCAGGTCTACGCCGTTGGCGCGCGCGTAGTCCACCATTTCGTCCATGCGCCTCAGAAAGTCGGTCACGCGGCTGCTAACGCCCGTGACCGGGTCTGACGAGCCGTAGTTTTCCATGCCGATGTGAACGTCAGCAAAATGCAGTATCCGCAGGGGTTCGCTCATGCTGCCTGCCTCTGTATTCGACCGCGACACGCAGGCCGGCCCTGCGCGTCCTGGCTTTTCGGGCCGCGGCCTATCGGTTATAATCGGAATGCGTTAAGCCAGCAAGAGAGGAATCCAGTTTTGGACATTACCTGGTATGGGCACAGCTGCTTTCGCCTCTCCGAGCGCGGGCAGGTGAGCATTGTTACCGACCCGTATTCGGAGCAGATTGGTCTGCCCGCGCCGCGCCTCAAAGGCGATATCGTCACAATCAGCCACGACGAACCAGGCCACAACAACGCGGCCGCGGTCAAGGGCGACCCGCTGATCATCAGAGGGCCAGGCGAGTATGAGGTGGGCGGCGTCTTCGTGCTGGGGCTGGCCATGCACGCTGTGTCCGCCGAGCCGCCGCGCTGGAATGTGGCTTACCTGTTCCAGTATGACAGCCTGACAGTGCTGCACCTGGGCAACCTGTCGCACGTGCCCGACCAGTCTACCATCGAGGGCCTGGGGGAGGTCAACGTGGCGTTGGTTCCGGTGGGCGGCGGCAGCGCGCTGCGGGCAGCCCAGGCCGCCGAGGTCATCGCGCTCATCGAGCCGCACTACGTTGTGCCCATGCACTACGCCCAGCCGGGTCTGCGCATCGAGCTGGAGCCGCTCGATCGCTTTCTCAAAGCCATGGGCGTCAGCAAAGTGCAGGAAGAAGATATGCTCCGGCTGACGCTCGGCACGCTGCCAGAACAGCCGCAGGTCGTCGTGCTCAGGCCGCGCCTGGGCCAGGAATAGCGCGCGAAGGAGCTGCAAAGGGCATGAAGGTCAAGCTGATTATGAACTGGGACATTAAGCCAGGGCGTGACCAGGAGTACTTTGAGTTCATGGTGCGCGAATGGGTGCCAGTGACCACTGGCCTGGGTCTGAAGCCCTCCGGCGCGTGGTTCACTATGTACAGCCGCACGAAAACGCCGCAGATCATGACCGAAGGCGTCGCCAAAGACCTGCCCACCATGCGCGAGATTCTCAACAGTGAGGACTGGCGCCGCCTCCAGAATGGCCTGATGGAGTACGTCTCCAACTACGAGCAGAAGATCGTGCGCGTCACCGGCGGCTTCCAGCTTTAGCCGCCGTTCGCGCCGGCGTTGCCAACACTACGACCACGGGCAGCCTACTGCGCGGGCTGCCCCTGTTTGTGCCTATGCAGCGCCTGTGCTGGCGCACGGCCAGCTAATGGTGCACAGCCCAACGGGTGTGAGCGCCGCCGCTGGTGGCATAGGCTGCTGTGCTTGTTCTGTTCGTGTGCCGCTTGTCAGCTCTCGGCTGCCATCAGGCTGGCCGCTACCCGCGCCAGCTTCTCGCGTGCCTCGCGCGCCACCGGCTCCAGCGCCGGGCTGCCGACAAACGCCATCATCCCCAACGGGTCAACCAGTCCGACATCAATCGCGCCGTCGTCAGCCTGCTGCACGGTTACGTTGCACGGCAGCAGCAGGCCAATCTCTGGCGCCAGCGTGAGCGCGCGGTGCGCCAGCGGCGGATTGCACGCCCCTAGGATGCGGTACGGGCGGAAGTCCACGTCCAGCTTCTGCTTCATGGTGGCCTTCACGTCAATCTCGGTAAGCACGCCGAAGCCTTCGGCCCTGAGCGCCTCGGTCACGCGGGTCAGCGCCGTCTCGAAATCGGTGTGCAGGCGGACGAAAAGACCCAGTTGCGGTGTTGCGCTGTCTGTCATTTTCTTTGCCTCCCTATGCAGCAAATCAGCACAGTTGTCAAGCGATGGCCAGCGCCAAGGTCAAGCGGCGCCTCGCCCAGGGGACCCAGCGAACCGGTAGCGCTGTTGAGGGCAGTGATCGCCGTTTGCTTTCGCGCAGCTTACGCAAGGTTTACACAAGTTAGAGTAGATAATGCCACAGCGCCGCGGCCCAGTGCAAAGCAAATGGCTAATAGCTGGTATAAGCCTTAGCTGATAGCTAATGCTGTTAGAGGGTGTAGAAGCGGCTGAGCGCCGTCTTGATGGCGTAGTAGTCGAACGGCTTTGGCACAAAACCGCTGGCCCCGCTGTCGCTGGCGGCTTGCAGCGCCTTAGACGATTGCTCAGCGCTAATAACCACCATCGGTATCCGCGCCCAGCGGTCGTTGTCGCGCACCTGCCGCATGAAATCCAGGCCGTTCATGTAGGGCATGCGCAGGTTGGTGATGATCAGGTCTGGCGGCTGCTCCGCTTCCAGCAGCGCCATTCCCTCCACACCGTTGCGCGCGCTCATGATCTGGCACGGTTCCGAGCCAAGCGCGCGCCGGATCATCATCGCCAGCAGCATGAGGATGTCGGGGTTGTCGTCCAGCAGCAGAATGCGCATCGCGGTTTCCACCAGATTTCCCTTGTCGCCAACCGTGCATACTACAGCTCAAGCGATATCTACGACCTTACAACTCAAGCAGTATGTATGTTCGCCCCTTGTTTTCACAAAAAATTCACACAGCCGGCGCGCGCTTGAGGCGGCCAGCCCCCGCGTACCTTACCGCCTGGACACACGCCCCGCGAACGGCTACACTCGCGGCAGTCTGTTCGGTTTGCTTGCATCTATGAGTGTGTCCTATGCTGCCCCTGCGCCTTAAAATGGTGAACTTTCTCGCCTATACAGACGCGACCCTCGACTTCACAGGCATGCACCTGGCCTGCCTTACCGGCCCCAACGGCGCGGGCAAGTCGTCCATTCTGGACGCGATCACCTGGGCGCTGTGGGGTCAGGCCCGCGCCCGCCGCGACGAGGAGCTGATTCATCAGGGCCAGCATGATATGCACGTCCAGCTCGATTTTGAGCAGGAGGGGGTTATCTACCGTGTGCTCCGCCGCCGCACGCGCAAGCAGGGCGGCACAGGGGTGCTTGACCTGCTGGCGCAGGTCAACGGCGAGTGGAAAACGCTCACCGCCGCCACCATGCGCGAGACTCAAAAACACATCAACCAACTGCTGCGCCTGGATTACGACACCTTCGTCAGCTCGGCCTTTCTCCAGCAGGGCCGTGCCGACGCCTTCACCACCAAACAGCCGCGCGAGCGCAAGCAGCTCCTCAGCGAGATTCTGGGCCTGGAGCAGTGGGACGAATACGCCAAAACCGCCAGAGATCGCCAGAAGGAGATCAGCGGCGAGATAGCGCGCATCCAAGACGAGATCAAGCGCATTGACGCCGACCTGCTGCGCGAGCCGGCGCTGCGCCAGGCGCTGGCCGACGCCGAGGCCGCCTACGAGGCCGCTCGCGATGCGCTGGAAAAAGCCGACAGCGCCGCTAAGGAGCTGGCCGAAACCCCAATCAACCTGCGCAACGCGCGCGCCAGACTGACCGAAAGCGAGCGGCGCAGCCAGGTGCTGGCCCGCGACCTGGCCGACGCGCAGGCCGCGCTCCAGCGCCAGCAGGCGCGCGTAGACGGCTACGAGGCCCTGATCGCGCAGCAGGCTGAGATCGAAGCCGGTTACGTCGCGCTGCAGCAGGCCCGCGCCGAAGATCAGGCCCTGGCCGACAAACTGCGCCAGCTCCGCGCCCTAGACGAGCAGCAGCGGAATCTGGAGCGCGAAGTCGCCAACGCGCGCGCAGCGCTCGCCAACGATATCCGCGCCGAGGACACCCGCATCGAGGAGCTGATGCGCACCGTCCGACAGGCCGATTACGAAGCCTACACCAAAGCGCAGGAAGAAGCTGCCGCGCTGCACGCGCTGGCGGCCGAGCGCGACGCGCTGCGCGAGGCGCTCAGCGCCCTCGATGAAAATCGCACTAAGCTCGCCGAGACAAACCGGGGCCTGCGCGAGAAAATGAACGACCTCAAAGACCGTCTCAGCCGGCTGGAGAGCGCCCCCGCCGACGCCGCTGCCTGCCCGCTGTGCGGCCAGCCGCTGCCGCCAGAGCGCCGCGCTGCCCTCATCGAGGACCTGCGCCGCGAAGGCACGCAGCACGGCGACGCTTTCCGCGCCAACGCCGCCCGTCTCGAAGCCTTGGAAGCCGAAGCCGACAGCGGCCGCAAGCGCTTGAAGGAGATGGAGCGCAGCCTCAAACACCTCCAGCCGTTGGAACAGCGCATCGGCGCGCTGGAGAGCCAGTTCGCCGCCGCCGTTGAGGCCGAGACCCGCATCGCTGACGCCCAGGCGCGCCGCGCCGCGCTGCAGGCAGCGCTTGACGCCGAGGATTACGCCCACGAGGCGCGCGCCTGCATTGCCGCATTGGATGCTGAGCGCGCCGCTGTGGGCTATGACCGCGCCAGCCACGACAGCGCCCGCCAGCAGCTGGACACGTTCCGCGCTTTCGAACGGCGCTACGCCGAACTGGAGATTGCGCGCGGCGCGCTGCCCAGCGCGCAGGACGAACTTGAACAGGCCCGCCAGCGTCAGACTGAGGCGCAGGCCCGCCTGGACGAGGCGCGGCACGAGCGGGACGCCCTGGCGGCGGAAATCGAGCGGCTGGCGGCGCTGGACGAAGAATACCGCCGGCGCGAGGCCGAGGCCGAAATCCTGCGCGCTGCAGAGCGCCGGGCCTACGACCAGCTCAAAGACGCGCGCCAAGAGGTCAAGGCGCTGGACGACCAGCGGGCGCGCCGAGCCGATCTACAAAACCAGGCAGAGAAGAAACGCCACGAGGAAGGGCTGTACAAAGAACTGACGCAGGCTTTTGGCCGCAACGGCGTCCCGGCGATGGTGATCGAAACCGCCATCCCGGAGCTGGAGAGCGCCGCCAACGATTTGCTGCGCCGCATGAGCAGCGGGCGCATGAACCTGCGTATTGACACGCAGAGAGAGAAGATCACCGGCGGCGTGGCTGAGACGCTCGACATCCACATCGCCGACGAGCTGGGCACGCGCCCCTACGAACTGTTCAGCGGCGGCGAGGCTTTCCGCATCAACTTCGCCATCCGCGTGGCGCTGTCGCAGCTGCTGGCGCGCCGTGCCGGGGCGCATTTGCGCACGCTGTTTCTCGACGAGGGCTTCGGCACGCAGGACGCCGAAGGGCGCGAGCGGCTGGTGGAAGCCATCACTGTCGTGCAGGACAGCTTCGACCTGATCCTAGTGATCACCCACATTGATGAGCTGCGCGATTCGTTCCCCGTGCACCTGGTGGTGGAGAAGACTAGGGGCGGCAGCCGCGTTGCTGTGCGCTGACCGCCAGCCGCCAACCCTCACGCGCGTGATAAAGAATTGTCTACGTTCACGCACTGCTTACACAGGTCGTGCTACACTAACAGCAGGTAGGGATGTGACGATAAAGCGAGGACAAGCTGCGTGAAACACCCTGTGGTGGGCAGCCGATCGCTCACGCAGCAGCGCGCGCTGGTCATCGGCGCTGGCCTGGCTGGCCTGCTGGCGGCCCGCGTGCTGCTCGATCACTTCGCCAGCGTGGCCGTCATCGGGCGCTGCCGCCCGTCAGATAACCGCCCGCCCGGCCATGTGCTGGCTGTGGGCGCGTTTCGCGCGCTGGAACGGCTCTTCCCCGGCATCGGCGCAGAACTGGCGCTGATCGGCGCCCCGTCAGTGGACTGGACCGCTGACTGCCCGGCGCTGCTGCCAGCCGGCTGGGCGCCGCGCTTTCCCTCCGGTCTGTTAACCCGCGCCGTCTCTGGCGACGGCCTAGCCCAGACTGTGCGCCGCCGCCTGACCGAGTACGGCGGCGACCGCCTTGAGCTGCGCGACGGCGTGCGCGCCGCTGGCCTGCTGTGGCAGGACGGCCGCGTAACCGGCGCGCGTCTGGTCGTGGAGACAGCGGACGACGACAGCCCGACGCTCATCGCAGTCAGCGCTGATTTTGTTGTTTTCGCTGGCGGCCAATCTTCACAACTGGCAGACTGGCTGGCGCAGGCCGGCTGCCCTGCCCCGGCCCAAACGGTTATCAGCGCGCCGCAGGCGTACAGTGTGGGCCTTTTTCGCCGCCCCGCCAGCGCCGATCCGGCCTGGCGCGCCCTGCTGATTGTGCCTGCGGCAGGCCGGCCTGGGGCGCTGCTGCACCCCCTGGAGGGCCAGCGCTGGGCCATAACGCTCGCGCCGCCGGCTGGCGCGACCCCGCCCGCCGATCTCGACGCGCTGCTGACCCTGGTTCGTGACCTGCCCACGCCGGCAGTCTATGACGCGCTGCGCGCCGCCGAACCGCTGGAGCCGGTCTGCGTGTGGGCGCACGCCGGCAGCCGTGCTGCTGCTTACCATCGCGTCGGAAACTGGCCAGACGGCCTGGCCATCACCGGAGATGCCGTCTGCGCGCTCAACCCGGCCTATGGTCACGGCCTGGCGGCTGCTGCGCTGTCTGCCCTAGCGTTTGCCGCGGCGCTGAGCGAGCAGCGCCGCGCCTTTCCCAATGGCGCCCTGGACGGGCTGGGCCAGCGCGCGCAGAGCGCACAGGCTGCTGCGCTGCGCGCGCCGATGCGAACCGCCGCCGCCGTCGAGGCCTGGCATGCCGGCTCACTGGGCGCTGCAGCCGCCCGCTGTGGGGCGGCGCTGCTGGCCGCCGCCGCTGATCAGCCGTCTGCCCACCGTGCCTTGCTGGAAGTCGTTACGCTCACACGCCCGCCGGCGGCGCTGCTGCGCCCGGCGGTGGCGCTGCAAACGCTGCGCGGCGCGCCGCCGTTGGCCGTCCCCAGCCCGATCCCGCCCGCGCCTGACCCCAGCGCTGTCCGCTCCACCCAGGAACTCACGGTTCTATCGTGAATTCGTCATGCGCCTCTTCGTCGCCGTTGACCTGCCCGACGCCGTGAAAAACCGCCTGGAAACGCTGCGCGCCCCTGTGCCCGGCGCGCGTTGGGTCAGCCGCGACCAGATGCACCTGACGCTGTTCTTCATCGGCGAGACCGAGCGCCTCTCGGACGTCAAAGCCGCGCTGCAGCCGGTTCGCGCCGCGCCCTTCGACCTGCTGCTCAGCGGCGTTGGGCGCTTTCCGCCCGGCAGCCGGCGGCCGCCGCGTGTGCTCTGGGCCGGTTTCGCGCCCCAGCCGGCGCTGCTGGCGCTGCAAGCGCAGGTGGCGGCGGCGCTGACGGCGCTGGGTTTCCCGCCAGAGAACCGCCCCTACAGCCCGCACCTCACGCTGGCGCGCGTCAAAGCTGAGAATACGCTGCCTGCAGCGGAACGCTTCTTAGAGGCGCATGCTGGTTTCCGCGCCGGCCCAGTTCGCGTCGAGGCGTTCGCACTCTACGCCAGCGACCTCACGCCGCAGGGCGCGCGCTATACACAGCAGGCGGTCTACCCTCTCCGCGGTTAAACGCCATCGCTCAGCATACCCAGCATAGGCAGGCTGCTGACTTGCCAGTAAACTGGCGCATCTGCGCGCTGCACCGCTTTCGGAGTCTGTCGCTATGCCCGCTGGATTACATCGCTGGCCGCTGCCCGCCCTGCTGGGCGCAGGTCTGATCGGGGCCGCTTTGCTCTACTACGCTGGCTGGGTTGAGCCGCGCTGGCTGCATGTGCGCCATGTAAAAGTGCGCCTGCCGCGGCTGGCCCCGGCCTTTCACGGCTACCGCATTGCTCACCTCAGCGATATCCACATGGGCGGCGGTATGACGCCAGCCCGCCTGCGCGCCGCTGTGAGCCTGGTTAACGCGCTCAAACCCGATCTGGTGGCGCTCACTGGCGATTTCATCGAGGCAGACGGGCGGGCTGCCGCCGCTGTCGCCGACGCGCTGGGCGCGCTGCGGGCGCGCGACGGCGCAGTAGCCGTGTTGGGCAACCACGACTACCGCCGCGCGCCCGATGCAGTGCGGCAGGCCCTGGCCCAGGCCGGCGTCGTCGAGCTGTCGAACGCCGTTCACACCCTGCGGCGCGGCGTGGACAGCCTGCACATTGCCGGCCTGGACGACGTCGCCGCCGGGCGGGCCTGCCTCGACGCCGTGTTGGATGCGCTGCCCCCCGAAGGGGCTGCCGTGCTGCTGGCGCACGAACCCGACTTCGCCGACGTCACTGCGGCCACCGGCCGCTTCGACCTCCAGCTTTCCGGCCACACCCACGCCGGCCAGGTGCGCCTGCCGCTGCTGGGCGCGCTGGTGCTGCCCTCCTACGGCAGGTTCTACCCGGCTGGCCGCTACCAGGTGGGCGGCATGACCCAGTATACCAACAGCGGCCTCGGCACGATATGGCCGCACCTGCGCTTCAACGCGCGCCCAGAGGTAGCTCTGCTGACCCTGCACAGCGCTGATGACGGGGCCGCTCCCGCGCCTTGAGCGCCAGATCGCTGCCCGCTGCGCCGCAGTTTGCGCTAAAATCAGATGCCAGCAGCGTTTTTATCCGCCAAGGAATGAGAACCATGCCCAGGGAACCCCACACTGGCATGTGGTACGCCGATCACCGTGACCCGACCGTTCATCGCACGCCAACGGTGATGATTCACGGGGCAGGCGGCTCTCACCTAGACTGGCCCGCCGAGCTGCGCCGCCTGGCCGAGGCCAACGCCATCGCGCCCGACCTGCCCGGTCACGGCCGCAGCGCTGGGCCGGGCCGCACTGCTCTCGGGGCTTACGCCGCTGACGTCGTCGCTTTGCTGGATCAGCTTAAAGTGGCACAGGCTGTCGTGCTCGGCTTCAGCATGGGCGGGGCCATCGCTCAGCTTATCGCTCTCCATTACCCGGATCGCGTGGCCGGCCTGGTGCTGGTGGGCACGGGCGCGCAGTTAAACGTCAACCCGGCCATTCTCACCGGCCTGCGCGCCGATTTCGCCGCCACAGTGGAGCGAGTCGTTGGCTGGCAGTGGGCCGCCGGGCACGAGCAGCAGCAGCGCCTCAGCCTGCGCCGCCAATTAGAGACCGATCCCGACGTGTATTACAGAGATTTCCACGCCTGCGCCAGCTTCGACGTGCGCGACCAGCTCAGCCGCGTGCGCGCCCCCACACTCGTCATCGGCGGCACGGCAGACCGCATGACGCCCTACCGTCAGAGCGAGGAGCTGCGCGACCTGATCCCCGGCGCAGCACTAGCGACAATTGAGGGCGGCGGCCACATGATGCTGCTGGAGCAGCCGCAGGTGGCCGCGGACATCGTGCGCGGCTGGCTGCTGACGGTTGAGCCGTGAGGAGCGCATCTGTGCCGCGCCTGACCACGCTGTGGCAGACAGTGAGCGCCGTCGCCGAGCTGAGCGAGATAGCCCGCAGCCGCCAGACGTATTACTTCTCAACGCTGGGGCCAATCACGTTCTTTCTTAAAGCGGAGCAGGCCGAGGTGCGCGTGCGGCGCTGGGCGCAGCCGCGCGTCGAGGTGACGGTGACGCTGCAGGCCGCCTTCGGCTGGCGCGTGGCCACCGATCAGGACGAGGCCGGCGTTTATGTGGTGGCCAAGCGCCGCCCGCTAGTGGGCGGTCTGGCACGCGCCGCGTTCGACGTGCTTGTGCCGCACGATGCATATCTTGACCTGCGCCTGGACGATGGCCGCGTTGTGCTGGAGGGCGTGCGCGGCGCGCTGCAGGTCCCCCCGCCGAGCGCCGAGGGCACGCTGCTGCACACAGGCAGCGTAGAATGAACCCGCTGGCGTTAATCCTCATCATGTTCTTCGCCAACTTCACGCAGAGCGTGGCCGGCTTCGGCATGGCGCTGGTGGCCGTGCCCCTGCTCACCGACATGATCGGCCCCCAGGCGACCGCGCCGCTGATCCCGCTGGCGGCGCTTGTCACCCAAACCGTGCTGCTGCTGCGCTACCGCGCGGCCATCAATTTGCGCACGGTGGGGCGGCTGGCGGCGGCCGCCGTGGTTGCCATACCGGCCGGTGTGTTCGTTCTGACGCGCGCCGATGAAGACGTCGTGCGCGCCGTTCTGGGCGTGGTGCTAATCCTGTACGCCTTGTACGCCCTGTTCAACTTACGCTTGCCGCCGCTGCGCAGCCCGCGCTGGGCCTACGGCTTCGGCTTCGCCAGTGGGCTGCTGAGCGGTGCGTATAACATCCCCGGCCCGCCGGTGGTCATCTACGGCAGCTGCCGCGGCTGGCCGCCGGATGAGTTCCGCAGCAACCTGCAGGGCTTCTTCATGCTCAGCAGCGTGACCGTGCTGGGCACACACGCGCTGGCGCAGCACTACACGCCGGACGTGTTCCAGGCATTTTTGATCGCCCTGCCTGGCATTCTGCTGGGGCTGGGGGCAGGCATTGTGCTGGATCGTTACATCAACCCTGTGCTGTTCCGGCGCATCGTGCTGCTGCTGCTGATCGTCTTGGGGCTGAATCTGATCTTCTAGCGGGGCGGCGGACGTAGCGCGTACACGACGAAGCGCGGCAGTCGCAGGTCCACCTCGACGGTGAAACCGACGGCCCGCAGCGCCTCCAGCCACTCCTCCACTGGCTGATCCGCCGGCACGGGAAAGTAGCGCGTGCCCTGTTCGGGCAGGGCCAGCGCGCCGGCTGCCAGCAGTTCCGGCGTTGGGTAGTAGACGCGCCGCTTGTCGTTCCACTGGCCCAAGTAGTAACCCAGCTCCCAACCCAACCAGCGGTCGTATATCACAGTAGCGACCGGCTTGCTGTTGAGGTGCGCCGCCAGCGCCTCAATGCCGTCGCAGCGCGCCCGTTCTGTGTCGAGCGGCGACTGACCAGCGGCAGCGCCCAGCGCGGCAGGCAGCAGCGCCAGCGTCAGCGCGCCGGCGCCGGCCAGCCGGGCCAGTGCCGATAGGCCCCCACTGGGGGGCGGCAGGCGCACGGCGTTTGCCGCCCCGTCCAGCCCGCGCGCTGCCAGCAGACCGACCGGCGGCAGCAGCAGCAGCAGGTAGCGCTCGTAAATGTTGAAGGCCACCAGCCAGTGCACCAGCGCATACGCCAGCGCAAACGCCAGCAGTGCCGCGTCAGCCCGCGCTGTAGGGGCGCGCCGCCGCACAAGGCCGCGCACGCCCGCGGCCAGCGCCAGCGGGATCAACAGCGCGCCAACTGGCCCAAAGAGCTGCTCCGCGTGGCTGCCCCACGCCGCCAACCGCGGCGCGAGTTCAACCAGGTCGGCCAGCCGCGCGGGATCGTTGTTGACAGCCGCCAGCGCGAACGTGCTTGTGCCGCCGCGCGCCGCGTCCCACAGCAGCAGGCCGGCTAGCGCCGCTCCCAGTCCTGCGGCAAAGCGCACCAGGCCGCGTCTGTCCAACCGACCGACCGACCACCCCAGCGCTAGGCACAGCGGCAGATAATAAAGCGCCTGGTGTTTGCTGGCAAAGGCCAGCCCCAGCAGCGCCCCGCTCGCCAGCCAGCGCCCGCTGGCCCCCGCTGCCAGCGCCAGCGCGCCCAGCGCCAGCATCGGCATGTCCGTGAACGCTGACGCGCTGTAGCTAACCGCCAGCGGCGACAGCGCCGCCAAGAGCGCCGCCAGCAGCGGCACGCCTGAGCCGCCGCAGAGCTGCCGCGCCAGCCGGTACACTGCCGCAGCCAGCACGACGCCGGCCAGCGCGCCCGGCAGCCGCGCTGCCAGCGTGCCCTCGCCGATGAACACCTGCGCCAGCGCGTTGGCATACAGGGCCAGCGGCGGCTTGTCCAGCGGGCCGGGCAGCAGCCAGTCGCCGTTAACGGCCGCCGCCCGCGCAAACGTGCTGAACAGCGCCTCGTCCGGGTGCAGCGTGACGGGCTGCGCCAGGGCGCTCAGCCGCAGCGCAGCCCCCAGCAGCAGGACTGCCGCCGCTGCCCACAATCGCGCTGTCTGTGCTCCCAGGTGTTCGCCCGCCTTCATCGTTTGCGTGTCTATCGTCAGCAGGTCGCCGCTGTACTCGCGCCAGATTTGGATTACAATGGGCGCATTTCGCATATCCCAATTTTTATTGGGATATTTGGGATACTCTCACGCCGGAACGGAGCTGATGGCCGCCTTAGACGACTTGTACCGCATTGACAACTTCATTGACACCTTTGCTCTCGGCCACTACGCCCGCGTGCTGGAGGCGCTGGACCGGCGCACCGGCCACTCGGTCGCCTTCAAGGTGCTGCGCCCGGAACACCTGACGCCAAACGGCGACACGCGCTGGGAATACCGCGCTTTCGCCAACGAAGCCGGCCTGCTGATGAGGCTGGCCGACACGCCCCAAGTGGTCAACCTGCTGGACTGCGGCTATGTGTCCAGCCCGGCCGAAGTGCCGGCCGGCGGCGAGATCGAGTCCTTTCAGCAGGACGTGCTCGGTTTCGTGCAGGCCATGCCGCGCTTCGCCGGGCTGAACTGGCGTCCGTACCTGGCGCTCGAAAACCTGCCGCGCACCCGCAACCTGTTCTACCTGATGAAGACCAACAAACCAGGCGTGCGCTGGCGGCTGCCCAGCGAGGAAGGGCTGGCGCTGGCGCTCCAGTTCGGCACGATGCTTAAGATCGCCCACGAGCGGGGCGTCGTCTACCTGGATCACAAGCTGGAACACGTCTACTGGGACGGCACGCACCTCCAGATCATTGACTTCAACAGCTCGCGCCAGCTCGAAGGCGACCCGCTCAGCGCTGACAACGCCCAGCTCCGCCGCATGGACGTGCACAACCTGTGCGTCGGCATCCTCTATCCGGTGTTCACCGGCCTCTCGCCGCGCATGACCAGCCTGCGGCCGCAGCCCGGCACATTGGCCGACGTGGACGCCCGCTACCGCGACATCACGACGCTGGATTTCGGCGTCGAGCCGACGCTCAGCGCCAGCATCAAAGACCTGCTGCAGCGCGGCGCCGCCCACGAGCTGGCAGCGCCGGATGACTTCCTGGGGGGGCTGCGCGCCGCCGCTGCCCACCACGGGTGGGATTTCCCCGACCACTACACCAGCCCTGCCAGCCGTGATGCCCGCACCCAACTGCGCGCCGGCCTGACGCGCATCCGCAAAGGCCAGGAGCTGCTGCGCGAAGGGCGCGACCTGTTCCGCGAGGCAGCCATCCAGGAGGGCATCACGCTCGACATGGAGGAGGAGCTGCGGCGGCTGGTCAAGGCGGTCAACGACATGCTCAACAGCCGGGTCATCCCCTGAAACCTCAGCGCCCTGTCACGCGCAGCGTGTAGCTCGTCGGCACGGTCGTCACCGGCGCAAACGGGGATACCGCCAGCAGCGCCTGGTCAGCGCCCGCCAGCAGTGGCAGCGTCCATCCCGTCCCGTCATCAGGAGCCAGCCAGCGCGTCACAGCCAGCTCGCCGCCAGCGCGTTGAGCCACCTGCACCCAGGCGCGCTGCGGCAGCGCATTCTCGACCCACACCCACCCCTCTGCCTGCCAGCCGCCGGCGTCGTCTTCGAAGTCGCTGGCATAGCCGATCTCGGCGATGCGCACATCGTCAATCACCATGCCGGCCTGGTTGACCGCGTCGTCCGTGATCATCTCGAAGCGCACCAGGATTTCCTGCCCGGTGTAGTCGTCCAGCGGCACGCGCTCAAGCAGCCAGCCGCCGCTGCTGCCGGTGTAACCCGGGCCATAGGCGTTGTTGTGCGGATTGGCATCGGTGGTGTAGGCGGTTGCCAGCGGCGTCCAAGTCGCGCCGCCATCAGCGCTTACCATCACATAGCCGTAGTCCCACAGGTTTTCGATGTGATACCACACGCTGTACTCCAGCGCGGCGGAGTCCACGCCGGTGAGGTCGAAGGCGCGCGTCAGGCGGGTGCTGCTGTCGTCAGCGCGGTTGCTGTACCACACGCGCGCCCCGCTGGCGGCCTTGGCCGGGAACAGCGGGGCGGCGGGTGGCAGATCGGCCAGCGCAATCTCCAGCGCCGAGAATCCGTCCAAGCCGGTCAGCAGGAAATACGTGGTTGCGTATTGGTTGGCGCCGCTGACGGCCTGCTCAAACGGGTAAGCTGGCACTATCTGGGCGGACGGGGCGCTGCTCAACGTCAGCAGGCTGTAGCCGTAACGCCCGTCGGCAAGGCTGGCGTCCTGCAGGGCGTTGGCCAGCGCCCAATCAGCGAACAACGTGTCAGCGTCCGGCCCGCCCAGCTCGGCCAGCACCGCGTCCACCGAGGCCAACCCGTTGGCCGGGTGAGCGCTGAGCTGGCGTAGGGCGTCGAGGCCGAAGCGCTCGTAGAAGTAGGTGACAAACAGCAGCGACGCGCCGTAGTGCGGCAGCGTCGTGTCGTTTTCGGGCCAGGTGTTGAGCTGCGTGTTGGGCGCAGCCAAAAAGCTGTGCGCAAACCCCACGCTGTTGTAGGGGTAGCCCAGGTGCAGCTCGGTGAACATGGAGAAGCCTTCGTCCAGCCAGGAGTCCTCGTTGGAGTCCTGCGCCTCGCGGATCATGTGCTGGAACTCGTGCGCCATCACGCCGGCGACATCATCCGCCCTGAAGAACGTGCCCAGGGCGTCCAGGTTGAAAAAGAGCATCTCGTGCTGGTTGCTAGTGGGCACGGCTGCGGTGGGATTGGTGTGTTCGCTGGCGAAGTACGCCGCCACCGACGGCCCCATGCCGAAAGCAAACAGGGCGTAAACGCGCGGGTCGCCGTCAATGCCGGGCACGTCCTCGCTGCCCCACAGCGCGCGCGCCTGGTGGTAGATGCGCGTGTCGAACGCCTCAATCAGCTCGGCCAGCGTCTCCGGCGGCAGCTTCACGCCGTCCTCCACCCACAGGTAGATGTGCTCGCCCACCGCGCGCAGAGCCGCTGTTACCTGAAAAGGGCGGTTTTCGTACAGGTTTGTGACCCAGAACGTTTGGCGCTCGCCGTGCGCGCGCGGGGCGGCGCTGGCAGGGCGGGGTGGTATATCGGCCGCGCCCAGCAGACGCCGCGCCAGGTCCAGCCGGTCGCGCGGCGGGATGACCGCCTGCGCCAGCGCGTCCAGCGCGGTGAGGTCGCTCTCTGGATCGGCGCGCAGCGGAGCGGCGGCCAGCAGCAGCGCCAGCCCAGCCAACGCCGCCACCCGAACAATCCTGCGCACTGTATTCATCACCATGAGCACGCTCTCCACTTGCCTCCGCTTGCACATTATATGCGCTTTGTGGCGGCGCTGTCAGGTGCTGCTGACGCCAGACACAGAAACCGAACACCTCCGAGGGGCGGAGGTGTTCGGTGTTTGGGGGAAAACTTGTCGCTATCTGGGTGAAAAGGTGGGGGGCATCATTCCAACCAGACGATCTATAATCTAACATGAACCAGTCAAGTGTAATTGACGGGCAGCATACGCTCACCCTACGGCTGGCGATATTGCGCAAAAGCGCGATCTGGCTCATAGTTGTGGGCATAACGCGCCGTTCTGCGCCGCTGTACTGAGACTGAGAAGGAGCCACATCATGTCGTCTAACCCCAGGTATTCGATCTTGAGACCGGTTCTGCTCCTGGTGCTGGCCCTGCTGCTGGCGGCCGCCCTGCTGCCCGCCAGCGCCGCCAGCGGCAGTTTCGACCTCACCCTCACGTGCGGCGGCTTTGTCAGCAACGGCAGCGAAATGCTGCTCACGCGCGACAACACCGGCGCGTTCAGCGAGGCGTTCGCCATCAGCGCCATTGACGGCGCGGGCAACACGATCTTCGCGCCGGTCTCTGATGTGTTTTTTGTGGGCGGGCGAATCGTCTGGCCGGCCGGTGACTCGTACCAGTGGACACGAGTCCCGCTGTATAACCCGCTGCGGCTGCGCGTGATCAGCCTGGCGGGCAATGGCCTGCCAGAGGCGATCGTCTACGAGGCAACCGGCAGCTGTGCCGGGCTGCCCTCATTTGGCCGCATTGACGTTGACGCCGCTTTCGCGCGTGAGCGCCTGCTGGCCCTGCCCGGTGAGGCCTTTGTGCTGCAGCCTGCAGACGGCGAAACCGCGCCGCCGGTTCCGCTCAACACCGCCCCGCCGCGCCCGATCAACCCCGACTGGCTGCCAGCCGGGCAGCCTGGCTACGCCATTGTGAACACCGACAACCTCAACCTGCGCAGCGGCGACAGCTATCGCTACACCGTCGTCGGCATTGTTGACGGCGGCACGCCGCTGGTCGTGCTGGGCCGCAACGCCGACCGCACCTGGTGGTATGTGCAGGTGGGCGGGCTGCGCGGTTGGGTGAACGCTGAATTCCTCATCCTGCGCGGCGACCTCACCGGCATTCCAGAAGTGCCAGTGCTGGGCGAACTGACATTGCCCAGCTTTTATCTGTGGGTGGACACGCCGCTGCTGGCGCTGCCGCGGCCCGGCGCGCCGGCGCTGTGCACTGTGCCGGGGCGGCTGGCCTACCCGATCAGCGGGCGCGACGCCGGCTCGAACTGGTTTGAGCTGGAGGCTGCCTGCGGCGGCGTAGAGACGACCGGTTGGGTCCTGGCCGAGCAGGGCGCTGTGCGCAACCCCGCCGGGGTGCTCATCCCCGTCGGTTTCTGAGCGCGCCCTTCCCCGCTCCGCTCTTACCCCGGATCCGCCTCTGGGCGGGTCCGGGTTTTATCGGTTAAATTTCGAAAAATTTATGAATTCTGTAAAGCGCCTATTTCCCCGCCGCTGGTACTGCGTTACGCTTGATTTAGCGTTAAGCGCAAGGGGGATGCTTATTCATGAATTCGCAAGAAAACCTCGGAAAAGTTCTTATCGTTGAAGACTTTGCGCCGCTGCAGCGCAACCTGGCCTTCCTGCTCTACGTCTCCGGTTTCGAGGTAATTACCGCAGATAACGGCGCGTTCGCCCTAAATGAACTGCGCGCCGAGCTGCCCGACTTGGTCATCTGCGACGTGCAAATGCCAGCCATGGACGGCTTCGCCCTGCTGGCTGAAATCCGCTCCTGCCCGCAGTGGGCCCACCTGCCGGTAATCTTCACGTCGTGCTGCTACACCCTGGACGACGTCGTTACCGCGCTTGAGCTGGGCGCCAATGATTACATCCCCAAACCGTACGACCTTTACGACGTTCTGGACTCGATCCAGCGCGTGGCCCCCCACCTGATCCCGGCCGTCAGCCAGCGCATCGCCGGGTGACCGCTCAGCCGTCCGTTCAGCCCGCTGCGTGCCCGGCGCTGGCTGCGATCAGCCAGCGGCCGCGCTGCGCCGCGCCCCCGCCCCCGCGCATTTTGTCCTGCAGCTCATGGGTAAAAAGCGTGACATGTATCAGTTAAAATGTCACCACCACCCGATAATCTTGAGACTTTCGGGGTATGAAGTAAGTGGAGGTGAGCGGAGTCGAACCGCTGTCCAAGAGATTCGCACACACGCTTCTACAAGCTTAGCTGACCGTTGGTGTCTCGCCCCCAGCAGCCCCGGTCAGCCCGGTACGCTGGAGGCCAGCCGATCCACCTTTGCCTGCGCGGTATCGGCGTCGGCACAGGCGCACCCCGTCATTCGTGACGCCCGCCAATCCAACCGGACGGGGCCGATCGGGGCGGACGGCCAGCCTCGCAAGGCTGGCTGCTCAGACGGCCGCGTTAAGCAGCCGCAAGAGCATAGTTGTTGTTGTTGGCAGTTATTGCCGTGCCCATTGATATCGCAGCTCTGGGCGCTGCGGCTTGCAACGCGTGCACAGCCTCCCCTGTCGAAGCCATGTCACCCCCGTTTAACCTTATTATAACAGGAGTCGCGCCTAGCGTACAGCAGTAAACTACCCCGGGGGCTGGTGAAGATTATGGATACGGACGGCGATTCTAAGCGTCGAAGAACCACGTATGTCCGCAAAATTTACCACTCTCCGCAAAAAAACTGCCCCCTTGACAGATTGTTTAGCCTAGCCTAAAATAATTGTTGGATCGTGTTGCATGTAAGGGTTCGAGATGGTTCAAAACACGGCTGCACCGCGAACGTTGGACCAGCTCGCGCCAGGCGAGAGCGCAGTCGTGGTCGAGCTGGCCACAACCGGCCTGAACCGCCGCCGCCTGATGGACCTGGGCATCCTGCCCGGCACGCGCATCACGGCGGCGCTGCGCAGCCCGCTGGGCGATCCCACCGCCTATGACGTGCGCGGCGCATTGATCGCGCTGCGGCGGGCGCAGGCCCGTGAAATTGTGATTGAACCGGCTGAAACGCCGGCCACTGGAGGCTGAGATGAGCGCTGCACTGACTGCTGCCGCGGACGCCGCTTGCGCAACCTGCGGCCTGTACAACCACGCCCAACTGCGCAAGCTGGGCATCAACACCCAAGGGTATGACTACGTAGTCGCGCTGGCCGGCAACCCCAACACCGGCAAGAGCACCATCTTCAACGCCCTCACCGGGCTGCGCCAGCACGTAGGCAACTGGCCGGGCAAGACCGTTTCTCGCGCTGAGGGCGGCTTTATCTACGGCGGCAGCAAGTACAAGCTGGTAGACCTGCCCGGCACGTATTCGCTCCTTTCGACCAGCGCTGACGAGGAGATCGCCCGCGATTTCATCTTATTCGGCCAGCCAACTGTGACGGTAGTCGTGCTGGACGCCACCCGTCTGGAGCGCAACCTCAACCTGGCGCTGCAAATCTTAGAAATTACCGACCGCGTGGTGGTGGCTCTCAACCTGATGGACGAGGCCGAGCGCCACGGCATCAACATTGACGCACGCCATTTGAGCCGGCGGCTGGGCGTGCCTGTTGTCCCGATGGCGGCCCGCAAGCGCCAGGGCATCCCAGAGCTGCTCGATACGATCGCGCAGGTGGCCACTGGCGCGTATGCGCCCCGCCCACACCGCATCCAGTACCGCGACGCGCAGCTTGAGCGCGCCGTCAGCGAGCTGGCAGCGCAGATCGAGGCCGAGTTCCCCGGCCTGCCCAACGCCCGCTGGGTGGCGCTGCGCCTGCTCGATGGCGACGCCAGCATCGAGCAGGCCGTGCGCGACCGCACGCTGGGCGACCTGGCGCGCGAACTGGCCCCAGCGGCCTCTGTGCCAGCGGCTGTGCTGGAGGCCGCCTCATGACGACGCCGGACTCGCCCCTGCTCCAGCGAGCCGCTGACCTGCGCCAGCAGGTGGGCGGTGACTACCACGACAAGCTGATGGAGGCCATCTTCACCGACGCCAGCCGCATCGCCGACGAAAGTGTGATCCGCGACAGCGCGCGCGCGCGGCTGAGCTTCGACCAGCGCCTGGACCGCCTGCTGACGCACCCGATCTACGGCTTCGTCGTCATGGGGGTGATGCTGCTGGCCGTCTTCTGGATCACGATTGCCGGCTCCAACATCCCGTCCAGCCTGCTCTCAGAGCTGCTCTTAGTGCACGTCTACGGCCTGCTGCGCGCGGGCGCGGCGGCGCTCAGCGCCCCGGCCTGGCTCAGCGGCCTGCTGATTGACGGAGTCTACCTGGCGACAGCTTGGGTGGTGGCCGTCATGCTGCCGCCAATGGCCATCTTCTTCCCGCTGTTCACGCTCTTAGAAGACTTCGGCTACCTGCCGCGCGTGGCCTTCAACCTGGACCGGCTGTTCGCCCGCGCCGGCGCGCACGGCAAGCAGTCGCTCAGCATGATGATGGGCTACGGCTGCAACGCCGCTGGCGTGATCTCCACGCGCATTATTGACAGCCCGCGCGAGCGCCTGATCGCCATTCTCACCAACAACTTCAGCATCTGCAACGGGCGCTGGCCCACGCTGATCCTGATGGGCACGATTTTTATCGGCGCGTCTGCGCCGCCGGCGCTGGCCAGCGCAGCAGCGGCCCTCAGCGTGGTGGCGACGGCTCTGCTGGGCATCGTTTTCACGCTGCTGGTGTCGGCCTTTCTCTCGCGCACCTGGCTCAAGGGCGAGGCGTCGGTCTACAGCCTGGAGCTGCCGCCCTACCGCCCGCCGCAGGTGCTGCGCACGCTCTACACCTCGCTGATTGACCGCACGTTGATCGTGCTGTCGCGCGCCGTGCTCATGGCGGCCCCGGCAGGCGCGGTCATCTGGCTCATCAGCAATGTGGCCATCGGCGACGCCAGCATCGCGGCGCACCTGGTGAACCTGCTCAACCCGCTGGGCCTGCTGATCGGCCTGAACGGCGTGATCCTGCTGGCGTACATTGTGGCCATTCCCGCCAATGAGATCATCATCCCCACCATCCTGATGCTCACGCTGACGCTGGGGCGCAACATCGCTGGGGCGCAGGCCGGCGTCATGCTGGAGCTGGAGGACGCCGAGGTATACACGGTGCTGACGCAGGTGGGCGGCTGGACGCTGCTGACGGCGGTCAACCTGATGCTGTTCAGCCTGCTGCACAACCCGTGCAGCACCACACTGCTTACCATCTACGGCGAGACAAAAAGCCTGAAGTGGACGGCGGCTGCGGCGCTGCTCCCGCTGGCGCTGGGCTTCAGCGTGACGTTCGTCACCGCGACCGCCGCCCGGCTGCTGGGGCTGGTGTGAGCGCGCTCACGCGCCGCTTGCGATCAGGTACAGCACATACTCCAGGGCGCTGGTGTCGTACTGCCCATCAGGAACACGACCCTCCTGGATTTCCTGAGCCTCGGCTAGCTGCCTGAAACGCACCAGCGCGGCCACCACATCGCGGCGCTTGTGCGGCGAGATTTCGATGCCCTTGAGATACAGCGGCATCGCCACTTTTACCCGCTCCTGGATGGACACGGGGCCGATGAAATCGTTTGTGCCGCCGCGCAGCACGCCGCGCAGCATAATGTGGTTCGCTAGGTTGATGAACCGGTTGCCGTCGTTAGGATCGCCGCAGATGGCTTTCTCGTACTCAACATAGGCTTCATCGTAGCGGCCCAGGTCGTCCAGAAAGTCGGCGTAGAACGCGTGCAGCGTGTCGTCGCGCGGGTCTATCTCTACAGCTCTTTCGAAGGCGGCCTCAGCCTCCTCGTTCAGCCTCAGTTTATGCAGCGCGCGCGCCTTGTTGCGGGCGAACAGCACATTCGGGCCAAGCTGTTCCTCGAACGAATCGGCGATTGAGATCACCCACTGGAACTGGCTCTCGTAAAGGTATTCGTTTAAAGATGGCGATGGCTGCCGAGCTGTACTCGCCCGGCGGCCGCCCAGCCAGCTTCGGCCCCTCCGGCGTGTGCTGCACCGACAGGTAGTCCTCCACCATTTTGCGGCCGCGCGCGCGCAGGTTGCGGTTGGCCGAACGGTGATAGTCGTGCGCCAGCGAGAGCATCATGTCCACCCGCTCTGGATACAGCGCGTGGCCGATCTCCAGCGTGGCGCGCCCGTGTTCGTCCAGGCCAAGCTGGTCGCACATGTGCGAGATCGCCATGTAGTCGTTGGACTCGAGATACGGGCTTTTGAGAATCGTGCGCAGCTCCTTGATGAAGCCCTGCTCGCCGCCTTGTTCCAGCGCTCTGTGCAGCCGCAGCAGCGCGTTCTGGCCGGTTGACGCGCGGATAGCGTCGGCCTCGTCCAGAATCTGGTCAATGTCCAGCTCGGCTGACAGGCCGTCGTCTTTCAGCGCCAGCGGGTCAATCAGCGCCAGGCGCGTCTCCAGCTTGGTTTTCTGTTCGCGCAGCTCGGCTAGGCTCTGCTGCAGCAGCTCGATCTGCTTGCGCAGCTCTTCGTCGCCGATGGTGCGCACGTCAACGGGCAGGCTGGGCAGCGCGTCGTGTACCAGGTTGTCAGAGCGGTTTGGGTCGCTCTCGCGCAGCCGGATTGCAGCGACGATCTGCTGGATAAAGTCCGGTATGTCCGCCAGGTCAACCGAGTACTCGATGGCGCGGTAGTTGCGCAGGTCGAAAGGGATTGACGGCGCATAGTGCTTGTTAACAACGTGAACTGTGCCGCTCTTGCGCATCACATGGCGGATGCCGATCTCCAGGAAGACGTTGGGGTTGCCCTCGGTGAGATCGGCAATGACGATATCGGAATTCGCCAGGTCGCGCACGATGTCCAGCGTGATGCTGCCTGGCGCGCCGGAGATGTCGCTGCGTTTGGGAACATAGCCGGCCTCGCGGGCGGCAGGCGCTAGGATGCTTTGATACACCCCCAGGTAGTGGTTGCGTTTAGCCTCGTCGGCGCCGCCGTAGGGCATGATGACAAAACAGGTGCGCATCTCTCCTCCCGCATGAATGCCAATTCTTGCAACAGCTACACCAGATACCACAGCCGGCTTGCGCTGGGCTTGCAGCACGCTTCACTTACCCAGCCCTCTCTCTTTAGTTTATTACAACATGGGGTCTTTAGATGCTTACAGTCTGCAAACAACAAAGCGCTGCCGCAATAGACAAGGGGAAAGCGCAGCTCCCCCGCTCCACTGGCATGGAGCGGGGGTGGGTAACGCGGCAGGCGCAGTAACTGCGAGGGCCTGCTGGCTGCTGATTCAGAACGTGAACGAGCCGCCGGGGTCGAGCACGACCGGCTGCGCGCCGGTCTCGTTGTTGACGCGCCTGGCCCAGCCGGCCACGTCCACCGCGATCAGCGGGAACGTGTTGTAGTGCATGGGCACGACCAGCTTGGGATGGATGAACTTGGTCGCCTGGATGGCGTCGTCCGGCCCCATCGTGTAGTTGTCGCCGATCGGCAGAAAGGCGATGTCAATGTTGGCGTCGCCGATCAGCTGCATGTCAGAAAAGAGCGCTGTGTCACCGGCAAAGTAGATGCGCCGGCCGCCGCTGGTTGTGAAAATGAAGCCGTTGGGGTCGCCGCCGTAGCTGCCGTCGGGAAACGACGAGCTGTGAAAGGCGATGGTTTGCTTGGCGTGGACGAAGCCGTGATCGCAGCCGCCGCCCGTGTTCTGGCCGTGCGTGCTGGGTGCGCCCTGCCGATCTGCCCAAGAGGCGATTTCATGGTTAGAGACGATCTTGGCCCCGGTGCGCTTGGCGATGGGCACAGCGTCGCCGATGTGATCGCCGTGCGCGTGCGTGAGGAAGATGATGTCGCAGGCGATCTCGTCGGCAGAGCGGGGGGCCAGCGGGTTGCCGGTGAGAAACGGGTCAAGCAGCATCTTGTGGCCGTCAATTTCGAACAGAAAGGCCGAATGGCCCAGCCAAGTAAACGAGAGGCTCATTTTGTGGCTATCTCCTGTCGCTTAAGCTAATCACTACAAAGCAGGCGCAGGCGGGGCGCCCGCCAGCGGCAGCGCCAGCGTAAACGTTGCGCCCTGGCCGAGGCCAGGGCTGGACGCCCAGATGCGCCCGCCGTGTGCCTCCACCAATCCGCGCGCGATGCTCAGGCCGATGCCCAGGCCGCCGTGCCGCCGTGTCATGTGGTGTTCCACCTGGAAGAACTCCTCAAACACCCGTTCCAGCGCGTCCGGGGCCAGGCCAATGCCCGTGTCGGTCACTGTCACCCACGCTTCCGCTGCGTTGGGCACGCTGCTGGCCACCGTGATGCGGCCGCCGGGCGGCGTAAAACGCACCGCGTTGTTCAGCACGTTGGTCAGCGCCATGCTGATCCAGCTCTCGTCAACGTCCACCAGCAGGTCAGCGGGCGGCAGGATGATCTCCAGGCGATGGCCTTCGGCGCTGCACAGCTCAAGCATATCATCTCCCACCGCTTGCAGCAACGCAGCCAGGCGCACCGGAGCGCGCACGGGCTGCGGGTCGCGCTGATTGAGATAGCGCAGGTTGGTCATGTCCTCGATGATGCGGCGGAGCTGGAGCGCGCTGTTGACCACTTTGGTGGCGTGTTCATTGACCTCGCCGGACGACGTCTCCTGCAGGAAGCTGGCGTAGCCCAGGATTACCCCCAGCGGCGTGCGCAGCTCGTGCGAAGCGATGGCGATGAAGTCGTTTTTGAGCCTGTCCAGCTCGCTCAGCTCGGCGTTGGCCCGCTGCAGCTCGGCCACGAGCTGGGCCGAGCGAATAGCGACCGCCGCCTGGGCCGCCAGCGTGGACACGTAGTGGTGGTCGTCCGCTGTCCAGGGCAGGACGCGCTTGTTGAGAATCTCCAGCACGCCGATCAGCCGGTCTTTTGACATCAGCGGGACGGCCAGGATCGAGCGGGTGCGGAAATCAGTGGCGCGGTCTACGCTGCGGTAGTGACGGGTGTCGCGCTCGACGTCGTCCACCTGGACGATGCGCTGTTCGCGCATGACCGTGCCGGCGATGCTGCCGTCCAGCGGGACCGGCTGGCCCACCAGGTTGAGCGCCGCCGTGCTGGTGGTGGTGGCGGTGAACACCAGCGCGGCGGTGCGCGCGTCCCACAATAACACCGAGGCCGCTTCGGCGTCGGCGACAGCGGCGGCTGCATCCATCAGATAGGCCAGCAGCGGCCTTAGTTCCAGGGTCGAGTTCAGCACCAGACTGATCTCAGCAATCCGCTCCAGGATCGCCAGCCGGCGCGCCAGTTGGCTGTCGTTCACGGTGTCTTGCCGCCTGTGTGTCTTCGATCTGCTAACCAGTGTAGCACTGTCTGCCACTGTGCCAACGCCCCTCGCCTCAACACTTCCGGCGGGCGCGCTGGGCGGTGGGGGCATTCGACTTTGGGGGCGAAATACCCCAGCAAACTAAAGGCATGCAAACCTCATCCGGGACGGCACAGCCGCTCGAGCTTCTCCATTAGGAGTAGGAGAGGGTAGGCGCGCCGCGCCCCGAGTTTTCTACCTTCGCAAAACGCGCACCGGAGTATACTAGGAGATAACGCGGCTTCTCATCTCTATACTGATTCTACCCAGCCGCAAAGGTTATCATGGCCCGCATTGTCATTCTTGGTTCGGCAGCGGTTGTCTCGGACGCTGCCCACGACAACACCCACTTTGTCCTCATCGGCGAGCGCAGCTCGCCCATTCTTGTTGACTGCGGCTCCAACCCGCTGGGCAAGCTCAAGAACCTGGGCATCAGCGACGATGGCCTGGGCGACGTGATCCTGACGCACTTTCACCCGGATCACGTCTCCGGCATGCCCAACATGCTGATGCATATGTGGCAGTTGGGGCGGCAGGCCCCGCTGCGCTTCTACGGCCTGCCGCACTGCGTCAACCGCGCTGAAGACCTGATGGCCGCTTTCCAGTGGGAGTCGTGGCCGGGCTTCTTCCCGGTGACGTTCCACCGCGTGCGCGAGCGCAGCGCCGCCCCGGTGCTGGAAAACGAGGACTTCCGCATCACCGCCTGGCCTGTCAAGCACTTCATCCCCACCATCGGCCTGCGCGTCGAGAACAAAGTCACCGGCCGCGTCCTGGCCTACACCTGCGACACCGAGCCAAACCCCTTGCTGGCTGAGCTGTGCGCCAACGCCGACCTGCTGATCCACGAGGCGGCTGGCGAGGGCCAGGGCCATTCCAGCGCGCGCCAGGCTGGCGAAACGGCGACCCAGTGCCGCGCGCGCAGCCTGTATCTGATCCACTATCAGGTGTGGAACACCGACCCGCATCTCATCGTGCCAGAGGCGCAGCAGACGTTCAGCGGGCCGGTGCACCTGAGCAGCGACTTCGACGAGTACGAATTCTGAGCCGCCGCCAGCGCACAAAAGCAGAACCCCCGGGCGCGCCAGGCGCTTTCGGGGGTTCTGAGGCGTTCTGGTTTGATCGGCGTGGCGCGCTCAGGCCAGCGGTGCTTCCACCTGGTCCTCTTCGACCGTCTCCAGCACCAGCTTGTCGTCCTCGCCTGCGCGGATGCGGACGGTGCTCGCCATACTGAACTTGCCCGACAGGATGCCATCGGACAGCACGTCCTCGACCTCGTTCTGGATCAGGCGGCGCAGCGGGCGCGCGCCGTACTCAGGGTCGTAGCCGTGATTGGCCAGCCACTCGCGGGCGTCGTCGGTCATCTCCAGCGTGATGGCGTGCTCGATCAGGCGCTCGCGCACCTTGCGCATCTCCAGCTCGACGATCTCTTTGATCTCGGCGCGGGTCAGCGAGCGGAAGACGATGGTGGCGTCCACGCGGTTGAGGAACTCTGGCCGGAAGGCGCGCCGCAGCTGCTCGATCACGTTCTTGCGCATGTCGGCGTAGCTCTCGGCTTCAGTGACGTTTTCGTCGCGCTTGAGGTCAAAGCCCAGCGTAGCGCCGCGCTTAATTGTGTCTGCGCCGATGTTACTGGTCATGACGATGATGCAGTTCTGGAAGTTGACCGTGCGGCCGCGCGCGTCGGTGAGCTGGCCTTCTTCCATCACCTGCAGCAGCATGTTGAACGCTTCAGGATGGGCCTTTTCGATCTCGTCGAAAACGATGATGCTGTAGGGCCGGCGGCGCACCGCTTCAGTAAGCTGGCCCGCGTCCTCGTAGCCCACGTAGCCGGGCGGCGCGCCCACCAGCCGCGCCACCGAGTGGCGTTCCATGAACTCGCTCATGTCAAGCTGGATGAGGGCGTCCTCGCTGCCGAACAAGAACTCGGCCAGAGCTTTGGTCAGCTCAGTCTTGCCCACGCCGGTCGGCCCCAGGAACATGAACGAGCCAATAGGACGGCGCGGGTCCTTGAGGCCGGCGCGCGCGCGGCGCACCGCCTTGCTGATAGCCTCAATTGCCTCATGCTGGCCAATGATGCGCTTGTGCAGCGCTTCTTCCATATGCATCAGCCGCTCGCTCTCCTCGCCGGCGATGCGCATGACCGGTATGCCGGTCCACATAGAGACAACCTCGGCGATATCCTCTTTCGACAGGCGCGGCTGGTTGGTCTCCTCGTTCCAGTTGGCCTTCAGGGCAGCCAAAGTGGCGCGCAGGTTGTCGCGCTGCACCTTCAGCCGTTTAATTTCTTCAGGGTTGGCGTTGTCCTCTTCCAGGATGCGGATGTCGTCCTCGATGTTGCTCAGCTCGCGTTCGGCGTTGCGCACCTGGGCGGCCTCTGGGCTTTTGTACATGCGCAGCCGAGCCGAGGCCTCGTCAATCAGGTCAATCGCCTTGTCGGGCAGGAAGCGATCCGGCACATAGCGCGCCGAGAGGTGGGCCGCCGCGTCAATCGCGTCGTCAGTGATCTCGACGTTGTGGTGCTCCTGGTAGGGCTGCTTGATGCCCTGCAGAATTTCGATAGTCTCTTCGATGGACGGCTCGTCCACCATGATCTGCTGGAAGCGGCGCTCTAGGGCGGCGTCGCTCTCGATGTGCTTGCGGTACTCGTCGAGTGTGGTCGCGCCGATGCACTGCAGCTCGCCGCGCGACAGCGCCGGCTTGAGGATGTTGGCCGCGTCCACGCTGCTGCCGGCAGAGCCAGCGCCCACCAGCATGTGCACCTCGTCAATGAAGAGGATGCTGTCGGACGACTTCAGCTCCTCGATCACGCGCTTCAGGCGCTCCTCGAACTGGCCGCGGTACATCGTGCCGGCCACCAGCGAGCCAACGTCAAGCTGCAGCACGCGCTTGCCCAGCAGCGGTTTGGGCGTGTCGCCCATCACGATGCGCTGGGCCAGCCCCTCAACAATGGCGGTCTTGCCCACGCCCGGCTCGCCGATGAGGGCCGGGTTGTTCTTGCGCCGGCGGCTGAGCACCTGGATCACGCGCTCGATCTCGGTCTCGCGTCCCACCACCGGGTCCAGCTTGCCCTCCTGCGCCAGCGCGGTCAGGTCCGTGGCGAGCTGATCCACCAGCGGGGTCTTACCCTCGCGCTGCGGGCGGGGGCGGCGCGCCTCTTCTGGCGTGGGGTTAGACTGCACCGGGCTTTCTTGAAGCACGCGCCGCGTCTGGCGGCGCACCTCCTCCGGGCTGACGCCCAGCCGCTTGAGCACCTCAATTGCCACGCCTTCCGACTGGCGCACCAGGCCCAGCAGCAGGTGTTCAGTGCCGATGTAGTGGTGGCCCATGCGGCGGGCCTCGTCTACGGCCAGCTCCAACACGCGCTTGGTGCCGGGGGAAAGATCAAGCTGGGCGCTGGGGGTGCGGGTGGAGGCGCGGGTGAGGCGCTCCACCAGCTCTTCGACGCGGCGCTGTTCCAGGCCCAGCTCGCGCAGAACGCGCCCGGCCACGCCGCCTTCCTCGCGCATCAGCCCTAAAAGCAGGTGTTCAGTGCCGATATAGTTGTGCTGCAGCCGTTCAGCTTCTTCCTGCGCCAGACTCAGCACACGCCGCGCCCGCTGTGTGAAGCGCTCCATCTTGTTTGGCACGGTAAAAATCCTCCGTCATGTGTGGCTGGGCAGCCACCGTTACCCGCGTTGCACCGACAAACCGACTCAACACTACGATGCTTACACTTACACTCACCTCAAATAATTATATCAGGCACACGCAAAACCCAATAACCCAAATTCATCAGCGCTGTATTAGAAGTTTCGCCGCCTCATAAACAGACTGTAACCCGGCGCGCTGTCCCCGCTGCAGAGCAGGTCAGTGGCCGGCCAGGGCGGGGCGCGGCATAATGTAGGGGACGACAGAAAGGAACATGTATGACAGCAGCGACACGCCCCTACGGCACGTGGCCCGGTGCGTTCACGCCTCAAGCGCTGGCGGCCAGCCTGCGCCTGCGCGATGCCCAGTGGGACGACGACGGCGCAACGCTGGTGTGGCTGGAAGAGCGCAGCGGCCTGGGCGTGCTGGTGGCGCAGCGCGGCGCTGACGCCCCGCGCGACCTGACGCCCCCTGACCTGCCCGTGCGGGCGCGCGTGGGCTACGGCGGCGGCGATTTTACAGCAGCTGGCGGTTATGTCTACTTTGTTGGGCCAGGGGGGCGGCTGTTCCGGCAGGCGCTGGATTGCGGCCCGGCGCGGCCCATCACGCCGGCCTTTGGCCAGGCCGCTGCGCCGCGGGTCTCGCCTGATGGCCGCTGGGTGGTCTTCGTCCACCACTACGAGGACGTGGATGGCCTGGCTGTCGTGGACACCGCCGGCGAACATTGGCCCGCCAAGCTGGCCTACGGCACGGATTTCGCCATGCAGCCCGCCTGGAGTCCTGACGGAACGCGGCTGGCGTACATCGCCTGGAACCACCCGCAGATGCCCTGGGACGGGACTGAGCTGCGCCTGCTGACACTCGACCAGCGGGCGGGCGGCCTGCCCGTGGTGGCCGAATCCACGACGCTGGCTGGCGACGCCGCAGTGGCGGTGTTCCAACCGGAGTTCTCGCCTGACGGCCGCTGGCTGGCCTACACCAGCGACGCCACTGGCTGGTGGCAGCTCTACGTCTGCGACTTGCACAGCGGCCAGCATACTCAGCTCACGCACGACGAGGCCGAGCACGCTGTCCCCGCTTGGACACAGGGGATGCGGTCGTTCGTTTGGACACCGGACAGCCGCGCCCTGCTCGTCCAGCGCAGCGAGCGCGGCTTTTACAGCTTGTGGCGCGTCGCCGTGCCATCCGGACGGGCGGAACGCGCGGCTGTGTTCGAGACGTACACCCACCTGGCGCAGATCGCCATCTCGCGCAGCGGCACGGTGGCGCTGCTGGCGTCGTCTTGGGCTGTGCCGCAGCGCGTCGTAAGCGCCGCCCTGGTGTCTGAGCCGCCGCCCACACTGGCTGCCGACCCTGATCTGCCCGGCGCGCGCGTGCTGGTAAGCGCGCCGGACGAAGCGGTGCGCGTTCACCGGCGCAGCAGCGACGAAGCCACGCCGCCAGAGCAGCTGGCCAAGCCCGAAGCGCTCACTTGGGCCGGGCACGACGGCGAGCCAGTGCACGGTCTGTACTTCGCGCCCACCAGCGATCGCTACGCCTGCCCTGGCCAGCCGCCGCTGATCGTTCTGGTTCACGGCGGGCCGTCCGGCCAGGTGACGGCGGCCTACAGCCCCGAGGCCCAGTTCTTCGCTACGCGCGGTTTTGCCGTGCTGGCGGTCAACTACCGGGGCAGCACCGGCTACGGCAAGGCCTATCTGAACAAGCTGCGCGGCAGTTGGGGTGTCTACGACGTAGAAGACTGCGCCAGCGGCGCGCTGTTCATGGTCGAAACGGGCCGCGCTGACCGCGCCAAACTAGTTATCCTGGGCGGCAGCGCTGGCGGCTTCACCGTGCTTCAGTCGCTGGTAGAGAAGCCCGGCTTCTACCGGGCCGGCGTGTGCCTTTATGGGGTGTCCAACCAATTCCTGCTGGTTCAGGACACGCACAAGTTCGAGGCCCGCTACAGCGACTCGCTGCTGGGGCCGCTGCCAGAGGCCGCGGCCGTCTACCGGGCGCGCTCACCGCTGTTCCACGCCAGCAAAATCGTAGACCCGCTGGCTGTGTTCCAGGGCGCAGAGGACAACGTCGTGCCGCGCAGCCAGTCGGATTTGATCGTCGAATCGCTGCGGGCGCGCGGTGTGCCGCACGTCTACCGCGTATACGAGGGCGAGGGGCACGGCTGGCGCAGGGCCGAGACAATCGCCGACTACTACCAAACGGTTATGCAGTTTTTGACCCAATACGTGGTCTATGCGTAACAAGTGTAAAATCTGTCACAAGCTGCGCCTGGCGTTAGGCGGCTGCGAGGCCGCCGCCGCACAATCGCCATCAAACGCCCGCCGCAGTGTACCAGGAGGATGCTCTGCGTGAACGCCGCTGCCAACGTGCCCATTCTGATCGCTGCCCTGCGCACCGACGACCGGCGCGCCCACACGCTGGTCGTGGATGACCTGGTGCGCGCCGGGGTGGACGCTGTGGAGCCGCTGATTGCGGCGCTGGACGACGCCAACCCCAATGTGCGCGCGGGCGCGGCGCGGGCGCTGGGCAAAATCGGCGACCAGCGCGCCCTGGGGGCGCTCATCTTCCGCCTGCGCCACGAGCCGGACCCAGAGGTGCGCAAGCCGCTGGTGTGGGCGCTGCATCTGGGCGGTGAACGCGCCGTCGCGCCGCTGATCGAGTGCCTGAGCGACGCTGATGAGTGGGTGCGTTTTGGCGCGGTGGTGGTGCTGGCCAAAATCGGCGGGCCGGCTGTCGTGCCGCTGGTGCGCGCCCTTTACGACCCCAACCCGCCGGTGCGCGCCGGCGCGGCCGAGGCGCTGGGCCGCATCGGCGACCAGCGCGCCGTCGAGCCGCTGGCCAACCTGCTGCACGACGCCGACGCCGAGACCTGGCACCAGGCCGCCGTCGCCCTCGGGCGCATGGGCGACGCCCGCGCTGTTCGCCCCCTCATCAACATCCTGCAAGGCCCGGTGAGCGACCTGTACACGCGCGCCGTTAAAACCCTAGGACAGTTGGGGGACGTGCGCGCTGTAGACCCGCTCATAGACCTGCTGTACGCCCAAACCGACCGCTGGGCGCGGCTATTCGTCATCGAGGCGCTGGGCAAAATCGGCGATATCCGCGCTGTCGAGGGCCTGACCGACATGCTGGACGACCCCAGCCAGGATGTGCGCGCGCGGGCCATCGCTGCCCTCGGCGAAATTCCCTACAGCCTAGCCCTCGACGCGCTGCACGCCATCAGCGCCGCGCCGGCCGCGACCCGCACCGACCGGCAGGCCGCGCTGTTCGAGCTGGGCAGACGCCGCGACACGCGCGCCCTTGACGGCCTCACTGATCTGCTGCTGGAGGACCCGTTTGTCGAAACGCGGGTGTACGCGGCGCTCATCCTGGGCGAGCTGGACGACCCGCGTGCCACTTCCGCCCTGCTGGAAGCGCTGTACGCCGATGTGCCGGAAGTGGCCAGCCAGGCGCTGCGTGCGCTGGTCAAGCTGGGCACTGGCGCGGTGGTGCACTTGGCGGCGCTGTACGAGCAGGGCGGCACAACAGTGGAACACCGCATGTGGATCGCGCGGGCGCTGGGCGAGATCGGCACAGCGGCGGCAGCAGATGTTCTGCGCGATATCGCCAGCCGCCGCGGCGAGCACGCGCGCGTGCGCGCTGCCGCCATTGACGCCCTGCGCCGCCTGGACGACACTCGTCATTGACGCTCTGGCCGCGCTGGGGCAAGATGATGATAGCAGGCCGCAAGGCCGCTGTCTGACAATGTGCGTGCCGCGCGAGCCAGCGCAGGCAGCCAGTTTGCCACCAGAGGATTTGACCCGCTATGCTTGACCACCAGGACCATGCCCACCCGAAAACCCTGCGCCAGCACCTGCGCCTGTATTTCACTGGTTTTGCCATGGGCGCCGCCGACATCGTCCCCGGCGTCTCCGGCGGCACGATGGCCTTTGTGCTGGGCATCTACGCCGATCTGATTAACGCCATCAAGTCGTTCGACGTCACCGCGCTGCGGCTGGCGCTGCGCCTGCGCCTGGGCGAACTGCTGACGCACATCCCCCTCCGCTTCCTGCTGGCGGTCGGCCTGGGCATTCTGACGGCCGTGTTCCTGCTCTCCAGCGCCCTCAGCCACCTGCTGGAGACCCAGCCAACGTTTGTGTTCGCCTTCTTCGGCGGGCTGATCCTGGCGTCTATTGTGGCAGTGGGCGTCAGGATTCGCTGGTCGGCCGCCACGGTGGCGTCATTGGCGGCTGCGGCGGCCGCCGCTTTCGTCATCGTCGGCCTGCCAGCGCTCCAGAACGCCAGCCACGACCCGCTGACGCTGTTCGTCAGCGGTGCGATCGCCATCTGTGCCATGATCCTGCCGGGCATCTCCGGCTCGTTCATCCTGCTGATTCTAGGCCAGTACCAGCATGTGCTCAGCGCCGTGCGCGACCGCGACTTTCTCACGCTGGCGCTGGTGGCCGCCGGAGCGGCGGTGGGTATCGTTGTGTTCTCGCGCGTGCTCAGCTATCTGCTGCGGCGTCACTATCAAGTGACGATCGCCGCGCTCACCGGCTTCATGATCGGATCGCTGCGCACCATCTGGGAGCGGGCCAACGCTGGGGCCGCCAGCCTGCCGCAGTTCGGCGCGGGCGAAATCGCGCTGGCGCTGGCGCTGGTGGCGCTGGGCTTTGTGCTGGTGAGTGTGCTCGATCACCTGCAGTCGCGGGCCAACCCGTTCATCAGCCTGTTCTGGCGGGGCCGCCAGCCGGAAGCCGCTGAAGCGCTGGCCTCAGATTGAGCCAAAAGCAGCGCAGAACAACGCGCCGCAGCAAAGGGGGGTATTGCTGCGGCGTGCCTGGCGTTAAACCAGGCGTGTTAATCAAGACAACCGGGGGCGCCGCAGCGGTGGGGGATGCAGTGCAGGGCTGCGATGCTCGAAGTCAGCGTGCGAAGCGGCATCTCCGTTATCTTGATCAATTACCAATATATCGTTATCTTGTTCATTCCAGCATTAAGACTACTTGAGAGCTGGCCAAATTTGCACCCTTTTCACAGATCGGCGCGCAGCTTGTGCTTGACCACCCGCGCGTCTGGGTGCAGGCTCACCAGCCAGGCGCCCAGCAGGGCTACGGCCTGGTGGATGCCCGGCGTCGGGCGCGGCTGCCCCAGCGTGTTGAGCTGGATGGTGTACTCGTTGGGCGCGTCGCGCGCCAGCACCATCAGCGCCACGTGCTGGTCAATCGTCGGCTCTTTAACATAGGTCTCAATCAGCAGCGCGCGCTCGCCCCGGTAAGCGAACATGAAGCGCACGTGCGCGCCAGCGGCGCTGTGCTCGCGCGTCTCGAAGCAGGCCAGCATCTCGTCCAGCGTCAGCGGGCTGGTGAAGATCAGGTGAGGCATATTCAGCTCCACAACCGGCGCAGCCGGCGGCGCGGGGTGATCGGTGCGCTGGTAGGCGAAATAGCAGCAGGTTCGGCCCTGGCGGCGCGCCTTTTCCTCGTAGCGCGTAACGATGCGCCCCGGCATCTCACTGACCCAGGGCGCGGGCAGCAGGTTGGCCAGGCCGGGCGTGTCCGCCAGCAGCGCCGCGCTCATCTCAGCGTAGTCGTAGATATCGGTGGCCAGGAAAAAGGCCCCGCCGGGGCGCAGGCGGTTCACGATCAGGTCAAGCGTGTCGCGCTGCATCAGGCGGCGGTGGCTGTGGCGCGGCTTGAACCAGGGGTCAGGGAAGTTGACGTGCACCTCGCTCAGCGCCGCCGGCGTGAACAGGTGGTACAGCGCGGTGTGGGCCGGGCTGTGGATCAAGCGCACATTAGTCAAACCATGGCGGGCGACAGCCTGCTCCACCAGCGTCAGGCAGCGGTTGGCGATCTCCAGGCCGATCACGCCGGCGTCGGGCCGCTGCCGGGCCAGGTGCAGCAGGTACTGGCCATAGCCGAAGCCAATCTCCAGCAGCAGCGGCCTCGGCCCGCCGAAGACCGCGTCCCAGTCCACCGGCCAGGGCAGCGCGCGGCTGTTGTAGCTGCGGTTGGGCTGCACAGCGCTGCCGGGCCGCTGCGCCGCGCTTATTCTGCGTCGGCCTGGGGCGGCTGCGCTGGGGCGGCCTCATCTGCGGCGGCGCGTGGGCCGGCCTCGGCCGCCTCGGCCAGGAAAGGATGGTGGGCCGGCTGGCGGTGCTGCGGCTCGCGAACGACGAAGTACAGCACCACCGCCATCATCACCAGGTCCAGGATTATCAGGAAAATCAGTACGGCCACCGCGCTCCTCCTGTATCTATCGGCCGTTAAGCGGGCACGCGCGCAGCCTACTCGCCCTCGCCCACTGGCTCTTTGGTGGTGGTGATGCTGGTCCACTCCGGGCGGTCGCCGCGCAGGTGAGCATAGATGGGCGATTCGTTGCGCAGCAGGTCAACAAGTGTCGTCAAATCAGAAAAGGGCATGAACATATAGCCCTTCTTGCCTGTTAAGTCAATCAGCGGGGCGGGCATCGGGCTGTCTGGCGCCAGGAAATACACGTCCAGCGTGTGCTCGTCGCCGATGCAGCGCACGATGCCGCGCAGGCGGATGGTCACGCCCTGGAACTCCATTACTTCCAGCTGGCGCAGAATCACCATGTACTCTTTGACTTCAAACAGCAGCGCATTGTCCATCATCAGGCAGCCCCTCGTGCGAATTAGACCATTTCGACGCCATTACCCAGCCGCTGGCGTGTGGCCGTTGAGCTGTTCGTCAATCATGCCGAAGCGCCGCGTCCGCCGGTTGTATTCCACCAGCGCCTTGCGCAGTTCCTCTTTGTCAAAATCCGGCCAGTACACCGGCGTGAAGTAGAACTCGCTGTAAGCGCCCTGCCACACCAGGAAGTTGCTGGAGCGTATCTCGCCGCTGGTGCGGATGATGAGATCGGGGTCAGGCAGAGAGCCGGTGTACATGTAGCGGCTCAGCAGGGCTTCGTCAATCTTCTCCGGCGGGATGCCGTCAGCCACGATGCGGCGCACGGCGTGAACGATCTCATCGCGCCCGCCGTAGTTAAAAGCCACGTTGAGGATGAGCTTGCTGTTGCCGCGTGTGTATTCGCAGGCATGGCGGATTTTGCGCTGCAGTGTCGGGTCAATGCCGTTCAGCTCGCCGATGTGGCGGATCTGCACGCCATTGTCGTGCAGCTCGCGCAGCTCGCGGTCAATCACCATTTCAAGAATGCTCATCAGGACGCGCACCTCGGCGCGCGGGCGCTTCCAGTTCTCGGTGGAAAACGCATAGATGGTGAGAATCTCAACGCCGAACTCGACACAGGCGCGCAAAATGCGGCGCAGGTTTTCCGTGCCCTGCCGGTGTCCTTCGGTGCGCGGCAGGCCGCGCGCTTTAGCCCAGCGTCCGTTGCCGTCCATGATGATAGCCACGTGCCGGGGGATTTCCACAAGCTCTGTCGCCTCCGGCACAGTGTTTTCATGCAGTTTAGCAACCATAATGACGACGCTTTCACTCAACTTCAGAACTGTGGGGCTGCGCCTCAGACTTACAGTATACACCCTGGTGCTGGCGGCAACATTGCAGAATTGCGCCGCACCTGGTCAGATTTCCAGGATTTCCTGCTCTTTGGCCTTGCCCAGCTCGTCAATCTGCTCGATAAACTGATCGGTAAGGCGCTGCACCTCTTCCTGGCCGCGCTTCAGATCGTCCTCAGAGATCATCTTCTCTCGCTCGAAATCGCGCAGGTCGTCGTTGGCGGCGCGGCGGATGTTGCGCATTGCCACGCGGGCCTCTTCCATGCGCTTGTGCAGGAACTTGACCAGTTCTTGGCGTCGCTCGCGCGTGAGGGGGGGCATCACCAGGCGGATGTTCTCGCCGTCCACGCTGGGGTTGACGCCGATGTTGGCCTGCTGGATCGCTTTCTCGATGGCTTTCAAGGTGCTCTTGTCGAATGGACGGATGAGTATCTGCAGCGCCTCCGGCGTAGAGATGTTGGCGAGCTGGCGCAGCTCAGTCTGCTGGCCGTAGTAATCCACCGTCAGGCGATCCACTAGCGCGGTGCTGGCGCGGCCGCTGCGGATGCCCTGCAGGTCCTCTTCGTAAACGCTGAGCGATGCTTTCATCTTCTGCCGGGTTTCGTTGAGAATCTCGTCAATCATAGTCGGTCACACCTTGTATACAGAATGGGAGCGGTTTTTCCTCAGTGGGCCGGCTGCGCGTGCGGCCAGCCCTGCCAGCCGCGCGCCTGCCAGGCAGCGTAGAGCGCGATCGAGCCAGCCGTGGCAACGTTGAGGCTGGCGACGTGGCCGCGCATCGGCAGCTGCAGCAGCAGGTCGCAGGTGTCGCGCACCAGCCGGCGCATGCCCTCGCCTTCGCTGCCCAGCACCAGGCCGATGGGCATGTCCAGGTTGGTGCGGTCTATCGGCGGCACGTCGGGGCCAATGTCCAGGCCCACCAGCCACACATCGCGCGCTTTGAGGTCTTTCATGGCGCTGACCAGGTTGGTTACCTGCAGGCAGTGGAGGTGCTCAACTGCCCCCGATGAGGCGTTGACCACCGCCGGCGTCACGCTGACGCTGCGCCGCTCCTGAAACACGACGCCGTGCACGCCTACCGAATCGGCCACGCGCAGCAGCACACCCACGTTCTGCGGGTCTTTGAGCAGGTCCAGCAGCAGGAAGAACGGCTTCTCGCCGCGTTGGGCGGCCAGGGCAAAGGCGGTGTCCATATCGCTGTAGGGATACGGGCCGGCGCGCAGCACGACGTTCTGATGGTTAGCGCCGCCGGCCAGGTCATCAATGATGCGGCGCGGCACGCGGTTGACGTTCACGCCGCGCTCGCGGGCGGCGGCGACAATTTCCGCCACCAAGCCGCGCTCCTCGGCTGACTCGCTTATCAAAAGCTGCTCCAACCGCCGCCGGCCGGCGCGCAGCGTTTCCATCACTGCCCAGTGGCCGTAAATAAAGTCAACCATCTTATTCCAGCCGCCAGGTTGTGCCGTTAGGGCCGTCCTCCAGCACCACGCCCAGGCGCGCCAGCTCATCGCGGATGCGGTCGCTCTCGGCGTAGTTCTTGCTGGCGCGGGCCTTGGCGCGCAGCTCGATCAGCAGCTCGATCAGGCCGGCCTCGCGCTGAGCGCTGGCGCTGGCCACGTCGCCCTCCGGGATCAGGCCCAGCACGCCGCCCCCCAGCTCGCTGTAGGTGCGCTCGATCTCCGCCAGCACCGGCAAACCAACAGTTATCCCGCTGTTGAGCAGCGCGTTGGTCTCGCGCGTGAGGTCCTGTAGGGCGGCAATGGCGCGCGGCGCGTTGAAGTCGTCGTCCATCGCCTCGATGAACGCGGCCCGCGTCTGCTCCAGGCGGGGCAGAATGCCGCTGCCGTCGCTGCTCTCCGGGGCGGTGTTCATGCGCTGGCGCACCAGCCGCACCGCGCCGTACAGCCGCTCCCAGCCGCCCTCAGCGGCGCTCAGCGATTCGTCGTGGTAGTTGACCGGGTTGCTGTAGTGCGCGCTGAGCACGAACATGCGTATCACCTCGGGGCGGTAGCGCGCCAGCGCGTCCTTGACGGTGACGAAGTTGCCCAGGCTCTTGGACATCTTGGTAGGAACGCCGTCGGCGTCGGGCACCATCAGGCTGCCCACCAGCATCCAGTAGCGGGCGAAAGGCGCGTGATTGGCGCATTCGCTCTGGGCGATCTCGTTCTCGTTGTGCGGGTAGATGTTGTCCACGCCGCCGCCGTGAATGTCGAAGGTCGGCCCCAGGTACTTGCGCGCCATCGCCGAGCATTCGATGTGCCAGCCGGGGTAACCTTCGCCCCACGGGCTGTTCCAGCGCAGGATGTGTTCGGGATCGGCCTTCTTCCACAGCGCGAAGTCGGCCGGGTGGCGCTTTTCGCCGCGCACCTCTTCGCGTGTGCCCGCTTCCTGCGTGTCAATTGTGCGGTTGGAGAGCTTGCCGTATTCCGGCGCGCTGGTCACGTCGAAGTACACGCTGCCGTCCACAACGTAGGCGTGGCCGCCGGCGATCAGCTCCTCGATCATGGCGATCTGCTCCGGGATGTGGCCGCTGGCGCGCGGCGAAATATCCGGCCGCACAACGCCCAGCGCGTCCATGTCCTCGAAGTAGCTGCGCGTGAACAGTTCAACGAGCTGCATCGGACGGGCCTGCATCTGGCGTGCCTTTTTGAGGATTTTGTCCTCGCCGAACTCGGTTTCCGTCAGGTGGCCCACATCGGTGAGGTTCTGCACATAAAGCACATCGTAGCCGCTGAAACGCAGGTAGCGCACCACCATGTCGAACGAGATGTAAGTCTTGGCGTGGCCGATGTGGGCGTGGTCGTAGACCGTTGGCCCGCAGACGTACATGTTGACGCGGCCGTCTTCCAGGGGCATGAACGGTTGTTTGACACGCCCCAGCACGTTGAAAATCTGCAGCGCCATTGCGGCATCCTTGTGTGCAGCGCGGTTTGAAGCAGGTTACATTTTAGCGCAGATTGGCGCGCTGGTATAGACTCCGCCGCCAGCCGCCTGTTCAGAACAAGGAGCGCACGCCATATGCCAGCAGGCCGCCTGTGGCCCATCACACCCGACGGAATCATCCTCAGCGACGCCCGCCGCGAGTTCATCCAGCCGCCATTTGACGCTGCGCTGGCCGATCTGGTGACCTCGATTGAGGCCAACATCGCCGCGAACGTGCACAGCATCTACGCCACAGGTTCGACCGTGCGCGGGCTGGCCGTCCCCGGCGAATCGGACGCCAACGTGATCGCCGTGCTGACCGAGACGAGCGACCCGGAGTTGGTGCGGCAGGACTGGCTCGGCCCGGCCGAGCTTGCCGCGATTGAGCGCCATGCCTGCATCAGCGACGCGCAGATCGAGCTGTGGCCTTACAGCCGCGTGTTCGGCAGGCCGGATCGCTTCAGCATCGGCGGCTTTATCCTCAAAACGCACAGCGTCTGCCTGTGGGGCAGCGACCTGGCCAACGAACTGCCCGATTACCGCCTTGGCCCGGCCATCCCCAACGACGACATCGTGCAGATCAGGTTCGATGTTGAAGAGACCGCTGAGGCGATCCGCGCTGACCCAGCGCCGGAGAACGTGCCCTACTGGTGTCGCTGGGCGATGAAGCGCATCCTGCGCGCTGGCTTCGGGCTGGTGATGCTGGAGGAAGGCGTCTTCACGCGCGACATTGACCTGTGCTGCGACATCTTTGCCCGGCATTACCCCGGCCACGCCAGCGACATGCGCCGCGCCCTGGACCTGGCTCGGCAGCCAGCCAGCGACGCAGACGCTGTGCTGCGCTTTCTCGATTACTGGGGCGGGTGGATGATCGCCCACGCCGACACCTGGCTGGATCGCTACAACCCCCAGCGCGAGCCGGCGCTGCCGGTGGACGACATCGCCGAGCCAGAGGACGAGTGAGCGCGGCCTACCCTCCGGCAGCGCTGAGCACGGTCAGCACAACCGCTGGCGTGATGAACGCCTCAAGAAAAGCGGCCAGGATTAACCCCGGCAGCACCAGGCCCAAGCCGATCTTGGCTGCGTCGCCGAACGCCAGGAACCAAGCCTGGCCCACCGTCATGCCGCGCGGCGGCCGCGTGACCACCGCGCCCAACCGCAGCGCCGCCGCCGTCGCCAGCGCGATCACCGGGATTTCGATGACGCCGTGCGTGAGCACAGCGGCAGCGAAGAAGCTGAGGTCGTAGCCGGCGAGCACAAGCTGAGCCAGCACATAGCCCAAAATAGCGTAGGCGGCGGGCGTGAGGATGAGCGCCGCCGTGCCGAAGGTGAAGATCGAAAGGATGGCGGCCGCCAGCAGCACGCGCCCGTTCTGCCACACGATGAACAGCAGCGCGCCGGTCTGCGTGGGCGCGTTCAGCAGAGCTTTAAACGTCTCAGTCGCTGCGCCGGGGCCGCCTTCTGGCAGGGGCAGCCGCCACTCCGGCTGCATCCCGATACCGTAACCGACGACAGTTGTCACCGTGAACACCAGCGCAGTCACCGGCACAGCTAAGCCCAAACGGCGCACGCTGCCCCACACACCGCGCCTGTACCACTCGCCCAGGCTGCGCGCCGGCTTCAGCGCCGGGCCTACCGCCCGAACGCTGCGCCACAGGCGGGCCAGCGTGCCGCGCAGGTTAAGTTCGTCAATTGTCCGGCCCAGCAGCTCCTCGCGGTTGAACACGCTGCTGCCCACGCGCAGCAGCAGGACGACGACCACAGCCATGCCAGCGGCAATCGCCCACAGCGCCCCAATGCCCAACGGCGAGTCGGCGTCTGGGGCCAGGAACATGATCAAGCTTTCCCCGGTGGTGAGCATGGCCATCGGAATGATGATGAAGCTGGCCAGCAGGTTGGCGGCGCGGGTGCTGGTCGTCTGGCTGGAGACAACCACCGCGCCCGCCACCATTACCAGCGCCTGCACCGTCGTCAGCACGATGATCTGCGCGATGAGCATGGCTGGAGGCCGCCACTGTAGTTCGCCGGTCAGCGCCAGCAGCAGGTAAAAGCCCATGCCAACATAGCTGGCCAACAGCGGCGGGATCATGGCCGCCAGCGTCTTGCCGATGTACAGCTCGGTGTTGGTCAGCGGCGTGCTCAGCAGCGGCTCCAGGCTGCGCCGCTCCTTCTCGCCTACGAACGTCTCCAGCGCGATCACCAGCGAAATTGAGATAGGGAAGAAGCCGATGACCATCAGCAGGAAGGGGATGTTGCGCTCGCCGATGATCTCTGCGCCGAAGCCGGCCAGGTAGTTGCTGAAGC
The DNA here is from genome assembly GCA_034435995.1 of Anaerolineae bacterium. GTDB lineage: Bacteria > Chloroflexota > Anaerolineae > Aggregatilineales > Phototrophicaceae > DAOTWC01. The sequence goes on along the minus strand of DAOTWC010000023.1, from coordinate 44,344 downwards.
GCGTAGCCACCTCCTGGGCCAGGAAAGGGAAGAAGACGGTGAGAATGATGATCGGCACGATGATGCGCCAGTCGCGGAAGCTGTCGCGCACCTCGCGGCGGGTGACAATGAGCGCGTTGTCCAGCGTGCGGCGCCAGCCGGCGCTGTGGACAGCCGATGCCGCCCCTGCCGCTTGAACCGGTTTAGCTGTAGCTGTCATTGCGCTGCGCCTCCTGTGCCTCGTCCTCCTGCACCACCTGCAGATAGATGTCCTCCAGCGTTTGTGACACCGGGGCCAGCGTAACCACGTCCACGCCCAAGTTCAGCGCGCGGCGCAGCACCGCTGGGTTAGCCGTTTCGGGCTGCGGCGCGCGGTAGCGCAGCCAGTCGTCGGCGCTAGTTTCCACCTGCACCAGATCGGCCAGGTCGCGCGCCAGGCCGTTGAGCTGGCCGCGCACGCGCAGCTCCATCAAGGGGTCGCCCACGAAGCGGCGCGCCAGGTCGTCAAGCGTGCCGTTGGCGATGATGCGGCCGCGCCGGATGATGGCGATGCGGTCGGCCAGCGCCTGGGCTTCGGTCAGGTTGTGCGTCGTGATGAGGAACGTGCGCTCGTCGCGCTGCAGCTCGATGATGGCGTCGCGCACCTGCTTGGCGCTCTGCGGGTCCATCGCGCTGGTCGGTTCGTCCAGCAGCAGCACCGGCGGGTCATGGAGCATGGCGCGCACCAGCGCCAGCTTCTGCTTCATGCCTTTCGAGTATTCCCCCAGCCGTTTGTCGAGCGCGTCCGCCAGACCAAAGCGCGCCATCAGCTCGCGGGCGCGGCGGCGGCGCGCCGCCGGGGGCAGGCCGTACACCTGGCCGAAGAAATCCAGGTACTCCAGCGCTTTCATGCGCTCGTACAGGCCGTGCTGCTCGGTGAGGACGCCCACGTGCGCCCGCACCTGCTCAGCCTGCGTCACGACATTGTAGCCAGCCACCCGCGCCCAGCCTGACGTGGGGGCTAGGATGCTGGTCATCATGCGAACGCTGGTGGTCTTGCCCGCGCCGTTGGGGCCGAGCAGCGCCAGCACTGTGCCCGCTTCCACCGTCAGCGTGACGGAGTCGACAGCGCGGAAGCTGTCGAAATCTTTGGTCAGTTCGTGCGTTTCGATCATGGCAAGAGGCCGTTCCCGGGACTGCTGCCCGCTGGCGCTGTAAGCGGCGCAGTGTGCGCCGCGCGCCGCGTTTCCCCCGATTCCAGGGGCGTTGTTCTGTTGTGTATTATGGCACAATGCTAACGGCTGGTTAGGTTAAGGTTGGCTTAACGGTGCGCGGCAGTTTGGCGCGCCAAAGATGCCGTTTCTATCCACTCCACACAGCGAAAACAGGCCGCCAGGCCCGTCGGAGCTGATGTGTGACGCGCTCTGCGCTGTCTCTATCTCTAGAAGAAGCCGCGCCGGCCGTAGCGCTCCTCTTTCCAAGGGTCGCCGTCGTTGTGATAGCCGCCCATCTCCCAGAAACCAGGCTTGTCCACCGGGCTGAACTCCAGCCCGCGCAGGAACTTAGCGCTCTTCCAGAAATAGCGCTTGGGCACCAGCGTGCGCAGCGGGAAGCCGTGATCGGGGTCGAGGAACTGGCCGTCGTACTTGTAAGCCAGCAGCACGTCATCTTCCATCATGGCTTCGATGGGCAGGTTGGTCGTGTAGCCGTGGTCGCAGTGCGCGATCACGAAGCGGGCGGTGGGCTTCACGCCGAACAGCTTGACGAACTCGTTGAAGCGCACGCCCTCCCACACGGTGTCGAACTTGCTCCAGCGCGTGACACAGTGAATGTCGCAGGTGATCGTCACTGTGGGCAGCGCTAGGAACTCCTGCCACGTCCAGCGCATTTCGCGCTCCACCTCGCCCCACACGCGCAGGTCCCAGGTCGCCTCGTTGAACTGCGGGTTCGGGCCGTAAGTCAGCACAGGGAATTTCTCCGTCAGCGACTGGCCCGGCGGCAGCCGCCCCTCGCTCTTGACCCGTTCTTCGCTGCGACGGCGCTTAAGGAAATCCATGGTGTATCGTCTCCGACCTGGTGTCAGCTTTGGCTTATGCAACCGATGATAACAGGCGCGGCTGAGAGCAGCATGAGCGTCCGTTCACCGGTTCATTCACCAATTCAATGAAACGGGTTCATCAGCAGCTCAATCTTGAGCGTCAGCAGCCCCAACGTGATCTCGTCGCCGTCGCGGATGGGGTAGCTCTCGTGCGGCGCCATGCGATCGCGGTTGAGCAGCGTGCCGTTGGCGCTGCCGTTGTCCACCGCAACGATGCGGTTGCCGTCCAGCTTGAGCGTGAGGTGCTGGCGCGAGACGCCCATCTCCTCGGCGTTGTACGGCCCCAAGTCAATGTCGGGAAACACGTTGCCCTCGGGCACGCGCCGGCCGATCACCATCGGGCCGGACATGTCGAAAATGAGGCGGCTTTCCTTCTGGAGAACCCGCAGCGCGATGCGCCACGGGCGCGGCATGCCCATGTCAATGGCCGTAATTTCCTGAGACGCGAGTTCGCCGACGTTGTCCTGGTTTAGTTTGCGCGTATCGCCAGACACGGTATCCGATCTCCACGACTCTATACTATAATGACGAATAAGAACGACGAGCGGCACACACGACAGTGATAACGGTGTTCCTCCGCATGCTGAGTATAACATGGTATAATACGCGCCGAAATCTTTTTCGGTTGTTCTTTAACAAGACTATACGTTTTTTCAATAAAATTTCACGCCCACGCCCCGCGGTTCAACCGTGCACGGCGCGAGACAGCGCCGTGCCGGGTTATGATGGTTGTGTTTGATGTTACGGATGGAAACCCAGCATGGTCATGATTGCCCTGCCCACGAAACTTCTGCTGCTGAGCGCCAACGCGCGGCCTCTGGCGGACGCGCTGGATGCCAACCCTGGCGCCTATGATGTCACTGTGATCGGCGAGACCGCCGCAGCTATGGAAACGCTGCGCGACTCCGATTACGACATGATCGTGCTAGACGACGCGCTGTTCGGCAGCGAAACGCTGCGCGCTGTGCGCGAGATCAGGCGGCGCCATCCCATCACGCCGCTGGTGGTCGCCACTGCCAGCGAGGAAACTGGCTACCACATTGACCTGTTGGAGGCCGGGGCCGCTGATGTCTTGGACGACGGCTTGTACGAAGGCGAACTGCACCGCCGTTTGCGCCTGGTGATGCAGCAGCGCCGGCAGAACCTGGCTCTGGCGCGGCGCAACAGCAACCTGCAGACGCTGGTGACGCTGGCGCGGCGGCTGCACGCCGCTACCGACCCGCGCAGCCTGCTGGTGGAAGCGATTGACATGGCCTGCCGCACGTTCGGCCTGTACGGCATGGCAGTTGCGCTGCGCGAGGGCGACACGCTGCACATCTTCGCCGGGCGCGAGGGCGCGGCCACCAGCACCATCTTTGAGTCCAGCCTGCGCCCGCACATGTATGACCCGTTCATGCGCGTGATCGAAACCGGCTTCGTCCAAACCTTCCAGAACATCCAGCAGGACGCTTACTACACCAACATCCCCGCGCTGCCCCGCGCCGAGTCGGCCATCGTGCTGCCGCTGGCCTACCCAGAGTACGCCTTAGGGGCGCTAGCCGTGTTCGGCAGCGCCAGCGCGCCGGTGAGCCACGACGATCTCATCATCTACGAGCTGTTCGCCGCGCAGCTCACCACCGCCTACCAGAACGCCCTGCACTACGCCGAACAGGAGAAGCGCGTTAAGTTCAGCGCCCACCTGCTGAAGGCCTGGCAGCGCTTCGTGTCGCTCGACTCGCCCGGTGAGATCGCCGCTGTGCTGCGCGAGATGATCGAGGACATCCCCAGCGTGAACCAGGCGTTGGTGTGGCTGTATGAAGATGAGGCCGCTGACCGAATGATCGTGCGCGCCAGCAGCGCCGAGCTGGCCGACACATTCTACGAACTGCACCAGCGCGGCCACATCGCCAGCGTGATTGAGCAGATGGACGATCGCATGCAGGTCACGCTCCAGCTTGGCCGCGGCCAGAAAGACCCGCTGGGGCCGCTGTTCCGCGGGCTGCGCGGCCAGCAGTTGATGCTCTTCCCCGTTACCGACTCGGCCCGCATCGCTGGCGGCGTGCTGGCCAGCTCGGTGGGCAGCGGCCAGTTCGCCATTGAGGACGCCAACCTGATGAAGAGCTTGGCGCACGCCGCCGGGCAGGCGCTGGTGCGCACTATGCTCACCAGCGTAATGACCGAGAAGGGCGGCCGCCTGGAGGCCATCCTGCGCAGCATCTATGAGGGCATCGTGTTCGTGGACAACACCGGCCGGGTCGCGTTCGCTAACACGCAGTTCACCGAGCTGACCGCCATCAACCCCGCCGACATCTTATACCGCGAGTCAGAGGCCTTGTTTGACCGCCTGGCAGCCGAATCGGCCGACCCGGACAAGACGTATCACCAGCTTCGCGCGGCGGTGGCCAGCGTGCTGGAGGACGACGGCGCAGGCGAGAACTACTCGATTCTGGAAATCTCGCTGGCCGGCCACGACCGCGAGATCAACGTCGAGTTTGCCCGCATCACCGGCACGATCGACAACGCCTACCTGGGCTGGATCGCCATCGTGCGCGACAGCTCGCGCTTTAAGAACCTGTTCAGCGCGCAGATGTCGCTGCTGGACATTATGTCAGAGCGCATTCGCGTGCCGCACGCCGAGCTGCGCGGGCTGGTCACGACGCTGATCGAGAGCCACAACCGCCTGAACAACAGCGAACGCGCCCGCTTCCTGCGCCGGGTTGAGAAGAACGTGGAGGCGATGGGTGAGCTGTGGGAGAACTTCCTCGATATCTACCACCTGGAGCTGACCGGGCTGGCGCTGGAGCGCGAGGAATCTGACCTGTACGACATCCTGCAGCGCGCGCTGGAAAGCCGCATCTTCAGCGAGAACCGACGCCAGTTCCAGGTAGACGCGCCTGCGCGCCTGCCGCCGGTCCGCGTGGACGAGCTGCGCATGGAACGCGCGTTCAGCAACGTCCTGCAAAGCGCGCTGGCGCTGACGCCGCCGGGCGCACCGGTCAAACTGCGGCTGGAGGGCCGCGGCGGGGAGCTGCGGGTCAACATCCACGCACAGGGAACGGCCGTGCCGCAGAACGACGTCGAGCGCCTGTTCGACCCGCTCTACCAGTTCAACGAGGACAGCACGACGTCTGGCCTGGGCCTGGGCCTGTATCTCAGCCGCGAGCTGATCGAGCGGCACGGCGGGCGCATCTTGGCGGAGTGCGCGCCCGGCAAAGGCACGCTGTTCACCATTGCGCTGCCCACTGCTGATAGCGCAGGCGTGACCGTTCCCGCCGCCGCACGGGCCGAGCCGGTCGAGTTCACCGCCTCCAGCGAGGCGCGCACGGCCGGCTACAGCGTGCAGAAGCGCCAGCCCAAAACGATTATGGTGATCGAGGGCAAGTCCACGCTGGTGGGCGTGCTGCGCGCTAAGCTGGACGCGCAGGGCTACGAGACCTTGGTTTACCGCTCCAGCGAGGAGGCGCTGCGCGACGTGAACGCTGTCCGCCTTGACCTGATTGTGCTGGACGTAAACCTGCCGGACGCCAACAGCTTGGACGTGTGCGACCGGCTGCGCAAGCGCACCGAGGTCCCGATCATCATGCTGGCCGATGAGGCCTCTGAAGCCGAGGAGGTGCGCGCCCTCAAACAGTTCGGCGCAGACGCTTTCATCACCCGCCCGATCAGCGAAGAGCGCCTGCTGGCCCGCGTGGACGTGATCCTCAAGCGCGTCGTGGACCTGCCCACCCGCACCCGCGAGCCGCTCGACCTGGGCGACCTGGTGATTGATTTCGCCCGCCGCGAGGTATACCTGAACAACAAGCCAGTCGAACTGACGCGCATCGAATATGACCTGCTCAACGCGCTGGCGCTGAACGAGAACCAAGTGCTCACCCACAAGCAGCTGCTGGACAAAGTGTGGGGGCCGGAGTATCAGGCCGAAACCCAGTACCTGTGGGTAAACGTAAGCCGGCTGCGCAAAAAGTTAGAGCCAACGCCGGACAGCCCGCGCTATATTTACACGCAGCAGGGGGTGGGCTACGTGTTTCGCCGGCCCTGACGCCGCTGCGCCATGCACGCCGCTGTATCTGACCCTGCCCCGCCGCCAGTGAACTGGCGGCGTGTCTGGCGCGCCGCCCGCCTGGCAGCCGCTGCGCTGGTCGCCCTGCTGCTGACGCTGCCGCCCGGCCTGGGGTTCGTCATGGTGAGCGGGTTCATGCGCGGCTTGTGCGGCGGCAGCGTTGACCCAGCCGCGGCGGGCCTGCCAGCCCAGCCGGTCACCTTCTACGCCAGCAATCTACAGCGCGATGTGCGCGGCTACTTTGTTCAAGGCAGCAGCGGCGCGGCGGTCATCATCGCGCCGACCGGCAGCGACGGCGCGGGCGCGCCGCTCGATGAGATCGCGCTGCTGCAGCGACATGGCTACAGCGTGCTGACCTACGAGTCGCGCCCGTGTATGGGTGTGCCGCACTCCCTGGGCTACAAGGAAACCGCCGAGGTGGGCGACGCCCTGGCCTATCTGAACAGCCGCAGCGACGTTGACCCGCAGCGCATCGCCGTCTACGGCTTCTCAACCGGCGGCGCGACTGCTATCATGGCCGGCGCGCGCTTCCCACAGCTTGCCGCCGTGATCGCGCTGGGCGGTTACGCCGACTTCGACCGCTACCTCGATGAACAGATCGCCACCCTGTGGTATGGGCCGCTGTTCCGCCTGGGCGCGCACGCCGCCTACCGGCTGACAGCCGGGCAGCCGATGTCGGTTCTCAGCCCGCTGAGCGTGATCGGGCAGATTGCGCCCCGCCCGGTGCTGCTGATCTACGGCAGCGAGGAGCCATCGCTCCCCGGCGCGCGCCAGCAGTTGGCGGCGGCGGGGGAGACGGCGCAGTTGTGGGAAGTGCCCGGCGCGGCGCACGGCAGCTACATCTACACTGCGCCGGCGGAATTCGAGACGCGCATTGTCGCCTTCCTCGACGCGGCGTTAGCCGTCCAACGCTGACTGCCCGCGTGAAAAACGGTGAGCATTTGTGACCCGGCCGCATCGCCGCGCCGTGCGCCGGGGTTGTGACATCAGCAGGCGCTGCGCACAGCATCAAGGAGCGTAACAGACGTGAGCGACAACAAGATTCGTGTGGCCATTATCGGCGTGGGCAACTGCGCCAGCGCTCTGGTGCAGGGGGTGTACTACTACCGCGACGCGCGCGACGACGAGATCATCCCCGGCATCATGCACACCAACTTGGGCGGCTACCGCATCCGCGACATCGAGTTCTCCGCCGCCATTGACATTGACGCGGAAAAAGTAGGCAAGGACCTGGGCGAGGCTATCTGGGCTGGCCAGAACAACACCGTCCGCTTCGCCGAGGTTCCTGTCCGCACCGGCGTCACGGTGGCGCGCGGCATGACGCACGACGGGCTGGGGCCGTATCTGTCGCAGAAGATCACTAAAGCGCCCGGTTCGACCGACAACATCACCGAGATTCTGCGCGACACCAAGACCGACGTGGTCATCAATTACCTGCCGGTGGGCAGCGAACAGGCCACCAAGTGGTATGTCGAACAGGTGCTCAACGCCGGCTGCGCCTTCGTCAACTGCATCCCGGTGTTCATCGCCCGCGAAGCCTACTGGCAGCGCCGCTTCCGCGAGCGCGGCCTGCCGGTGATCGGCGACGACATCAAGAGCCAGGTGGGGGCTACCATCGTCCACCGCGTGCTGACCAACCTGTTCAAGGATCGCGGCGTGATCCTGGAGCGCACCAGCCAGCTCAACGTGGGCGGCAACATGGATTTCTACAACATGCTCGACCGCTCGCGCCTGGAGAGCAAGAAGGTGAGCAAGACCAACTCGGTCACCAGCCAGCTTCCGTACGAAATGAAGCCAGAGAACGTCTACATCGGCCCCAGCGACTACGTGCCCTGGCTGGAAGATCGCAAGTGGGCCTACATCCGGCTGGAGGGCCGCAGCTTCGGCAACCAGCCGCTGAACATCGAACTCAAGCTGGAGGTGGTAGACAGCCCCAACAGCGCCGGCGTAGTAATTGACGCAGTGCGCTGCGCCAAGCTGGCCCTGGACCGCGGCCTGAGCGGGGCCATCGAGGGGCCGAGCAGCTACTTCTTCAAGTCGCCGCCCATCCAGCCGCCGGACGACATCGCCCGCGACATGGTCGAGGCTTTCATCCGCGACGAGGCGTTCGTGTGGCACGGCAGGAATCGCACCCGGCCGGACGCCCCCGCCGTCACTGACGCCCGCTAGCGTCGCGCGCGCTCAGCGGACTGGCTCAAAGTAGTAGACACCGCCCGCCTGCTCTGGAATCCAGCCGGTGACGCCAGGCGCGGCCTGCACCTCCCACCAGGTGACGGAGTCCAGGCCCAGCGGCGCGCAGGCTGGCCCGCCGATCACGGTCACCCGCTGGCCGGGGACTAGGCGAGCGGCGATCTGGTCGCTGCCGGCGGACTGCGCCACGGCGACATCGCCGGTGAGCGCGCGCGCCTGCCCGCCCACCCGCAGGCGTCGCGCTGCCGCGTCCGGGCAGTCCGCTGTAGGCGGCGGCAGCTCAACCCTGGCAACAGGCACGAGCGGCAGGTTAGCGCAGCCGGGGTCGCCGCTCATGGCGGCTGCGTCCAGCCACAGCCCTCTGCCCTGCACGCGCCACCACACGCCGCCAGCCGAGTCGCGCGCCTGGCCGTCGAGGGTGACGAACTCGCCCGCTGCCAGCGCGCCGGCTGTCGCGAAGCCCGCGCCCGGCCCGCTGTAGAGCGGAACGACGTTCTGAGCGGCAGCACCGCAGGCCATCTGCACCGGCGTGATCGGAACGGTGGGGGTAAAGGCCGGCGACTCGGCAGGCCCTGGCAGCGGCGCCTGCGGGCTGGCAGCCTCGGTGACAAGCGGCAGCGCTGGCGGCTGCACGGTCACCGCTGGGATGGGCGCGCTGCCCTGGGCTACCGCCACGCTGAAAGCGGCAATCCACAGCGGGCCGGCTTCGGTGTCCACCTGATACCACAGGTCGCCTGCGTCTGCCTGCGCCAGGATGGCGAAGCGCTGGCCGCGCGCCGCTGCGCTGACGACGCCAGTGCCGCCGGGCGCGCTGTAGAGCGCGGCCTCAGCGACGATCACCTCAGCCGTGGATGGCGGCACAGTCTGCCGGGACAGGACGGTCGGCGCAGCCGAGCTGGCGGCGTCTGCCGGAACAGCGGTCACGGGCGCGCCAGAGAGCAGCAGGCCCGGCACGCTGACCAGCAGGGTCGCCAGCAGGGCCACCAGCGCCGCCGCCCCGCCGGCCAGCAGCGGCAGGCGCACGAACCACGTCTGCGCCAGCCGCACCAGCACACAGGGCCAGTGCACGCGCACAGTGGGGGGAAGGAAGCGCCCGCAGCGCGGGCACTGCTTGCGCTGCATGGCGCTCACCGGTCGCGCTCCTGGCCGGTCGGGCTGATGCGGGCCGGGTCTAGGCTGTCCCACAAGTAGTAGCGCAGCCCGCGCCGCCCCTGGCGGGCCTGCTCACGGTCGTAGCGATCCACGCTGCGGGCGCGCTCCTGGCGCACGGGCAGCGCGCCCACCTCGCCCATGATCCACAGCAGCGGCTGCAGCGTCCGCACCGGCTTGAAGCGGCTGGCGGGGTCGTAGCCGAGCGCAGAGCACGAGAAGTACTTGACCGTGCTGAACTGGCCGTGCAAGCTGCTGACGAAGTTATAGGCCCCCTTCCGCACCAGGAACTGCTCGACCAGCACGTTGATGGCGTCCTCCTCGAAGCGCAGGCGCGGGTCGCGCCGCATCAGCTCGCGGGCCGCCGGCAGGCCGATGTGGCGCTCTAGGTCAAAGGCGTCCACTTTGGTGACAACCACCGCCACCGGCTGCGGGAAGCGCCGGCCAGGGTGCAGGCCGTGGCTGGCCTCCATCACGCGCAGCATGCGTTCGTACACGCTCTCCAGGTTCTCGGCGCTGGGGGCCAGCGTGCGCGGCGCGGCGGCCAGTTGATTGTGGTATTCGGCGCGCACCTGGTCAATCGAGAAGGGGTCAATGATGAAGATGACACCCTGCACGTAGCGAAAGTAGACCTGGCGCAGCGCGCGCTCCTCGCGCGTGTAATACTCGCCGGCGGCGTCGTACAAGTAGAGCAGACTGGGCACGCGCCCGCCGCGGCGCTTGATCTCAACGGTGTAGGCTGGCGCGCTGTCCTCAGCGTCCGGCGTTTTCTCAATCGGCCGGCCGGAGCGCAGAATCCCGACCGCGCGCGCCAGGCTGGCCTCGGCTTCAGCAGTAGGCAGGCGCACCTCCAGGCCGCGCTGCGGCCCGTACACCTCCTTCAGTTCGTAAGTGGCAGCCACCAGGAAATTGGTCTTGCCGGCTGCCGGCCCGCCCACGATGGGGATGTGCACGTTGGTCTCGCGGCCGATGCCCTGGGCCAGCGTGTGGCCGCAGGCGGGGCACACCTGATCCAGCCGTTTGCGCCCCCACCAGTCGGCAGTGGGCAGGCGGTTGCGGCACACCGCGCCGTCAGGCAGGCGGCCTTTGCACTCGTGATAGCGCACGCCGTAGACGCTGGGCCACAGCCGGTCGTGCGGTGTGCCGCAGCGGTCGCAGATATAGACGGGGATGGGCATCTCCGAGTGGCAGCTGGGGCAGCGGATGGTAATGCGGTAGTAAGTGGCGTACAGCCGGTTGAACAGGCCCAGCACCAGCACCAGCGCGCTGGTGACGACCACACCCAGCAGCGCCAGCAGCAAAAGCCCCAGCGTGACGCCGCCCACAATCAGAAAGGCGGCCACGAAGTAAAAAAAGCCGCCCAGGTACAGGCCGGCGCTGACGCCGTACTCGCCGATCTTGAGCGGCAGGTCGAACAGGTTGGTTACCGGCCGGCGGGCGGCGCGGCTGCGCCAGCCAAGCGACCGGCGGAACCAGGCCATCGCGTCGTGGCGGGTGCTGCCCCACACGTGCTGCCACAGGTAGCGGCTGATGTGCCACACGCGCCCGTAGGCGGGCAGCAGGAAGGCGGGCTGCGGATGACGGTTGAACCAGCGCGGCAGCGGCGGCGCGTCCAGCTCTGCCTGGCGGGCCGCCGCGCGCGCGGCGGCCCGCACGCGCCGGAAATTGACCGCGCCGGCCCACAGCCCGCTGGCCGCCCCAGCCAGGCCCACAGCGCCGACGATCAGGAGCGCGATGAGCGCGGCTACGCCGCCCAGCGCCAACAGCGCCAGTCCAATCAGCGCCACCGGCACCAGCATCGCAACGCGTCCTGCCCAGGCCCCTCCAAAGCGCACAGTTTGCTCTCCCCGCTACCGGTCGAACAGCCCGCCCAGCGGCCGGCGGGCGGCGCGCCCCTGCGGCGTCTGGCGCACCAGCGGATGCCAGTCGTAGGCAGCAAGCTGCGCCTCGAAGGCGCGGCTTACCTGGGCGTAGCGGCGGTCGGCGCGCAGCGTCTCCAGCGCCGCTGGCAGTTGGAGAAAGAACTCTGGCAGCGCGTAGGGCGCGCCGCTGGCCAGGGCGGCTGAGCGCGCAAACCACGCATCTAGCACCGCCGCCGTTTCCTCAGCGCGCCCCTCGTCCAGCAGCGCCGCGCTGAAGCGCTCCCAATAGAGCGCCCAGAAGTCGTCGCGGCGGGCACGCACATAGAGCGCGCGCACCAGGTCTGGGTGCGCTTCGGCGGCGAAAAAGCGCCGCAGCAGCAGCCCGGCCTCAGCGCGGTAAGCGGCGGCGTCCAGCGCGGCCAGCCTGTCGCGCAGCGCCGCCAGCGCAGCGCCGCCCGGAAAGCGCCCGCTGTGCAGCGCCAGCGCGCCCTCGACAGCCGCGCGCTGAGCGGTAGACAGGGGCAGGCGCGGGTTGGCCGCCAGCCGGCTGTACAGCTCAACCGTAGGCGCGTCAGGCTGGTCAATAACAGCGCTGCTGAACGCCGCGTTTATCAGCCGGTCGCGCCAGACGCCGCTGAGCGCGGCCGCCAGCGGCTCATGGCTCAGCGCCGCCAGCGCGAAGCGCGGCCGGTCTAGGCCGGGGCGCGCCCACGCCGCCTGGAGCGCGATCTCCAGCGCGGCTGCCTGGCCGGCCGCCGCGAGCGCATCGTGCCACTCCGCCAGGCGCAGGCCCAGGGTGGCCCCGTCGGCCGCAGCGCGCAGGTCGCGCTGAATCTCATAGGCGCGCAGATCGGCGGCGTCGGCGAAGGCCGCCCAGTACGGCCACAGCGCAGCGGCCCGCTGGCGCAGCGGCAGCGGCGCGGCCAGCGCGTAGTAGACCCATTCGAGCGCGCACACGCCGGGCTGACGCCGCTGGTAGAAGTGAGCGGTTCGCAGCGCTAGATCGCGCTGGTTAGGCAGGGCGGCGACCAGGGCATCCAGCAGAGCAGCGGCGGCGGGCGGCGGCGTCAGCGGGTCGGGCGGCGGCGCGGGCTGGAGCGCGGCATAGGTCGTCAGGAGCGCTTCCACTACGGCGTCCTGGCTGGCGGCGTCCAGGCGCAGCCGCGGCCCTACGTGCTGCCAGAACAGCGCGATCTGCTGCAGGTCGTCGGGGCGCAGCAGGCGCGCCAGGTGTGCCAGCAGCTGCGGCTCGTTGAGAGCGTCGGTGACGACATCGGGCGGGTACAGCCCTTCAATGGCGCGGCCCAAGCTGGCGGCCAGCGCTGGCTGGCGGTCGAGAATACAGCCCAGATACAGCCGCAGCGCCGCCGGCGCAGTGTCGGCGATGTCCGTGCCAAGCCGGGCCAGCGCGGCCAGGGCGCGCTGGTAGCCGTCGAGGTGTTCGGCCGCGCCGGATTGGGCCAGCAGGTCAGCGTAGACGGCGGCGACAGCGCGCAGGTCGTCGGCGTCCTGCGGGTAGGCCCCTCCGGTGCGGGCCGCGTCCTCCAGCACGTAGCGGGCAGCGCGCGCCAGGCCGGCCGCGCCCGCGCCGCTCGCGCCCCGGCGGGCTGCCAAATAGAACACCGTCAGGTCGTCGAGCAGGTGAGTAATGCCGGCGGCGCGGTCGTCGCGCGCCTCGGCCCAGTCCAGAAACTCCAGAATCTCGCTTTCGTAGCCGTCCGGCGTGAAGTGGTCGCAGATGTAAGCGGCGAAGGCGGAGGCAGGCGCGTCGTCCACCGCGCCGGTGGCCGCGTCCAGCACGAAGCGCGGCGGGCCGCCAGGCCGGGCAGCCGCCCCTTCTGGCGTTGTTCCAGCGATGGCAAACGACGCCGCCAGCGGGTCGTGATGGTAGGTGGCGAAGCTGAGCATCGGGCGGAAGCGCGACGGCAGCGCCAGCGACACGGCGTACACCCATAGGGCCACATGGTGCGCGCTGTCCACAATCACAACGCGCCGCTGGCTCTCTGCGCTGTCCACCACCGCGTCCAGCAGCGCGCGAAACCAGGCCCGGCGCGGCCCGGCGTCCAAGAAGGCCCACACAGCGTCGTAATCGAAGGTGACTTCCGCGGCGAAGGCGTCGCTGACCGGCAGCTCGGTGCGCGGCGTGCTGTCGCGCTGCACCCAGAACGGGCTGTCCCAGTAGGTGACCGGCGGGTACACGCGGGCGATCTGATCTTCCGGGCCGACAACGGCGTGGGCAAAGTAGTTGCCAGGGCGGTCGAACTCGTCCAGGCCGCTGGAGTGGATGCACACCAGGGCGGCCTCGCCGCCGCTCAGGGGCGCGTAGCGCAGCGCCACGGGGTGCGCTGGCGGCGGCGTCTCCATCAGGGCTGGCGGCAGCCGGTAGACCAGCAGCCGCTGCAGCGCGTCCAGCGCCGCCGGCGCGATGCCCGGCGAGGCAGCCTTGACCTGGAAGCCGGTGCGCCCGGTGAGCGGGTGGCGGCACGACGTATAGTAGAGCTGGCGGATGGCCATCATTTCTTGCCCGCGATCTGCCCGAACTGATGCAAAATCCACAGCATCGGGTCTTCTACGCGCAGCGGGGTCACCGTCTGGATGCTGTCGCGGTTGGGCGCGCGGCCCAGCGCCGACACGCCAAAGCAGCGGTAGGTCTGGAAGCTGCTGCGCACAGTGCTGTTGAAGGCCGGCCCCATCCACGCCTGGATGTAGTTAGAAATCTCAGTGTGCACGGTTTCGACATCGCGCAAATTGAGATAGCCGAAATGCTCGCCAGTGCGAAAAAGGGCGGATCCAGGGTCAATGATCGGGTAGAGCGTGTCAATCTTGGCCAGCGTGAAGGCCACCGGCCGGCTGATCTTCTGGCCTGGGCGCAGCCCGAAGCTGCGCTCGTACAGCTCGCGCAGGCGCTCCACGATCTGCAGCGGCTCGGCGCTGGGGTCGCGCACCGGCAGGCTGGCGGCGGGCAGCAGCGCCCGCACCGTGTCAATCTGGAGCGGGTCGAGCAGGAAAATAAGCGCGTCGGCGTGGCAGATATAGCGCGCCTCGGTGGACATGGCGTCCAGCGACTGCATGTCCTCGCCGGCGGTGTCGAACAACACCAGGCTGGCAACGCGGTTGAGCCGGCGGCCGGTGTGGAAGGTGAGCCGGAACACCAGCGGCGTTCTAGTGCGCGCCTCCAGCCCGGCGGGCGGGGTGGCCTCCAGCACACGGCGGTCAACGTACAGCGGCTGCTCGAAATCCTGGCGGTAGCGGATGCGCGTGAGTTCGTTCATCGCGTTGAGCGAGGAGCCGAAGTTCATGGCCACCTCGTTGCGCAGGCGGCGCACCAGGGCCGCGATGTAGCTGCTTTTACCCGCGCTGCGCGCGCCAATGACGGCGATGATCTTCTCGTCCACCAGGCCGGCGTCGTGCTGCAGTTCGTGGTGGCACACTGGACAGATGCGCTTCTGCGTGGTGCGGCCGCAGGCGGGACAGTCCGCGGCCAGGACGGGGGCAGCGCGCCCCAGCAGGCCGCGGGCGGGCGGCGGGGCAGCGAACACGCGCCCCATCGGGCCGATGCCGGGCAGCCCCTCGTAGCGGGCGTACTCGGGGTCGGGGGCGCTGTCCGGGCAGGCCGGGTTGGCGCAGCGGAACTGCGCGTCCTCCGGCGGGAAGCGCCAGAAGCAGAACAGGCAGGTAATCTGGCCGGACATCACGATAACCTCAGTTTGTCAGTCAGGGGGTGGTCAATGCGGATGTAGCCGCCGCGGGTGTCGTACAGCGAGTCGTCCTCCAGAAACAGCTTGACGTAGCTGTGCGGCTGGCCGGCGGCGCTGGCCGGCAGCGCCTCGCTGTAGGCGGCGGTGGGGCCGGCGAAGTCGAACGCTGGCTGGCGGTGGATCACATCGCCGTCGGCTTTGTTGATCGGCACGCCGCCCTGCTTGCGCACCAGCAGCAGCGGCGGCACGCGGCCCGCGCCGGTGAGCGCCAGCGCCAGCGCCGGGGCAGCGCGGCCGCCGAACAGCCCGCGCGGGCGGATAATCTCGTAGGCGATGCTGATGCGGCTCTTGAGCGGAACCAGACGGCGCGCGCCCGCCTGCCCCGGCGCGACGACCCGCTGGCCGCCGCGCGTGTAGACGGCGTACACCACTATGTGGTAGTCCTCGCGGGCCGGGTTGGGCAGCGCGACGCCGCCCTGCAGGTCGTACTGCGGGCGGGCCACGTCCAGGCGCACAGCGCCGTCGCCAGGGCAGCCTTCCGCTTCCGGGAAGCGGTCGAAGGCGTAGGCGACGATGGCTCGGTCGCAGCCGTCGGGCCAATCCCAGGTGAGGCGCAGCGCAACACTGTCGTTGTAGGCCTGCAGGTTGGTCACGTCCTCGACTCCGGCGAAGTACTGCTCTGGGCCGATATAAGCCGTTTTCTTGAACACCACCACCGGCACGAAATAGGCGGCGCGGCCGGCTGGCAGTCTGAGAGCCAGGTGGCGGCCGGGCGCTGGCTGCAGCGCGCCGTACAGGCGCAGCTCGTGCTCCGGCACGATCTGGCCAGGGCGCAGGCCAGCCGGGCGCTCGCTCTGCAGCAGGTAAAACGCGCCTTTGTCCGGCGGCGTCCAGGTCAGGTGCAGGTCGTGGCCGCTGGCGGTGCGCCGGGCGCTGATGCTCAAGTCGGTGACGGGCCGCGGGGCTGCTTCCGGCGTGACGCTGATGAACGCCCCCGGCGCGCAGACCGGCTGGCCGGTGTGGTCGTGGAAAACGGCAAACACGCCGTAGTGGTACAGCCGCCCGTTGACGACAGTTCTGTCCTCCGTCTGACCGGTGTCGCGCACGGGAATCGGCTGGCCGTCGGCTGGCGTGCGCGGCGGCGCGCTTTCGCTGCGCACCACGATCACCTCGCTGGCGTTGGGCGGCGGGTCCCAGCGCAGGCGCACGCTGCCGTCGTCCACCTGGGCGGTCAAGGTGGGCTGGGGCACGCCGCGCACCAGCAGCACGGGGAAGGCCAGGCGGGCCGCTTCGCGCGAGTAAAGGCCGGCGCGCTCGGCGAACACGGCGTAGTGCAGCGGCCGGCCGATCTCCGGCTTGAGATCGTCGAAATGCGTGCCGGGGATCACAGCCAGCAGGTCGCCGTCGCCGGCGTGCGCGGGCGGGGCGTCGGCGCGGCGCACGACCGCGTAGCGCGCCCCTACCGACTCGCTTGGCCGCCAGTCCAGCGACACGGTCTCGCTGCTGACGCGGGCGCTCAGACGCTGGGGCGGCAGCAGCGGCAGGCGGGCCAGCGCCTGCTGCGCCGGCTGGCAGTCGGCGCAGGTGTTGAGGATATCGAGGTAGAGGCGGGCAGCGGCGTCCGGCGGGGCTGCGGCGGCCTGGCGCAGCCGCGTTTCGGCGGCCCGAATGGCGGCGTCCACCTGGTCGCGCTCAGCTCTGAGATTGGCTGGCGCGCCGCCGATGCGGTTGAGCAGGTCGCGGGCGGCGTAGAAGCGGCGTTCGGCCATCAGGCGGCGCACCGCCTCGACCTGCTGCTGGCGCGCCGCCACCGCGCCAGCGGCCTCGCGCAGGCGCTTCTCGATCTCCTGGGTCAGCGGGTCGGCCAGCGGGCGCAGCGGGTTCTCGACCGACCACAGGCTGCGCGCGGCGCGCAGCCGTTCGGCGGCCTCGGCATACTGGCGTGCCTGCAGCAGCTTCTTGCCAGCCTCCAGCTCCTGAATGGCAGGCATCATGTTGCCGATGGGAAAGGCGCAGTTGGTGCAGGCGCGGTACTCGGTGGGCATCATCAGGCCGCAGTTGGGACATTCGATGCGCAGCGGCGTGCCGCACGAGCGGCAGTTGCGCGCCTCGCCGTCGTTGAGCGTGCCGCAGTTGGGGCAGCGCTGCTGCTGCCGCACCTGGCCGTCGCCGCCGATCTCGACAGCGGCGCGCAGCTCGCGCGCTCGGTTGATGATGTACTCGCGCGCCTGATCCACGTCGAGGCTGCGGCTGCGGGCGATCTCCAACAGGCGGTTGACCTGAGGCGCGTAGAGGATGTTCGTGCCGGCCACTAGCCGCGCCACCTGCCGGCCCAGGTCGTCGTAGACAGACTGCGCCAGGGCGTTGTCGTAGCGGCGGCGCGATTCGTCATCGCGGAACACGCTGATGGCTTGGCCGGCCAGCTCAGAGCTGGCGGTGACGCGGGCGGTCTTATCGCCTTGTTTCTGGTTGTCGGCGTAGATGGCGCGGGCGCGCTCCAGCAGCAGCGGTGTGGGCGCGGCGGTGGGCAGGCCTAGGAAGTCGTACAGATCGCGGCTGCCCAGCAGGTCCAGGTTGCTCTGGATATTCTGCATTGTGCTGGGGTCAAGTGTGTCCGCCAGGCTGAGGCTGCCCGGGCCGCTGGCGGAGGGCGCAGTTTCGGGGATGCCGCGCTCGGCCATCAGCGCGCGCACATCGGCTTCCGTCACTAGACCGGCGTGCTGCTGGGCAAGCACAGCGATCTCAGCCGGCGCGATGAAACCCTTGACAGCGTACAGGTCGAAATCGTTGAGGAAGTCCTGGCGGCGGCGCGCCGCGGCTTCGGCCAGGGCGCGGCGCGCGCTCTCGGCTTCCTGGCGGCGGGCGGCTGGGTCGCCCATGACGGCAACAATGCGCGGCACCTGCTCCAGGTAGCTGTTGTAAAGCTTGGCGTTCTTGGGGTTGCGGGCGTTGCGCGTCCACTCCGCTTTCTTGCGCGTGAGCAGGTCTTGGAACGCGGCGTCGTCCCAAGGCGCATCCGGGTCCAGGCCCAGCAGCACGAAGTAATTCTGTCGCGGCGCGTTGGCGGCCATGTCATTTGCACTCCGTGTTCATCTTGAGTATAGCAGAGACCGCCCCCTGCCCGCCGCTGCCCCCACAAAATAGGGGGGGAGGCCGGCAGTTGCGCCGCAGCCGGGGTCAATGGTAGTCTATCCCCAAACCTGCGCTACAACACAGCGGGAGGCTGGCCGTGAACGACAACCCGTATGAGCCGGACGAGCAGGCGCTGGCCGCTGCGCCGGAGACCGAGCCTGGCCCGCCGCCAGGCGGCGCGCTGGAGCCGGTAGCCGAGGTTGTGCAGCAGCGGCTGGATGCGGTGGTGAACGCAGTCGAAGCGATTGCGCAGGCTGTGTCGCAGCTTCGGATGGATTTCGACACCAAGATCAAGTACGACGAGAGCAAAGACCGCACGATCAACGCCCTGCACCAGGAGCTGCAGGACTACCGCGCCGATATCGTGCTTAAACACCAGCGCCCACTGGTCAACGATCTTATCAGCCTATACGACGATCTGGGCCGGATGGTTGCGGCAGGCGGCGCTGTCGAACACCTGTCCGACATCCAAGCCGATATCGAAGCCATACTGGCGCGCAACGGTATTGAGGCCTATGAGATGCCCGGCGACACCTTCGACAGCGCGTTCCAGCGTGTGCAGCAGGTCGTTCCCACCGATATGGCGGAGCAGGATCGCCGGGTGGCGGCGCGGGTGCGCTGCGGCTTTCGCTACGGCGACCGCGTTATCCGTCCCGAACTGGTCAACATCTTCCGCTATACACCGCCGGCAGACGACCCAGCCGGCTGAGCCGGCTGTCTTAAGGAGAAACATCGCTATGCCTGACCAACAACCCGCCGCTATCTTCGGCATTGACCTGGGCACGACGTACTCAGTGATCGCTTACATAGATCAGTACAACCGGCCGACTGTCATCCCCAACGCCGCCGGCGACCGCACGACGCCGTCGGTGGTGCAGTTCGCCGGCACGGAGCGCATCGTGGGCAGGGAGGCCAAGAACAACGTAGCGCTCTACCCGGACAGCACCGTGCAGATGATCAAGCGCTACATGGGCAGCTCCAGCTACACGTTCATCTACGAGGGCGTCACCTACACGCCAGAGGAGATTTCGTCGTACATCCTGCGCAAGCTGGTGCAGGACGCCGAGCAGTACACCGGCCTGACCATATCGGACGTGGTGATCACCTGCCCGGCCTACTTCGGCATCCCCGAACGCGAGGCCACCGCCCGCGCCGGCGCGATTGCCGGCCTGAACGTGCGCAGCATCATCAACGAGCCGACGGCGGCGGCCATCGCCTACGGCGTCAACGAGCAGGGCGATCAGGTGGTGCTGGTGTACGATCTGGGCGGCGGCACGTTCGACGTAACGCTGATCGAGATCAAAGACGGCAACATCACCGTGGTGGCCACCGACGGCGACCACTTCCTGGGCGGGCGCAACTGGGACGAGGCGGTCGTCACCTACCTGGCCAGCGAGTGGCAGCGCGAGACCGGCTCGCCCGACGACCCGACCGACTCGCTGGAGACGCTGGAGGACCTGCTGCTCAAGGCCGAAATTGCCAAGCAGACGCTCACCACGCGGGCGCAGACCGATGTGCGCGTGGTGCACAACGGCCTGACGGCCCGCGTGACGCTGACGCGCGACAAGTTCGACGAACTGACGCAGCACCTGCTCGACCGCACGATCGAGCTGACGCGGCAGGCGCTGGCCGAGGCCGCCAAGCGCGGCTACACGCGCTTCGACCAGCTTCTGCTGGTGGGCGGCGCGACGCGCATGCCCCAGGTGGCGGCGCGCCTGCTGCGCGAGTTCAACGTCGAGCCGCGCATCTACGAGCCGGACGAGGCGGTGGCCAAAGGCGCGGCGATCTACGGCCAAAAGCTGGGCCTGGACGAGGAGATCAAGATTCGCGTGGCCGCCGCGCTGGGCGCTGCCGACGAAACCGCCGTGGACGTGCGCACAGCCGACGACGCGCTGGTGGCCCAAATCCAGCAGCAGGTGGCCGAGGAGCGCGGCCTCCAGCTTGAAGCTGTCAAGACGCTGGCAGCGCAGGTTATCCGCAACGTGACCAGCCGTACATTCGGCATTGTCGCCTGGGACCCGTCGCAGCAGCGGCAGGTGGTGAGCAACCTGATCCTGCGCAACGACCCCGTGCCGGCTGAGGTCACGCGCGAGTACGGCACGCGCGACGCCAACCAGGAGAGCGTGTTGATCCAGATCGTGGACAACCTCTCCAGCGACCCGATCTACAACCTGGAGGGCAGCCGCGAGATCGGCAGCGCCGAGCTGACGCTGCCGCCGGGGCTGCCTGCCGGCGCGCCGGTGGCGGTCACCTTCCGCTTAAACGAACAGGGCCGCCTGCACATGACCGCGCGCGAGCTGACCGGCGGGCGCGAGGTAGAGGTGACGATCCAGACTGAAGCAGGTTCATCTGAGGAAGAACTGGAGAAGGCCGCCGCGCGCTCGAAATCGCTGGTGATCAGCTAGCTGACGACCGTCAGCGCGCAAACAGCGTTTAGAAGTTGAAAGCTGCAGACCGTTAACTGTCATATGAGCGCTTTTGTTGGCATTGACCTGGGCACAACGTTCTCAGTCGTGGCCCACGTTGACCGCGACGGCGCGGCCCGCGCGCTGCCCAACGACGCCGGGAAACTGCTCACGCCGTCGGTTGTAGACCTGCGCCACGATCCGCCGCTGGTCGGCTGGGCGGCGAAAGAGGCGCTGGCCTTCGGCGACGAAGGCGTGTGCGCCTATTTTAAGCGCGAGATGGGCAGCCCGCACGCGCTCTACCTGCACGGCGGCCGCGCCTACACGCCGGTTGACCTGTCGGCGCTGGTGCTGGCCTACCTGAAGCGCTGCGCCGAGGCCGCCCTGGGCCAGCCGGTGACAGACGCTGTGATCACTGTCCCAGCTTACTTCAACAACATGCAGCGCCAAGACACTATCTCCGCCGGCCGGCAGGCCGGGCTGAACGTGCTGCGCATCATCAGCGAGCCGACGGCAGCAGCGCTGGCTTATGGCCTGCGCCCGCAGCGGGAACGGTCGCGCGTGCTGGTCTACGACCTGGGCGGCGGCACGTTCGACGTGTCGCTGGTCGAGATCGCGCCGGACGAGCTGCGCGTGATCGCCACCAGCGGCGACCACTACCTGGGCGGCAAAGACTGGGACGACCGCATCCTCCAGCATCTGGCCGCCTGCTTCGAGCGCCAGTACGGCCTGGCGCTGCCTGACGCAGACCTGAGCGCGCTGTCTGTGCAGGCTGAAGCGGCGAAGATCGCGCTGTCGGCGCTGCCCGCGGCGCGGGTGACCGTGCAGGCCGCCGGACGCAGCGCCAGCTACGAGATCACGCGGGCGCAGTTCGAGGCGCAAACGCGCGACCTGATGGAGCGCACGCAGCTGCTGGTGGAGCAGACGCTGGCTGACGCCGGCCTGACCTGGGCCGACCTAGCCGGCGTGGTGCTGGTGGGCGGCGCCACCCGCATGCCGATGGTAAACGCCTACGTGACGCGCATGGCTGGCCGGCCGCCGCTGGGCGGCGCTGATCCGGATTTGGCCGTGGCGCTGGGCGCGGCCATCCAGGCCGGTATGGACCTTAGCGACCGCCAGCGCGGGCCAGCCCTGCTGCTGGGCGGGCGGCGCACGATTGACGTCATCAGCAACAGCCTGGGGATGATCGCCGAGAACGAGGACCGCTCGGCCTACGTCAACAGCATCATCATCCGCAAGAACCAGCCGATTCCCTGCCAGCAGACGCGCCCCTACCGGCTGCGCGTCAGCCGCGGGCGCGCAGCGCGGCTAGAGGTGTTCATGACGCAGGGCGAGACGCTCGACCCGCAGGGCTGCAAGTACCTGGGCAAATACGTGTTCAGCGGCATTCCAGCAGATGTGCCTGGCGGCGTGGCAGTGATCGACATCACCTACGCCTACAACGTCAGCGGCGTGGTCGAGGTGGCGGCGGTCGAACGCAGCAGCCAGACGCCGCTGGCGCTAACTGTCGAGCCGCTGCCCGCCGACGTGCCGGAGCGTTTCGCCCAGCCGCCAGCGGGCGAGCCAGCCCGCGAGCACCTGCACCTCTACCTGGTGTTCGACCTATCTGGCAGTATGACCGGCACGCCGCTGGCCGAGGCGCGCAAAGCGGCCCACCGGCTGGCGGAGGGGCTTGACCTGTCAGCCACATCGGTGGGCATCATCGAGTTTTCCGAGCGCGTGCAGACGACGCTCAAGGCGTCGCAGAGCGCCAAGGAGATCGCGCGTGGGATTGACACGCTGACGATTGGGCGCACCGGCATGGGCACTACCGCCATCCCGTTTGATGAAGTCTATAACCGCCTGTGGAACGCGCGCGGCCTGCGCTGCGCGCTGGTGCTCACCGACGGCGCGTGGGCCAACCAGAAGCTGGCCGTGGAGCAGGCGCGGCGCTGCCACAAGGCGGAGATTGACGTGATCGCGGTCGGCTTTGGCCGGGCCGACGAGAAGTTCCTGCGCGAGATTTCGTCCAGCGACCAGTACAGTTTCTTCACAAACCTGGAACGGCTGGGCGACGTGTTCAGCGCCATCGCCCAGGAACTCACCGAGGGGGGCGGCCAGCTCGACCCGGAGCGCATGAAGGCCCGCCGCCAGGGGCTGGCGCTGCGATGAACCGCCGGCAGTTCCTGGGGGCGGCCCTGGCGGCGCTGGGCGCGGCTGGCTGCAGCGCTGGCGCGCCTGCTGCGCTGCTGCCTTCGGCCGCGCCGCCGTCTGCGCCGGCTGTTGTGCCGCGCGCCGCCTGGAACGCCCGCGAGGTTGACTTGGACGCCGAGATGGAGTCCGGCCCGCTGGGCTGGTACGAATACGAAGGCGACCTGGCCGAGGTTTACCGCACGGTGGCCATCCACCACAGCGCGCACCTGCTGGCCTCCAACGAGACGATGCGCAGCCTGCAAAACCTGCACATGGATCGCAATCGCTGGGCCGACATCGGCTATCACTACGGCATTGACGCCCAGGGCGTGATCTACGCCGGGCGCGACCTGCGCGCGCGCGGCGCGTCGGTGGCCGGGTATAACACCGGCACACTGGGCGTGGTGGTGATGGGCAGCTTCGAGCGCGAGCAGCCCCGTCCTGCCCAGCTTAACGCGCTGCGCGCCCTGGTGATCTGGCTGGCCTATGCGCTGCGTCTGACGCACCTGGCGGCGCACAGCGAATTCAACCCGGATTCTATCTGCCCCGGCCCGCATATGCTGCCCCACCTGGACGCGCTGGCCGCCGCCGCTGGTCTGCAGCGCGGCATCGGCGGTTATCAACCGCCCACAGCAGCGCCCGCCTCGCTTTATGAATAAAGCCTGAAATTCGTTAAACCTGCATAAGCATTTGCCGTTCTCTATTGTATTTTATGCCCAATTTCACTATCATAAAAAGTGGCCGCTGATGGTGCAAAGGAGATGAAGCTATGTACACCGTCACAAGCGATTATGTCGCTATGAAGCTCGCCGAAGCGCGCCGCAGGGAACTGATGGCCGAGTCCGAACGAGACCGGCTGGCGTTGATCGCGCTGAAGCAGGTGCGGCCGGTCATCCGCCTGCCGCGCATTCGCATCACCCACAACTAGACAGCGCTTTTGATGAGATAACCAGCGCCCCGGCCGCCCCGCGGCTGGGGCTTTTTTTGTGCGCTGCCGCCGGCGGATACCTGAGCTGCGGCGCCTCAGCAGCCGAACGGCACGGCGATGTTGGCGGCCGTGCCCACGTCGTGCAAATCGTAGCGTAGGATCACCTGGCCGCTCACCGGCAGCTCGCGGTCGAAGATGACGGCGTTTTCCACGTTTAGGTTGACGTAGAAGCGCACGACAGCGTTGTGCGCCGGGGCCACCCACAGCTCGCCGCTGGCCGCGCTGATGCGCCCGCCCGGTTCGAGGCGCACAGACGGCAGGTTGAGGTCCTGGGCGCTGAAGCTGTACTCCCAGGCTTCCAGGCCGTTGAGCGTGGCGCGGCGCCCAGTGGGCACAGCCTTGAGCACCCCGCCGACCAGCCGCCCGGCGCGCAGGTCGGCGGCGCTGGCCGCGTCTGGCCCGCCGTTGAGGCAGGTGTCGCCGCGCACCAGGAAGGCGTCTGGCCCCAGGCGCACCGCCTCGAAGGCCATGTCATCCTCAGTGCCGATCAGCTCGCCGGTCACTTCTACCAGCACGCGCCGCGCCGAGCCAAGCTGGTTGAACCACACCTCAGCGCGGGCGGTGGCGCTGGTTGGCTGGCCATCGGCGGTGAACGCGCCGTCGAAGCCCAGCGTGACGATGTAGCGCCAGCCGGGCAGCTCGGTCAGGCGGGCGTCAACTTCCGCGAACGACACGCTCTCGCGGAAGCCAGGGGGCGGTGCGTTCTGCGTCATCATCTCGGCTGTGGCTGCCTGCTGCAGCGCCTCGAACGACGCCGGCGTGGGGATGTCCTCCAGGCGCTGGCCGCGCTGCGGGTTGCAGGCTGCCAGCAGCGCCACGCTGAGTGCCAACAGGGCTGCCGCTGTTCTAGTCACTGTTTCGCTCTCTAACTGCTTCATGCGGCGGTCTGCCGCGCATTCTTGTGCAAAACAATGTGCGTGTCAAGACGGCGGCGGAATCGAAAGCGCCCCGCGCAGGCGGGGCAGTGTGGGCAGGACAGCGCGGCCGATCAGGTGAGCCGCGTGTAATACTCGACCACGAGCTGTTCGTCCACCGGGACGGGGATTTCGCGGCGCTCCGGCACGCGGCTGAACGTCACAGCAGCGTGATCCTTGTCCAGCGACAGGTACTCCGGGACAGCGCCCACCGACTCCAGCGACTCAATCGTGTGAACGTTCTTGGCCATTTTCTCGGTCAAGCCAACCACATCGCCCACCTGCACCGAGTACGATGGGATGTCGAGGCGCGTGCCGTTGACCAGCACGTGGCCGTGACTCACAAGCTGGCGCGCAGCCCAGATCGTGGGGGCCAGCCCGGCGCGGTAGACGACGTTGTCCAGGCGGCGCTCCAGCAGAATGAGCAGGTTAGCGCCGGTGTTGCCGGTTTTCTGGCGCGCTTTGACGAAGTAGTTGCGCAGCTGGCGCTCGCGGACGTTGTAGATAAAGGCCAGCTTCTGCTTCTCATTGAGCTGCATGCCGAAGTCGCTGCGCCGCCCAGAGCGGAACTGCTTTTCCTTGCCGTGGTCGCCGGGCGGGTAGGCGCGGCGCTCCAAGATGCGCGCGTACTTAGGGCGCGGGATAAGCACCTCGCCAAAGCGGCGCTGCACTTTGGCTTTCGGGCCGTGATAGGATGCCATTTTTGAATGCACCTCGTTCAAAAAAGCGGGCGCTGCCTGCGCCCAAGTCGCTGACGATGTGAGATGAACCGCAGCCGCGCAATGCAGCGAATGATTATACGTCAGACACACGCCAGCGCTAGGGTGGGTTTTGCCAGAATCGCGCATCAGCTATTGCCATCGCGCTGGCTTGTCGCTACACTAGCGGTATCTGTCAGCATTTGGAGCGTGATGCCACCCATGTTGTGCGCTGCCCTGTGCGCCTGTTGTCCCTGTCCGCCGAGCGGGCTGGTCCAGGCTGCCTGAGGCGCGGCGCATGCAGGGTGGCTAACACCCGCGCCAGCAAGCGCGCAAGCGACGCGAGCCGCAGGACACCAGCCTGCGGCTCGTTTTTATGAGCGAATAAACTGCCTGCCAGCAAGGAGAATACCCTGTGAACATCGCAGACAACGTCACACAGTTGATCGGCAACACGCCGCTGGTGCGCCTGAACCGGGTAACCGCCGGGCTGGAGGCGCAGGTGGTGGCCAAACTGGAGTACTTCAACCCGGCGCACAGCGTCAAGGATCGCATCGGCGTGTCCATGATCGAGGCGGCGGAGCGGGCCGGCGCGATCGGCCCGAACACGGTGATTGTGGAGCCAACCAGCGGCAACACCGGCATCGCGCTGGCGATGGTGTGCGCCCAGCGCGGCTACCGGCTGGTGCTGGTCATGCCGGAAACGATGAGCGTTGAGCGGCGCAAGCTGCTGCGCGCCTATGGCGCAGAGCTGGTCCTCACGCCTGGATCGGGCGGAATGGCAGCGGCTATCGCCAAGGCCGAGGAAATGGCCGCCGCTGACCCCAACGTGTGGATTCCGCAGCAGTTCCAGAACCCAGCCAACCCAGAGGTTCACCGCCGCACCACCGCCGAGGAAATCTGGCGTGACACCGACGGCCAGGTGGACATCCTGGTGGCGGGAATCGGCACTGGCGGCACGATTACCGGCGTCGGCGAGGTCATCAAGGCGCGCAAGCCGTCGTTCCGGGCGGTGGCAGTCGAGCCAGCGGAGTCCCCTGTGCTGTCCGGCGGGCAGCGCGGCCCGCACCCGATTCAGGGGATCGGCGCTGGTTTTGTGCCGGATGTGCTCAACACCGCCATCTACGACGAGGTCATCACCGTGACCGGGGCCGACGCTATCGCCACGGCCCGCCGGATGGCCACCGAAGAAGGGCTGCTGGTGGGCATTTCGTCGGGCGCGGCGACCTGGGCGGCGCTGCAGGTGGCGGCCCGGCCGGAGAGCGCCGGCAGGCTGATCGTTGTCATCATCCCATCGTTCGGCGAGCGCTACCTCTCCACCCAGCTTTACGCGCACTTAGAAGGCTGAGCGCTCCCAGCGCCGTGAGCTGCAGGGGACGCAAACGGGGATGAAGCAGCGGCAGAGCAGGTGTATGCGTGCAGGTTATGTGTAGGTGTATAGGTGTAATAGGTGTAAAGGGAAGCGGCCATGTTGAACGCTGTACGTGAAGACATTCAGGCGGTGCTGGAGCGCGACCCAGCGGCGCGCCACTGGCTGCACATCGTGCTGTTCTACCCCGGCGTGCATGCCGTGTGGGCGCACCGGCTGGCACACAGGCTGTGGCGCGCGGGCTGGCGGCTGCCGGCCTTGTGGCTGTCGTACTTCACGCGCTTCATGACCGGCATCGAGATTCACCCTGGCGCGCAGATCGGCCCGCGCCTGTTCATTGATCACGGCATGGGCGTAGTGATCGGCGAGACGGCTGAGATTGGCGCTGACGTGACGCTGTACCACGGCGTCACGCTGGGCGGCGTCAGCCTGCACAAGGGCAAGCGCCACCCCACCCTGGAAGCCGGTGTGGTGGTGGGCGCGGGGGCCAAGGTGCTGGGCGCGATCACCGTCGGCCGCGGCACGCGCATCGGGGCTAACGCAGTGGTCGTCAAAGACGTAGCGCCGGAGAGCGTGGTGGTAGGAGTCCCTGGGCGGCCGGTGGCGCGGCGCGGCCAGCGCGACGCTGAGCGCGTAGACCTGCACCACGACAATCTGCCAGATGTAATCGCCGAACGCCTGGAGAGCGTCGCCGCGCGCCTGGCCGACCTTGAGCGGGCGATAGGCCTGCCGCGCGCCGACAACGGCACGCGCCGCCAGCCCGCAGCCGAGCCGGAGTATTATATTTGACAGCGTGCGCGGGCGGGGCTGCGCCCGCTGCGTGCGCTTGAATCGATCAACAGGCAGCCAGGAGGCACCCCATGCAGCATTTCGACACACTCGCCATATCAAGCCCGAACGACCTGCTGTTCGGGCGCAGCCCGCGCCCGCTGACCACGCGCAGTGGGCTGGTCATCGGCGGCGGCACGGTCTACCCAGAGCTGAACTTCACGCTGCCGCCCATGCAGATTGACGCCAGCACGATGGCCGACGTGCGCGACCAGTACAGCCAGATGATCGAGGGCGTGTGCGCTCGCGCCGTCGAGCTGCACGTGCCAGGGCTGGTTGTGGAGTTCGAGCTGCTGCCCGATCTCACACTGACGCCGGAATGGGGCGCAGAGGTAACGGCCATCCTGCGCGAGACGCTGGATAGATACGCGGCTAACCGCGGCCTGAGGAGCGCGCTGCGCGTAACGCCCAACGACATCCGCGAGTTTGCCCGGCCGCCGCTGCTGCGCGAGGGCCGCTACTGGGACGACATGGTGCGCAGCTTTGAGCTGTGCGCGCAGGCTGGCGCCGACCTGCTCTCGATTGAGTCCACTGGCGGCAAGGAAATCCACGACGACGGCATCGTTTACGGCGACCTGGAGGCAGTGACGTTCGCGCTGGGCGTGCTGGCCTGCCGCGACATGGCGTTCCTGTGGGACATGATCGTGGACGTGGCAGCGCGCACCGGCGCTGTCGCGGCTGGCGACACCGCCTGCGGCTTCGGCAACACCGCCATGACGCTGGCCGAGATGCGCCACATTCCGCGCGTGTGGGCGGCGCTCATCCGTGTGATGACCGTGACGCGCAGCCTGGTGGCCTATGAGCGGGGCGCGGTCGGCCCCAGCAAGGACTGCGCCTACGAAGGGCCGTACATCAAGGCTATCACTGGCTACCCGATTGCGATGGAGGGCAGCGAGGCGGCCTGCGCGCACTTCTCGCCGGTGGGCAACATCGCGCGGGCAGCGGCTGACCTGTGGAGCAACGAATCGGTGCAGAACGTCAAGCTGCTGGGCGGCATGGCCCCCACGGTTTCGATGGAGCAGCTTGCCTACGCCGTCCGGCTGCTCAACACAGCCGCGGCGCACGGCGAGGACGCAGCGCGCACGCTGCGCGACTGGTATGTGGCAAGCGACTCTGCGCTGGACCCACAGGCCTACGTGCTGCGCCCAGATGTGGTGATTAAGCTGGCCGGCGAGATCGCTGCCGAGCCGACGGCCTACCGCCGCACGCGCCGCGCCGCGCTGGCGACGCTGGAGACGCTGCGCCAGGCGCACGCCGCTGGCGCGTTCACGCTCACACGGGCAGAGGTGGGCTGGCTGGACCGCCTGTCAGCGCAGGCCGACGCGCTGCCGGAGGACGAGGGCGCGTTCATCGCGCACATGGCCGGGCGCGTCAGCGCGGACAAGGTTCGGCTGGAGCAGTACGACATCGCGGCGGTCTAAGACTGCCGAACGCCCACCGGAAACCGCCGGCGGGCGCTGTGCGGAAGTTCGGGCGCAGATCAGGCTCGGCTGCTGCTGCTTCACGCTGCCGCTGAAGGTCAAAAGCTCCCCTTTGGGGGCGGCGTGACTTTCGCGGGCTAAAGCTCGAATTCGGTAAGGAGAAGAACATGACCGACAACGCGCCTCGCGGCCCGCAGCCGCCGGAAAGCGACTCGCTGTCAGATTTGCTGCGTCAGTCCACGGCCGCTGGCAAGACGTTCGATGTAATGGACGCGCCCGACGCTGAGCGCAAGCGCAAGGGCAAGCCGAAGCGCAGCCCCAAAACGACCGGCAAATGGCTGCGGCGGCTGCTGATTGCCGGCGCGCTGATCTTAGCAGGGGGCTGCCTAGCGACGTTTTACATGATTATCATGTCGGACGGTGGGCAGATCAACAACATAATCGTGATCACAGTGCCAGTGGTCATTACCAGCACGCCCGAGTCCGAGTCGTTCACCGCCGAGACGCAGGCTGGCTCGCCCGCGCCGCCGTTAATGACCGCCCCGGCTGCCAGCTATGCGTTGGGGGAGACGGTGATGCTCAACACAGTCATCGAAGACTTCCCCATCGGCACGCGCGTGACCGTTGACCGGACGTGGTTCGACGGCGTGACGCGCTGGTACGGCGTCATCACCGACACCGGCGCTGCGCTGGAGGTGAGCGAGGCACAGCTTTCGCCCGCGCCGACGCCAGACGGCGGCTGACGAACAGCAAGCGGCGCAGCGGGGCGGCCCTGCCGCCTGCCCCGCTGACGTTTGTTCGGTGTTAGCCTGTCTCAACAGATAACCGGCTCTGGCTTTGAGCGCTTGACCTTCGCGCCTACGTCTTCTTTCAGGAAGGCCTTCACGACGTGCACCGGAACGGCCACGCCCACGTCTGGCCCGTTCATGATGGTGTTGACGCCCACCATGCGCCCCTGCGCGTCAATCAGCGGGCCGCCGGAGTGGCCGGGCCGCACGTGCACGCTCACCGCCAGCCAGTCCTGTCCGTTGGGGGAGCGCATGTCGCCGATCTGCGGCCCCAGCGCGATCACCACGCCGCCGGTCACCGCATCCAGCACGCCCCAAGGATGGCCCAGCGCCAGCACCCACTGACCGGGCCGCAGCGCGCGCGAATCGCCCGGCGCGATGGTCGGCAGGCCGTCGGCCTCCACCACCAGGGCCGCCAGGTCGCGCTCCGGGCTGGCCGCCAAAACGCGGGCCGGCAGCGTCTCGCCGGAGTGGAGCGTGACGCGCAGATCGCCGCGTCCGGCGATCACATGGTGGTTGGTGACGATCAGGCCGTCGCTGTGCCAGATCGTGCCAGCTCCTGCGCCGCCGCGCCCGTTGGCGATCTGCACCAGGCTGCGCCGCGCCGCGGCGATCACGCCGGCAAGGTCGTCGTAAAGCTGTCGCAGCAGGCTGTCGTCCATCATTCGCGCTCGCCTACCTGAATCGTCACCTCAACGATCTGGCCGCCGCGCACGGCGCGCACGGCGACCTGCTCGCCGACGCGGTCGCCGCTCAGCAGCATGAGCAGTTCGTCCACCGACTGCAGCGGGCACTCGTCCAGCGCCACCAGAATGTCGCCCTGCAGCAGGCCGCCGCGCTCGGCTGGGCTGTCGCTCTCCACCGAGAGCACCATCAGCCCAATCTCCTGCTCAAGCTGCTCGGCCAGGGCCTGCGGCAGCCGCACCGGCTGCGCGCCCACGCCCAGGTAGCCGCGCTTGACCTTGCCGTGCGTCAGCAGGGCGTCCACGACGCGCCGCACCACTGAAGCCGGCACGGTGAGGCTGGCCCCGCGCAGCAGGGCCGACGTGTTCAGGCCGCGCACAAAGCCGAAGGCGTCCACCAGCGGCCCGCCGGAGAAGCCGGGGTACATCACAACGTCGGTCTGCACGAAGTAGCCGGCGCTGGTGCGCAGGCTGACCCCCTCGCGCCGCTTGCGCTTGCCATATCTGCCGCCGGAGCTGCCGCGCCCCATGCCTGCCATTGGTGGCTCGACCTCGCCCAGCGCGCTGACAACGCCCAGCGTGGCCTGCATCTGCGCGCCGGGCCGCCCCAGCGCCAGCACCAGATGGCCCACCTTCAGGTCGTCCGCGTCAGACCAGGCCGGGGGGGTGAGGCTGCTGTTCACGCGCAGCACAGCCAGGTCGGTGCTGGGGTCGCGCCCCACCAGCGCCGCCGGCGCAGTCACGTCGTCGTGCAGCCCCACGCCGATGTCCTCATTGCGCTCGACCACGTGGTGCGCTGTAACGATTACGCCGTCGGACGACCAAACGATGCCGGTTGCCGGCAGGCGGCGGCGGCCTTCGACGCGCACCACGCCGGGGGCGGTTTTCTCAACCACGTCGGCCAGCGCGTCGGACAGACTTTGCAGTACATCAGCCATGTCGCTGTCTCCTCATTCGCGATAACGGTCTGCGCCCCTGTTATCGCACAGGCGACACGGCGCATACATCCGCCCTTCAGCGAGGGCCGCCCTGGAAGAACGGGCAGGTGGCCTACCAGCGGTGCTGCGGCAAGGCGCATTCCCCACCCGGCAAGCCGGGTGTCCCCTGCGCCAATTTCTATTGCCTCGCCGGCGCTACAGCAGCACCAAGCCCAGGCGCATGGCGCGCACGACGGCATCGGTGCGGCTCTGGGCGTCCAGTTTGGTCATGATGGCGTTAACGTGGAATTTCACCGTGTGGTCGCTGATGTCCAGCCGCAGCGCAATCGCCTTGTTGGACAGCCCTTCAGCCAGGAGCTGCAGCACCTCGCGCTCGCGCGGGGTAAGCGGTTCAGCCGGAGCGTCGGGCACAACCCCGCCCCCAGCCAGGGCAGCCCCGGCCAGCGCGGGATCAATCACCAGCAGGCCGCCGGCTGCCGCCAGCAGCGCCGCGCTGAGCTGATCCGGGCCGCAGTCGCGGTGGAGCAGGCCGCCCGGCCCAGCCGCGCCCAGCAGGGCGGCAGCGGCGGCCGCGTGCGCGTCGTCCGGCAGCAGGATCACCAGCGGCGGCGCGTCGCTGACCAGCGCAGCGAGCTGCCCCAGCGCCGCCCGCGCATCCCAGCCCAGGTCCCACACGATGGCGTCCGGGCGATACACGTCGAGATCGGCAGCTAGGTCGTCGCTGGCCGCCGTCTGGCCGATGACGGTCAGGTTGGGCTGCGCGGCCAGCAGCGCGGCCAGGCCGACACGCGCCAGCAGGCTGTCGGCCACCACCAGCACCCGCAGGTCAGGCATGAGAGCTGCCACTTTCATTCCGCAATATAGCGCTGGCCTCAGCCTACACCGCCTGTGTATGACGATCATTAGCGGAACGGCTGGCGCGCCCTCATCTGCCCGCTACGCACGGCTAAACAACGGCTCATATTCGTTCATTAATTTAACAACAGTCAAATCGTTCAAAAACCTGTAAACGCGGTGGACGCGAAGTTTATCCTATCACATCCTTAACGGAGATCAAACCATGACCAGTTTCGAGAACTTCTTCAACTACACGCCGATGGCCTTCGATATGGTGTCGCACACGCTCACGCTGGGCTTCGCCGTCATGCTGGCCGCCTTGTTCTACTTTGTGCTCACCATCCGCACAGTGGCCCCGCGCTACCGCATCTCGTCGGTGCTGTCGGTTGTGGTGATGGTGTCGGCTTTCCTCATCCTGTTCTTCCAGCAGCAGAGCTGGGCCAACGCCTTCGCCTTCAACCCGGACACCGGCCTGTACGAGCGCGCTGCCGGCGCGTCGGCCTTCTCCAACGGCTACCGCTACCTCAACTGGCTGATTGACGTGCCAATGCTGCTGTTCCAGATTCTGTTCATCGTGGAGATCACACGCCAGCGCCGCGCCAGCCTGCGCAACTGGTTCTTCTTCTCCGGCTCGATGATGATCATCACCGGCTACATCGGCCAGTTCTTTGAGATGGACGCCGACCGCACCCAGTTCCTGCTGTGGGGCACGATCAGCACTGTGTTCTTTGTGCACGTGCTCTACCTGATCTACCGCGTAATTGCCGAGGCGCGCAAGGACTTGTCAGGCCAAGCTGGCGCAGTCATGGGCAGCATCTGGTGGCTGTTCTTGGTGTCGTGGATGCTGTACCCCGGCGCTTACCTGATGCCGCTGCTGCTCAACTCTGAGCTGGGCGTGGTGGGGCGGCAGATCACCTTCACCGTGGCCGACATCACCTCCAAGGTGTTCTACGGCGTGCTGCTGGCCCGCGTGGCACAGCTCCGCAGCGAGGCCGAGGGTTACGTCCCTGAGGCGCTGATCCCAGGCACGGGCGCGGGCGCGCGCGCCGCCGCCGGCGACTGAGGCGCTGTCTCCGCGAGACAAAGCGCACTCCTACACAACAGGCGCAGGGGCTGGTCGTGGTGACCAGCCCCTGGGTGTGTTCTTTGCTTAGGCGCGGCGGCGCTACCAGCGGTGGTGCACTGCCTCGCGGATGAAGCTGTCGTAGACATCGCGCACTTTGGCCATCTGCGCCTCAGTCAGCGGGGGCAGCGCGGCAGCGCGTACGTTGTCGGCCACCTGATCGGGCCGCTTAGCCCCCGGTATCACGCAGGTCACCGCGTCGAACATGAGAATCCAGCGCAGCGCGAGCTGCGCCATCGTCGCGCCCGGGGGGACCAGCGTTTTCAGCTCGTTGACCGCGCTCAGACCGATCTCGTAAGGCACGCCAGAGAACGTCTCGCCTACGTCGAAGGCCTCGCCGTGGCGGTTGAAATTGCGGTGGTCGTCGGTCTCAAACGTTGTCTGCGCCGTCATCTTGCCGGTGAGCAGGCCGCTGGCCAGCGGCACGCGCGCCAGGATGCCCACCCGGCGCCGCTTGGCCTGGTCGAAGAACAGCTCCGCCGGCCGGTGGCGGAACATGTTGAAGATGATCTGCACCGACTGCACATTGGGGTACTCGATGGCTTTCAGCGCTTCCTCCACTTTCTCCACGCTCACGCCGTAGTAGCGGATCTTGCCCGCTGCCACCAGGTCATCCAGCGCGCCGAACACCTCCGGCCGATAGTACACCTCGGTGGGTGGGCAGTGAAGCTGCACCAGGTCGAGCGCCTCAACGTCCAGGTTCTTCAGGCTGCGCTCGACAAAGGCGGTGAGGTTCTCGGCGTTGTAGCCGTCTGCTGTGTGCGGGTTGAGGCGGCGGCCGGCCTTGGTTGCCACGTAGATCGTTTCGCTGCGCTCCTTAAGCAGGCGGCTGATCAGGCGCTCGCTGTGGCCGTCGCCGTACACGTCGGCCGTGTCAATGAAGTTCACGCCCAGGTCAACAGCGGCGTGCAGCGCCCGCAGCGAGTCGCTGTCGTCCACTTTGCCCCAGGCGCTGCCGATGGCCCACGCGCCGAAGCTGACTTCGGATACCTGCCAGCCAGTGCGGCCTAGTTCACGGTAGTTCATGACATCCCCCTGATGAATGCGGTATGATCTAACCGATGTTGAAAGTATGCCACGGCGCTGCCGGCTGGCCAAACAGGGCCAGCGGCAGCCCCCGCCAAGACTCGCAGCAGCCCCTCACCCCCAACCCCCGAACCGGCCTGGCCGGTTGCAAAGGGTGGGGCGAGGGGCATAAGCCAGCACAACAGCCGGCAGCCGCTAGGCGGTGCGGCGGGTTGGCTCAACGGCGCGCTGACGGCGCAGCAGCAGGTATGCGACCAGCGCCACCACGATCAGAACGGCCAGCGCCAGCGCCGAGGTGTCCACCAGGCCGGCGTTCAGCCCCGCCAGCGGCGCGAACACCTCAGTGTCGAACGGCCGCACATAGATGCCCACCAGCGCCCACACCACCACCAGCGGAAAGGCGACGTCGCCGCGGGTGAAGATCATCGCCACCGCCAGCAGCGCGGCCACCAGCATCATCAGCGCCGCCCACACATCCGCGCCGATGCCGAGGAACGCGGTCACGCTGCCGGCCTCATACAGCGTGGCGGCGATGTTGGCCACCGTCGCCACTGTGATCCAGCCCAGGTAAATGCTGAACGGGATGTGCACTGCCCAGCGCTCGGCGCTGCTCACCGCGGCGCGCCCGATGTCCAGCCGCAGGTAGATGGCCAGCAGCGAGACCAGGATCACCAGCATGGCGATCGTGCTGGCCGCGACCTGGTTGTTCAGGAAGAGCACCAGCCACACCACGTTGCCGGCGCAGCTCAGGGCAAACCACCAGCCGATACGGGCGGTGGCCGGGTTGGCCCGCTGCGCTGGCCGCCCCAGGTAGATCACAAAGGCCGCCAGCCCCAGGTAGATCACGCCCCAGATGGCGAAAACGTAGCCAGCGGGCAGGAAGAAGATGGCCCGGCTCTCGCCGAGCGCCGCCACTGTGGTGGGGAACGCCTCAATGCCCAGCACTGAAGCGCTCTGAGCTAAAAAGTTGACGACGATTGTCACGATGTAGGCCGCGATGTTCACAACCTGTAATGTCGAAACTCGATTCATTGCGCATGTCCTTTCTACACAGCATGCTCTACAGCCGCATGATGACAGCTCACGCGGTGTCACATTAATTGTAACACAACCGCCGCCTGGCGGGGCGGCCGCTTGACAAGCGGCCCGTCTTTGAGTACCTCTTGACCGAAAACGTGAAATCGGTCAGGAGGTCAGCCATGCCTGAGAGAACGCGCCCCGCCAGCGCCGCCCGCGCCGAGCGCATCTTGGACGCTGCCGCGCGCCTGGTCGCCCACTACGGCTACGACAAAACCACTGTCAGCGACATCGCCCACGAGGCCGGCGTGAGCAAAGGGGCAGTCTACCTGCACTGGGCGAGCAAGGAAGCGCTGTTCGAGGCGCTGCTGGAGCGCGAGGTATGGCGCCACGCCGACCGCTGGCTGGCGCGCATGGACGCTGACGCCGAGCTGTGGAGCTATACGGGCATGTTCAAACACATGATGCTGGCCCTCCAAGACAGCCCGCTGCTGGCCGCGCTGCTGCGCCGCGACGCGCGCGTGCTGGGCAGCTTCCTGCGCACCAATTCGCGCCTGCTGCAGCAGAAGCTGGCGGCCAACACGGCCATTTTTCAGCTGATGCAGGCCGCCGGGGCGGTGCGCGGTGACATTCCCCCTGACGTGCTGGCCTACCTGCTCAACGTGTTCGCCGTTGGCTTCGTCAGCGGCGGAGCAGTCGCGCCGGACGATACGCCTAACCTTGAAGAAGCGCTGGACGCGCTGGGCCGTCTGCTGGATCGCGGCTTGGCCCCTGAGGGCGGCGGAGACCGGGCACAGGCCCGCCGCATCATCGCGCAGGTGATCGGGCAAATGCAGGCGCAGCGGCGCGCCTGATCAGCTCCCCCAATGTCTGGGGGGATCGCCTGCTTGACGGCCCAGCGC
Organism: Anaerolineae bacterium; assembly: GCA_034435995.1. GTDB lineage: Bacteria > Chloroflexota > Anaerolineae > Aggregatilineales > Phototrophicaceae > DAOTWC01. The sequence goes on along the minus strand of DAOTWC010000023.1, from coordinate 8,109 downwards.
GCATGGCTGTACAATTTTGACCAGATATATGTATTCGGTCATTTTGAGTGCGAGGAGGGTATGGGCGAAAGCGACGCCGCCGGACCCGGCGGGATAGAGGCGCGCATACTGGAAGCAGCAGGCCAGGCGCTCATCCATTATGGCTATGACAAGACCACAATGGACGACATCGCCCGCGCTGCCGGCGTTTCTAAGAGCGCCATCTACGCCCGCTGGAAAAACAAAGACGCGCTGCTGGAGGCCGTCGTGTGGCATGAGGGCCAGCGCTACACAGCGGAGTGGCTGGCGCGGGTTGAGGCTGATCCAGCGGGTGGCACGTTCCACGGCATCTACCGCCACGCGCTGGCCGCGCTGAAGGACAACCCAATGATGGCGGCCATCATGCGGCGCGACCGCCGCCTGCTGGGCAGCTACCTGCGGCGGGCCAGCGTGGAGAACCTGTTCCGGCAGCGCATGGCGCTGCTCAGGTTCTTTCTCAAGGGGCTGCAGGACGCCGGGGCGGTGCGCCAGGACGTGGACGTGGACGTGGTGGCCTACGCCGCTAACTGCCTAAGCTATGGCTATCTCATGATGGGGGAGATTGTCCCGCCAGAAGAGACGCCGCCGCTCGATGATACGCTGGCGGTGATGGTCGAAATGCTGGAGCGCCTGCTCACGCCGCCCGACGGCGGCGACAGCGAGGCGGGCAAACAGGTGGTGCGAGCCTTTATGGCCCAGATACGGGAGCGGGTGCAGGCAGCGGCGCTGGGGGACTCTCAGCGCGCCACAGCCGGATAACGGAGCAGCAGAGGAGCGATACATGGCGGTTGGATTGTATGCGGAAACGCCGCAGGGCTTAACTTTGCATGTTGTCGAACGCCAGGGCTGCCCGCTTCACGTGTGGACAGGCGGGCCGCCAGGACGCCCGCTGGTGACACTGCTGCACGGGGCCGCGATGGATCACCGCATGTTCAACGCACAGGTGACGGCGCTGCTGCCGGAGTACCGGGTGCTGGTGTGGGACGCACGCGGTCATGGTCGTTCGCGCCCGGCGGGCGCACCCTTCAGCCTGGAACTGTGTGCCGATGACCTGCTGGCAGCGCTCGATTATCTGGGTGAAGACCGCGCCGTGCTGGGCGGCCAGTCCTTAGGCGCGATGATCGCGCAGCACGCTTACTTCAGGCAGCCGCAGCGTGTGCTGGCGCTGGTGATCATCGACTCGGTGAGCATCGCCATGCCCTACACGAAGCTGGAAGTGTGGGCGCTGCGGGCCTCGCTGCCGCTGTTCGACCTGTGGCCTTACAACCACTTCGTGCGCACTGTCGTCAATAACACAGCGCTGCGCCCGGAAGTCCGCGCCTATGCTGACTCAGTCATCCACTCGCTGAGCCGCGAGGAATTCCTGGCTATCTGGAAAGGCGTGTCAGTGGCGGTGGACAACAAAGGCATGCCAGGTCACTTCATCGAGGTGCCGATGCTGCTCACACACGGTGACCGTGACCGCACCGGCAGCGTGCGCAAGCAGGCGCCAAAGTGGGCTGCACGCGAGCCGGACGTGACCTACGTCGTTATCCCGGACGCAGCGCACAATGCCAACCAGGATAACCCGCCGTTTTTCAATCGGGTGCTGCTGGACTTCCTGCGCCAGCGTGTGCCTGCCTGACCCCCAGTTATTATGTTTTCATAAATTATTTTTTCTGTTATTATTTATAGGCTGGGTTAAATGTTTTCCCAGCGTGGCCTATCATGTGGGGAGGGCTGAACTGATGAACTCTGTGATCGAAACCCGGAATCTGACCAAGGTCTACCGGACTGGCAGGAGCGAGACGCACGCGCTCGACAGCCTGGACCTGACCGTGCGCGAGGGCGAAATCTTCGGCTACCTCGGCCCCAACGGGGCGGGCAAGACGACGACCATCCGCCTGCTGCTGGACTTGATCCGTCCAACGGCGGGCAGCGCGCGCGTCCTGGGTCTGGATGTCAACGCTGACAGCGTGGCACTGCGCCAGCGCGTCGGCTACCTGCCAGGTGAACTCAACCTGTGGAAGAGCCTCACCGGCTTGCAGGTGGTGCGCTACTTGGGCCGTGTCCGCGGCATGACCAATCTCAGCTACGCGCACAGCCTAGCGGAGCGTCTCCAGCTTGACCTGACCAAGCGCGTGCGCGACTACTCGTCGGGCAACCGGCGCAAGCTGGGCCTGGTGCTGGCGCTGATGCACAAGCCCGATGTGCTCATCCTGGACGAGCCAACCGGCGGCCTGGACCCGCTGATGCAGCAGACGTTCAACCAGATGATGCGCGAGGTGCGGGCCGAGGGCCGGACGGTGTTCCTGTCGTCGCACGTGCTCAGCGAGGTGCAGGCCATCTGCGACCGCGTGGGCATCCTGCGCGACGGCCAGCTCAAGGCTGTCGAAACGGTGGAGCGCATGACCCACGTGGATTTCCGCTGGGTCAACGTTCAACTGCGCGACCCAGCGACGGCGGCGCTGCGCGAGCGCGTCGCCAGCATCGCCGGCGTGACCAGCGTCGAGGCCGAGAATCACGGCCTGAAGCTGCGTCTGCACGGCGACTTCGACCCGCTGCTGCGGGCGCTCAACGATGTTTATGTGGTTGATGTGCGTGTCGAGTCGCCGTCGCTGGAGGAAATTTTCTTGGCGTTCTACGGCAATAACGGCGCGGTTCCGCAGCAGGCGGCGCGCGCAAAGGAGGCGGTGTGATGGCAGGGGCAATCTTTCTCGAAACGCTGCGCCGTCACTGGCGGCAGATGATTTACTGGGGCGCGGGGCTGGGCCTGCTCGGCTTTTATGTGCTGGTCGTCATTAAGGATGTGGACATGCTGGAACAGTATGCCGCTCTCGCGGAGCGGATGCCGCCAGCGCTGCTGCAAATGCTCGGCATGGGCGATGTCACTTCGCTGGCGACGCCGGAAGGCTTCATGAGCTTCGGTTTCTTCGGCTACACACTGCTGGTGCTGGCGGTGTACGCTGTGATGGCTGGGCTGAATGTGACGGCCAACGAGGAAGAAGACGGCATCCTCGACGCGCTGCTGGCGCAGCCCGTGCCGCGCTGGCGCGTGATAGTCGAGAAACTGCTGGTCTATGTGCTGGCGTCGGCGGGCATTCTCGCAGTATCGTTCCTGTTCATGGTAGCGGGGACGCAGTTCTCGGAAATCCCGGTCAGCCTGAGCCGCATGTTGGAAGGCAGCATCAACATGCTGCCCAGCGTCTGGCTGATGATCGCCTTCACCGCCTTTGCGGCAGTCGTGTTTCGCCGCCGGGGCACTGCCGTCATGGTGGCATCGGTGTTCATTGTCGCCAGCTATTTCATTGACTTCCTGGGCGAAGCGGCCACCGGCTCGCTGGCCGACGCGCTGCGCGCCGTGTCGTTCTTCAGCTACTACAACCCCAACGCGGTCATGGTCAGCGGGCTGGATGTGGGCAGTATGGCCCCGCTGCTGGCCGTGACCGCGGCGCTGGTGGCCGGGACGCTGTGGTTCTTCCAGCGGCGCGACGTGGGTGTGTAGGGGCGTGTACCTCACCCCCGTCCCGCTGATGCGGGACTTCCCCCCCTCCATGTGGACCTCCATGTGGAGAGGGGGTTGGGGGTGAGGTCGTCATAATCAGTGAAACAAGGAGCGCAGTCAACATGTCGGGGGCTGTATTCGTTGAAACGCTGCGCCGCACCTGGGCGCAAACTTTGCTGTGGGCTTGTGGTCTGGCCTTCGTGGCGCTGACCATCGTGCTGATGATCCCGCTGCTGGACGTGATGGTTTTCGTGGACCTGCTGAAGGAGCTGCCAGCGTTTGTGCGCGGCGCGGTGGGCGTGGGCAGCGACCTGATGGTGATCACCACGCCGGAGGGCTTCATCGCGGTGGGGTTCTTCGGCAAGCTGGCGCTGATCTTCGCCGCCTATCCGGTCATCATGGGCCTGCGTGTGACGGCTAATGAGGAAGAGGACGGCATCCTTGACGTGCTGATGAGCGCGCCGCTGCCCCGCTGGCGCATGGTGGTAGAGAAGCTGGCGGCCTACGCGCTGTCGCTGCTGGTGATCGCCGCTGTGGTGTTTGCCGGCATGTGGCTGGGCACGCTCATCGCCGATGTCACGCTGGACATGGGCCTGATGGCCCAAGTTGTGGTCAACATTCTGCCGACGCTGCTGCTGATCCTGGCGCTGACGGCGCTGGCGGGCGCGGCGCTGCGCCGCCGGCGCGACGCGCTGATCGCGGCCACGGTCTTTGTAGTGGCCAGTTTCATGCTCGACACCATCGGCAGCATGGGCGCGGGGTCGGCGGCAGAGCACCTGCGCCTCCTCTCGGTGTTCAGCGCCGCCAGCGCGGTGAGCGTGCTGGAGCGCGGCCTAGCCTGGGGGACGATTGCTGCGCTGCTGGCGCTGGCCCTGACCGTCTCCGGCGGTGCGGTGTGGGCATTCCACCGCCGCGATATCGGCGTGTGAGCGGCGCGCAAACGGCGGGTCTCCGCTGGCTTGCCGCTGTGTCTTTCCAGCCTGTAATGCGCTATAATAGGCGTCACTTAAGCCGCGAGAGCAGCCACCGTGACGCCCTATCACACCACCACTGCGCACCTGTGCATCAACAGCGAACGCCTGCGCGACGATTTTGAGCAGGTATCTGCCATTGGCCAAACGCCAGATCGAGGCGTCTGCCGGCTGGCGCTCTCAATGGAGGATCTGGAAGCCCGCGCCTGGTTCGCGAACCGCATCGAGGAAGCGGGTTTTTTAGTGCGCGACGACGACGCTGGCAACCTCAGCGGCGTGCTGCTCTCCAGCAGCCCACGCGCTCGCACGCTGCTCATCGGCTCGCACCTCGACACCGTGCCCAACGCCGGGCGTTACGACGGCGCGCTGGGCATTGTGGCTGCCCTGGAGTGCCTGCGCACCATCAGCGAGGCCGGCATCAGGCTGCCCAACCACCTGGAGGTGATAGATTTCACCGACGACGAGGGCACGTGGATGCCGATGTTCGGCAGCATGAGCCTGACCGGCCGGCTGAACCCCAGCTTCATGAAGGGCGCTAACGGCCAGGCTGCCCTGTTTCGCGCGGCGCTGGCCCAGGCCGGCATCCATCCGGAAGACGTGCTCAACGCCCGGCGCGACCCTGCCACGGTGCTGGGTTACATCGAGATGCACATCGAACAGGGCTGGCGGCTGGAGCGCGGGCAGATTGAAATAGGGGTGGTCACCGGGATTGTGGCGCGCATGTCTTACAGCCTCACGTTTCACGGCCAGGCCACCCACGCCGGCACGGCCAGCATGCGCGAACGCCACGACGCGCTGCAGGGCGCGGCGCGCTTCATCACGCGGGCGCACGAGCTGGTGCGCGAGCACTACCCGGAAGGCGCGCTTAACTGCACCGGCCTGGAGGTGCGCCCGGGCACGCTGACCACTGTGCCGGGCGAGGCGCGCTTGCTGGTGGAGTGGCGTCACACCAGCCAGGCGCTGCTCGACGAGATGGAGCGCGGGCTGCTGGCGCTGGCGCAGGAGTGCGCCGCCGCCGCCAACGTCACTGTGGAAACGCGCCGGCTGGCTCACATCCCCGCCGCGCAGATGTCGCCCGTGGTGATTGACGCCATCGAGCGCGCTTGCAAAATTGTGGGCGTTACGCACACGCGTATGGCCAGCTACGCCAGCCACAACGCCCAGGTGATGAGCGCGTTCACGCCTACCGGTATGTTGTTTATCCCCTCACTCAACGGCATCAGCCACAACCCGGACGAGTTCTCGCGCTGGGAGGACGTCGTCAAGGGAACGAACGTGCTGCTGCACGCCATAATCGAGCTGGCGTCAAACGGCTAACTCGCTCTCACTGCTGGGCCGGCCTGCAGGCCATCGAATCTCCACCGGTCCACTGCGGCTGCATCAGGTGCTGTCGGGCTTAAAACCTGGCGCAGATCGGCGCTCGCAGCGGGCGGCGGGCGTTGTTTCACATCTGTAATGCCAACCGCGCCCCAGCGCAGAGTCACCGGATTGTCAAATAGAGCAGACTGCACTAGAATTAAATTATATTGCGCCAGAATGCAGCTAATGTCAGCATAACAAGTCTGCCCCGCCGGCCGGCTGCTTCGACCCAGCCGACCAGGCCCCGCTAGACAAGCCAGGGAGCTGCAAGCATCCGATGCCGTTTTCACTGCCCGCACCGCTGGCGGAACAGCTTTCTGCACTGGCACAGCGCCGAAACCAATCGGTCGAGCAGCTGCTTGCCAGCCTGCTGGCTCAGGTTGAACAGGGCGGCCTAGATTTCTTCGACATTTCGCTGGCGATGTTGTGCATCGTCACCACCGACGGCCGTTTCCTGCGCGTGAACCGCGCGTTCTGCGCCGGGCTGGGCTACAGCGAAACCGACCTGCTGGCGACACCCCTTCTCGCTCTCGTCCACCCCGATGACCTTCCCGACACGCTGGAGGCGCTGGAAGGCCTGCGTCAGGGACAGCCAGCCATCCGCTTCGTGAACCGCTGCCGCTGCGCGGACGGGTCGTACAGGTGGCTGTCCTGGATGTCTGCGCCCCTGGACGACGGGCGCATCTACGCTGCTGCTCACGACATCACGCATCAGAAGCGGCTTGAGGCAGAGCTGAGAGCGCAGGCCAGCGCCGTTCGCACGATCCTGGAAAGCATTACCGACGCCTTCTTCGCCCTGGATGCCGGCTGGCGCTTTACCTACGTCAACGCCGAAGCCGCCCGGCTGCTGCGCACCAGCCGTGAAGCGCTGCTGGGCCGGGTGGTGTGGGATGCGTTTCCGGAAGCTGTTGACAGCGAGTTCTACCGGCAGTATCACCGCGTAGTCGAAACAGGCGAAACGGCCACCTTCAGCGCCTATTATCCGCCGCTGGCAGCCTGGTTTGAGGTGCGCGCCTACCCCTCAGAGAAGGGCATATCGGTTTACTTTCGCGACATCACAGCGCGCCGGGCCGTCGAGGAAGCGCTGCGCCAGCGCGAGCACGAGTTTCGCGCTCTGGTTGAAAACAACCCCGATCTAATCGGTCGTGTGAATCAGGACATGCATTTTATCTACCTCAACCCGGCGCTGCGCCGCAAGCTCGGCCTGAGCGCAGACGATCCGCCGGCCATCGCAGCGCGCGAGGTCAACCTGCCAGCGGCCACCCGCGACTATTTGATGCGGGTGGCCAGAGAGGTATTTGCCAGCGGCGTGGAGCGCTGGATTGAGTTTGAGGTCCCGTTTCGCGACAGCATACGCTACTACGAAGCGCGCGTTGTGCCGGAGTTCGGGCCGGATGGCGGTGTTGAGACCATCCTCACCATTACACGCAACGTCACCGACCGCCGCCAGGCCGAGCTGGCGCTCCGCGAGAGCGAAGCGCTGTACCGCGCCGTCGTCGAGAGCCAGATTGACATGGTGTGCCGCTACTACCCGGACACCACGCTGGTCTACGTCAACGACGCCTACTGCCGCTTCTTCGGCAAAACACGCGACGAGCTGCTGGGGACCAGCTTCCTGAAGCTGGTGAACGAGGACACGCGCGACGCGATTCGCGCCCGCCTCGCCCAGGTCGTGCGCGACCCACGGCCTGAAGTGCGCGAGTTCCCAGCCTTTGCTGCCAACGGCGAGCAGCGCTGGATTCAGTGGGTGGATCACGGCATTTTGGACGAACACGGCCGCACGATGTTGATTCAGGCGGTGGGGCGCGATATCACGCCGCTCAAGCAGGCCGAGGCCGCGCTGCAGCACAAGGAGGAGCAGTACCGCCTGCTGTTCGAGAACAACCCGGTTCCGATGTGGGTGTACGAACCCACCACTCTGCGCTTCCTGGCCGTCAACGAAGCGGCAGTCGCTCACTACGGCTACAGCCGGGCGGAGTTCTTTCGGATGCGCGTTACCGATCTCCTGCTGCCGGAAGACCGCGCGCGTCTGGTGAACATCATCGCGCAGCTCAAGAGCGGCCGCAGCGCCCCGCTGGAGTGGCGCCAGATGCGCAAGGACGGCAGCGTTACAGACATGGAGATTTTCGGCCATGACATTGTGTTTGAAGGGCGGCCGGCCCGCATGGCGCTGGCGCGCGATGTCACCCAGCGCCGCCAGCTCGAAGAGCAGCGGCTCTACACCCAGGCCCTGGAGCTGGAGCTGGCCAAACAGCGCGAGCTGGCGGAGCTGCGCGA
>DAOTWC010000022.1:0-16245 GCA_034435995.1 Anaerolineae bacterium | reverse complement strand
TGGTGATTGATCGTGCTCAGGAAGCGCTTGAGACGTATCCACTGAGAGCATATGACGCAGTACAGCTTGCCTCTGCGCTAGAGGCACAAGTGCGTCTGGTCGCGGGCGGGCTGACATCCGTGATATTCGTAGCGTCTGATGACCGCCTGCTGGAAGCGGCGGCAGCCGCTGGGCTTATTACCGAATCCCCCCAACACGATCGGTGATCTGTTCCTGGCGGGACTGGTAAATTTTGCGGAACAAGTGGTTTTTCGATGCCTACAATCACTGTCCGTATACATGACTTCACCACTCCCTGCTCCTGGCCTTAACTTTCCTCAGCGCCGCGATCTGTGTATGCTGGAAGTAATCGGCCAGCACAGCACAGGATGCACCGTATGTTCACCATCAAGCGCATTGGAGTAGGATCGGCATTTCGCGTGGGGCTGGTGGCCGGGGCCGTGCTCGCCGCCGTCACCGGGCTGCTCTTCCTCCTGCTGCAGGGGCTGTTCTTCAGCTTCATCGCCAACATGATGAACACCGTCCCGTGGGACGGAACAACCGGCAGCGGCTCGCTCCCTCTTGCTGCCAGCTCAGGCAACCTCTTTGCCGCTTTTGGCCTGGCAACCGCGTGCGTCTTCTACGTCATGAGCGTCGTGTTCTCAGCCGTGTTTACCGGGATTGCAGCCGCGCTGACGGCCTTCGCCTACAATTTGGCTGCGCGCTGGGTGGGCGGCCTGGAGGTCGAGATGGCGGGCAGCCTGGACAAGCTCAAGCGCGGCCTGGACGACGACCTGTATCTGTAAGGCGCGGCGCGCTGGGCATCTCTACCTGTTCAGCGCCAGCGGCCAGTCGTATACTGTGAATGGAAGGCGCCGCCTCGGCGCGGCGCGGAATCGGCACAAGCGAGAGACAGGCATGGCAGACGAAAGCGCCATTCAGCAGGCAGCCGCGATGATCCGCGCCAGCCGGCGCACTGTCGCCCTGACCGGGTCAGGCATCAGCCGCGAGTCCGGCGTGCCCACCTTCCGCGACGCGCTCGACGGCCTGTGGGCGCGCTACGATCCGCAGGAGCTGGCCACGCCCGCCGCCTTCCGCGCCAACCCCAAACTGGTGTGGGACTGGTACGAGTACCGGCGGGCTGTGGCGCGCCAGGCCCAGCCTAACCCCGGCCACCTGGCGCTGGCCGAACTCCAGCGCCGCCTGCCCCAGGTGCAGATCATCACGCAGAACGTGGATGACCTGCACGAGCGCGCCGGCAGCACAGACGTGATCCGGCTGCACGGCAGCCTGCATGGCAGCCGCTGTTTCTACAACTGCCAGGGCGACCCGACGCCAGTAGATGTAGCCGCGCTGGATTTTGACCCGTCGAACGGCCCGCCGCGCTGTCCACACTGCGGGCGCTGGGTGCGGCCCGACGTCGTCTGGTTCGGCGAGCTGCTGCCGCCAGCCCAGCTCGCCGCCGCAATGGACGCCGCCGCCCACGCCGATCTCATGCTGGTGATCGGCACGTCTGGCATGGTTGCCCCCGCTGCTGATCTGCCGTATCTGGCCCGGCGCGGCGGCGCGCGCCTGCTGGAGATCAACCCAGCCGCCAGCGCGCTTACGCCGGCCGTAGACTTGTGGCTGCAGGGGCCGTCAGGCGAGGTGCTGCCGCGCGTGCTCGCTGCGCTGTGAGCGCAGGCATCAGCCAGCCAGCGGCTGTTTATCGGCCAGTAACAAGAACTGCTGCTGGGCGGGGACTGGTAAATTTTGCGGACACATGCGGGGTTTTCTACGCTTAGAATCGCCGTCTGTATCCATGATCTTCACCAGTCCCGCTGGGCGTGCCTCAATCCTGTGGGACCGAATACACGGCATAATACGGCGTTTCATAGACGGGTGTCAGCCCGGCCGGCTGGACAGCGCCAGGTTTTAGCGGAACCACGATGTAAGCTGCGCCGTGCGCGCGGGCAAAATCCAGCAGACCTTGGGATGACTGATAGGCTTCGGCTTGACGTTCGATCAGCGCCGACACCGCCGGGATCACGCTGGAAGCTGGATCGAGGAACTCCAGGTCTTCGCTGCCAACCACTTGTGGGCGCAGTGACCAGATGCGCAGCAGCGTTGAGTCGGCTGCAATTAACGTGCCCGCCGGGGTATGCTGGCGCAGCCACGCGCCTACAGCGTACAGCGGGTGATAATACGACCACGTGTCCTGGCGCGACCAATCGCGCAGCAGGACGCGGCGGGCATCCTGGGCGATTCGCACTGCTGCTGGCTGTCCGTTGAAGGGGATGAGAAAGACTGTGGCGACCAGCGCGGCGGCCTGTATCGCGAAGATGCGGCGCACGGTGCGGCGCGGCGTCTGCCACCACATCAGCCCGATACCGGCCACAACCCCCCCTGCCAGCAGCGTCACCGCCGGGGATGCTGGCGAGGCCAGCGCGCGCGTCAGCGCCTGGACGACCAGCGCCGCCGTTCCGCCCCAGCGCAGGGCGCGCCAGCCGCTGCGATCCAGCAGCGGCCAGGCCAGCAGCAGCGCCGCGCCGGCGTAAATCCAGCCGTCAAGCGGCAGCCACGTGCCGGGCAGCGTCTCAAATTCGGCCTCGTGGAAGCCAGCGACGACGACGGCAGCGGCCGCGACCGCCAGCAGCCAGCGATCACGCGCTGTGCGCGCCAGCAGGTCGCGCAGGCCCAGCACGGCCAGCAGCGCCGCCGCGCCGTAGGCATAAGTGCCACTGCGCTGGAGCGCCCGCGCAAGCGAGAAGGGCACAGTAGATGCGCCGCTGGGCAGCACGTCGGACACGACAAACGCGCCTGTCAGCGCCAGCGTACACACCGCCGCCAGCCACAGCAGCGCCAGTGCATCGGCCTGATCGTCGCGGCGGCTCAGGGCGCGCCCGATCCACAGCGTCCCGCCAAACAGCACCAGCCAATCAACCAGTAGAATGAGCAGCGCGCCGAATAGGTTCACGATGCCGAAAATCGCCCATAGGCGCGGCGGTTTCGCCGCGCTGCCGGCGCGGGCGCGATACAGCAGCGCGCCGCCGCAGCTGATCAGGCCCAATGTGTACGCGATCAGCGCAGGCGACCACGCGGGCAGCCGGTAGATGAACAGGTTGGCGCGGGCTACGCTGGTGTACACCGACGGAAACAGCACCCCTTCGACAGCCATCTGCGCTGCCTCTGGCGTGAGCGTTTGATCGAATTTGGCGCTGGTAGACGTGTAGGCCAGAGCCAGCCCAGGCAGCGCCAGCGCGCCGTAGAACAGCGCCGCCGCCAGCGAGAAGCGCCGCGCCGCCACACCTGCCAGCATCATCAGCCCGAAAATCGCTACTGCTGTCCCGCCGTTTATAGGGTGCAGGTTCGCCAGCAGGCCCATGCCCAGCCCCAGCAGCCCCCAACCTGCCGGCCCAGTTCCACGCTGCCACAGGCGCAGCGCCAGCGCCGCCAGCCAAAACAGCAGCGCGAGATAGATGTTGCGCCCGGCAGCGCTCTCAATCTGGAGTCCGGTCCAGCTCAAGGCGTGGGCAGTAGTCACGTACAGCCCGCACAGCAGCGCGAACGCCAGCGCGATCATAAACGGCAGCTTCAAGACCCGCCCCAGCCGGTACGCGCCTGTGAGCAGAACAGCGTATACTACTGCCGTTAGGCCCACCATGAGGGTCATAAAGTCGCCGACTATTTGATAGCCCTGGCCGATCAACCACAGGTACACCGGAATGTAGCCGGGCCACCACGTTGCGCCCTGCATGGCGAGGTCTCCGGGGAAGCTGTCCGAGCCGCAGCGGTTGAACACCATCAGCGCGATGCGCACCATGTCGGAGTCGCCAACATAAGGCGCGCGCGCTGCCTGCCAGGTAACGGCGGCGATAAACGGCGTGAAGACCAGCAGCAGCAGCGCCAGCCGCCTGCTCGGGCGCGGTTCGAACGTTAGAGGGTCTATCGGCAGGTCTGAATAAAGGCGCATCAGGGTTCCCGTCATGGTACAATAAGCACAGCCACGCCACTATAGCGCAGCGCCCATATGTGCGCCAGATTGGAAGAGTGTATGGTACACTTCCCCGCACGCACACGGAGGACTGCCCCTATGAGACCCGACCCGATCCCGCTGGAGCGGCTGGAGGAGCTGCCGCTGGTCTACCGCGCTGCTGCGCCGGAGGCTTACCGCGACCTCAACGACCACATGAACGTGCGCGGCTACCTGGCGCTGTACGACGACGCCGGCATCCCGCTGTTCGCGCTGTTTGGCCTGGACGAAGCCTATTTTCAGGCGGGCCAGTCCACGACATTCGACCTGGAGCACCACATCCACTACCTGAGCGAGGTGCGCATCGGCGACGCGCTGGCCTTCCGGGTGCGGCTGGTGGGGCGCAGCCCCAAGCGCCTGCACTACCTGCTGTTTATGGTCAACGAGACGCGCGGCGCGCTGGCCTCGATCATCGAAGTGATGAACACGCACGTTGACCGCGCGACGCGGCGCACCACGCCCTATCCGGAGGACGTCGCGGCGCGCATGGACGCTGTGCTAGCTGCGCACACCCGCTTGGACTGGCCCGCGCCCGTCTGCGGGGCGATGCGCGCATGACGCTGACCGCGCTGTGGCCGCACACGCCCGCCGAGCGCGCCGCGCTGGCGGCGCTGCTGCTGGCTTATCTGCTGCTGGCGGCGGCTTTTGCTGCGCTCACGCCTGCCTGGCAGAACCCCGACGAGCCGGCCCACTACAACTACGTGGCGCAGGTGGCGCGCGCCGGCTGCTGCCCGGTGATCGAGCCGGGCGATTGGGACAGCGCATATCTAGATGAACTTAAGGCGGCGCGCTTCGCGCCGGAGCGGCTGGCACAGTTGGACACCATCCAGTATGAGGATCACCAGCCGCCGCTGTACTATCTGCTGGCCGCGCCGGTCCATCAGATCAGCGGCGGCAGCCTGCTGGCGCTGCGGCTGTTCTCGGCGCTGCTGGGGGCAGGTGTGGTCATATGCGCCTATCTGACGGCGCGCGCCATGCTGCCGGAGCGGCTGGCGGTGGCCCTGGGCGCGGCGGCGCTGGTCGCCTTTCTGCCGCAGCACCTGGCGATGATGGCGTCGGCCAACAACGACGCGCTGGCCGGGCTGCTGATCGGCGTTGGGCTGCTGCTGGCCGTGCTGCACGTGAAAGGCGCGCGCGTCCCGGCGTGGGCGCTGGGCCTGGCCGCCGGCCTGATCTTCATCACCAAGGCCAGCGGTTACCCAACGGCGGCGGTGCTGCTGCTGGCGCTCGTGCTGCGGCACAGGCGCGGCGCGCTGCCGCACATGGCCGCGTTTCTGATCCCGGCGCTGGGGCTGGGCGCGCTGTGGTGGCTGCGCAATTTAGGCGTCTACGGCTTCCCGGATTTTCTGGGGCTGGCCGCCCACGACCGCGTGGTGATCGGCCAGCCGCGCACCGCCGACGCTGTCGCCGCTGTCGGGCTGGGGCAGCACCTGCTCAGCGGCCTGCAAACGACGTTCAACAGCTTCTGGGGCCAGTTCGGCTGGATGGCGCTGCCGCTGCCGGGCTGGATGTACCGGCTGTTCCAGGCGGCGATCGCGGCTGGGCTGGTTGGGCTGGCCGCTGGGCGCTTTGCGCTGCCGCGGTCGCAGCCGCCGCCGGGCCAGCGCCAGGCGTGGCTGCTGCTGGGCCTGACGCTGGCGCTGGCGCTGTTGGCTTTCGTTTATTACAACACCGAGTTCGTTCAGTTCCAGGGGCGCTACCTCTACCCGGCGCTGATCCCGTTCGCGCTGCTGCTGGCGTTGGGCGTGGATAACTTAGGGCGCTGGCTGCTGCCGCACTTCGCGCCGGCGCGCTGGCTGGCCCCGGCGCTGTTCGCGCTGCTGGCCCCGCTCAACGCCTACCTGCTCGTGTTCGTCATCCGGCCGCTGCTGGCCCCCTAAGCGCGGCGCGCCGGCTTACTGCGTCTCCAGGCCGTATACCGCTGTCTCCGGCTGGAAGGCGGCCCAGGCAAACCAGAAGTGCGCCCCAGCCACAATCTGCCGGAGCTGGCTGCCGGCCAGTTCGCCATCGAGCGCCGTGCCGAACACGTTCCAGGCGCTGCCGGTCTGTTCGTCGCGGATGACGCCGTTGGCATCCAGCGCGAACGTGAGCGTCTGGCCGTTCAGCTCGCGGCTGTAGAGCGCCGCCATGCCCACATCGCGCGAGGCGTCAATGACGCTCAGGTCGAGCGCGCTGGCTGCCCCCGGCTGCCAGAAGGCGACCACGCGCTGCCCGCCAGCGGTGTCGTTGATCACGCCCACCTCAGCCAGCGTTGAGAAAGGGTAGGCGACAGGCGCGCCGCTGACCAAGCCGGCCAGCACGCGCTCGGTGGCCGGCAGGCGCGGGTCCGGCGTGCCGGTGAACAGGAACGGGCGCGGGCTGCTGTCGTAACCAGTGTAGGGGTTGACGCCGTAGCGCCGGCCCTGCGGCGACAGAACAGCGCCGTTTGGATACTGTTCAGCAAAGGCTTTGAAGCTGACAAGCTGCGAGGGCAGAATCTCGAGCCGCGTGCCGGTGTACGCCCCGACGATGCCCTCGCCGGTAAACTGCTGCCACCAGCTCTGCGTCAGGTCGTCCCACATCACCAGGTCGCTGTTGCGCAGCATCCCCGACACACCGAAGCGCAGCGCTTGGCCGTCCACCTCGCGGTCGAAAACGATGGCGCTGTTGCACAGTGGGCAGTAGGTGACGGCCACCGCGCGCGCGCCGAACACGTCGTTGACGATCTCATGGCGCGTCATAATCGCCAGCGGGTAGGCGCGTGCGTCGCCGTCCAGCTCAAACGCCAGCACCGGCGATTGGTCGGCCAGCCAACTGCGGGCTGTCTCGATGTCGTCGAACACCGGGTTGTCAATCGGCGGGATGCCGTCGCGGGGGACGCCGCCGGAGATGATCTCGGCCAGCACGCCCGGCGCGGACGTGCAGAAGTCGGTCAGCGTCCACACCGACGAGAAGCGGCGCGCCTCTGGCGGCGGGTTGTCGCAGGTGAGCTGGGCCAGGGCAGCGCTGCCGGATGCCGCAGCGGCGGCCGACAGTGCAAGCGCGGCTCCAGCAGCGGCCAGCAGTGTCAAACGAAAGGGCATAGCAGTCTCTCCTTGAATTGCTTGGCTGTCGAACCGGATGGTTCAGCCCGTTTCACAGCTTGTACGCTGTGACTGGGCCGTTCGGATGCGCAGCGCCCGGCCCGTGGGACACGCGGACTATATCGCGGCGCGGCAGGCTGTGATAGCATGGCCGTTCCCTGAAGTGTGCAAGGAGGTTTTTTTCATGCGCTACCGTATCGCCTTCGGGCTGCTGGCCGGTCTGCTGCTGGCAGCGGGGGCAGCCGTCATGGCGCAGTCTGACCCGACACCCACGCCCACCAGCGGGGCGGCCCGCGTCACGCCCGCCGTGATCGTGCCCACGCCTACACCCACGCCGGAGGACGCGCGCCTGGCTGTCTGCACCGGCCCCACCTTGGACGGTTTCGTGCCGCACATCGTCCGCCCTGGCGAAACCCTGGCGGACCTGCTGCGCGGCGTGCCCAACGTGAGCGTGTCGCAGCTGGCCGCGCTCAACTGTGTGGACGACCCGGCGGCGCTGCCGGTAGGAGCGGTCGTGTGGGTCCCGGCCCCACCGCCGCCCGACAGCGTCCCGGCCCCTGAGCCGGCGGCGGCGCGCATCGTGCGCCTGACTGTCAGCCAGCGCGAGGTGCCCAACCAGTCGCCGGTGACGTTTAGCTGGGAGGCCGACGGCGAGCAGGCCTTTTTCTACCCCTGCCCTGGCGACCCGGCGCTGCCCTGTGATCGCCCGCTGACGGCCACGCCCGTGCCGCTGGTTCACAGCGTCACCGAGGCTGGCGGCTTCCAGTACGCCGGGCCGGCCCGCTTCCGGCTGGAGGTGCTCAGCGGGGACACCGTTGTTACCGAAGATGTGACGCTGACTGTCGTGTGTTCGCAGCAGCCGCTGGGGCGCTTCAACGGCTTTACGGCCTGCCCGTCCGACCCGCCGGCGGCGGTGTTCGCCGCCTGGCAGCCGTTCGAAGGCGGCGTCATGATGTGGTTCTTCGACACGAAGGAAATCTGGGTGATGACCAACGCCGATCACCGCGTGACCGTCTACCCGGACACCTACGTTGAGGGCATGGCCGACCCGGCGCTGGCGGCCCCGACCGGTCTGTTCACGCCGGTGCGCGGCTTCGGCCGCGTGTGGGAAGCGCTGGGTGGGCCGGAGAGCGCGCTCGGCTGGGCGCTCGCCCCGGAGACCGGCTTCGACTCGGCGCGGCAGGCGGCCAGCCGCCGCTCGTTCACGACCTACATCAAAGGGCCGGGCGACACGGTTTACGCCGTGACGCAGATTCCGCAGCTTGACATCGGGCTGTGGGCGCAGGTGGACGGCTGACGCCGTGCCAGTCAATGCGGGGGCAGTCTGCCGTCGGGCTGCCCCCCCAACAGCCGCCTACTGGCCGCGCAGCGCGTCGAGCTGGCTGGCGGCGGTAGAGAACGCGGCCTTGATGTTGTCCACGCTTCTCAGCCCGTCGTTGAGGCCGGCGGCGAGGCCGGCGGCGCAGGCCGCCTGAAACTGATCCCAGCCCAAGCGCAGCAGCCCCAGCCCTGTGTTGACGAGGTTCTTGGCCAGGTCGAGTTCGGGCGAGGCGGCAGCTGCGTCCTCTGGCAGCTCGTAGTTGGCCGGAATGGCCGGCAGCGGCTGGGTGCAGCCGCCGGTTGTGCCGGCGCTGCGCACGTCGCTCCAGTACTGCTCAAGCGCGCTGGCCGCCCCGCGCGGCCCGCGCACCTCATCTATGACGGCGTAGAGCGCGGCGATGTGCGGCGCCACCAGCGGGTCGAGGCGCGGCGCCGGCGTAGGGGTGGGCGCGGCGGTTGGCGCAGCGGTGGGCGCGCTGGTTTCCTCAGCGGCCTCGCCTGCTTCGGGCGCGGCGGTCGGCGCGCTGGCCGTTGGGGCAGCAGGCGGCGGGGCGTTCGGGTCGAGCAGGTAGGGCCAGATCACGAAGTTGAACGCCAGCAGAATCAGCAGCGAGGTCGCCAGCCCGGCGGCGAGCTGGCGCAGGCAGCCGCCGGGGATGCGCGTGCGGCGGCCCATCCTGCCCTTGTGGACGATGTCCTCCAGCAGTTTCATCGCCTTGGGCTGCCGCTTTTCGCTGGCCAGCGCCTCTTCCAGCGCGCGGAACATGCTCAGCGCGTAGGCGGCGGCGGCGCGCACGCCGGGGTCTTCGTCGTCTTCGTAGACCTGTTTCAGCCGCGTGATCGCCTGCGGGTCGCCCGCTTCCCCCAGCCAAGCGGCGGCTTTGCGGCGCACAGCCGCGTCAGGGGACGACAGCAGTTTGATTTGCTTTTTGACGGCGGCCTCAAACCGTTCGACACGCTCTTGCTCGGACATACAGGGACTCCCGCTGACAGCGCACGAACACAATCACCCTCAATCATACGGCAAGTCCGCCGCCGGCAAAAGCGAGGAACTGCGCCGGAAGTGTTGAGCCACAGTGAGACGCTTCCCGCCGCGGCGGCTGGTCACGATTGGCCCAGCAGGCGCAGGTGTTCCACCTTGATGCAGGCGTTCATGGCCACATTGAGGCCGGCCCGCAGCGCTTTTTCGCCGGCGTCGTGGTCGAACACGCCCAACTGCGCCCACACCGTTTTCGCGCCCACCGCGATCGCCTCATCCACCACGCCCGCCAGGTGCTCGCTGCGGCGGAACACATTGACGATGTCAATCGGTTCGGGCACGTCGGCCAGCGTCGGATAGCTTGGCTCGCCGTCAATGGCGGCGACCTGCGGGTTAACCGGGTAAACGGTGTAGCCAGCTTGGCGCAGGTACTGGGCGATGCGGTAGCTGGTGCGGGCGGGGTTGTCGGAATGGCCGACGACGGCGATCACGCGGGCGCTGCGCAGCGCGTCGCGCATGGCGCGGTCGTCGCGGTTCAGGTCTGCTGACATAGGGCGAACCTCCATCGTATGCGCTGCCAGCATAGATGCACCAGCGCGGCCCGCTTTTACGCCGGGCCGATTCGTGTGTTTCGCACAATGTTGGGTTTGTGCAGCCGGCGGGAATATGTGCGATAATAGATTCATCAGGTTGGCTTAAAATCGGTTTTGTTCGCGTCCCACGCTTCTCGCTTCGTAATAGCTGGCTTCGTGAAAATTATTGGTCTTTTTCTTCTTAAACGCAGCGTGCGCCCTTTCGTTTACCTTTTGCAGCTCAATGGGAGAAGCTCGCGATGGTCACCTCCGTCCGGCAGCCTGCAAGCGGCAGCCAACCTTTAGCCTACAAGACAGTCGAAGTCACTTTTGCCGGCGACCGCGTCATGCTGTCCGGCCAGATAGACTATCCAGCGGCTGCGCCGCCGTCGCAGGGTTTTCCACTGGTGTTTGTGCTGCATCACGCGGGTTACGAGGGCCGCGAGGGCTACTGGCACTACGCCCGCATCGGGCTGCAGGCCGGCTGCGCTGTGTTCCGCTGGGATAAGCGCGGAACCGGCCGCAGCGGCGGGAGCGGGCGCGGCTCGACTACTCAGGACGCCGTGAACGCCTGGGAGATCGCGCTGGAGCAGCCGCGCGTGAACCGCCGCCAGGCGATCATCGTGGCGCAGTGCGCCGGCACTGGCTTGCTGGGCGACGCCTACGGCCTGTTTGCGCGCGTGCAGCGGCCCTATGGCGTGGCGCTGGTCTCCAACATGCTGGACGACAAGGCCATCTTGGCCATTGAAGCGCCAGTGTGTATCGTGATGGCCGAGCACGACTGGAATCCCTGGGAGCGCTTTGGCCGCGCCGCGTGCGAGGCCCACCGCCAGGCGTACCGCCACGGCGCGCAGTTTCACGTTGTGCCCGGCGTGGACCGCCGCCTGATGCTGGGCAAAGGCGACCTGCAGACGTTCCACCCCCTGGCCGAGCGCGCCTTGCAGAACTGGCTGCGGCAGCTGTGCCCGCCTTCACAGTAGACCTCAGCGGGCGGGCTGCTCTGGTCACTGGCGCGGGCGCGGACGTGGGCCGCGCGATCGCGCTGGCGCTGGCGGCTGCCGGCGCTGCCGTGCTGGCCAACGACCTCAATCCCGACCGCGCCGAGCGCACCGCCCAGGAGATCATCAGTGCTGGCGGGCGGGCGCTGGGCTGGCAGGCCGATGTCTCCAACCGCTTTCAGGTCGGCTCGATGATCGAGGCCGCGCGCGACGCCTTCGGCCAGATAGACATACTGGTGAACGCCGCCGGCGTGTTCAGCCCTGTGCCCATGCCCCAGCTTGACGAGTGGGACTGGCGGCGCATCGTGGACGTAAACCTGACCGGCGCTTTTTTCTGCTGCCAGCTCGTCGGCCGCGTGATGGCCGACGAAGGCGGTGGGGCGATCGTCAACATCGCCTCTACCGCCGGCTACCCCCTGCCGCTGCCCAGCGGCGTGGGCTATGTGGCCACCAAAGCCGGCCTGATCGGCCTCACGCGCCAGGCCGCGCAGGAGCTGGCGCGCGCTGGCGTGCGCGTCAACGCGGTGTGCCCCGGCAGCGTGGCCGAAAGCGCGGAGCAGGCTGCCGCGCCGCCGCCAGCCAACGCGCTAGGCCGGTGGGGCGCGCCGGAGGAAGTGGCCGACGTCGTGCTTTTCCTGTGTTCTGACGCCGCGCGCTTCATCGTTGGTCAGGCGATCCATGTGGACGGCGGGGCCAGCATGGCATGACACGGTGGTTGGCGATGGTCAGCCTGCTGCTGAGCGCGCTGCTGATCGCGCCGGCGCGCGGCCAAGACGAGTGCGGCACGGCCGCCTCGCTGGTTTACCCGGTGGACACCGCCGCTTTCCGCCTGGTGCAGGATTTCGGCGCGCCCAGCCCGCGCCACCAGGGGCGCTATCACACCGGTGAGGACTGGGCGCCCCCGCGCGACGACGTCTACGGCGTGGGCCAGCCGGTGCGCGCGGCTGCCAGCGGTCGCGTCACCTACAGCGCGCCGCTGGGTTGGGGGCGCGACGGCGGCGTGGTCATCATTCAGCACACATTTGCCGACGGCAGCGTGGTCTACACGCAGTACGGCCACTTGGTTGAGTCAGAGGCGGCCCGCTTTCCTGTCCCCTACACCTGTGTGCGCCAAGGCGACGTCATCGGCGCGGTGGGCAGCGCGCGCCCAGCCCCGCACCTGCATTTTGAGGTGCGCGTCAGCGGGCCAGACATCCCCGGCCCTGGCTACACTTGGGAGAACCCGCTGGCCGCCGGCTTCCGCCACCCGGCCCGCCTCATCCAAAACTGGCAGACGTGGATGCAGCCCTACACCCTGTGGCGCGTCGAGCTGCCAGCCGGCCTCGACCTGCCCCCGGCGGAGCTGGCCGATCACAGCCTGGTGTACGCCAGCGGCGGGCGCGCCGTGCGCATCACGCCCGACGGGCGCGCCCTGTGGCGGCTGGCGCTGGAGCGCCCACTGGCGGCGGCGCTGACGCGCGGCGGCCTGCCGCTGCTGCTCTACACCGATGGCCGCGCGCAGCAGGTCAACCTGGACGGCTCGCTGGGCGAGCGCTGGGACACCGGCGCGGCGCTGGCCGGGCCGCCGTTGATCGTCAGCGCCGATCTGCTCGTGTTCCCAACGGCAGATGGCGGGCTGGCGGCTTTCGGCCCCGATCTGCGGACGCCGCTGTGGACTGCTGCCGTGGGCCTCACGCCGCCGCTGCGGGCGGCAGGGAGCAGCCGCCTGCTGGCGTTCATCGGCGCGGACGGCGCCATGCTCACGCTGGCGCACACCGGCGGCGTGCTCGACACCGCCCGCCTGCGCGAGCCGGGCAGCCTGGCCGCCGCCCCGGACGGCGCGCTGCTGGTCTACACAGTGGGCGGGCTGTGGACGCTGGACGCTGACGGCCGCTGGGCGCTGCGCGAGGTCGGCGCGCCGCCGGGCGGGGCGCACAGCGCGGCGCTGGCCGCCGGCGACGGCCGCCTGTTCCTGTTCGACGGCGCGGCCCTGCGCGCCTACAGCCGCGACGGCCTGCCCCTCTGGACAACTGAGCTGCGGATTGACCCGCCCAGCGCTGCCGGCGCGGCGGCGCTGGCCCACTACGACAGACTGCTGCTGCTCACCACGGCTGCCGGCGACATCGCTGCCGTGCGCGCCGCTGACGGCAGCGTGTGCGGGCAGGCGCGGGTTTACGGCGGCGGTGCGCCGCTGTGGGCCAGCCTGGGGGCGGATGGCGTGCTGCGCCTCGCCGCTGACGACCACATCCTGGCGCTGAACTGGTCGCGCTTTACCGCTCCCTGCGGCTGACGCCGTTCACAAGCGTTAAGGGCGCGCTAAGGCGGCCCAGTCTGTATTGCGCCTCGGCCCGATTCTCTGTAAAGTAATCGCTTGCTGCCTGGTTCTCAGACACTCCTGCCTAATGTGCTTTTTTGACAGCGCGCTTCTGATCCGACTGCAGCTTGAAGCTGTTCAGTGGCGACGACAAGGTGATGGACCATGCCTCCAACAACCAAGCGGACGATCGGTGTTCTGACCAGCGGCGGTGACGCGCCCGGCATGAACGCTGCCGTGCGCGCTGTGGTGCGCACGGCCCTCAGCCGAGGCGTTGATGTCTACGCCATCTACGAAGGCTATCAGGGCATGGTGGAGGGCGGCAGCCGCATCCGCAAGATGACCTGGGACTCCGTCGGCGGCATTCTGCAGCAGGGCGGCACGGTGATCGGCACGGCCCGCTGCGCCGAGTTCCGCACGCGCGAGGGGCGGCGCAAGGCGGCGCGCAACCTGCTCCAGCTCGGCATTGACAGCCTGGTGGTCATCGGCGGCGACGGCAGCCTGACGGGCGCCGACATTTTCCGGCGCGAGTGGCCGGAGCTGCTCAAAGAGCTGGTGGAGCAAAAAGCGGTCAGCCCCGGCGTTACCCAGCGCCACCCGCACCTGACGATCGTGGGGCTGGTTGGCTCGATTGACAACGACATGTTCGGCACTGACATGACTATTGGCGCGGACACGGCGCTGCACCGCATCACTGAGGCGGTGGACGCCATCGCCAGCACCGCCGCCAGCCACCAGCGCGCCTTTGTCGTTGAGGTGATGGGCCGCCGCTGCGGCTACCTAGCGCTGATGGCGTCGCTGGCCGGCAGCGCCAACTGGGTGTTTATTCCGGAGTGCCCGCCCCAATCCGACGACTGGGAAAGCGAGATGTGCGAGACGCTGCGCGCTGGCCGGCAGATGGGCCGCCGCCACAGCATGGTGATCGTGGCCGAGGGCGCGCAGGACAAACACGGCAACCCGATCAGCAGCGCTTACATCCGGCAGGTTCTGGAGGAGCGGTTGGGCGAGGACACGCGCATCACCGTGCTGGGCCACATGCAGCGCGGCGGTTCGCCCAGCGCCTTTGACCGCAACCTGGGCACGCTCACCGGCGCCGCCGCCGTTGAGGAGATTCTCTCGGCCCCGCCCAGCGCCGAGTCGAAGCTGATCGGCATTCGCGAGAACAGCATCATCCGCTCGCCGCTGATGCAGTGTGTCGAAGAAACGCACCGCGTGGCTGAGGTGATCGCCGCCCACGACTACGAGCAGGCGATGAAACTGCGCGGCGGCAGCTTCCAGGAATCGTACAACATCCTGCAGACGCTGCTGCGCGCCGCGCCGCGCCCGGTAGAGCCGGGGCAGCCGTCGCTGCGGGTGGGCCTCATCCACTGCGGCGGGCCAGCCGCCGGCATGAACACCGCCGCCCGCGCCGCCATCCGCCTGGGGCTGGATCAAGGCATGACGATGCTGGCCATCCATAACGGCTTCGAGGGCCTGCTCAAAGGCGAGATCACGCCGATGGACTGGATGAGCGTGAGCAGTTGGGCCTCGCACGGCGGCGCTGAGCTGGGCACCAGCCGCAAAGCGCTGGAGGAAAGCGACCTGCTGGAGGTGGCGCGCCGCCTGGAGTCCAACAACATCCAGGCGCTGTTGATGATCGGCGGCTGGGCCGGCTACGAATCGGTTTACCTGATGCACACGCAGCGCCAGGCCTTCCGCGAGTTCAACATCCCGCTGGTGTGTCTGCCGGCCACCATCAACAACAACCTGCCCGGTTCGGAGTACAGCATCGGCTGCGACACAGCCCTCAACAACATCGTCGAAAACGTGGACAAGATCAAGCAGTCGGCGGTGGCGTCGCGCCGCTGCTTCGTCGTCGAGGTGATGGGCCGCTACTGCGGCTACCTGGCGCTGATGAGCGCGCTGGCCACCGGCGCTGAGCGCGTCTATCTGCATGAGGAGGGCATCACCCTGGCCGACCTGCAGAAGGACCTGGCCAACTTGGTCGAGGGGTTCGAACAGGGCAAGCGGCTGGGCCTGATTATCCGCAACGAGCGGGCCGACCCGTTCTACACCACCGAGTTCATCAGCGCGCTGTTTGAGAAAGAGGGCGGCGACCTGTTCGACGTGCGCCAGACCATCCTCGGCCATGTGCAGCAGGGCGGCGACCCATCGCCGTTCGACCGCATCCAGGCCACGCGGCTGGCGGCCCGCTGCATTGACTTCCTCAAAGAGCACGCCCAAGACGACCCGGCGCCGGTGGCGTGCATTGGGCTGGTGCAGGGCCGGGTGCGCTTCACCAGCCTGGAGAACTTCCCGTCGCTGGTAGACCAGCGTCTGCAGCGCCCGCGTGAGCAGTGGTGGATGCGCCTGCGCGGCATCATGGACGCGATGGCCGTCCCGGATGCGCAGCGCTGATCTGGCGCTGTTGACGCCCCTCACAGACGCGGCAAAACGCGCTTGCCGCGTCTACTGCCGTTTATCAGTGTCTTTTCGTGCCTTTCCGCACTAAACCCCTGCCGCCTGGCGCGCTAAGCTCAAGGGCTGGTAGCAGACTGCTTGCTCTAAAGCTGCAGATAGTGCTATTGTAGGATAAAATGCATCACTAATCACCGCAGCCTGCGGCTGCCGCTGGCGGCCGCGACCCATCCATGTTTCTTAAATAGTGTGTTGGAGGTATACATCACCATGAGAAGAGTCTCGCTTCTGTTCCTGGCAGCTATGCTGCTCTCGCTGGCGCTGGCCCCGGCTGCTGCCCAGAACACCCCGCCGGGGCTGGAGGACGGCACGCTCACCATCGCCTGGATTCCCAAGGCGCTCAACAACCCGGTGTTCGAGCTGGGCCGCGACGGCTGCTTCACCGCTGCCCAGGAGCTGACGGAGAAAGGCCCGTACAAGGTCGAGTGCTTGTACTTGGGGTCGGTGTCGTCCGACATGGCCGAGCAGGCCCGCGTGATGGCTGACGCCGTCGCGCAGGGCGTGGACGCCATCGGCGTGTCGTGCAACAGCGACGCCGGCTGCGTCGAGCCGATCAACAGCGCCGTCGCCGCG
>DAOTWC010000021.1:0-13420 GCA_034435995.1 Anaerolineae bacterium | reverse complement strand
TCGGTTTACATGGAAGATCACGGCCACGTTCAGAGCGTGGATCAGGCGCTGGCGTTAGAGTTGGGCTTGCAGCAGGGCAAGGTCAAACCAGGTGACCTGGTGGTGCTGTCCGGCGCAGGCGGCGGCTACACCTGGGGCGCGGTTGCGCTGCGCTGGGGGTGATACCAAATACGTTTTTTGCTAGAGACTGAATAGCTGCAAACTTGAGATTGAATTCATGGAACCGCAAAAATCACACTTTGTGACCGACTGGCTCGACAAGCGCGCCAAGCACTCGCCGCAGCGCGTCGGGCTGATTGACACTGTCACCGGGCGCGAAATCACCTACCGCGAGTGGAACGCTGCCGCCAACCACACCGCCAATTTCCTGCGCGCACTGGGCGTGCAGAAGGGTGATTGCGTCGCTGTATACGCCAGCAACTGCATCGAGTATCTGGACATTCTGTTCGCCTGCGGCAAAATCGGCGCGATCCAGCACAACCTCAACTGGCGCCTGGCCGTGCCTGAACTCGCGGCCATGATCGAGGACGCCGCGCCAATAGTGCTGATTTACTCCGAGGAGTGGAAGTCCCAAGTCAGCGAACTGCGCGCTGGTGCGACCAGCGTTCGCCACTTCGTCGCGCTGGGGCAGCCTGCCAGTCCGCATGACATCCCGTTCGCCCGGCGCGATGAGTATGCGGATACGCTGGCCGAACGCCCGGACCTGCACCCGGACGACCCCTGGGCGATTTACTACACTGGCGGCACAACCGGCCTGCCCAAAGGCGCGATCATGACCCACAGCAACGCCGCCTGGAACAGCGTCAATACGGTCGCGACATGGGGCATCACAGCGGAGTGTGTCGCGCCGCTGCAGCTTCCGCTGTTCCACATCGGCGGCGCGCACATCTTCTGCCTGCCAGCGGTGCACGTTGGCGGCAAGACAATTTTGTGCAAAGGCTTCGATGTAGACCAGACTTTTGAGCTGATCGCCAAAGGCGGAATTACGCACTACGTTGGCGTGCCAACCATGTTCCTGATGATGCAGCAGCACCCACGCTGGGAGAGCACTGATTTCTCACATCTCAAGCTGGTGATCAGCGGCGGCGCGCCCTGCCCTATGCCCATTGTCGAGAAATTCTGGGCGCGTGGTGTGGACTTCAAGACCGGCTACGGCCTCACCGAGGCCCCCGCCAACAACTTCTGGCTGCCACCTGAAGACGTGCGCCGCAAGCCAGGATCGGTTGGCTTTCCCAACTTCCACGTAGACATGAAGATCGTTCGCCCAGACGGCAGCTTGTGCGCGCCCGACGAACCCGGCGAGCTGCTTATCCGCGGGCCGCACGTCATCCCCGGCTACTGGAACCGCCCCGACGCTACTGCTGAAACCATCGTGGACGGCTGGCTGCACACCGGCGACCTAGCCCGCTGCGACGCGGAAGGCTATTATTACATCATCGGTCGCAGCAAGGACATGCTGATAAGCGGCGGCGAGAACGTCTATCCGGCGGAGGTCGAGAGCGTTATGCACAGCCACCCGGCGGTGGCCGAAGCCGCGCTCATCGGCGTGCCAGACGAGAAATGGGGCGAGGTAGGGCGCGCCATCGTCGTTGTTGAACCAGGCCAGACGCTCACCGAGGACGAACTGATCGCCTTCCTGCGCGAGCGGTTGGCAAAGTACAAAATCCCTAAATCGGTTATCTTCGTAGATGCGCTGCCCAAAACAGCCATCGGCAAACTGGATAAAAAAGCGCTGGTCGGACAGTTTGGCGGCCAGCACATCGTATAGACGATTCTTTTGCCGCAAAAAGGAATGCGTAATTCATGACGATACCAACTATGCCGGGAATCACCGCGCGCACAGTGACTACAGCGCGCCTGACAACGCGCGTGCTCTTCAGCGGGCCAGACGACGGCACACCGGTGCTGTTCATTCACGGCAATTCGTCATCGGCCACGTGGTGGGAAGAGACAATGATCACCCTGCCGCCAGGTTTTCGTGGCATCGCCCACGATCAGCGCGGTTTCGGCGATGCCGACCCAACAGCCAAAATTGACGCCACCCAGGGCACAGGCGACCTGGCCGCCGATGCTGTTGCCCTGCTCGATCACTTGGGCATTGCGCGCGCGCATGTCGTCGGCAATTCGCTAGGCGGCATTGTCGTTTGGCGGATGATGATGGACTATCCGGACCGCATCCTCACGGTGACGCAGGCAGCCCCTGGTTCGCCCTATGGCTTCGGCGGCACGAGGGACGTTGACGGCACACCGTGCTTCGACGACTTCGCCGGCAGCGGCGCGGGGTTGGTCAACCCGGAACTCATCAAACTCATGGCCGCTGGCGACCGCAGCACAGACAGCCGCTTTTCACCGCGCAGCGCTATCCGCACGCTAATTGTCAAACCGCCGTTCATACCGGCCCGCGAGGAAGAACTGCTCTCGGCCATGCTCGCCACCCACCTCGGCGAACAGGATTTGCCCGGCGACTCAGCGCCGTCGCCCAACTGGCCGTTCGTCGCGCCGGGGCGCTGGGGTTCCGCCAATGCGCTGTCGCCCAAATACGTCGCGCACCCCTCTCGATTGTATACCATCAGTCCCAAACCGCCGGTGCTGTGGATACGCGGCAGCCATGACCTGCTGGTATCCAACACTGCTGCGTCGGATGTCGGCACACTCGGGCAGATGGGCTTGATCCCTGGCTGGCCTGGCGTAGATGTATTCCCGCCGCAGCCCATGCTCGATCAGACGCGCGCCGTGCTGGAAAAATACGCAGCAGCAGGCGGCACGTTCACAGAGGTCGTCATCCAGGACGCCGGACACGTCCCGTTTATTGAGAAACCGGACGAGTTTAATCGCCACTTTCACGCGCACATCGGCCCAGCGCAGGGTTGAACAATGCGCGTTGCACAGATCGCCAGCACCGGCGCGTATGTGCCGGATAAAATTATCACCAACGCTGAACTGGACGCGCTGCTGGGCGAACCGGTCAGCGAGTGGTTGGTCGAAAACGTCGGCATCCGCGAACGCCGCGTAATGGCCGATGACCAAGTGACATCTGACCTGGCTGTGCACGCCGCCCGCGCTGCGCTGGCGCAGGCTGGCGTCGCGCCTCAAGACGTTGACCTGATTATCGTAGCAACAGACACACCAGACTACATCTCCCCGGCGACTTCGTCAGTTGTGCAGCACAAGCTGGGCGCAGTCAACGCCGGCACGTTCGACGTGAACTGCGCCTGCGCTGCCTGGGTCACTGGGCTGGACATCGCTGCGCGTTACATCGCCACTGAAGAGAGCTGCAACTACATTCTTATTATCGGCGCTTACGGCATGACGCGCTACGTAGACTGGCATGACAAGCGCACTGCCACGCTCTTCGCAGACGGCGCAGGCGCCGCTCTGCTGCAGGCCGGCGACAAACCCGGCTTTCTAGGCGCGAAGCTCGTCGCAGACGGCTCATTCCACGACTACATGGGCATCTACGCTGGCGGCACACTGCGCCCAACAGGCGGAGCTGAGGACTCGCCGCGCCAGTTCGTAAAGTTTCAGAAACGCTTCCCACCTGATACCAACAATAAAGCTTGGCCCAAGCTGATCCGCGACTTAATGGACAAGATCAACCGTCCGGTCAGCGACATTGACCGCATCTACTTCACGCAGCTCAACATAAGAACAATTCAAGCCGTCATGGACGATCTGGGCCTGCCAATGGACAAAACCCACACCGTTATGGACAAGTGGGGCTACACAGGCTCAGCGTGCATGCCAATGGCGCTGGACGACGCTATTGCACAGGGGCACGGCCCTCAACCGGGCGAACTGGTCGTGTTCTGCGGCAGCGGCGGCGGCGCGGCTTTCGGCGCGGCAGCGTTCATCTGGGTGTGAGTGGGCGTAAGAGGATAAACACATGTACATCGGCGATATCACCGGGCGGCGCAGAATCTACTCGCCAGACGCGCTGGCGATCGTGGACGCCGGCAAGACACCCCACTGGCGCCTCACCTACGCTGAGATGGACGATCGCGCTAACCGTCTCGCCAATTGGCTGCGGCATACTGCTGGCATCCAGAAAGGCGACCGGGTGGGTATTCTGGCTCGCGACGGCGTCGAGTACCTCGACTTGTATTTCGCCTGCGGCAAGACCGGCGCGATCATGACGTGCTTCAATTGGCGGCTGCACCCCCGCGAGCTGCTCCAGCTGATACAGCTCACCACCCCGCGCGCGCTGGTCTTTTCTGACGATTTCGCCCCCACTGTCGCTGAAGTCATCCCCGAAGCGCCGTTTATGGCTCGTCTGCTGCACATCGAAGGCGATGGCGTAGGCAGCAGCGTCCGCTTTGAGGACGCGCTGGCTCAGTCCAGCCAAGCGGCTGTGGTTGAAGAGAGCATTACGGAAGAAGACATCATCTGTCTGCTGTTCACCGGCGGCACAACTGGCCTGCCCAAAGCAGCGCAGATCAGCCACCGTCAGGTGGCATGGAACGCCATGAACACCGTGATTCACGACATCCGGCACGGTGACATCACTGTGAATGTGTTCCCGCTTTTCCACGCTGGCGGCCTGTTCGCCTACACCATGTCCATGATGATCCTGGGCAACACAGTGGTGCTCACGCGCCAGTTCGACCCAGTGCAGGTGCTCGACTTGATCCAGCAGTATCGAGCCACGTTTTTTGGCGGCGTGCCCACGATGTACCAGATGCTCACCACAGCGCCCAACTGGGCCAGCGCCGATCTCAGCAGCCTGCGCTTCTGCACCAGCGGCGGCGCGCCGCTGCCCGTAGCACTGGTAGAGAAGTTCCGCGATGAAAAGGGCATACAGTTTAAGCAGGGTTTCGGCATGACAGAGTTCGGCCCCGGCCTGTTCGCCCTTGCCCCCGAGGACGCTATTCGTAAGGCCGGCAGCATCGGACGGCCAAACTTCTTCGTGGATGCCCGCGTGGTGGACGACAACAACCAGCCGCTCGGTCCGCATCAAGTCGGCGAGCTGGTGCTTAAAGGGCCTTCACGCGCCTCTGGTTACTTCAACAACCCGGAAGCCAGCGCCGCCGCCATTGACGCTGACGGCTGGTTCCACACTGGCGATATGGCCAAGTACGACGACGAATGGTACTTCTATATCGTTGATCGCAAAAAGGATATGTTCATCAGCGGCGGCGAGAACGTCTACCCGGCAGAGATCGAGCAGGTGCTCTACCGCCACCCCGCCGTGCACATGTGCGCCGTTATCGGCGTGCCGGATGTGCGGTGGGGCGAGGTAGGCCAGGCATGCGTAGTGCTCAAACCCGGTCACAGCGCCACCGAAGCCGAATTGATCGAGCACATGCAGGCCCATCTGGCGCGCTACAAAGTGCCCCGCTCCGTCATTTTCATGGACGCGCTGCCGATCTCAGCGGCAGGTAAAATTCTCAAACGTGAGCTGCGGCAGCGATTTTCTGGCTAAAACCGTATCAGCTTTTTGGACATCTCCGTCGAATGGGATATACTCATTCCTGGTTAGCAGCAAAATAGAGTTCTCGCAACATAATTCTTAATATAACAGGGGCAGTTCATCTTGGATTTAGAAATTGGCGTGCGCGCCAGCCGCACAAAGACCATCACCGACGAGGACATACGCGCCTTTGCTCAAGCGTCTGGCGACACCAACCCCGTTCACCTGGACGACGCTTACGCAGCAGGGACACGCTTTGGGCGGCGCATTGCCCACGGCATGCTGACTGCCAGTGTGATCTCGGCCATCCTGGGCAACGACCTGCCCGGACATGGCACAATTTACCTGGGCCAGGAGTTGAAGTTCAAAGCGCCTGTTTACCTGGGCGACACGATTACGGCCACAGTTGAGCTGGTCAAATACCGCCCGGATAAGCGCATCGCAACGTTCAGCACCACTTGCGCCAACCAAGATGGTATAGTAGTTCTCGAGGGGGAGGCAGTCGTGATCGCGCCGGAAAGCGCTTGAAACGACCGCCTCTGGCTGAAATCCCGCATACATTTTGTCCGAAAAGGTCTTAAGGAGGCACTGAAGAGGCATCATGGTTAGGAAAACGCTGCTCGTCTTTTTCGTTGTCGCGCTGGCCCTGGGCCTGGTCGCAGGCGGCACAGCCGCCCAGGAAGAGCCAATCCGCATCGGTCTGCTGCAGGATCTGTCCGGCTGGCTTGCGGTCTACGGCGTCGAGTCGATCAATGGGTTCAGACTCGGTCTGCTGTACGCAGCAGGCATTGACCCTACTGAGTATGACAGCCTTGACGCTGCGCTGGCAGAAGTCACCATTGCTGGGCGTCCCGTCCAAATAATCATCAAGGACTATGGCAGCGAGAACGCTGCCAACGACGCGGATAACGCCGCCGCCCGCGCCCGCGAGTTGATCGAGTCGGACTTTGTGGACATTATCTACGGTGTTCCCAACTCCGGCGCCGCTATCGCGCTCCAGGGCGTGATCGCGCCGGACAACTACGACGTGCTGCTCATGGCTGGCCCCACCGCCTCCCCCACGATCACAGGCGCTAACTTCAACGTGAACACTTTTCGCGTCTGCCGCAATACCAACCACGACGCGCTGACGCTGGCCAACATCGCTGATCAGGTGGGCGACAAATGGATTCAAATCGCCAATGACACCGACTTCGGCCGCACCACTGCAACCGCCTTCCAGGCAGCCAACGAAGCCGCTGGCGTCACATTTGTGCAAGACACCATTCTGGTGCCATCTAACGCCACAGACCTAACCCCCTACATTCAGCAAATCCTGGACTCAGGCGCGGAAGTCGTGAATCCGATCTTTGCTGGCGAACTGACTGCGCTGTGGACACAGCAGGCCATTGAATTGGGCCTAGCGGATAAGGTGGCGATTATCAGCGGCACGAACTCCAACGATTTCATCGTGGCAGCGCCGCCGCTGGTGGGCACAGTGGCCTATATCGTTTATCACTACACCCTGCCCGACACCGAGATCAACGACTGGCTGACGGAAAAGCACATCGCCGTGTTCAACGATGTGCCCGACCTGTTCACCGAGTGCGCTTTCGCCAGCGCCCAGGCGCTCTATCTGGCGCTGGAAGCCACCGGCGGTGATCCGCTGCCTGAGGCAATGATTCCGGCGCTGGAGGGACTCGAGTTTGAAGGGCCAAAAGGCACTTACTTTATCCGGCCCGAAGACCACCAGGCGCTGATGCCCACCTACCTGATTCGCTTCCTCGGCATCGAAGATGTAGACCTAGGCAATGGCACGGTTATGCCGCTGCCGCAGTACGAGCTGCTGCTTGAGGCCAACGTTGTTGTGCCGTGTCAGGCCCCGGCGGCGCGTTCCAGCGACACGCTCACTTGTGCGCCGCCCCAATAGCGGACGCGAGCAGTGCATGTAAGGCTTATAAATGGGGGAGCGCTGTGCGCGCTCCCCCAGCACCTGTCACGAGGGGATAGACACACCGAATGGCCGAGACCATCCTGGAAGCGCGCGGTCTGCGCAAACAGTTCGGCGGCTTGGTGGCTGTAGACGATGTCAGCATGCGCATCGAACGGGGCAGCGTTCACTCGATCATCGGCCCGAACGGCGCAGGCAAAACAACCTTCTTCAACCTGCTCACCGGCACTTATCGGCCCAACGCCGGTCAGGTGATTTTCAAAGGGCAGGACATCACCAACGTTCCGCTGCACCGACGCGCACACCTGGGCCTGGGACGTTCCTTCCAAATCACCAATATCTTCCCCAGCCTTACCGTTCTAGAGAACGTCCGGCTGGCAGCCCAGGCTATGAGCCGGGTCAGCTTCAACATCCTCCGCCGGGCCGACAGCTACCGCCAGTTCCTCGACCGTGCTGCGGAAGTGCTGGCGCTGGTGGGGCTGGAGAACGAGGCTTACAGCATCGCCTCCACGCTGCCGCACGGCGGCAAACGCAAGCTCGAGCTGGCGATCCTGCTGGCTCCGAACCCTGAAGTGCTGCTGCTGGACGAACCAACCGCTGGCATGGCGTCGGAGCAGGTTCCGGAACTCATGGCCACTGTTGACAGCATCCGCCGTCAGGCTAACCGCACCATTGTGCTGGTGGAGCACAACATGAACGTCGTCATGAACGTTTCGGACCGCATTACGGTCATGCACCTTGGCCGGCTGCTCGCAGAGGGCACGCCCGCTGAAATCGCCGCCAATAAGACCGTGCAAAATGTCTACCTGGGCGAGCTGTATGAAGCTCCAGACAGCGCGGCAGGTAAACCATGATTGAGCCAGGCGACATCGTACTCAGCGTCGAGAACATCCACACATTCATTGGCCAGTTTCACATACTGGAGGGGGTCACCGTTCACGTGCCGCGCGGCAGCATCACCGTGCTGCTGGGCCGCAACGGCGCCGGCAAAACCACAACGCTGAAAAGCATCCTCGGTATGACGCCGCCCAGCCGGGGAACTATTGTCTTCGACGGCGTCGCGCTGGTGGGCAAGCGCCCATACACAATTGCCCAGATGGGCATTGGCTATGTGCCGGAACACCGTGCCATCTTCCGCAACCTAAGTGTGCGCGAAAACTTAGAGATCGCCAAGCGCCAGCGCGATGACCTGGACAAACGGGCAGATTTTATCTTCGACTTATTCCCTGATCTCAAACGCCTTTACCACCTCGACGGCGCTCAGCTTTCTGGAGGGCAGCAGCAGATGCTGGCCGTGGCCCGTGCGCTGGTGCCAGACAACCGCCTGCTGCTGATAGACGAGCCGAGCGAAGGGCTGGCCCCGGTTATTATCGAGCAGATGATGGAAGCCATTCGCCGCCTCTCAGCCCGCACAACGGTGCTCCTGGTGGAGCAGAACTTTCGTGTTGCCAGCCAGTTGGCTGACCGGTATGTAATCATTGACGACGGGCACAGCGTCGCCGCCGGCCTGATGCCGGATTTGATGCAAGACGAGGCGCTGGTCAACCGCTACCTAGGCGTGGCGTAACACGGCGTAATACAAGGAGGACACCGTAATCATGCTTCAGAATCGCAGCACTATCGGTGTTGTTGCGCTGTTGTTCGCCGGTCTTTTGGCGTTCGGGCTTGTCACAGCGGACAGCGTCGGCAGCTTCGCCATCACAGTGCTTTCCGGTCTGCTGCAGGCCGCGCTCCTGTTTCTGGTAGCATCCGGTCTATCAATTGTTTTCGGCCTAATGGACGTGCTCAACTTCGCCCAGGGCCATTTCTTCATGCTGGGCGCTTACATTACATTCGCTTTCTTCCATGCCCAGGCTCTTGCCCCAATTGATCCCAACCTGCGCTTTCCCATCGCCATTCTGATCGCGTCGGCAGTCGGCGGGGTGGTGGGTTATATCCTTGAGCGCGGTCTGATTCGCCCGCTTTACGTGCGCCCATTTTTTATGTTGGTGCTGACGTTCGGCGTGGCGATTGTCATGGGCGAGGCGATTAAAGCAATCTGGGGCACGGTCACCTACACCTGGTCTACCGTGAATTCGTTCAGCATCCACCAGAACATTTTTGTCTTGTTCAACCAGCAGTTCGGCTGGTATCGCATCTTCGTCATCTTAATTGGCCTGGCGTTGATGGTACTGGTTGCGCTGCTGCTGCGCCGCACCCGCATTGGCATCATCATCCGCGCCGGTGTAGAGGATAGCGCTATGGTTGAAGCCCTCGGCATCAACGTGCGCGCTGTGTTCACGCTTGTGTTTGCCTTCGGCTGTGCGCTGGCGTCGTTCGGCGGCGCGGTGGCAGCTCCCTTCCTAGGCGCGTCTCCGGGAATGGCCAGCGCGTTCCTGCTGGGCGCTGTCGCTGTTGTTGTGCTGGGCGGCCTAGGCAGCTATGAAGGCACTGCCATTGGCAGTGTTCTGGTTGGCTTATCCATTGCCATTGTTGCCAAGTTCACATCGCGCCCCGAAATTAACCAGACAGTGTGGCCCAGTCTCACGCCGATGATTCTGCTGATCCTGGTGCTGCTGCTCAAGCCGAGCGGGTTGTTCGGAAAGGAGCACTAACCTGATGCAGCCGAGCAACAGCAGTCCCATCCGGCGCGCCCTGCAGCCCAACTGGATTTACCTCGCGCTGCTGGCTTTCCTCATCCTATTTCCGCACATCGTCGGCTGGATTACCGGCGACAGCCCGTTTGGCATCGGCGGCCGAGCGCGCGGCCAGTCTGTTTTCTGGCAAAGCATCCTGATCGAGGTTTTCATCCTCGCTATCCTCACGATGAGCTACAATCTCATCTTCGGTTTCACAGGCGTAATATCGTTCGGCCACGCTATGTTTTTCGGCCTAGGCGGTTATGCGCTGGGCATGACGCTGCAGTATACCCAGCTAGGCCCGGACGCTGGGTTGCTGGTCGGACTGATTGCTGGCATCGTTATCGCCGGTGTTATCGGCTTTATCACAGCGCTGGTAACTTTACGGCTGCGCGGCGTTTACTTTGCCATCTTCACGCTTGCCTTGGCCGAGATGGTCGCCATTTACATCGGTCGCTGGCCAGTCACAAACGCTGAAGACGGATTCCCGATTGACGTGCTGCCGGAGCTGTTCAACCCCACGCGCAGCCGGCTTTTTCTGTATTATGTGGCGCTGGTGCTGACGGTTATCACCTTCCTGTTTATCCGTCGCCTAATCAACTCGCCAACTGGCCGCGTGCTGATCGCCATCCGCGACAACGAAGCGCGCGCCCAGGCCATTGGTTACAATACGCTGCGCTTCAAAGTGCTCTCCATTACACTCGCCAGCACCATGGCTGCGGGAGCTGGCATGATGCACGTCATCCTCGCGCGCAAAGTTGGCCCGGAAATCCTCGGCGTCACCTACACCATTGACCCGCTGCTGATGACTATCATCGGCGGTGTAGGCACGATCGGGGGACCAATTATCGGCGCGGCTGGCCTGCATCTCAGTGAGCGGATACTCAACCGTGAGTTTGTCTTTGGCAGCGTTGTAGTCAACATTGGCCAGCAGTGGTCGCTTATCCTCGGCATCACGTTTATTGTGGTTGTAATGGCCTTTCCTAAGGGCGTTGTTGGCACGTTTGAGAGCTGGCAGACCAGACGTCGCGCTCGTGTGGCTGCCCGACAGGCACTGCTGCTGCAAAAAGCCGAATCGTCTGGCCCATCGGGCAACCTGCACGAACAGCCAGATGTGTGATTTGATTGGCTTGCACATTGACCGTTCTACCAGAATGCTGCACAATCCCAGACTGGTGATGACACATGCAGCGGCAAGTAAGCATCCAATGACTAACCTCACTTCTATTAACCGCCGCACCCCAAGCTGAACCGGGGGCATGTCTCACACGATGCCGCTTGTGATCCTGCACCCCGTAAGCCGGGGTGCTTTTTTTCTCAAACCGAAAAACATGGAGGATCTTGCATTGGTTGCTCAGCATGTCAGTCTCGACTCACCCGCTTTTGTTGTACCGCCCGAGAACCGCGTCCCTGTAAACGCCTATCCGTCTGCGATGATGGACATCCCGCCTTCGCGGATGTTCCTGATTCGCGACGCGCTCAAAGTTTACAAAGCGCGCGCCGGCGCTGATGCGCCCACCTACGATGCGTCACAGGGGGACGGTGGAGCCAGCCTGCCAGGCGTGCCGCGCCACGTTTTAGAAGAAGCGCTTCGCCTCCAGATTGACCACGGCACGGCGTACGATCAGCCATGGGGAACAACTGAGTTCCGCCAGGCTGCTGCCGAAGACTACTGGCATTTGGACGCCGCTTCCGGTTGGGGGCCAGAGAACATCGTGTTTGTGCAGGGCGGCCGCGACGGGCTGCAAAAGGCTTACCAGGCTATGATCGGCACAGGCAATGGACAAATCGGCGATCTGCTGATTGTCTCGCGCGTGCCCTGGATCAGCTACAACTGGGGACCGTATGCGCTGGGCCTCAACGTGATCCTGGCGCCGGGCGACCCGCGTGAGGGCTGGCGCTACACGCCTGAAGGCATTCGTGCTTGCGCCGACCTCGCCGCCCGCGAAGGACGCAAGCTGGCCGGCATCGTCATCACCTCACCGGACAACCCCACTGGCCGCACGATCCCACTGGACGAGCAGATCGCGCTGGCTCGCACCGCGCTGGAAAGCGGCTGCGCCTATGTCATTTTCGATTGGATGTATCACTGGGTAACTGACGGCGGCCCTTCGGATATCAATGTCGTGCTGCAGGCGTTTCCGCCTGCTGAGCGCGAGCGCCTGATTTTCCTTGACGGACTCACCAAGAGCCTCGGCGCGTCGAACATCCGCGCGGCTCACCTGCTTGCCGGTAAACAGATTGTCAAGTACATCACCAGCCAGGCATCGCACGGTGTTATCCCCAGCTTCTACGCACAGGCGGTCGCCATCGCCGCCTATCGCATGGGCTACGCGCAGGCTGCAGCCAGCATCATCCAGCCCACTGCCGAAAGCCGCAAGGTGCTGCGCCGCGCCCTGGAGGCTGAGAAGGCGCACGCACCTTTCATCATGGGCGATGGTTACTACGCCTTTATTGACTGCACCCACTACATCGAGGCAGGCGGGCTAAAGAACTCAGAGGAACTGCTTACCCATCTGGGCGAGAATTTCGGCGTGGCGGTTGTGCCCGGCATGTACTTCTCCGATGCAGGTCTCAACTGGATTCGGTTTTCATATGCCCTCACGCCAGAGAAGACAGAGAAAGCAATCCAGCGTTTCTATGAGGGGCTGAAGGCGCTCCAGTAGGTTTATCTAAGTGGCTGCTCTTTCACCAAGAAACGGGGCGGCGAGCCAGCCGCCCCGCACATTCCGGTGTCCAGGGAAAACCTTCAGCCGCCTAGGTACGCTTTTATGATCGTCTCATCGCTGCGCAGGCGTTGGGCTTCGTCTGCGTGTGTCACATAGCCAGATTGCATAATATATCCCCGGTGCGCCACTGAAAGGGCCATCACCGCATTCTGCTCTACCAGCAGGATCGTCGTACTATTTTCACGGTTGAGGTAGGTAATTACATCGAAAATCTGTTTGACCAACAGTGGGGCCAGCCCCATTGACGGTTCATCGAGCAGCAGAATGCGGGGTTTGCCCATCAGCGCCCGACCAATCGCCAGCATCTGCTGTTCACCACCCGAGAGCGTGCCCCCAAGCTGGTTTTCTCGCTCCTTCAGGCGGGGGAAGCGCTCAAACACGTACTCCATGTCGCGTTCGATCTGAGCCGTGTCTTTGCGGGCGAAAGCGCCCATCTCTAGGTTCTCGCGCACAGTCAGCCGCGTGAAGATTTTCCGCCCCTCAGGCGCTTGTATTACGCCGCGTGTCACAATTTCGTGCGCACGCACGTGGGTGATGTCCTCACCATTCAACAAGATACGGCCCTGAGAAGCCGGCGTTATACCAGAAATGCTGTTAAGCGTTGTTGTTTTGCCGGCCCCGTTGCCGCCGATTAGGGTAACAACCTCGCCCTCATCAACAGACAGAGAGATGCCCTTCAGCGCGTGAATCTTGCCGTAGTAGGTGTGAATGTCGTGAACTTCCAGCAGGCTCATGC
>DAOTWC010000020.1:0-3256 GCA_034435995.1 Anaerolineae bacterium | reverse complement strand
ACACAGTTCTCGAAGGGGACACAATCGTTGGTATCGCCGCTAACTGGGCAACCACTCTCGAGGTTCTGGCCCGGCTGAACCCGGATATCGGCTTCTTTGGCTGCAATTTCGAGATTCCAAGCGGCGGGCCAAACTGCAACCCGAGCCTGCGCGTTGGACAGATAGTGAATGTGCCGGCGCCAACCCCCACACCAACCTTATCACCAACACCTTCTGGCAGTGAAACACCTACCCCAACAGCTACATATCATCCGCCTGTGGTTATTTCCCCACCACAGGATGCTGTTGTGCCACCGGGCATACTCTATCTTGAATGGGTGAGCGCTGGCGCGCTGCTGCCAGATGAGGTGTATCTTGTGCAGATTGAGGACGTCACGGCTGGAACAACTTTCGCGGCTGTGACACGCAGCACCTCGTATGCGCTGCCCGATACGCTGATACCCAATGACGGCCAAACACACACTATACAGTGGACAGTCACGATCGCGCGGCGCAACGAGCAGGGACGCTACGTGGTCATAAGTGGGCAGCCCTTCATCCGCCGCTTCCAATGGCAAAGCCGCTAGTGCCGCGGCTTAATGTCGTCGGAATTCACGCGCAAGCTGTTCACTGCTGAGGTGTATCAACGTCGGACGACCGTGGGGGCAGGTAAGCGGAGCCTGACACCGTTCAAGCTGCCGGACTAAGCCCTGCATCTCTTCCATGCTGAGTATGGTTCCAGCTTTCACTGCTGCCAGCCTGCACACCTGGCGCACAATGCGTTCCTCAATGGAACTTGCACCAGGTGCAGCCCCGGCTTCAAGCTCTTCCACGATGCTAAGAAACGTCTCTACAGGATCGGAATCAGCCAGAAGCGCTGGAATACCGCGAATTAGAAACACATCTGGACCAAACGGCTCCACTTGGAAACCAAGCTCGCCGAGCTGGTCAAGGTTCTCCTCAACGAGACGAGCCTCAAATGCTGGCAAGGCGACGGTCTGAGCCGCAAGCGTAAGCTGAACCACCGTGCCTCCCTGCGCACGCTCTTCCATGAGCTGCTCATAAAGAATGCGCTCATGGGCGGCATGCTGGTCTATCATATACACGCCAACAGGCCCTTCCGCAACAATGTAACTGGCTCCTATCTGGCCAACAACACGCAGCATGGGCAGCGTGCGCGGTCGAGTCACTGCCTCTTGAGCAGAAGATGGAGGCACAGAATAGACATGATTTGCGCTTTCAGTGTGTTGTGCAAACTGGCCAGGCGACTCGAACTCTAGTAGCAAACTTTTCTGCCGCGCTCGATCACGATCAATCAGCCCAGTAGAAAGCAGCGGATCGGTATTCGTGCGATGAATTTGTGGCACAGCGCCATAGTCCACGACAGCCCTGCGCACTAATCGCTGCACAGCGCTGAATACCGCGTTTGGGTCCCGAAAGCGCACTTCGGCTTTAGCCGGATGCACATTCACATCAACATCTGACAGCGCAACGGAGATCATTAGAACTGCAACCGGGTAGCGCCCACGCATCAAAAAAGTGTGATAAGCCTGTGTAACTGCATATGTGAGGCCGGGATCCTGTACCCAACGCCCATTCACAAACAGTGTAATCCGCGACCGATCAGCTCGATGCGTTCCTGGCCCTGATGTGAAACCGTGAACACCGATCGGTGAGAAACCAGATGCACGATGATCGCCGCCCACCGGGATCATATCGCTAAATGTTTCCAGACCCAGAGCAGCTACAAGCACCTCAGCGAGGTCTCCACTGCCGCTGGAACGAAAGGCTTCACGACCATCCTGATCCAGCACAAAACGCACATGCGGATATGCCATCGCGTATCGGCTAACCACAAGGTCTATGTGACGTTTCTCGGTGCTTTCTGATTTAAGGAACTTGAGACGGGCGGGGGTGTTGAAAAAAAGGTGTTCAACTGTAACAGCAGTACCCACTGGTGCGCCAACTGCCCGACGCTGGACAGGAACACCGGCCTCCAGCGTCAGCTGTATGCCAGACTGTTCATTCCGATGCCTTGTCACAACGCTTACATGGCTCACTGACGCAATGCTGGCAAGCGCCTCACCCCGGAAACCGAGCGTTTGCACACCCACAAGATCGTCAGCGGTGCGCAATTTGCTAGTAGCATGACGGGTAAAGGCCAGCCCGACTTCATCGG
Source organism: Anaerolineae bacterium (assembly GCA_034435995.1). Classification (GTDB taxonomy): domain Bacteria; phylum Chloroflexota; class Anaerolineae; order Aggregatilineales; family Phototrophicaceae; genus DAOTWC01. The sequence goes on along the minus strand of DAOTWC010000020.1, from coordinate 1,098 downwards.
CAGGAATGCCTGAACCGTTATCTACAACGCGAATCAGACGGCGGCCACCGCTCTCAACTGTGACATGGATGCTGGTAGCGCCTGCATCCAAGGCGTTTTCCACAAGCTCTTTGACTACTGACGCCGGCCGCTCAACAACCTCTCCAGCCGCAATCTGCGCGACCACTGAATCAGGCAACACCGCAATTGTCATTAGCTAACCTTAAGAGTTGCTTTTCAAGGGCACTTTGCCAGCCCTAGCGTCGTACCGAAAACACCGCATTCCTGCCGCTGCTGCTGCGGTTTAGAAGCCAGCCACTACATGGCAGAACTGTTAACAACGCCGGCGGACCACCCATCACAGTTAATCCAGGGGATACTGCGCAGCATCTTGCTCCCTGAACACAACCCGGATTCATCCATCCGCATTGGCCAGGTTGTTCCCATCTATTGGAATGCTTATAAGAAAAGTGCTCCCCTGTCCTTCGGCGCTCTCCACCCACGCTTGCCCACCGTGACGTTGGGCTACGCTGCGCACGATAAACAATCCCAGGCCGCTGCCTTTTACACGCCGGTGTTCCTGTCGCGCAATGCGAAAGTGACGCTCGAAGAGGAGCTTTTGATTCTCCAGGCTGATACCAAGACCGTTGTCGCGCACACTGATAATTACGTTGTCACCATTACGTGCGACCCCTACACAAACCTTGCCGCCGTTGGGCGTATACTTAATGGCGTTGTCAATCAAGTTCGTCACCGCGCGTTCCAACATGTGGGCATCAACGTTCAAGATTGGGACGTCAGGCGCAATGTCAGTGGTGAGCGTCAGTTCCTGCTTCTCCGCAGGCACAAGATGGTGGTTAGCAATACGGGTAACTAGTTCACCGATATCACACGGTGTACGCGATAATTCATAAAAACCGGTCTCAGGATCATAACGTCCGGCGTCCTGGATATTATCTACCAACGCAGTCATCTGTGAGATGCCGGACAGTATTTTCTCAACAAAATACTTCTGTCTGTCCGTAAGATCGCCCACCATTCCCAACATGCTGGCAAAACCCTGCATAGAAGTCATTGGCGAGCGAAGATCGTGCGAAACGACCCGGGTAAACTCACTCT
>DAOTWC010000019.1:0-8382 GCA_034435995.1 Anaerolineae bacterium | reverse complement strand
GCCGGTTTTCTCAACCGGTCTGCGGCAGCTCAACCCGCAGGGCGTTCAGGCGGCGGCGCGCCTCGGCAGCGAACGGGTACGGGTACACCGCGCTCCACGTCACCACCCAGTCGTATTCGCGCAGCGCAGCCTGGGTTTCGCCCTGCGCCTCCAGGATCAGGCCGCGCAGGAAGCGCCGGCTGCCGGTCTCGACGCGCGCCAGGGCCGCGTCCACGCTGCGCAGCGCGTCGTCGAATTCGCCCAAGCCGTACTGCGCGCGGGCGCGGTACTCGTGAGCTACCGGCTGCAGCGCCAGCGGCAGGCTGGCCGGCTCTGGAATCAGCGCCAGCGCGCTGGCGAATGTCTCTGTGTCTCCGTCGCGCGCTTGGTCTACCAAGATGCGCGCCTGCAGCAGACGGATCTCGTCGTCGGCCAGCACGCCGCTGCTCAGCAACGCCTCGGCGTCGCTGGAGGCCGTGCCGTAGCTGCCCGCCGCATAAGCGGCGCGCATGCGTTGGGCGCGGGTCTGTAGGCTCTGGTCAATGCTGTAGGCGCGGGTGAGGTCGTCGCGGGCCATGTCGTGGCGGCCCTGCGCGCTGTAGAGCGCGGCCCGCGCCACCAACGCGGCAGCGGTAACCGGCGTGATCTCCTCAGCGGCCAGCGCCTGATCGTAGGCAGCCAGGGCCTGGTCGGTATTGCCCTCGGCGACGCGCGCGTCGCCCAGCAGCTTGAAGCCCTCGGCGCTGCCGGGATAGAAAAACAGGTAGTTCTGGGCGTAGATCACGGCCAAGCCGGGATCGCCCTGGGCGAGCGCCGTCTTGATCTGCAGCAGGTACGCCTTCTCAACGGTGGGGTCAATGTACAGCGCCACGAACGCCTGGCGCGCGGCCCGGTCAAGATCGCCTTGAGCGAAGTGCACTTCGCCTTTCTCAACAATCAGGTTGACATCAGCGGCCAGCTGCGGCACGGCGAGCCCTTGGTCGAGAGCAGCCAGCGCCTCGTCATAGCGGCGCTCCAGCGCGTAGCGCTGCGCCAGCAGCACGTAAGGCAGCGCCAGCCGGGGATCGCCGGCAGCCGCGGCGCGGGCGCGGTCAGTAACCTGCGTCAGATAGCCGCTGGCCGCCTGCGCCAGCCCCTGATCGCGGGCGCGGCGGGCCAGTTCCAAAAGGGCGTAAGCGTAAGCGGTGTCGAGCAAGGGGCGAGCGGCGGCGTCCGGGCGGTCGCGCAGACGCGCTTCTGCCTCATCCAGCAGGCGCAGGGCGGCTTCTGGGTCGCCGGCGTCGGTGCGAGCGATCGCTTCGTAGAGGTAGGCGCTGGCGTTGAAACTGAGCGAGGCGGCAGCGCGCTCGGCCTCGAGCGTGGAGATGGCGGCTGTGAAGCGGCGCTGGTTGATGAGCGCAACCGCGTCGCTGATGATGCGGCTGCCGGTGTCCGGGTAAATGCGCGTCGGCCGCGGCGGCGCGTTGATGCTGCCAGGCGTGATGGACGGGTCAATCGTAGGGCTGGCGGTGGGCGAGACAGCCGGTGTCACCGACGGCGTGGGCGTGAAGCCAGGCGTGGGCGTGGGCGTGAGGGTCGGCGTGGGCGACGGCGTCCAGGTAGGGGCGAACACCACGCCGCGCAGCTGCGGGTCGTTGGCCACCACCAGCGCGCCGACAGCGCCCAGCACCACCAGGAAGCCAGCCGCAGCGCCTGCAATCTTCAGGCGCAGGTAGAGCGCATCGCGCTCACCGGCGCGGCCTTTGCTCTTGCGCACCCATTCCACGCCGCTGCTGTCCGCTGCCAGCGAGTCAGCGTAAGCTCTCACCAGGCGGTCGGCCTGGGCCTGAGCGGCGGCCAAACGCTGCGGGTCAGGGATGGGCACGCCAGCGCGCTGCGAAGCGGCCGCCTGAGCTGGCGCCTGCGGCGCGCTGCGCGCTGCACCCAGCAGTTGTTCCGGCGCAATGTTCATGGCTGCCAGCGCCTGGAGCGCCGTCTCGTTCTGCGGGTTGATTTGCAGCAGCTTCTGGAAGCAGAACAGGCGCTCGCGCTGGTCGCGCGCCAGGCTGGCCAGCCACACCCAGGCCGCCTCGTTGCGCGGGTCCAGCCGGATAGACTGCTGCAGCAGCGCGCGGGCGCGGTCGTTCTCGCCGGCCTTGGCTGCCGCAATGCCCTGCCGCCGAAGCTCACGCGCTTGATCGGTTGCCACCCCGCCACCTCCTGCCTGCGTCCGCACTGTGTTCATTCTACAACAACCGGCCAGCCGCGAAAACAAAGGCGGGCGAGGTGGCGCTTGACGACCTGCGCCGGTTCAGCGTATGATTCGTTCGATACATGCGCGTTCGCGCATATATGAGACAGCGTATCAGATCGTGACGGCGCGTATGGCTGACGAAACCTGCTACATTGTTCACGGTATGGACTGCGCCAACTGCGCCCGCGAGCTGGAAGACAGCATAGCGCGCCTCGACGGCGTGCAGGCTGTGCGGGTGGAGTTTGCCACCGGCAGGATGCGTGTCAGCGGCGGCGTGTCGTTCGAGGCGCTGCGCCAGCGAGCTGAGGCGCTGGGCAAGCGCATCGAACCGGCGGACACAGTCTCTACCGCAGCGCCAGCGGCAGCGCGCGGCGGCGCAACCGGCTTTGCCCTCTACCTGACAGCGCGGCCTGAAACACGGCTGGCGCTGTTGGGCGGCGCGCTGATCCTGGTCACGCTGGCAGCGTCGGCGCTGCTGGTGCTGCCGGAGGGTTTAGCTGAAGCGCTCTACACTGCGGCCATGGTCATCGCCGTCTACCCGATTGCGCGCAGCGGCCTCAACACGCTGCGCATCAGCCGCACGTTCAGCATCAATTTACTGATGACAATCGCCGCTGTTGGGGCGGTTGTCATTGGCGAGCACCTGGAGGCCGCCACCGTCATCTTCCTGTTCGCTCTTGGCGAGGCGCTGGAGGGCTACACCGCTGAGCGCGCCCGCCGCAGCCTGGGCGCGCTGGTCAAGTTGGCGCCGGCGCAGGCCGTGCGGCTGAATCCAGACGGCGGCAGCGAGACCGTGCCAGTGGCACGGCTGCAGGTCGGCGACCTGATCGCCGTTCACCCCGGCGAGCGCGTGCCGATGGACGGCGTGGTGACGGCGGGCAGCAGCAGCGTCAACCAAGCGCCGATTACCGGCGAGAGCCTGCCGGTGTACAAAGCGCCTGGCGCGCCGGTCTACGCCGGCACGCTCAACGGCGACGGCGCGCTGGAGGTGCGCGTCACGCACCTGGCGGCAGACAACACGCTCAGCCGGATCATCCGGCTGGTCGAGGAAGCGCAGAGCAACCGCGCCCCCAGCCAACGCCTGATTGACCGCTTCGCTCACTACTATACGCCCGGAGTTGTGCTGCTGGCGCTGGCGGTGGCATTGGTTCCGCCGCTTGTCTTCGGCGCGCCCTTCCACGACGCAGCCGACGGGGCGCGCGGCTGGCTCTACCGCGCCCTTACGCTGCTGGTCATCGCCTGCCCCTGCGCGCTAGTTATCAGCACCCCCGTGACGATCATCAGCGCGATTACGGCGGCAGCGCGGCGCGGCGTACTCGTCAAGGGCGGGGCACACCTGGAAGCGCTGGGCCAGGTGCGCGCGGTCGCCTTCGACAAGACCGGCACGCTCACACTGGGCAGCCCAGTCGTGACTCAGGTGCGCGCGCTCGACTGCGACGGCTCCGGGCGCTGCCCGGCCTGCGACAATCTGCTGGCGCTGGCCGCGGCGGTCGAGCAGCGCAGCGCGCACCCGCTAGCGCGAGCGGTGCTAGACGCGGCCCGCGCGCGCGGCGTGGAAGCGGCATTCGCCCCAGCGGACGACGTGGCAACGCTGGCCGGGCGGGGTGTGCAGGGCCGCGTTGGCGGGCATCTGGTGACGGTGGGCAGTCACCGCTTGTTCGACAGCGATCACCCGCACGACAGCGGCCTGTGCGGCCTGGTGGCGCAGGCCGAGGCTGGCGGCGAGACGGCTATGCTGCTGGCGCACGATGACCAGGTGCGCGGTTTCATCGCGGTGGCTGACCAAGTGAGGACAGAGAGCCAAGCGGTGGTGGCGGCGCTGCGCGGTCTGGGGCTGCACACGATCATGCTCACGGGCGACAACGCCGCCGTGGCGCAGGCCGTGGGGGGGCGGGTGGGCGTGGACGCGGTGCGCGCTGACCTGCTGCCTGCTGACAAAGCCGACGCAGTGCGCGGGCTGCTGCGCGCTCATGGCCCGGTGGCAATGGTGGGAGATGGCATCAACGACACGCCGGCTTTGGCCGCTGCCAGCGTTGGCGTGGCAATGGGCGGCGCGGGCAGCGCCCAGGCGCTGGAGACGGCCGACATCGTTCTGATGGCCGACGACCTGGCACAGCTCCCCTACGCGGTGCGGCTGGCCCGCTTTGCCCGCCGCCTGATCGCGCAGAACATCGGCCTCAGCGTTGGCCTTAAGCTGGCCTTTGTGGCCCTGGCGCTGGCCGGCGGCGCTACCATGTGGATGGCCGTGCTGGCCGATATGGGCATGTCGCTGGCGGTCACCCTCAACGGCATGCGCCCGCTGCGCCTGCGTTGAACGCCGCGCCGTGGCAAACGACATCCCCGCCTGCAGAGACGGGGATGAGTGCAGCTGTGAATGCCACTGCTGTCCGGGTCAGTCGGTGATGGGGTGCGTTGCGGCCGTGCGCATAAACTCCAGCGTGTGGTCGAAATTCACAATGCCCGCGTCTGACCCCAGGCCGGTGATGACCAGGCCCGACGCCGCGCTGGCGAAGCGGCCAGCTTCTTCAAGCGACCAGCCTTTTGACAGGCCGACGATGAACGCCGCGCAGTAAGCATCGCCACAGCCAGTGGAGTCCACTACTGGCACGTTGTAGGCGGGAATGCGGATTTCATCCATGCCGCGGGCGGCGATGCTGCTGCCCTGGCCGCCCATCTTAAAAACGGTGTGCCCCACGCCGCGATCCAGGAAGAAGTTGATAATGTCCTTTCGGTCCTGCAAACCGCAGATCATGCGCGCCTCTTCCAGGCCAGGCATGAAATAATCAATATACGGCAGCGCTGGCTCAAGGATTTGCAGCAGATCATCGCGCTGCAAGGCGATCATGTCGAGCGTGGTGACAGTGTTATGCTCCTTAGCGAACTTGAGAATCTGGGCCGTCGGTTCGCCATCAAGTTTTGCCAGCAGATACGTGCCGCCGAAGTGCAGGTAATCAGCCTCGGCGATAACATCCCAGTTGATGTCATCCAGCGACAGCTCAGCGTTAGCGCCCAGGACGTGGAGCGCCGGGCGCTCTCCGTTGGGGCGAATGGGCAGCATCGTGGCCGAGGTTTGCACGCCGCTTTTCCGCACCAGGTTATCCGTGTTGACGCCGTAGCGGCGCATCGTGTCCACGATGAAGTTGCCCAGCTCATCCTGACCAATGGCCCCCATCGTGTAGACCTCTGCGCCTAACTTGGCCAGGTCTACGCTCGTCCCGGCGGCCGTCCCTGCCACGGTGAGGCGAATCTCCTCAATCAGGTCAACGTGCTGCCCCTCCGGGATGCGCGTCACGTAGCGCCCCAGGATGTCGAGGATGTGGATGCCCAGACTGACAACTTTAGCCATGGAGTGTAGCCCTTTCTGCGTGCAGTGATTTAATTCGTCGGCGCAGCCAGCGGCGCGAGCGCAGCGTCCAGCCGCAGCCCTTCTTGTGGCTCAAATAGAACAATGTGTTCCAGCGGAAAAACGACGTGTGCGCTGTCCCCCACGGAGAACCTCATTTCAGGCGACACCTTCGCTTTGACGACTGCGCCCCCGATCTCCAGCGTGAGCAGATGCTGCCCGCCTACCACCAGCGCCTGCTGCGCTACGCGCGCTTCAACGCTGTTCGCGGCTGGCTGACGCAGGACGCGCACGCGCTCCGGGCGGATACCGAGCACGACTTCTCGACGGCCATCAACGCCATCTACCCGCAGCGGCTCTTGAAACAGCGGCCCTGCCAGGGTCATGCCATCGGCATCTGGCGTAAGGGAGTAATCAATAAAGTTCATGCCGGGGTTGCCCAGGAACCAGCCGCCAAACCGATCCGCCGGGTTGTTGTACAGGTCGCGGGGCGCGCCGCGCTGCACAATTGCGCCGTCGCGCATGAGCGCAATCTCGTCGGCCAGCGTCATCGCCTCGGTTTGATCGTGCGTCACATAGATGATCGTTTGGCTGTGCTGCTTCACCAGCCGCTTGAGCGCGCGCTTGAGCTGCAGCTTGGAGGCGATATCCACGTTAGTTACCGGCTCATCGAACAGAATAATGCGCGGCTGGCGCGCAACCTCGCGCGCCACAGCCACCTTCTGGCGCGTGCCGTTGTCCAGCCGATCAACGCCGGCGCTGGCGAAGCGCGTCAGGTCGAGCGTGTCCATCACGGACTCCACCCGCTGCCTGCGTTCAGCCGGCGAGAGGGCCTTGTCCTCCAGCAGCGGCAGCTCGATGTTGCGGTAGACGGTCATGCCGCGGTAGATCACCGGATACTGGAACACCATGCCAATGTTGCGCTCGCTGGGCGTCAAATCGGTCACGCGCTCGTCATCGAAGTAGATTTCGCCGTGAGTCGGCTCTTCAAGGCCGGCGATCATGCGCATCAGCGTCGTCTTGCCGCAGCCAGACGGCCCCAAAAGGCATGTAACGGACGACGTGGGAAACGTCATGGTGAGATCGCGCACAGCAACCAGTTTGCCGAACTCCTTGCGCAGGTTGTCGAGTCGAATGACGGCCATGTTAATGCGCCCCCTGCCCGATGCTGCTGCCATTCGGGCCGTACAAAAACAAGCGTTTCGGGTCAATAGCGGCAGTGGTGCGGCCTTCGCTGGGGTCACCGATATCGCTGTGGCGCACCACGGCGGTCAGCGGCAGGCCAGCGGCCTCCAGATAGACGACCATCTCGCCGCCGATGTCCTCTACCAGCACAATGTCTGCCGGAAAAGTCTTGAGCGTGCCGCCAGCCGGCGGGTTGATGACAATATCCTGTGGGCGCACGGCCACTGATACTTCAGTCGGCGCGCTGCCGTTGACCAGTGCAGCGCGAAAGTCGAACAGCGGCGTGCGGCACAGGCCGCCGTCGAGCGTGCCAGAGAACAGATTAGCCTCCGGAAAGCCGAGCAGCTTCATCGTGCGCACATGCTGGGGCTGCGCGTAGACTGTCTCCAGTTCACCTACCTCGACAATACGTCCGGCATCGAGGACGCTGACGCGCTCGGCCAGCATCAGCGTTTCCAGCGCATCGGATGTGGTGTAGATAAACGCAGCGCCCAGGGCGGCGCGCATCTGGCGCAGGTCGTCAAAGAGCTGCTCGCGCAGTTTGAAGTCCAAGCCGGTCAGTGGGTCGTCAAGCACGAAAATATTGGTGTTCTTGACAATGCCGCGCGCAATTGCCACGCGCTGTTTCTCGCCCCCACTGAGCTGATCCGGTTTTTTGCCCAGCAGATGGCTGATCTTGAGCTGCTCGGCAGCCCGCTGCACCACCGGCGTCGCATCCCGCGTGGAGACGCCCATCAGCTTGAGCGGGTAGGCAATGTTGTCAAAAACGCTGTAATGCGGGTACAGGGCGAAAGACTGCGGCACATAGCCGATGTTGCGCTGCCCCGGCGCAGCGCGGGTCACGTTCTGCCCGCGCATCCAGATTTCGCCATGGTCGGGTTTATCCAACCCGGTGAGCAGGCGCAGCACGGTTGACTTGCCGCAGGCCGGCGCGCCAAAGATCACGGTGAAAGTGTTGGCGTAGATGCTCAGGTTCAGGTCCTGAACGATTACAGCGCGCCCGTAGCTTTTCGAGACCCCGCGAAACTCGACGGCGACATCCATAATGGGTCACCTCCCTATCATCAGCAGCGACGGCACCAGGTTGATGCTGAGGATCACGATGCCGCCGATAATCAGCGCGGCAAGGGCTACCCCCATCAAGGACTGGCGGAATTTAAAATGGGACGGAATGTTGCCAAAGGCGATCTGAAGCAGCGTGAAGAAGATCAGCGCGTTCAGGCCCAGCGCGTAGATGTCGCGGCTGAACTGCTGCGCGATCATCACAAAGCTGAGCAGCAGCAGCACGATCAGCGCCTGCTGGGCGACCGCCGCGAAGGCGCGCCGCTGGCCGGCGCGCGGTTTATCCGTGGTTGAGACGCTCATACTTCACCTCGCACCGTGCCGAAAGTCATGCCTACCAGCAGGTAGCGCTGGAAGAGGAACACGATCAGGATGGGCGGGATGATGTAGGCGGTGGTCATCGAGGCCACAAAGGTCCAGTCCAGGCCGCCAGCGGAGTACAAGTTGGTGGAGAACGACACAGGAATCGTGGTCGTGTTCAGCCCGCCGATGATCAGGTTGAAGATGAACTCGTTCCACACGAAGATCAGGTTGAAGATGAAGGCGGCCACCAACCCTGGCCCCACCTGCGGCAGGATTA
>DAOTWC010000018.1:0-14464 GCA_034435995.1 Anaerolineae bacterium | reverse complement strand
CCGGCGCCCTCTAGCACGATGACGCGGTGCGGCAGCGGCCCGCCGGCCAGCTCGTGCCGCAGCGCCGCCACCGTTTCGGCGGAGATGTGCTTGTCGTTCGAGCCATAAACCGCCAGAATAGGAGCCTGCGCTCCGGCGAAGCGCCCCAGAAAATGCTGCGGAAAGCCGCTGTACGCCACCGCCGCCTCCAGGTCGCTGCGCGTGAGGGCCGCCTCAAAGGCCAGGCTGCCGCCCAGGCCTAGGCCTACGGCTGCCACGCTGCCGTTGCACTGGTGGTGCGTTTCCAGCACGCTCAGGCCAGCGTCAATCCGCTGGTACGCCGCCTGGCCCAACGTGTTGAGCAGGCGCAGCGCCTCGGGCGCGCTGGCTGCCACCTGGCCGTCGTACAGATCGGGCGCGATCACGTAGTGCCCCACGCTGGCGAACTGATTGGCCAGCCGCCGCACCACCGCCGTCAGCCCCCACCAGTCGTGGATCAGCAGCACGCCGGGGAAGCGCGTGGGCTTGTTAGGGTGCGCCCAGTAAGCTGGGAAACGGCTGCCGTCTTCCATGCTCACGGAGATGTGACCGGTGGTGATGGTGTACTCGACGCGGCTCAGGCTGTCAGGCATGCGAGCGGCCTCACACGTCCAGCGCGTACACGTCCAGCGTGAACGCATCCGGCTCGGCCTCTGGCCCCAGCGTCTTGAGCGCGCTTTCGGTAACAGCCATCACCAGCGTGCGGTAGCCTTCGCGGTGCGCCCAATCGCGCACCGCCGTCAGCAGTTGGCCTGTGAGCGGGCGCGGCGACCAGCAGTAGACATCTGCGCTGCGCGGCTGGTAAAGCTGCTGCTGCACGCACAGCAGGGCGTCGTGGCCGGCGGCGTTGAGGCGCAGGCGGTGGGTGCGGCGCTGGCGCATCTCCGGCAGCGCGTCCCACGTGCGCGGCCACAGCGTCTCCCACTGGCAGCGGGCGCTCTCCAGCCGGCCGAGCGGCATGTGCCAGCCTTCGATCAGCGCCGGGTCGGGGTCAGGGTGCTCGACTGCACGGTAGAAGCCCTGGCCGCTGCGGGCCGGCAGCGCGCAGCGCCTGATCTCCGCCACCGGCCGCATCCCCTGCGCTGCGTAAAGCGCCTTTTGCTCTGGCAGGGCGGCGCTGGCCAGCAGGCGCGGCAGCTTGCGCGCGCGCGCCTGATCCGCCAGCGCGCCCATCAGCGCGCGCGCCAGGCCTTCGGCGTCGGCCTCTGGGTGAACGGCAGGGGCGGTAAAATGCAGGTGCGGGCCAAACGGCGGCGGCTCGCTGCCGGCGTAGCCCTCGCAGTAGGCGCTCACGCGGCCGTCTGCCTCGGCCACCAGCGCCGCCAGCCCGGCCCCGCGCAGCAGGTGGCTGAGGTGAATGGCCCCGGTCTCTACGCTCATCCAGGCCCCACCGTGCAGCCAGCGCTCGTACAGCGTGAGCGCCTCGTACGGCACGTCCTCCACTTGACCGCTGCTCCCCAGCCGCTGCCACACGCCGATGCGCGCCCGAAACAGCGCGCTGATCGCTGCCGTGTCGTCTAACCGCGCCGCCCTGACCGTGTACTCGCCCATAGCCGGCCGCACATTCTCCACACTTGCGCGAACGCCTTGATTGTACCATTATCGGCAGGCAGGGGTTAGCAGACCGACAGCACAAGGGACAAGGAGAAACTAGCGTGGCTGAGGTGCATATCGCTGTTGATGCCGCTGTTGCGTTTCTCATTGGCCTGCTGGAGGTCCCCAGCCCCACCGGCTGGACGCAGGAAGCCGTTGACTACGCGGCCGAGCGCTTTGCCGCGCTGGCCGTCCCCGGCCTGACCAGCAGCGTGACGCCTAAGGGCGCGCTGCTGCTGACGCTGCCCGGCCGCGCCAGCAGCGCCCCCCGCGGCCTCACCGCCCACATTGACACGTTGGGCCTGATGGTGCGCGCCATCAAGCCCAACGGCCGGCTGAAAGTCGTGCCGCTGGGCGGCGTCATGTGGGGCGGTGTTGAGATGGAGGGCGTCACCGTGCGCACGTTCGACGGCCGCTGCTGGCGCGGCACGCTGCTGCCGGAAAACCCCAGCGTCCACGTTAATCAGGCCATCTACAAGAGCGAGCGCAGCGCTGACACGATGGAAATCCGCCTGGACGCCCCCACAGCCAGCGCCGCCGAGACGCGCGCCCTGGGCATCGAGGTGGGCGATTATGTGTTCATTGACCCGCGTGTGGAAGCAGGGGAAAGCGGCTTTATCCGCGGCCGCTTCCTGGACGACAAGGCGGGCGTGGCCTGCATCTACGCCGCCCTCAGCGCGCTGGCCGACGCCGACCTACAGCCGGCGCAGGACACGGCTGTGCTGATCGCCAACTACGAGGAGGCCGGCCACGGCGGGGCCGCTGGCTGGCCCTGGGAGCTGGCCGAGCTGGTGGCGGTGGACATGGGCGCTATCGGCGAGGATCAGAACAGCGACGAGTTCTCGGTGAGCATCTGCGTGAAGGATGGCGGCGGCCCATACCACCCGGCGCTGGTGGCTAAGCTGCGCCGGCTGGCTGCCGTTCATCGCATTCGCTGCCGGCCCGACATCTACATCAACTACTCGTCGGACGGCACAGCCTACTGGCGCGCCGGCGGCGGCGCGCGCGTGGCGCTGATCGGGCCGGGCGTGGACGCCTCCCACGCCTACGAGCGCACTCACCGCGACGCGCTCCAGCACACGGCCCACCTGATCGCGCGCTATCTGCTGGACGACAGCGCCTGACGCCGTGCAGCGGCGCTGCCAGTCGTGCTATAATCGAATCGCCGTTCGATTCTGGCTGTGAGGGCTGCGAAACACATGGACAACGCCACCAAAGGCCGCCGCGCGCTGCGCGCCTGGGAAGACAGCAAACCGGACAACTTCTTCACTGCCGATACAAACCTGCAAAACGTGCTGCGTTACTACTTGGGCGACAACGCCTACCATGCCGCCGAGAAACGGCTGGTCGAACTGGGCGGAGACGCCGCCGGCCATCTCGACATGGATGCCCGCCTCGAAGACCAAATCGGCAACCACCCGCGCCTGGAGCGCTGGACCGGCATCGGCGAGCGCGTCGAGTCGGTCGTCTTTCACCCAGCGCACAACCGCGCTGGTCAACTGATCTGGCAGTCCGGCGTGCTGGCGCTGCAGGACACGCCCGGGCGCACGGTCGAGCAGATGGGGCTGTACTACCTGCTGGCGCACAACGGCGAGGCCGGCCACTTGTGCTCGATTGCCTGCACGGCTGGCCTGATCCGCGCGCTGCAGCAGGCCGCTGCCATCGAGGTGCGCGAGCAGTTCCTGCCGCCGCTGCTGCGCCGCCATTTTGACGACATGCAGCACGGCGCGCAGTTCCTCACCGAGGTGCAGGGCGGCAGCGACGTGGGCGCTAACGCCGTCACAGCCCACCCCAACGGCGACGGCACTTGGCGCATCAGCGGCGAGAAGTGGTTCTGCTCCAACGTCAACGCCGACCAGTTCCTGATGACCGCCCGCCCGGAAGGCGCGCCCGACGGCACGCGCGGCCTAGGCCTGTTCCTTGTGCCGCGCCGCCTCGACGACGGCAGCGTCAACGGCTTCACCATCCGGCGGCTGAAGGACAAGCTGGGCACGCGCACACTGGCCAGCGCCGAACTCGACTTCGACAACGCCGTCGCCTACCCCGTGGGGCCGCTTGAGCGGGGCTTCAAGAACACCGTCGAGCTGGTGCTCAACACATCGCGGCTGCTCAACGCTGTGGCCTGTGCCGGCATCATGCGCCGCGCCTATATAGAATCCTCCACCTATGCCTGTCACCGCGAGGCGTTCGGCGCTGCCATTATCAGCTACCCGCTGGTGCAGGAGGCGCTGGCGGACATCCTGGCCGAGTACTACGCCGCCACCGCCTCCGGTTTCTACCTGGCTCATCTGCTTGATCAGATCGAGACCGGCCGCGCCAGCGGTGACGAGACCGGCCTCTACCGCCTGCTGGTGAGCGCCAACAAATACCTGACCAGCGTGCGCGCCTCAGAGATGGTGCACCGCGCCATTGAGGTACTGGGCGGCAACGGCGCGATCGAGTCCTTCAGCGTGCTGCCGCGCCTCTACCGCGACATGGTTGTGCTGGAGAGCTGGGAGGGCACGCACAACGTGCTGTGCCTGCAGGTGCTGCGCGACATCGCCCGCTACGACCTGCACCTGCCCTACGAGCGCGCCATGCGCGCGCTGCTGGCCAGCGTCACCAGCATCGAGCTGGCCGACAGCGTCCAGACGGTCAGCGCGGCGCTTGACCGTGTGCGCGCCACCCTGCTGCAGCTCAACCGCGGCGGCGATCGCTACGCCCAGGCGCACGCCCGCCGCTTCACCGACCTGCTGATGCAGACGGCTCAGGCGGTTCTGCTGCTGGCCGAGGCCCAGTGGGAGATCGAGCGCGGGCTGCGCACGCCCAAACGCGACGCGCTGGCACACTTCATCGCACGCCGCCTGCGCCCCGAAGACGCCCTGCTGGACGACCCGCACTACCTGCCGCGGATCGAGCGGCTGGCGGCGCAGTAGCAGAGCGGCGCGCTTCTTGGCTGCTGCGGGCGCGCCGTGTATAGTTGGTCGGCAGGGGCCGCGCCGCCAGCGCGCCCGCTTGAGGAGATGCCATGACCGACCAGCCCGCCGAGCAGTACTTGTACCTGACGACAACCGGCCGCCGCACTGGCCGCCCGCACGAGATCGAAATCTGGTTCGTGGCACACGACGGCTGCTGGTATTTGGTCTCTGAGCTGCGCGAGCGCGCCGACTGGGTGCAGAACATCCAGCACAGCCCGGCTGTCACAGTTCGCATCGGCGACCGCGTCTGGGACGGGACTGGCCGCGTTGTGGACGCCGCCGCCGAGCCGCAGCGTATCGCCGCCGTGCGCGCCCTGATGGACGCCAAATACGGCTGGAGCGACGGCCTGATTGTCGAGCTGCGCCCCCAAACGGAGCTGCGGCCGTGAGCGTGCCGCTGACGCCGGTCGCTCTAGAGGCGGCGCTGCGCGCCGGCGGCGCGTTCCGGCCGCTCCCGCCTGCCGCCGACCGGGCCGCTTGGAACGCCATCTATGCCGCGCTCGACCCCGGCGAGGCCGACGCCTGGCTGGCTCGCGCCGAGGCGGCCGCTGCCGCGCCGCTGCAGCCGCTGACCGCCACTGCCTATCTCAACACGGCGTATGGCGCAGCTCAGGAAGCCCGGCGAACGGCGCTGGCGGCCCTGGCAGTCGCCGCCTGCTTGCAGGGCGGCAGCCGCTTCCTGGGGCCGCTGCTCGACTGCGCCTGGGCCATTTGCGAAGAAAGCGCCTGGGCCTGGCCCGACCCCGCCGGCGGCCTGCCCGACCCCGCTGCGCCCCATCTCGACGCCCGCGCCGCTGCCACCGCGCTGGCGCTGGCTGAGCTGGACGCGCTGTTAGGCGCTGACCTGCCGCCGGCTTTGGCGGCCCGCATCAACGCCGAGGTCGAGCAGCGCGTGATCGAGCCGTTCCTTCACCGCCACAGCTTCGGCTGGATGTTCAGCCCCGGCCATGAGGCGGCAGCCTGTGTCGCCGGCGTGGTGGGCGCGGCCCTCTATCTGGAAGCTGGCCCGGCCCGGCTGGCCGAGATCGTCGCGCGCGGCCTGTGGGCGCTCGGCGACGGTCTCCAGCGTTTCGACCTGCGCGGCTGGGCGCAGGGGTTGGCCGCCTGGGCGCTGCTGGCTCATCTGCTGGCAGCCCGCACCGGCGGCCGTCTGGACCTGCTGGCCGATTCCGCAGGGCTGGCCCGGCTGCCGCTGCTGGCCCGGCTAGGCCCCAACGCCTACGCCGGCTGCGTGACCGGAGGTCAGCCCACCGCCGCCCTGCTGGCCTGGCTGGCGCAGCGCTTCGATCAGCCTCAGCTGGCGCGGTTGGCCCATGAACAGCGCGCTGCCCCGCCCTCACCTGACCTGCCCTGGGCGCTGCGCAGCCTGCTGTGGCGGCCCGACCCAGAGGCCGCCGTGCCGCCGGAGCTGCCCGCCCGCGACTGGGACGAGCGCCTGGGCTGTATGACTGTCCGCTTCGATCCAGCCGATCCGGCGGCGCTGGCGCTGGCGGTGCTGGGGGGCCGCGGCGCTGCTGTCTGCTGTGGCGGCGACCTGCTCATCGCCGACGTCCCGCCGCCGCTGGCCGCCGACCACGCCGCCCATCCTGCCGCGGCAGCCGCCCTAGAGCGCCAGTCCACCGCTGCGTTCGACTTCGTCAGCCTGGAGCTGAAGGACGCCTACCCGCCGGCGGCCGGCCTGCTGTCGCTGCGGCGCGTGGTCGCGCTGCACCGGTCACCGCCGGGTGGCTGGGTTGAGCTGGTGGATGGCGTGCTGTTCGACGGCGAGGCGCACACGCTGCAAACGGCGCTGGTCACGCCGGCTGGGGCGGCGCTGACGCCCGGCATGGTCATCGTGAACGGGCCGCGCGCCGCGCTGCGCGTCGAGTACTACGCCGAGCAGGTCTACGCGCGCTTGGAGACGGCCGGCGACCTAAGCCGGGTGGTGTTCACCCTGCGCCAGCCAAGCCGCTCTGGCGCGATTCGCCTCAAGATTGAGCCGGTTACATAAGCCAAAAACTGGGGGAGACACCATGCAGCGCGTAATGATCGTGTTCACTGTGCCGGAGACGCACCTGCAGCCGGTGCTGGACGCCGTTGCGGCAGCCGGCGCAGGCGTCATCGGCGAGTACACCCACTGTTCATTCACCGCCGCCGGCACAGGCCGCTTCATGCCGTCAGCGGCAGCCAACCCGACGCTGGGCGCGCGCGGCGTGCTCAACGCCGAGCCGGAGCTGCGCGTGGAGACGTTCTGCCCGCGCGAGCGGGCGCGCGCAGTCGTTGCGGCCCTGCGCGACGCCCACCCCTACGAAGAGCCGGTGTTCTATGTCATTCCGCTGCTGGACGAGGCCTCGCTGTAGGGCGGCGCGGCGCTGGCAGCGCGGTCGGCGAAGGGGGCGGCACAATAACGAACGCGCCGGCGCGCGCGCACAGCAGCGTGTCGTCGCCTGGTCGCGCCACGCCCAGCGTCCAGTCGTACTGGCCGGGGCCGGGCAGCAGCCGCGCCGGCAGCTCAAAAAGCACCGTTTGTCCGCCGGGGAACTGCACGCCCTGGTTAGCGCCGGTAGCGCGCTGCACTGCTGCGAAGCGCACGACTGCGTCAGCCGCTTCCAGCGTGAAGGCCAGCGGGATGACGCCGTCGGCGCTGAACTGCGCGCCGGCCGGAATCTCATAGAGCGGCGCGAAACCAGCGCACAACTCGTCCACAGTGAGCGTGGGGGTGGATGAGGGAATCGGCGGTGGGGTGCGCGTGGCGGTAGGCGGCAGGGCTGTCGGCAGCGGGGAGGGCGTCCAGGTGGCGGGCAGGGTGGGCGCGATCACCGCGGTTGGCGTGGCCGTGGGCGGCGCGGGCGCGCAGCCGGCGTTCAGCAGCAGGCACGCTGCCGATAGTATGACGCCGCACAGCGCACGCTGGGCAAGCTGATTCATAAGACGCTGTTCTGGCAGCCGCCGGCTGCTGACTGGTCGCTGCGGGCTATTCTACACCCGCTCGCCCAGGCGGCGCTCGGTGCCGCGCAGCAGCCGCTGGATATTGTCGCGGAAGCGGTAGAGCGTGAGCGTGAGCGCCAGCAGCGCGTACAGGGCGTACTCCCAGGCCAGCGCGTTCTGCGACGACAGCACGACAATCCACGCCGTCGCCAGGCCCAGCATGACCAGCACCGTCAGCGAGACGTAGCGCGTCGCCAGCAGGATAGCGCCGCCTACCAAACTGACGACCAGCACAACGTGCGGCGCGATCAGCGCCAGCGCCGCAAAGGCGATGGATGCGCCTTTGCCGCCGCGCAGCCGCCCGGTGAGGCGCACGACAAACACTGACCAGTTGTGGCCGACGATCGCAGCCAATGCCCCTACAGCGGTGGCCGCGGCCGGGTCGTACGGCAGCAGCAGGCGCGCCAGCAGAATGGCCAGCACGCCCTTGCCCATGTCCATCAACCACACGGCGATCCCCCACCACAGGTTGAGCGCGCGGGCGACGTTGGTCGCGCCCATATTGCCGCTGCCCACCGTGAAGATGTCCACGCCGCGCGCCCGGCACACCAAATACGCCGTAGGGATGGCGCCAAGCAGATAGCTCACTGCCACTACCGCTGCCCACCGCATAAAATCTGCTGCGTCCATGTGCCTGTTTTGCCTCGGTATATTCGTCCGGCCTGTTAGCCGGACGTTAAGCGCTTTACATTCCGTTAACAGCACATCATACAACACTTGTGCGCGCCAGGGGTGACGCGGCTTGAATCTCGTGTTTATACGATACTCATCGCACGTTCAGGGGGCATGAGGGCTGCCTAAGAGGCCTGTGAAGGCCCCACCGGAGCAAAAGACAGACACGACAAATCGCTGTGCCGGTGCTAGAATACCGGCCATGCTGCGCCGACTTGCTACTCTCTGCCTGCTGCTGACCCTGTGCCACGCGGCAGCCGCGCGCGCCCAGGACGGCGGCGACCTGCTGAGCCGGGTTAACAACCTGCGCGCGTCGCTGGGCCTGCCTCCTTATCGGGTGAACGCCGCCCTCAGCGCCGCGGCCCAGGGCCAGGCCGAGTGGATGGCCGCCACCGGCACGATTTCGCACGCGCGCCCCGACGGCAGCGGGCCGCGCACGCGCGCGCTGGCGGCCGGCTACCCCTCCAGCGACGTGACCGAGAACATCTACGGCGGAACGAACGCCAGCGCGGACACCGCCTGGGCCTTCTGGGTGAACTCTCCCATTCACTACAACGGCATGACCAATGCGCGCTACCAGGAGATTGGCATCGGCTCGGCGCGCAGCAGCGGCATGACGACGTATGTGCTGGTGTTCGGCAACCCCGGCGGGCCAGAGCCGGCGGCCGCCGCACAGCCTGGCGCGTCCCGCGGCGGCGGCCGCAGCGCGCCGCCAGCCCAGCCGTCTTATGTCGTGGGCCTGGACCCGTTCGGCAACATCATGCACGAGGTCCAACCCGGCGACACGCTGGGCGACATCGCGCTGATCTACGGCTACACGTGGAGCGACATCCCCTACATGAAGGAGCTGAACAACATCGAAGACCACCGTGCGCTGGTGGTCGGCTCGATCTTCCTCGTCCCGCCGCGCGATGGCACGTACACGCCAACGCCCGGCGACGCGCCTCCCGCCGCCACCGCGCCAGCGGCAGATGAGCCAGCCGAGGCCAGGGAAGACGAACCAGCCGCGCCGCCCCCCGCCGCCAGCCCAACTGCCACGCCCGAACCGACGCGCCTGGCGATTGCCACGGCAGCCGCCATGCCGGAGGTGATTGCCATGGCCGTGCCCGTCAGCACAGCCACGCTGGGCAGCACCGGCACGCCTGTGGCGCTGGCGGCTGGGGCAGCGCCGGCAGCGGCATCCGGCAGCACAATTGCGCGGAACGCCGGCGTGCCGCCGGCTCTGGGCCTGGCGCTGGCGCTGCAGGTGGGCCTGTTGATCGCGGCTGGGGTGGAGTTCGCCCGGCGCTGGCGGAGGCGGCGCTGATGGTGGGGCGCTACCTGCGCGCGCTGGTGGTGACGCTGCGCCTGTCGCTGCGCGGCCAGCGGCCGCCCCACGCTGATCTGTACGCCTGGATGGATCGCACGCTGGCGCTGGTCGCTGCTGCCGAACGGGCGGCTGCCGCTGCCCGCCTGGACACCACCGCCGTGCGCGTGCGCGTGGACGGCCGCGACGACAGCATGGCCCTCATCCTCAAAACCGTTGACTACCACGCCCGCACCGAATACCGCTATGTGCTGCGCCGTCCGTCCAGCCAGGCGCTGGGCATGATCGCCGCCAGCAACTTCAACGACCAGTACCGAGCCGAACGCCTGCTGCAGGCCGTCAGCGACCCGCGCACGCGCCAGGCCCTGGCCGCGCTGCGCGCTCACCTGGGCGCGCTGCCTGCACAAAATTCACAGCCCCCAGGCAGCCGTGAAGACCGGTGAAGAATTTATGAATATTGTCGGGGAACTGTAAAAACAAGTTTTTATCTATTGACCGCTAATTCTAAGTTGTGGTATCGTGTAAACAAGCCGGAAACGGTGAGATCATACACCAATCATCAAGGAGTTCTCATCATGCTGTACATGCCTCGTGAAGAAGGTCAGGGTCTGGTCGAATACGCGCTCATCCTGGTTCTGGTCGCCGTCGTGGTGATCGTCATCCTGGCGCTGCTCGGCCCGTCCATCGGCGGTATCTTCTCGAACCTCATCAGCAACCTGTAAGTCGGTTCCGGCAACACTTCGCGAGGGGCGGCCCTAAGGCCGCCCCTCATTTTTTTGCCTGCCGCCGGTGTATAATCGCCCCCAGCCGCACTGGGAGGCCGACCGCCCTTGAACCGCCCCGTATCCCCCAACGGACACCTCACCGCTGGCCGGCCGCCGTTCCGCCGTTTTGCGCTGCTCAACGCGCTGCTGCTGGCGCTGCTGGCGCTCGGCGCGCTGTTGGTCGAGGCCGTGCTGGCCGAGCCGCTGCGCACGGCTGCCCTGCTCGCTCTGCTGGCCAGCGTCGGGGCGGGGCAGTTCTACCTGCTGTACGCGCGCTATGGCTGACCGCACACCGCCCAACGTGCGGGTGACGGTGCGCCACCAGCGCCGCGCCAGCTTGATGATGCGCGCTACGCACGCCGGTATCGAGGTATACGTGCCCCTGTGGCTGCCCAAAGACAGCCGGGCGGTGCGCGCCTTCATCGCCGAAGGCCTGAAGCAGCTGGCCGACAAAGTGCCCCCTCCTCAGCCGGAACAGATCAGCCCGGCAGCCCTGCGGGCGCTGGTGGACGATTGGGCGGCGCGCATGGGCGTAGAGCCAGCCCGCGTGACGCTGCGCCCCATGCAGCGCAAGTGGGGATCGTGCTCGCGCCGCGGCCACATTACGCTCAACACAGCGCTGTGCTGGCTGCCGCCCCGCCTTGCCGAGTACGTGGTCGTGCACGAGCTGGCCCACCTGCGGGTGTTCAACCACAGCAAGGATTTCAAGGCCGTGCTGGCGCAGTACCTGCCCGACTGGGAAGCGCGCGCTGGCGAGCTGCGCGCCTATCGGCCGTGAACGCCAGCACGTTTTTTAGGTACGTCAAGAAACTCTAACAGCAATTTGCAAGGTGACTGCCTTTATAATGCGCTTAGACTGGGGACGCGCGAACTGCTTGTGTGCATCCTCCAGCTAGCAGGGCCGCCTGCGACCAGCGGAGGGCCTCGCGTTCTGAAAGTTTACTGGAGCAACCACATGACTGTACTGCTAGCCCGCTGGCGCGCGTGCGCGCTCATCGTCTTGATCCCGCTGCTGCTGGGGCTGCAGTTTGTGGGCACGCTGGCGCAGGATGACGCCCCGCCTGACCCCACTGCGACGGCAGCGCCAGACGCGGAAGCGACTGTTGAACCGGCTGCGCCGTCAGAAGTCACGGACGAGCCGCCGGCCGACACCCTGGATGAACCAACCCCAACCGCCACTGCTGCGCCGTCCGCGACGGCAACGGCCGCGCCGTCCGCGACACCGCTCCCAGCCGAGCCGCCGCTGGCGCTGCTGGCCAGCGACCTGTTCGAGGGCGCGGCGTTTGAGAACTGGTCAGTGGGCGCGGGCTGGACGCTGGCCGCCGCTGATGTGGGCCAGTCGGCACAGACTAACACAGACGCTGCGCTGGCGTGGCTGGGCGGGCCGTATCTCAACGCCGCCGCACAGGCGCGCTTCCTGCTGCCCGACGGCGGCCAGGCCGCCGTGAGCGTGCGCCGCAGCGCCGAGGGGCTGGCCTACACCGCCGCGCTGGATGCCTCCGGCCAGGTGACGCTGTACCGCGCCGATGTGCCGGCCGCCTTTGGGGTCGTCGCGCCGCTGGCGGCCGACGAGTGGCGCGCGCTGCGCCTATCGGCTGTGGACGGCGTCGTGCGCGTGAGCGTGAACGGCGTAGAAGTCATCGCCTGGGGCGATGCTGCGCCGCTGCCGCCTGGCGGAATCGCCCTGGCGGTGACGGGCCTGCCGGAAAACGGGCGCGCGCTGGCCGATGACTTCGGCCTGTGGGTGCCGCAGGCAGAGCTGAGCCTGTACCCGACGCCCACGCCGCTCCCCACGGCGACGGCCACGGCCACGCCTGCTGTTGAAGTCGTCGAAACGGAAACACCAGCGCCGGAGACTGTTCCTACCGAAACGGCCACACCAGAAGCGGAGACCACGGCTGAACCGGAGGCGACTGAAGAGGCCCCGGAAGCCACGCCGGAACCGGAAAACACGCCAGAGCCAGAAGTCACTGACGAACCAGCAGACGCCACGCCCGAACCGGAGGCCACCCAAGAAACATTTGGGCCGGACGGCAAATCGCTCACCCCGAACCAGGTGGACGAACCGGTGTTCGGCCAGTCCGCGCCGGAGGACCTGCCCGGCGGCGCTATCCTGATCCCAGCCATTCCCTTCACCGGCAGCGGCACGACCAACCGACCGGACCTCGGCTCGGCCAACGAGCCAGCGCCCACCTGCGGTTTCAATATCACCCGCACGCTGTGGTATCGCTTTATTGTGCCCACCACCGGGCCGTACGTCATCACGACCGCCGGCAGCGCCTTTGACACGATCCTGGCCGCCTACACTGACCCGTTCAGCGCGCCGCCGGCGCAGATCGGCTGCAGCGACGACGTCAGCCCAACTGATTTGACCTCGCGCCTGAACCTCAACCTCACCGCCGGTCAGACGGTGTATATCCAGCTCGGGGGCTACAACGGCTTCTCCGGCTCGTACACGCTGCGCGTGCAGCGGGCTAACGTTCCACTGCCCTGGCCAACGCGCCCAGTGGCCCCGGCCTACGCCGCCACGCTGTGGGACACCGACGGGACAGTGGACGTCGCTTTCGAGTGGGCGCCGCTGTCCGTTGGCACGGACTTTGAGCCGGCCACCTACCAGCTTCAGGTGGCGCGCAACGCTTGGTTCGGCGACATCGTCTACGACAGCAGCGGCCTCACCGGACGGACGGCTGTCCGCGCCTTCAGCGCCTCCGGCGTCTACTTCTGGCGCGTGCGCGGCTTCAACGTCAACGAGCAGCCCAGCGCTTGGAGCGCCACTTGGCTGTTCACTGCCAACGCCAACCCCAGCGCGCCCACGCTTTACCTGCCAGCTGACCGCAGCGCCACCCACCTGACGCGGCCCACGCTGATCTGGCTGCCGCTGGCCGGCGCGTCCGGCTACTTGGTGGACGTGTCCACCGACCCGGATTTCGCCAGCTTCGCCCTCGAAAACCAGCCGGCCGCCGCCAACTTCCTCACCCTGCCCAGCCCGCTGGCCCAGGGCCGCTACTTCTGGCGCGTCCAGGCCCGCGATCGCGTTGGCACGGTCGGCCCGGAGAGCGCCGCCTTCCAGCTCGACGTCAACCTAGCCCTCGTGCCAGCCCCGGACTTCGTCTTCACCACCTACCCGACGCTGCCCACCGCCCGCCCCACGTTCATCTGGGCCGCCGCCGGCCCGGTCGGAACGACCACCTACACACTGGAAATCGCCCGCGATGAGGCGTTCACCGACATCGCGCGCAGCTACGCCGGCCTGACCGCCACCAGCTTCCTGCTGCCGCCGGCCGACGCCCTGCCCGACGGCGTCTACTTCTGGCGCGTGCGCGTCGGCGACGAGACGCTGCCGCCCGCCGTCTTCCGCCGCTTCACCGTCAGCCCGCCGCCCGCCCCCGCCCCGCTCCAGACCGCGCCGGCCTTCGCCGCCTGGACCAACGACAGCACGCCCGATCTGGCCTGGAACCCGGTCCCGCCCTCAACCGCCGGCGCGCCGTTCACCTACGAACTCCAGCTCGACCGCGCCGCCTGGTTCGGCACGCCCGCCCTGCGCGCCTACGCCCCCGCCGACGGCGTGACCGAGAGCGGCTTCACCGTGCCCGCCGCCCTCGACGACGGGCCGTGGTTCTGGCGCGTGCGCGCCGTCAACGCCCAGGGGCGGCCTGGCCTGTGGAGTCCGGCGCGCCTGCTCTACGTGGACACCGTTGCCCCGCCCGCGCCCACGCTGCACCTGCCGGCCAACCAGAGCGCCACCCACCTGACGCGGCCCACGCTGATCTGGCTGCCGGCTGCCGGCGCGTCCGGCTACTTGGTGGACGTGTCCACCGACTCGGATTTCGCCAGCTTCGCCCTCGAAAACCAGCCGGCCGCCGCCAACTTCCTCACCGTGCCCAGCCCGCTGGCTCAGGGCCACTACTTCTGGCGCGTCCAGGCTCGCGACCTGGCCGGCAACGTCGGCCCGGAGAGCGCCGCCTTCCAGCTTGACGTCAACCTGGCCCTCGTGCCAGCCCCGGACTTCGTCTTCACCACCTACCCGACGCTGCCCACCGCCCGCCCCACGTTCATCTGGGCCGCCGCCGGCCCGGTCGGAACGACCACCTACACGCTCGAAATCAGCGCCAGCGACACCTTTGCCAGCCTGCTGCGCAGCTATGCCGGCCTGACCGCCACCAGCTTCCTGCTGCCGCCGGCCGACG
>DAOTWC010000017.1:0-18743 GCA_034435995.1 Anaerolineae bacterium | reverse complement strand
CTTGTAGTACGCCGGGTCGCAGCTCACTGCCTCGCGTTCCCAGTCGAACATGGCGCCCATGCTGCGCAGCTGCTGGCGCATCCGCTCAATGTTGGCGTAGGTCCACTTGGCCGGGTGCACCCCGCGCGAGATGGCCGCGTTCTCTGCCGGCAGGCCGAAAGCGTCGAAGCCCATCGGGAACAGCACGTTATAACCGCGCATGCTCATCCAGCGGGCGCGGGCATCGCTGGGCGTCATGGCAAACCAGTGGCCGATGTGCAGATCGCCGCTGGGATAGGGCAGCATTGTCAGCGCGTAGTGTTTGGGTTTGCTCCAGTCCACAGTGGAGCGGTACAGCTTGTCGGCCTCCCAACGGCTCTGCCAGCCCGGTTCAATGGCCTGGGGATCATACCTGTCAGTCATAGCGTCACTTCTTCTCCGTTCACGGGGCGGCGCAGCGGCCCCGCCGATGAGGGCGCGGTACGGTTCGGTATTGTAGCAAACTTTGCCAGGCGCGTGTGCGCGCCAGCGCGAACCGCACTGGGCGAAAAAAACCAGTTCAGCGCAGCGGAGAAGTGGTGAGCAGGGGGCGCGCGAGAAGGGAGCGGGCCACCTCGTAACCCTGACGGCGGCTGGTCGTCGTCATGCTCTGCCTCCTTTCCCACGTTCAGGAGAAAATGCTGTTTACGGAAATCTGTTTCTCATGCTAGCACAGAGCGAGAGCGCTGTCAGCCCCCAATGGTGGAGAGTCGGGGCTTTGTGCGACGGGCGATATGTGGGCGCTGACCAACCCGATCTTCGTTAGCCAACGTAACCCGTAGAGGCCGCTGCACAGCGCTAACAAACCAAAGAGCGGGGGCTTTTTTTGCTTGCCCCCGCCCTGGTTTCGCGCTCAGGCACTGTCTCTCAAGCGAGAACCGTCAAATGACAGGGTTTCCGCAAACGATGGCGCTGCCTGAGCAGCCGCTGTCGCACTTAGAAATCGAAGTCGTTGATGTTCTCAGCGGTAAAGATGAAGGGCGGCCCAAGCAGCACTTCGCTGCCGTTAACAACCTGGAGCTTGCCCAGCCGCCCGGCTTCAACCTCCGTGTCTCCGGGTTTAAACGTGCCGTCTACAATTGACCGCATCACGTAAACGGCTGCGTAGCCCAGATCAATTGGATTCCACAGCACCACCGACTTCACGCAGCCAGAGTTGACATATGGTTTCATCGCGTTGGGTGTTGCCAGACCAACCACAGCCACTTCACCGCATGCGCCGGCCTGTGTGACGGCTTCGGCTGCCGCCGGCGTCGCCACACTGGTCATGCCGAAAATGCCGTCCAGCTCTTCCCCATACTTGTTGATGAGGGTGGTCGCCTGATTAAACGACAGGATGTTGTCTTCCTGTGCCTCGACTGTTTCGAGCCACCTCAGTTCAGGATAGCACTTCTCCTGATAAGCCTGCATTTCGGCGATCCACCGAGCCTGGTTGGGTGTAGTGAAGGTGCTCGTGACGATGGCAAAGCTGCCATCCTCGCCGATCTCAGCCACCATATTGTCAATCATGGCCTTCGCGATACCGTTGAACTCAGCCTGATTGACGAACCACTCACGCGCATCGGGTTCCGAGTTGGCGTCATAACCAACAACGCGGATACCCGCCTGAAGCGCGCGACGCAGCACCGGCGCGATAGCGACGGGGTCATTGGCGGCGAACAGAATGCCGTCCACGCCCTGGGTAATGTAGTTGTCAATGAATTGGATCTGGTCGTCAATATTGGCCTCGGTGGGCGCGTCGGTAGTAACGGTGACGTTGCCCAGCTCCTCAGCGGCCTGCTGCTGTCCCAGCGTGGTAGCGGCAAAGTAGCCGATGCCAATCAGCTTGGGCACGTCCACCAGGACAATTGGCTTGCCGGCAAGATCGGGTGGGTTCACCGGCTGGCCGCCATCATACGGCAGCGGCTCGGCCTCTTCCTCAGCCGCCTCTTCAACTTCCTCGCCGGGGCAGGCCAGCGGATTTACCGGCAGGTCATCTGCGCCGTCCCAGCGTGGCGCATCCTGTGCGCCCGCGCCAGCCGCCAGCGTGCCCAGCAGCAGGCTCAGAATAGCGATGATCAACAACGTTTTGCGTGACATGATAGAAGTTTTCCTCCCTTACACACGTTTTAGTTTAGTTAGGCTTTCGCTCAACAGCTGTGGTTCAACAAACGGTGAAAAACACAGTTTTGACGTTTTTCTCCTAACTGGCCGATCACCTCCTTTCGGGTATCGCCTTTGTTCCTCGCTGTGCGCCGCGGGGTGGACAGCTCAGTCTCCGCCGCGCCACCGCTGAATCAGATTATTAATCAAAATAGACAAAATGAGCACGATGCCAATCACGACAATTGTAGCGTCACCGGTCACGCCAGTCAGCGCCAGGCCGTTCTTAAGAAGCTGGATTAAAATCACGCCGATGACCGTGCCAGCAATTGTGCCGGTGCCGCCGAAAATGCTCGTGCCGCCCAGCACCACTGCTGCGATCACATCTAGCTCAAGGCCCGTTCCCATGTCCGAGCGGGTGGTGCTTACCCGTGAAACGAAGATGTAGCCGGCCAGCCCAGCCATGAAGCCCGAAGCCGTGTAGATCAGCAGTTTGTTGCGGGCCACCGGTAAGCCAGAGAAGCGCGCCCCCACCTCGTTATTGCCAATAGCGTAAATCGAGCGTCCGAAAGTTGTCAGGCCCAGAATTACCCCAGCGATGATTACGGCCACCAATACAATCCACAACTGAGTTGGCACACCAAACAGCTCGCCCTGCCCCAGTTGGAAGAACCACTCCGGATAGCCGCGCGCTGAACGCGCTTGACTAATGCCCTCTGCCAGCCCGCGATACAGCGCAAGCGTCGCCAGCGTGGCAATCAGCGGTGGCACTCCCACCCTTGTAATGACCAATCCGTTGACCGCGCCCGCCAGAGTAGACGCTGCCACAGCCGTGATAATCGCCAGCTCCAGCGGAAAACCCAGGTTCTGCCAGGTGTAGCCCAGCACAACCGCGCTCAAGCCGAGCATCGAGCCAACCGACAGATCAATCCCACCGGTGATAATGATGAAAGTCATCGGCAGGGCCACTAGCCCGACTTCGGTCATAAAGCGGCCCTGGTTGAGAATGTTCTCCCGCGTGAGAAACTTGTCTGTCTGCGTAGAAAGCAGCAGCAGCGCCACAATCAGAATGATCAACAGAACGCCCTCGCGGCGGAAAAGCAGTGCGCGCAGCCGGATTGTCAAAGACGTTAGCTGGTTCTGTGAGAGTGTTGTGTCGCGTACAGCCATGTTTTACGCCTCTCATCTTTACGTTATAAGCGCTGCCGTCGCCGACGCAGCAGGTCTGCCAGAACAGTTGCTAAGATCAGCACACCCTGCACTGCACGCAGCCAGTAGGGCGAAATATTGACGAACACGAGCGCAGAGCCGATCGCACTCAATAGAACAGCCGCCAGCGTAGAACCGATCACCGTTCCTGTGCCGCCCAGGATGCTCACGCCACCCACAACTGAAGCGGTAATGATCAACAGCTCCAGGTTAGGGGGCACAGTAGACTGAATGATGCTGAGTTGGGTGGCAAATAGAATAGCGGCGATGCCCACAAACATCCCATTCAGGATAAAAACCGTCATAATGATGCGCCGCTCAGAAATACCGGACAGCCGCGCAGCTTCTGCGTTGCCGCCCACCGCGTAAATGGCGCGCCCGGTCGCGCTGTAGCGCAGCCACAGCGCCGCCAAGATAGTCAGCACTACCATAAAATAGATGGGCATGGGTATACCCAGCAGGCGCATCTGTGCCAGGTGATAGCCGTCCGGCAGGTTGCTGATCCACGCGCCGCTCGTTACGCTGATGAGACCGCCTTTGAGAATGCTCAACATGCCCAACGTGACGACGATGGCGGGGATGCGCAAATAAGCTACCAAAAAGCCGTTGAAGGCCCCCACTAGCATCCCGACAAACACCGGCAGCACCCACGTAAGCCAGATCGGCACACCGTTCACCGCCAACGTGCCGCTGATCGTCGCTAGTACGCCCACCAGCGAGCCGGTCGAAATGTCAATATTGCCCGAAATAATCACCATCGAAACGCCGATGGCCGCTACCGCGATGTACGCATAACCCTGAAGGATGTTAGTCAGGTTGCGCTCCGCCACAAAACGCGGGTTGATCAACCCCACAGTGACAATCAGCGCAATCAAGCTGATTGCCAGTACGCCTTCCTGCGTGCCCAAAATGCTGCGCGCGGCATAGAGTGGGCCGCGTCGAACGGCTGCAGGCTGGGCGAGTGATTGTGTGGCCATAGGGTGCTTAATCTCCAGGTTACGAGCCGTTGACTGTAACGAAAGTTTCACTCATCATCGCGGCGACAATCTGCTCCTGGGTGGCCTCTTCACGTTGATATTCAGCGACGATCCTGCCACCGCGCATCACTAACACGCGGTCGCTCATTCCCACAATCTCTGGCAGCTCGCTGGAAATCATTAGGATTGCCAGCCCACGCTGGGCTAATTCGCTCATCAGGCGGTGAATTTCAGCCTTAGCGCCCACATCAATACCGCGCGTTGGCTCGTCCATGATAAGCACACGAGGCCGACTAGCCAGCCATTTGCTAACCACCACTTTCTGTTGGTTGCCACCGCTGAGCTTATTGGCAATTTGCTCCGGGCTGTAAGCGCGAATATTGAACTGTTGAATGCTGTCGCTGGCCAGGTTAAGTTCTTTGCGCGGGCTAATGAAGCCGTACGCAGAAAGCTGGCGCAGCACAGCAAGCGAAATGTTCTCGCGCACACGCATCTTACGGATGAGGCCCTGTGTGCCGCGATCCTCCGGCACATAGGCGATGCCCAGCTTCATCGCTTGCTCCGGGCTTTTGATATGCACAGGTTTGCCGTCCAGCAGCACCTGGCCGCTTTCCGCCGGCCAGATGCCAAAAATCACCTGCGCAACCTCGCTGCGACCGCTCCCCACTAGACCTGCTAGGCCGACAATCTCGCCAGCGCGCAGCGTAAAACTGACGCCGCGCGTCATTGGCTGGCGCACCAGATCACGCACCTCCAGCACCGGCGCGCCAATCTCAGCGGGCAGCTTGGGGAAAAGATTGTCAATTGTGCGTCCGACCATCATGCTGATGAGGTCATCGCGGGTTGTTTCGGCAACCAGTCGTGTGTCCACATACTGGCCGTCGCGCAGCACTGTTACGCGGTCGGCCAGCTCAAAAACCTCCTCTAAGCGGTGGCTGATATAGATGACACCCACACCGCGCGATCGCAGCAGGCGCACTATATCGAACAGACGCACCACGTCAGCTTCAGTCAGCGCAGCGGTCGGCTCATCCATGATAAGGATGCGCGCGTTTTGCGACAGCGCCTTAGCGATTTCAACCCGCTGGCGGTTGCCCACCGTGAGTGTGCCGACTTTGCGCCTCACGTCTAAGTCATGAATGTTGAGCGACGCCAGGATGTCTTTTGCACGGCGTGACATCTCAGCCCAGTCAATCGCGCCGAAGCGGGTGCGCGGCGCGTGACCCATGAAAATGTTCTCCGCCACTGTCAGTTCCGGGTAAAGCAGCAGCTCCTGGTAAATGGTGGCAATGCCCTGGGCCTGTGCCTCGCGCGGGTTGTTGATCTGAACCGGTGTGCCGTCAACCATGATTGTGCCGGAGTCGGGTCGGTACACACCAGAGATGATTTTGATGAGGGTAGATTTGCCTGCGCCGTTCTCTCCCAACAGCGCATGAACTTCACCCGCGTACACCTCAAAGCGCACGTTGTCCAGCGCTTTAACGCCGGGGAAGTTTTTCGTAATATTCTCTAACTGAAGAATAGGTGACACAGCGCTACTGCCCTAAAATACTTTTAAACAGACAATTGAACAGCTGCTGCATAAGCAGCGTATGTTAACCTTCACATAAATTTACCGCAATTGCTGGGAAACGCAAACTCTGCCTTACTAGGGTGTATTCCGAATTTCAGGGCAAGCGATAAACAAATGGTACAAAATAAGAGCCAACCAACCCCATCTCAAACACTGCCCGCTCAGCATTAGAGTCGCTTGTATGTGCTGCGCAGTGTGATAACATATTCTTATAAAAGTTGTGATTTTTTGTGCGAAAGGTGTTTCTTTTATGTCTTCCGCGGAGCCGTAAGCCATGACCGATTCAAGCGCACCTTCCAAGCGTGGGGCGCGCGTGTGGGTGCTGGCGCTGTCCGGTGTGTTCGGCGTGCTGGTGGGCCTCAGCCTGTTCACATTCGGCTATGCGCGCGGCGCGTCGTACTTCTCCGACGACCCGCAGACGTGCATGAACTGCCACGTCATGCGCGAGCAGTTCGAGGCCTGGAACCACGCCAGCCACCGGCGCGTCGCCACCTGCAACGACTGCCACACGCCGCACGACAGCTTCGTCAGCAAGTGGTTTGTCAAAGGGCTGAACGGGTTCAACCACAGCGTTGCCTTCACCACCGGCAGTTTCCACGACCCCATTCGCATCCGCGCCTTTAACGCCGACGTGGTGCAGCACAACTGCGTCGCCTGTCACACGACCACTGTTAGCCAGACGCTTGGCGTGCACGCTGGCGAGGCGCTGCCGTGTGTGTCGTGTCACGCCGGCGTAGGCCACAACACGCGCAAATAGTTTGAACATCCGTTTCGAGAGGGAGGGAAAACAACTGTGAAACGCCTGTTTTCACGCCAGACTCTGCTATACGTCCTGGTGTTCGCCGCCGCCGTCCTGCTGACGCTGGGCGTAGCGGCGCTGCTGGTCAACATCAACCAGCGCCAGATCGAGGCGGCGCAGTTCCCGCTGCGTGTAGTCGAAATCGGCCAGGACGAACTGGACCCGGCGGTGTGGGGCCAGAACTTCCCGCGCCAGTACGACCGCTTCGTGCGCACCCAGGAGAACTACGGCGAGACGCCCTACGGCGGTTCTGAGCCGTACAGCAAGCTGGAGCGCTACCCGGCGATGGTGCGCCTGTGGGCAGGTAACGCCTTCAGCAAGGACCACAACGAGGAGCGCGGCCACTACTACGGGCAAATTGACCAGCGCAACACCCAGCGCGTGCAGATCGTCAACCAACCGGCCGCGTGCATCAACTGCCACGCCGCCGAAGCGCCGCAGCTCATCGCCAGCATGGGCTGGGAAACGTTCAACCGCACACCCTACAACGACCTGAAAGACGAGCTGCACCTCGGCACGTCGTGCGCCGACTGCCACGACCCGCAGACGATGGCCCTGCGCCTCACCCGGCCCGCGCTTATCAACGCGCTGGCAGCGCAGGGCATTGACTGGACGCAAGCCTCGCGCCAAGAGATGCGTTCCTACGTCTGCGCTCAGTGCCACGTCGAGTACTACTTCCTGGGCGACGACAAGCTGCTCACCTTCCCCTGGAGCATGGGCATGCGCGTTGACGACATCGAAGCGCATTACGACCGCTACGGCTTCAAGGACTGGACGCACGCCGAGACCGGCGCGCCCATGATCAAAATCCAGCATCCAGAGTTCGAGCTAGCCAGCACCGGCATTCACGCGCGCTCCGGCGTGGCCTGCGCCGACTGTCACATGCCCTTTATCCGCGAGGGCGGCGTGAAAATCTCCGATCACTGGATTCGCAGCCCGCTGGTCAACCTCAACAACGCCTGCCAGACCTGCCACAACATCCCTGAGGAAGAGCTGCGGGCGCGTGTGCTCACTATTCAGGACACCACCGCCCGCCTGCTGCGCAGCAGCGAGCACGCCATCCTAGACGCCATTGACGCCATCGTGGCCGCCCGCGAAGCCGGCGCCACTGACGAGGACCTGGCTGATGCCCTCCAGCTGCACCGGCGGGCTTCTATGCGCTGGGACTTTGTCTCGTCGGAGAACAGCACCGGCTTCCACAGCCCCCAGGAGGCGGCGCGCGTGCTGGCCGATTCGATTGACTTCGCCCGCCAGGCGCAGCTCATCGCTGTGCAGGTTGCCGCCAATCTCGACGCCCAGCGCGCCAGCGCTGTCCCGGTCGGCGGCGGCTGACGCGCTGCCATTTCGTTCACACCTAACAGCGCCAGCACGCGCTGACAGAGCCAGAGGGCGGCCAGTTGGTCGCCCTCTGTTGGTTTGCTGCGGTGCGGCGCTCACTGAACCGAGAGCGCGATGTGCCCGGTGTAAGGATCGCGGTAGAGCCGCGCCTCAATCTCAAACACCTCTGCCAGCCGCTCCGGCGTCAGCACGCCCTCCGGCGTGCCCCCGGCCACGATGCGCCCGCACGTCATCAGCAGCAGCCGGTCGCACCAGCGGGCCGCCTGCCCGATGTCGTGAATGGCGGCCAGCACACCCAGGCCGTTTTCATGAGCCAGGTCGCGCGCCAGTTTCAGCACTGACACCTGATGCCGGATGTCCAGGTTGCTGGTCGGTTCGTCCAGCAGCAGCAGGCGCGGCTCCTGCGCCAGCGCCCGCGCCAGCACAACGCGCTGCAGCTCGCCGCCGCTGAGCGTCGTCACCAGCCGGTCAGCCAGGTGCAGCGTGCCGGTGGTGCGCATAGCGCGCTCTGCCACGCCCCAGTCGCGCCCGCTTTCGATCTGAAAGCGGCCCAGGTGCGGGCTGCGGCCCATCAGCACCACGTCGCGAACTGTGAAGGCGAAATCCACGCGGGTGGACTGGGGCACGTGGGCCACTACGCGGGCGATCTCGCGCACGCTGTACGCGCGCAGCGGGCGGCCTAGCAGCGTGATTTCGCCCGCCGCCCCTGGCCACAAACCCGATACCACCTTCAGCAGCGTGGTCTTGCCCGCGCCGTTAGCGCCGATCAGCCCGACAAACTCGCCGGCGCGCAGGTCTAGGTCTACGCCGGTGAGGATCGGCGTCCGACCGGCGCTGAAACAGACGCTGCGGGCGCGCAGCAGCGGCTGCGAATCGGACATGGTCACAACCTCCCTAACGCCACGCCGTGATTGTGACGCCTGGGCTGGGAATTGCAAGGGCGGGCGGCGGCAGACGCGCGCTTGCGCTTATCAAGCTCTCATACGCGGGAGTAAATCCAGCGGGCGAGGAGCAGGCGTACTCTTGTGACAGTAATCGTCTACGGAAGGAGAACCCCGTTCCCATGCGCACACTGCTGCTGATTACCCTGCTGAGCGTCTCGGCTCTCACTGGCTGCCAGGCGTTCTCGTTTCTTTCCGGCGCGTCCGCGCCAGAGGCCGAAGCGATGACCGCGCCTGGCGTATCTGACACGATGGCCCGGCCGGCCTGGCACAGCATCGCGCTGACCGACGCTCGCACCGGCGCTGCCTTCACCCTGGCCGACTTCGCCGGGCAGACCGTCCTGGTCGAGCCGATGGCGACCTGGTGCAGCAACTGCCGTGCCCAGCTTGGCAGCGTCGCCCGCGCCGCCCAGCAGCTCGAAGGCCAGCCGGTAACATTCATCGCCCTCAGTGTGGCTGAAAACATCAGCGATGCCGACCTGGCCGCCTACGCCGAACGCCAGGGCTTCCCCTTTATTTTCGCGGTGGCAACGCCCGAAATGCTGGCCGCCCTGACCGAGAACTTTGGCCGCGCCGCCATCACGCCGCCCTCAACGCCGCACTTCATCATCGCGCCGGACGGCAGTGTGTCGGAGCTGTTCACCGGCGCCAAGAGCGCTGCCGACCTGGTCGCGCTGCTGACGACCACAGGAAATTGAGCGCATGAGCATCTTGGAGACGCTCGGGCGGCTGGAACTGGCGCAGGCGTTTCTACTGGGCAACGCCGCCATCCTGGCCAACGTGTGTATGCTGCCGCTGTACCCCGGCCTGATCGCCTTCTTGGCCGGCAGTGCCAGCAGTGAGCGCGCTCGTCGGGCTACCGGCTGGCTGGGGGTGCTGGTGCTGGCGGGCATCCTGAGCATGATGATCGCCATCGGTTTCGTGCTGTACGTGGTGCAGCAGTCGTTCGGCGCGCTGCTGTCAGCAGCGCTGCCGCTGGTATACGGCGCAGTCATTGTGCTGGGGCTGCTGATGCTGGCTGGTCGCAGTCCCTTTGCCCGCCTCTCCACGGCGCAGGCCCCTGTCATCCGCAGCCCATACGCCATGGCCTATGTCTACGGCCTGCTCTTCGCGCCCATGACTCTGCCCTGCACCGGCCCGGTGATTCTGGGCGCGTTCCTCACCGGCGCGGGCGACGCCGGCGCGCTGCTAGAAGGCATCGTGTTCTTCTTGTTTTTCGGCCTGGGATTTGGCTGGCCGCTGCTGGTTCTGCCGCTGCTGGCCGTGCCGTTCCAGCGCCGCTTTGTCGGCTTCCTCACACGCCACCACCTGATGATGGCGCGGCTGTCCGGCGCGCTGCTGGTGGCGGTGGGCGTGTTCGGCTTTATCACGGAGCTGCTTCCCCAGTGGACAGGCGGGTCAATCGAGTTCGTCGGCGCGCCAGCCCTGATCTACTGGGCGCTGGCCGCGCTGGCTGCTGCCGTGGTGGGTTACCTTACCTACCGCGCCGAGCAAACGCCAGCGTCCCTGACCGATGTCCGTCAGTCACGGGCAGACTGACGACTATGACTAGCTCTTTCCACGCGGCGGGCAGCCCCTTGCTTGCGGCCGCCTGCCGCTTTTTATTGCTTTCTTACGCGCACATGATACAACAACGGGGGTTGCACAACATTGCACGCTGAGGGTTTGTTGCTTATGGCCGAGACATTCGCTTTCAAAGCCGAGATTCAGCAGCTTCTCAACATTCTGGTGCACTCGCTCTACACAGAGCGCGAAATCTTCCTGCGCGAACTGATCTCCAACGCCTCCGACGCGCTCAACCGTGTGCAGTTCGAACAGCTCACCAACGCCGATGTGCGCGACGCCGACGCCGAGCTGTATATCGAGGTCAAACCAGATGAGACCGCCGGCACGCTCACGGTCAGCGACAGCGGCATCGGCATGACGCGCGACGAGATGGTGGAGAACTTGGGCGTGATCGCGCACAGCGGGGCCAAAGCTTTCATCGAGGCAATGAAGGAAGCCAGCGGCAAGGTCTCTCCCCAAGACGTGATCGGCCAGTTCGGCGTCGGTTTCTACTCTGTGTTTATGGTTGCAGACCGTGTGCGCGTAGTGTCGCGCTCCTATCGGCCAGACGCTGAAGCCTGTGCCTGGGAGAGCAGCGGCGGCGACAACTACACGATCGAGCCAGCCGAGCGCGAAACGCGCGGCACCGACGTGATCATCTACCTCAAGGACGACGCTAAAGAGTTTCTGCAGCCCTGGAAGCTCAAAGAGATCATCCGCCGCCACTCCGATTACATCGCTTTCCCGATCTACGTGGCCGGGGATGAAGAGCCGTCCAACCGCCAAACCGCTGTCTGGCGCCAGGACCCGAAAGAGATTAGTGACGAGCAGTACAGCGAGTTCTACCGCAGCCTCACGCTGGACTTCCAGCCGCCGCTGCACCACCTGCACCTGCGGGCCGACCTGCCGCTTCAGTTCTACGCGCTGCTCTATATCCCGGCCAGCGCCGAGCCGTCGCCCTTCAGTCTGCGCCGCGAGCCGGGCCTGAAGCTCTACGCGCGCAAAGTGCTGATCCAGGAGTACAACAAAGACCTGCTGCCAGAGTATCTCCAGTTTGTGCAGGGCGTGGTAGACAGCGAGGACCTGCCGCTCAATGTGAGCCGCGAGAGCGTGCAGGCCAACCGCATCATGGTCAACCTGCGCAACACGCTTACCGGGCGCGTGCTCAACGACCTCAAACGTCTGGCCCGAAACGATACGCCGCGCTATCTCGACATTTACCACGCCTTCGGGCGCTTCATCAAACAAGGCATCGTGCTCGACCCGGAGCGGCGCGCCGACATCGAGGAGCTGCTCTACTTCCCCACCACAAAGGATGACAACCCAGACGAGCTGCACACGCTGGCCGACTACGTGGGGCGCATGGCGCGCAAGCAGACCGACATCTACTACGTCATCGGCAGCGATTTCCACAGCGCCCGCCGCAGCCCGCATCTAGACCCCTTCCGCCGCCGCGGCATCGAGGTGCTGTACCTCACGGATCCAATTGACCCCTTCCTGCTGATGGGCCTCACCGAGTACAAGGGTCACAAGCTGCGCAGCGTGGACGAGGCCGATATTGACCTGCGCGACATCGGCACAGAGCAGCCCGACACCGCGCACCAGCTAGAGCCGCTCAACGCCGGCGCGTTCAACACCGTGCGCGAGCGTTTTGCCGCTGTGTTGGGCGAGCGCGTGCGCGGCGTGCGCGAGAGCAAAACGCTCAGCGCCAGCCCGGCCCGCCTGGTCAGCGACGACAGCGCCCCGCAGCGCCATCTGTTCCGCATCAACCGCTGGCTCGACCGCGCTTTCGAGCTGCCGGTCAAGACGCTGGAGCTGAACCCGCGCCATCCTCTACTGCACAACCTGAGCGCCATGCTCGACTCCGCGCCCGACAACCCGCTGGTTGACGTCGTGATCGAGCAGGTGTTTGAGACGGCGCTGCTGCAGGACGGCATCCACCCCGACCCGGCGGCAATGGCCGACCGGCTGCACCTGCTGCTGCAAGCTGCCACCGGCCCTGCGCCCGCCGCCGACGCGCTGCGCGCTGCCCTCACGCCGCGCCAGCCTGCCCCCGCACCGGAGGGCGCTCAGCCAGCCGAAACCCCTGCCGACAAAACCTGAGCGCACCGGCAGCGCGTGCCCTGCTGCGCCCAGTGCTGCCCCCTGTCAGTTCAGCTAGGGGGCAGCGCATGTCGGCAGAAGTTTGCAGACGTTTTACGCTCTGTTTACAAAATCGCATACTTTGGCAACACCTGGGCGGCATGATACTGGTGGTAACAGTGAGCGCCGCCGCACGCGGCAGGAGACTACACCAGATGATCACCACCAAACGTATCGCTGTTCTAGCCCTGATCGCCGTCCTAGCGCTGGCTGCTGCGCCAGCTCTGGCGCAGTCCAGCAGCACTGTCACTCACACGATTACCGAAGAACAGGTTAATCAGGCTTACCGCGTTACCAACCCGTTCAACCGCGCGCTCTCCAACGTGTCCGTTGACTTCCAGCCGGGCCAGGTCGTGATTGACGCCAGCCTCACACTGCGTCGGCAGCCCCCGGTTAACGTGACCGGCACGTTCGTGCCTGAGGTGCGCGGCGGGCGCATCTATTGGACAGCCACGGCAGTCACAGCGGCTGGCGAGCCGGTGTCGGGCAGCCTGCTGACGCAGATCAACAACGCGATGGCCGCGTCCTGGCGCGCTTACATCCGCACGCAGATGCCCGCCGGCCGTGTGACCAACGTTGCCATCAGCGATACCGAAATAGTCATTACTTACACGCGCGGGCGCTGATCCCCCACAGCGCGCCGCCAGCACAAAAAAGCCCCCGCTTCGCACAACGCGGGGGCTTTGCTGCGTCGTTGTGCTGGCAGCTCAGGCCGTGACAGGGATGCGGTTGAGGTCTGGCGTGCCCTGGATGACCCCGTACACGCCAATCACCCAGCCGACGATGCCGTTGTAGTTCACCTGCCACCAGGTGGCGTCAGCGTTGCGGCCAACCACTGCCGCGCTCTCGCCGGCGCGCATGGTGGTCAGCTGGCGGAAACGCGTGGCCGGGCCGCTGCGCACATTCACGTTGAAGCTGGCAACCACGGTGTAGCCGGTGGGCGCCGGCTGCACGCCGGTTGATGGCGCGTTGCACACCGCGTCCGCCGTCTGCACGTAGCGGGCCGACACCCAGCCAACCGTGCCGTTAACGTTGATCTGCCACCACGTCCGCTCAGTGTTGCAGCCCACGATAGGGTACACTTCGTTGCGGTTGATCTTGGTCAGGATGTCCGCTGTGGCCGACGGGCCGCTGCGCACGTTCAGCCGGAAGGCAGTGACCGTGGCAGTGCCGCTGGCCGCGCCGGAAGGCGGCACCGGTGTCGCAGCGCTCGCCGGCCCGAAGCTGAACTCCAGCGAGGCCAGGCCGGTCAGCTCCAGGAACTCGACAGTGATGGTGTGCGAGCCGGCGGTCAGCGTGACATCGGCCGTGTAGGTCTGGCCGGTGGCGCTGCCCCAGGCGTTGATCACCAGCGCGCCGTTGACAAACACGCGCACGCCGTCATCGGCTTTGGCCGTCACGCGGTACACGCCCGCTGGGTAGTTCTGGGTAGTCACCCAGCGCACGCTGAAGTTATCAGGCTGAATGCTGGGCAGCGGCGAACCAGCCCCCCAGTTCCCGCCTGGTGCAGCCACCGAGACGATGGCCGCCGGCGCGCCGGAAAGATCGGTGTTGTTGAAATAGTAGCCCAACCACGGGCCGCCGCCGCCCACCGGCGGCAGCGGCGTGGGCGGCGGCGGCGCGCCCACCGGCGCCAGGCTGAACTCGATGTAAGCGTCGCCAAAGGCTTCGAAGTACTCCACCACCACGTTGTGCGTGCCGGCCCCCAGCGTGATGTCCGCCGTGTACGTCTGGCCGGTGGCCAGGCTCCACTGGTTGATCAGCAGCACGCCGTTGACGAACACGCGCACGCCGTCGTCAGCGCGGGTCGTGATGCGATATGTTCCCGCCGCCAGGTTGAGGTTGGCCACCCAACGCGCCGAGAAGTTGTCCGCCGGCACGCCCGCTCCCGGCGAGCCAGCGCCCCAGTTGTTGCTTGGGCTGGACTCCGTGCGCACCAGCACCGGCGTGCCAAACAGGCCAGGGTTGTTGAAGTACTGCGCTGTCCACGGGCCGACGACCTGCGGCTGCCCGATGATCGGGAAGTTCGGCCCGCTGGGGTTGGTCGCCAGGTTGGCCCACGTTACATAGGCGTAGGCGTCGCCGGTCTGCTCCCGGTAGTCCACCTGAATATGGTGTGTGCCCGCCGGCAGCGTGATGTCGGCGCTCACAATCTGACCTACCGCTGGGTTGGCAAAGGTATCAATCAGCGGCTGGAAGCCGAAGTTTACGGTGATGCGAATGTTATCGTCGGCCAGCGCCCAGAAACGGTACGTTCCCGCAGGCAGGAACACGTCGGTGCCCCAGCGCACGCTGAAGCCGTCCACGCCCACGCCGTCGCCGGGCGAGCTTTGACCCCAGTTGAACGCTACTGCGCTCTCCTGCCGAGTGAACGCTGGCTGGCCCAGCAGGTAAGCGTTGTTGTAGTACTGACCGTTCCACACCGCCCCGCTCTGCGCGGCAGATGGCGATGCTGCCAGCGCGCTCAAGGCGACCAGCAGCAGAGCAAGTGCAACGAATTTCCGCCACATGGTTGTTCACTCCTGCCGCCGCCCTGCCAGGCGGCGGGCCTACACAAAACCTAGCAAAGTCCGTTCGCGCTGCTAACAGTTTTTAGGATAAACCAATAACGTTAGAAAGGCGTTCTGCCCCCGATTCATCCTCACTATAAACCACAGATGGCTGGCGCGATGGACGCGCGGCCTACCCCTGACTGACGCTTGCCTGACGCCGCCGCCGCACAGTATGATTCGCTGCGCGTCTACCTCTATCATGCCCGGCTGCGGCGCGCGCAGCGCTAGGCCGCGGCAGCCGCTGCGGGGAGCCGGAATAAACATGATTGCCATGCTGCTGGCGGCGTTCGCCATCGGTGTCGTTGTCGCCATCCCGCCGGGGCCGGTCACCATCGCCACCGGCCAGCGGGCCATCGTCAGCGGTTTCTGGCCGGCGTTCGTGTTCAACCTGGGGTCGGTCACGTCGGATGCGCTCTACGCCTTCGCCGTGTATTTCGGGCTGGCGGCCCTGCTCACGCAGAGCGTCCCGCTCCGGCTGGCGCTGTGGGCGCTGGGCGGGGCTTGGCTGTGCTGGCTGGGGCTGGGCGCAATCCGCGCCCGCATTGACCTGACGAGCGGCGGAGGCGGCGCAGCGCCGTTCGCCGCCGGCTGGCGCGACTACCGCGCCGGGCTGCTCATCACACTGTTCAACCCGCTGACAATTGTCGGCTGGGTCGCGCTGGCCGGGAACTTCTTCACGCGCTGGAACGCGGCCTGGCCGCCGGTGGAGACCGCCGGCGCGCTGGCAGTCGCTGCCATGCTGGCGGGCGCGATGGCCTGGGTGGTGGCGCTGGCGCTCGCCCTGAGCGCGGCCCGGCGCTGGGTCAGCCCGCGCGCGGTGCGGATCGTCTCAGCGGTCAGCGGTGTGGCGCTGATCGGCTACGGCCTCAGCGCGTGGTGGGCGGCGGCGGAGCTGCTGCTAACGGCCTGACGGGGGCAGAGCGCCGTGCCTGCCACACCCCCCACAGCCAGACCAGCGCGCAGGCCGAAAACAGAAAGAACAGCGGGTCGGTAGGAACGCGGTAGCGCGTAGACGGGTGAAAAAAGACGTAAACCGCCGTCATGCTGATCTGCGCAAACCACAGCAGCGACACATCGCGCCAGCGCCGGGCGCTGACGACCACGCCCAGCAGCCCCAGGGCGAACAGCCCGCCCCAGTAGAAGCGGTGCACCGTGCGCCCGATCTGGTCGAACAGCGGCGTCGAGTAGGCCGCCACTGGGTCGCCTTCCGGCAGGCCGGTCATCGCCATGCCGTCAGCGCCGGTTTCGATGGTGACGCTGCCCTGATAGTCAATCGGCGGCAGCTCGCCCGCCACCGGGTTGAAGCGCGGCGCGATGTCTATGCTCCAATGCACCAGGAATTTGACCCACAGCAGCTCCGGGATTTTGTCCGGGTTGTCGCGCAGGTACGTCAGCGCCAGCGCAAAGCGCTCGGCGTCGGCCTCGCGGCTGTACGGGTCGTCCGTTTGCAGGTCAGGCGAGGTCCACTGCACGTCGTAGCCGGCGCGGAATACCGGCACGGTCAGCGGGTTGTTGCCCTGCCAGAAGTTCGCGCCGCTGGTGGTCGTCATCGGGACGAAGGCGTCGTACACAGCGTAGTTGCGGATGATCCAGGGAGCCAGCGCCGCCGCGCCGATCAGGGCCACCGGCAGCAGCCGGATAATTGTCTGGCGCGGGCTGAGCCGGAACAAGAACCACACGCCGGCCAGCGCCGCCAGCGGCGGCGTAATCGGGCGCGTCAGCAGGCCCAGGCCCAGCGCCAGCCCGGCCAGCGCCGCCAGCGCCCAGCCGGCGCGATCCATGCGCTCACGCTCGCGTAACAGCGCGAGCAGCAGCAGAAACGCATACAGCCAGAACATAAAAAACGGCGTATCAATCAGCGTCAGGTTCTGGAACACCAGGTAGGGATAGAGCGCGTAGAACAGCCCGGCCAGCGCGCCCACCCACACGCCGCGCGGTAACAACCGCCTGCCGATGTGGTAGAGCATGACGATGCAGGCCGCGTCGAGCAGGATGTGGAACAGGCCCACCTGCCAGTAGCCGCGCCCGAACACGCCGTAAACCAGCGCCAGCGCATAGCTGTACAGCGGCGGGATAGCCGCGTCCGGCACGCCCGGCGCGCGCCCGTAGACGCCAGTCGCCAGTAGGTTCTGCGCGTAGGCGTCGTAGGCGTCGGAGCCGTGAACTGCGCCGGTCTGGTCGAAGGCGAACACATCTGGGAACAGCAGCAGCACAGCCACGCGCACGGTCACCGCCAGCAGCAGCACAGCGGGCAGCAGATACGGCTCCAGCCGGCGGCGCGGCGCGGCAGTCAGGTGAGGGGAAATGGAGTCAGTCACGGGCGAAGGATAAGCATGAGAACGCTGTGCAGGGGCATTGTGTTCGCGCGGAGCATCCTGTCCCGGAGGCTGCTTATGATGTCCCGGACATAGACAGCAGCCGGAAACACAACCGGCAGTTTGAGCGCGTCCCAGCCGTACACGACATACAGGAAACCCACGTTTGCCAGCAGGCCCAGCCAGCCAACCGGCAGCACCAGCAGCATCAGCAGGTCGCCCTGCTGGAAATAGGGCGAGGTGAGCGCCAGCGTGGCCGTGATGCCGATCAGTGTGCGCGGCAGGCGCAGCCACAGCAGCAGGGACAGCGGCCCGATCCACTGCCACAGCGATACGCTGCCCAGCGTGTTGGACAGCCCCATCATGCCGATCATCTCAAGCGGCCAGCCGGGGTACAGCGCCAGCGACGCCACCACAACCACCAGCAGCGTCAGCAGCGCGCGCGGGTGACGCCCGCCCAGCAGCCAGATTGCCAGCCCCAGCGGCAGGCCCAATTGCAGCTTGGTTGCCGCAACGGCCCAGGCCAGGCCAGCCACAACAGCCCGGTCACGTTGCAGGCTCCAGGCCATCACCGCCAGCGCGCCGATGACTATGCCCGTGATGTTGCCGTACCACAGGACGGTGAACATCTGGTAGCTCAACAGGGCGATGATCGCGTTGCCCTTGAAGACCCGCGCGCCCCACCACACGCCCGCGATGTTGCAGGCTGACCAGATCAGATAACCGGCAGGCAGCGGCAGCAGGCTCAGGAACTGAAAAACGGGCAGGAACCAGTAGGCATACAGGTAGCCAACGAAATCAGGGCTGGTGCGATCCGTGACCATCGCAATGTAGGTGCGATAATCCGGCGCGACCACCCCCGTTGCCACGAAAGCCACCGCCAGCCCCAACGGCAGCAGCAGCGCGAAAGCCTTGCCCAGGTTCAGCAGTCGGGGCGTTGCCATGCTGGCACGCAGCCCTAGCGTTTGCGCGCGGTGATCGCCACGATGTCGAAGGGGTTGACGTAGGCGGCGCGCTCCGACAGGCTGAAGGTGCGTTCGAAGAACGCCAGCAGGCCCGCCAGCCGGGGAAAGTACATCCCCAGGCGGTCTACGAACAGGCGCAGCGTGACATATTTGCCCACATGGCGCACGTTGACCACGTCGAAGCCGGCCTCGTCTAACATGCGCGCCAGCGTCTTGATCGAGAAATAGTAGATGTGTTCTTCAGAGAGCTTGAAGCCCACCCAGCGGCGGCCCGCCAACCGGGCCGG
>DAOTWC010000016.1:0-25887 GCA_034435995.1 Anaerolineae bacterium | reverse complement strand
AGCCGGTTCGCCACCGCCTGGCCACCCTCCGCCGAACACTGGTCGTCCAGCACGTCCAGCGCCACCTCAAACGTCGCCTCGCCCACCGTCACCGCCGGACGCTCCTTCAGCGCCAGCTCCACCCCCCGCCGAATGTCCTCCCCCAGCGGCACCAACCCCTCTCCGCTCAGAATCGTCGCCAAACCTACCTTCACCACCCCGCCGGCTTCCACTACCACCACACAGCTTGGCGCAGGCGCCTCGACTGCAGGTTCTTCAGTCGGTTCCTCAGTCGGCTCTTCCGTGGGCGCTTCTGTCGGCACCTCGGTCGGCGCTTCCGTGGGCGCTTCTGTCGGCGTCTCAGTTGGCGCTTCCGTTGGCTCCTCGGTGGCTTCAGCCATTGCTACCGCAGTTGGTTCTTCAGTCGGCTCAGCAGTTGGCTCTGTGGTTGGCGTCGCCGTTGGCACAGGCGTCGCCGTTGGCTGCGCTTGGGCGCACGCTACTAGCAAGATCGTCAAAGCAGCAATCAAAGCCACAATCCAGGGGAAACGTTTAGCTGACATAGTGTCCTTCTCTCCTTCTCTCCTTTGCAATGCGGATCTGTTCGCGTCTGAAGCACACGCTTTCAAAAACAACCAATGCCCGCTGCGGGACGATGGCAGCTTGCTGAGGCGTATATATTAGCGTTTGTTATCCATTGCGCAAAACCGAATTCATGGCAGTCGGACAGCGCGCTCAATCCTGCCGGGCAGCCACAATGAATGCCTGTAGGCTCGCCAGATCGTTAAGCGTGAAGCGCGCTGCTCCTCGATCAATGCGCTTGAGCAAGCCCGTCAGCACATCTTTTGGGCCAATCTCAACAAACGTTGTGATCCCAGCGGCTGTCATAGCCTGAACCGAGTCAGTCCACAATACAGAGTGCGTGAGCTGCTGCTCAAGCTCTTGACGAATCGACTCAACCGTTGTCAGTGGGCTGGCGTCAATGTTTGCATATACTGGCATGTGAGGCCGGTGAAAGCTAACCCGATCAAGCGCGCGGCGGAAGTCAGCTGAGGCCGACTCCATCAGCGGCGAGTGGGCGGCAATACTGACAGCCAGCCGCACAGCGCGTTTTGCGCCAGCTGCCGGCGCAGCCTCCAACGCAGCCTCGATTGAGCGCTCATCCCCCGAAATGACTGTCTGACCGGGACAGTTATCGTTGGCCAGCACCAGGACCCCGCCAGTCTGGCGGGCCACTTGCTCACAGAGTGCGCGCACAGCGTCACCGTCGAGGCCCAGCACAGCCGCCATAGCACCGGGGCTGCGTACGCCAGCCTCTCTCATTAGACGACCGCGTTCACGCACCAGTCGGACACCGTCCTCAAACATGAGCGCGCCGGCGGCCGTCAGCGCTGTGAACTCCCCCAGGCTGTGGCCCGCCACACAAGCGGGCACTGCCTCAGGGCACTCAGCTTGCAGAGCGCGCAGCGTAGCAACGCCACATACGTAGAGCGCCGGCTGTGTGTTGATCGTGTCGTTAAGCTCCGCTTCAGGACCCTCGAAGCACAGACTGGACAGTTTGAATCCCAGAATGTCATCGGCCTGGAAAAAGGTATCGCTGGCAACTGTGTAGGCCGCAGCGATATCACGCCCCATACCAACTTCCTGTGAGGCCTGGCCGGGAAACACAAAGGCAGTTACTGACCAGTCAAC
The DNA here is from genome assembly GCA_034435995.1 of Anaerolineae bacterium. Classification (GTDB taxonomy): domain Bacteria; phylum Chloroflexota; class Anaerolineae; order Aggregatilineales; family Phototrophicaceae; genus DAOTWC01. Next base: position 24,216 of record DAOTWC010000016.1, on the reverse strand, counting down.
CATGATCACATCGTTTCCGACTGACTGAGAACGGTACAGACGACCGTGAGAATAACCTGAAAAGCTGTTTTCGCAAAAAGCAGGTTCAAGCAAAAAGCCCCGGCCGTTTTGCTAAAATGGCCAGGGCTTTCTTTTGCCTCAGTGCTGAGTTGAGACGCTTATTCGTCCTTGACCTCGATCACTGTCTCACCGCGATATGTGCCGCACTTGGGACAGACGCGATGCGCCACATGGTATTCACCACACCCTTCGCAAACCACCAGATGATTAAGCGTCAGGCTGTCATGCGCCCGGCGGCGGTTGCGGCGGCTGCGAGACACTTTCCGTTTTGGCAGCGGACCCACGCGGTTAACTCCTCGACAATTTCACCCGGGACCGGGCGCACCAATAGTGCTGCTGCAACAACGGGGTGCATTATAGGGCGCGCAGCGAACACATGTCAAGGCGCGAATAGCACGGTTGGCGGTGTGAAAGTGGTTGCCAGCGCTGAACGCCATGTTTAGCTTACAGCAAGGACGGCCGTGTTTGATTGCGTTTGAAGCTTAGTGTTTCACCCTGCGGTCTGGTTGCAGCGCAGTTGGTCCGGGGAAGTCTGGTTCATGCGTATTGGCATTGATGTGCGTTATCTCTCTCATGGGCTGGTCGGCGGTGTCCACCGCTATATCACCTATCTGGTGCCGGCCCTTATGAAGGCTGGCCCACAGCATCAGTTCTTTCTGTACGCCGACACAAAAGGCCCTCTTGAACTAACCGACATTCCCTCTAACGCTGTCGTGCGCCTGCTGCCCTATCGCAATGCCCTGTCCAGCGTTTACAACGACCGCTTTATGCATCGGGCGATGGCTCAGGACAAGCTGGATGTGGTTCATTTTCCCGCAAATTACGGCTTTGGGCCGCGAGGGACGCGCACAGTAATCACACTCCACGACCAGATCAACGTCATGCCGCTGCGCGAGATTGTGCGCGGACACACTAAGAAAGTGTCTACGATCGGCATGATGACTTACCTGCACTTCTCGACACGCCAGGCGCTGCGCCGCGCTGATTTGGTGGTAACAATTTCGAATTACTCGCGGCAGGAAATCATCCGGCACAGCGGTTTTGACGCTAATCGAATCGAAGTGGTCATGTACGGGCCACCGCCTGACGCGCGCCGCATCACCAACGGAGCTGTGCTCACAGAGATATGTCAGCGCCATCAGCTAGACAAGCCTTTTGTGCTGGCAGACGCCATCAAAAACCCGGGCACGCTCACGCGCGCCTGGGAACGTCTGCCTGCAGACCTGCGCACACAGCACCAGATCGTTTTTTTCTCGCGCGTGCCAGAGCCGCCGACTGAGGTGCTGCAGGCTGAGGCAGCAGGATATGCACGCGTTCTTGTTCGACCGCCCTATGAGGACCTTATAGGTCTCTTCAACCTGGCACGCGCTTTTGTTTTCCCCTCATGGATCGAAGGGCTGGGCATTCCCGTGTTCGAAGCCATGACCTGCGGCGCGCCAGTCATCGCGTCTGACCGCGGCTCTATACCAGAGGTTGCAGGGGACGCGGGTCTGTTGGCAGACGCAGAAGACACCGACGCCTTCGCGCTGAACATTGTCCGCGTGCTTACTGATCCTGATCTGGCCAACCAGATGCGAACACGAGGATTCGAGCGCGCGGCGCAGTTCACCTGGAGCGAGACGGCTCGCCGTATACTGGCATGTTACGAACGCGCCCTTAACCTGCCCGCTTGACGGTTCACGCATGTTTTAGCTGTGCGCAAGGGGGAACGGACTACTCTGCAGCCAGAGCCTTTTAAAGCCGCAATCAGGCTTGAGGGCCGCATTGTCGTGAGGAAATATGTCAGAAACGACCCCCCAGCTTGAGACACCCGCCCGCAGCGCCGGCCAGATCATCGCCCGCAACACCTTGTGGGGTATAGCCGCCCAGTTCGCGCTTAAAGGCGCCAATTTTATCTTCAGCGTTCTGGTTGTGCGGACGCTGGGCGGCGAGGAATTCGGCCAGTACTGGATCGTCATGGCCTGGGCCGGCCTTTTCTCGGTGATCGGCGACCTCGGCATTACGCAGTACCTCACCCGCGAGATTGCCCGCAGTCCGCAGCGCAACGACGACTTGTTCTGGGACACAGTTTTCCTGCGCTTTGTCCTCGCTGTTCTCGCCACTGCTGTCACTGTCGGCGGCGCGCTGCTGCTGACCAACTACTCAAGCGACATCATCCTCGGCATTCTGTTGTTCTGCGGAACCTACTTCTTTCAGGTTTTTCTAGCGCCGCTCACCAGCGTGCTGGTGGGCCGGGAACGGATTGACATCTCGTCGGCGCTGACGGTTGTCACGCAGGTGCTGTGGATGGTTTTCGCAGGTCTATTTCTGTTCCTAGGGTTCAATTTTCTCTGGCTGTTCATTGCTGGCATTCTCAGCATGCCCGTGGTCACCGCCCTCGCCTACTGGTTTGTGCGGCGCAACAACCTTGGCCCGCCGCGCTTGCGCGTCAACCCTGCGCTGTGGATGAGCGTCGTCCGTGCTGGCCTGCCGTTCGGGTTTACGCAGCTCGCCTTGTCGTTTGCCTTCCGCGTGGATACAATCGTTTTAAGCCAATTCGTCAGCGACTTCGAAGTCGGCCTCTACAACGTCGCCTACAATCTTGTGCTGACGCTGCTCGGACTGAGCGCCAGCTTTGGCGCTGCAGTCATGCCTACGCTGGCGCACGAGCACGCCCGTGACCCAGCTTCCATTCTGCCGTGGTACTATTCGTCCGTCAGACTGCTGATGTTCATTGGACTGCCCGTTGCGGTTGGTGGCATGCTCACAGCGCCTCACATTCTCGGCATCCTCTATCAACCAGAAATCGCGCCTGCAGCGATCCTCCTGGCGATTCTGGTATGGGACCTGCCGTTTGTGATGTACCACTCGTTCGCCGGCCAAATTGCCAATTCGACTGTGCGCGAAGGAGCCGCCGCGCGGATTTACATCAGTCTGGGATTCATCAATCTGGCGCTCAACCTCATCATGGTCCCGCGCATAGGTGTAGTTGGAGCCGCGTTTGCTACTGTGCTCACCGACGCAACAGGCGCGGCCCTGTTCTACTTCTTGTACCGGCGCGAGTTCGGGGCCGGGTTGGGTCTCAAACGTCTGATTCGCTTTGCCATCGCAGCCGCGCTGATGGGTGCCGTCATCCTTATGTTAAGTCAGCTCAACTTCTTTTTGATCGTCGCAGTCAGCGCCCCGGTCTATCTGGGACTGGTCTGGATTTCCGGTGCGTTCAGCCAGGAAGAGAAAACGCGTTTGGTTGGCTTTGTCCAGCAGCGCCTGCCTGCGCGTCTCAAAACAGCCTAACAGTCGTGAGTTCTCACGTATTTTGGAATGGAGTGCGCCGTTGAGAATCCTCATCGCAGTGCATGGCTTCCCGCCTACCCACTACGCCGGCGCAGAGCGATTGGCTGAACGAATTGCCTCACAGCTCGCCTCACAAGGCCACGCTATCGAAGTGTTTGCCGTTGAACGGCTTGATGATTTGAATTTCCGTGTGGAAACAGAGCACAGCCGAGGCTTCCCCGTCCACCGCGTCTATTACAACGCCGGCACAACAGCCCCTTACCCCGGTTCGTATGACTCGCCGCAAGTCGCGCGCGCTGTTGAACAGGTGCTTGAGCGGTCGCGTTTCGATGTTATCCACATTATCAGCGGCTATCTCATAGCCGTGCCCGTTATCAGAGCCGCTCGTCACGCCAAAACTCCCGTCGTCATTACGCTTACAGAGTACTGGTTCATGTGTTCGCGGCTCAATCTGCTCCAGTTTGGCCAGGTGCTCTGCAGCGGGCCAGAGTCTGACCATAAGTGCGCCCACTGCCTGGCTGAGGAAAAGCGCCGCTACCGGCTTATCTCACGCACGTCACCCCAGATAGCCAACTTGCTGGGTAAAACGCCCTCTTTTCGTCGTTTGGAAAGCGCTTTAAGATCGCGCCGCGAAAAGCTGCAGCAAACGCTGGCTGCTGCTGACGTGGTTGTCAGCCCGTCACAGTTCCTGATAGACAAGTTCGCTAAGTTCGGTTTCAACACTGAACGCTTTGTGCTTATCCGTCACGGTCTCCCAGCTGCTGACACAAGCCGCACTTTTGTCAACTACATTCAGTCCGAAACACTGCGCCTGGGCTACACCGGACAGATCAAGCCGCACAAAGGCGTTGACCTCGTTGTTGACGCTGTGCTTTCACTGCTGGACGCTGGACACAATGTCACGCTAGACCTATGGGGGCCAGACGACGAAGACCCGGCTTACACAGCCGCGCTAAAGCGCCGCACGGCAGGTTACCCGTCTGTGCGCTGGCGCGGACGATATGACAGGCGTGAATTGTGGAATATCTTGGCGAGCATAGACACATTGGTTATACCCTCGCGCTGGTATGAGAACAGTCCCATGGTCATTTGGGAAGCCTATATGGCCGGCCTGCCCGTCGTTGCAACTCTCCTGGGCGGAATGGCCGAGATAGTCACCCATGAGCAGAGCGGGCTGCTCTTCAAACTCAACGATGCCGCTGACCTGCGCCACCAGATAGAGCGGCTTATCACAGAGCCAGATTTGCTGCCTAGACTGCGCGCTGGCATCCCACCAGTGAGAACAGACACGGAAGAGGTGAGCGAAATCTTGAGTCAGTATCAGCGCCTGCTTTGCTGACATGACACTGTATGACTTCACTGCTCGGCTGAGCGGTGTCCTTAATGTTCCGACCAGCATAGTCCACCCGCTCCACGGCGGCATGATCGGCCAGGTGTTTCGTGTCGAGCTGGCAGATGGCCGCACGGTCGTTGCCAAGACCGCCGATGCTGGCGGAACACTGGACATCGAGGGCTACATGCTGCGCTACCTGCGCGAACACAGCGCCCTGCCTGTTCCGGATGTCCTGCACAGCGAACCCTCGCTGCTCATCATGACGTTTGTCGAGGGCAGCAGCCACTTCTCTGAGGCTGCCGAACGGCACGCCGCTGATCTGCTGGCTGCGCTCCATGCGGTCACCGCCCCGGCTTTCGGTCTGGAGCGCGACACGCTCATCGGGCCGCTGCACCAACCCAACCCCTGGACACCATCTTGGATTGCGTTCTTCCGCGATCAGCGACTGCGCTACATGGCACGGCTGGCCGCCGACTCTGGGCGTCTGCCCAGACCTATGCTGGAGCGCATCGAGCGGCTGGCCGAGCGGCTGGACAGTTTGCTCGAAGAACCCGAACAACCGTCTCTCATTCACGGCGATATCTGGTCAACCAATGTGCTGGCTGATCCTAACCGCGTGTCCGCCTTTCTTGATCCGGCCATTTGTTATGCTCACCATGAGATGGAGCTGGCCTATATCACGCTGTTCAACACATTCGGGGCGGCTTTCTTCGAGCGCTACCACGCGCTGCGTCCGATCGAACCGGGATTTTTCGAAGTGCGGCGTGACATCTACAACTTGTACCCGCTGCTGGTGCATGTGCGACTGTTTGGCGGCGGCTATGTCGGTTCCGTTGATCGCATACTGCGTCGCTTCGGAATCTAAAATCGTCCAAGCTGCACAACAAGGTTCGGCGCTTTTAGCCTATAGACCAGAGCGGCAGAATTCGTTAGAGTGATAATGGTGAGCGAAGGACAGCTTACGGCAAGCATCATGACCGGCAGCAAAGTTTCATTCAGCATCATCGGCAAGAAGGCCAAGAAGACCCGACCCCAACGGTAGTTCGGGCTTTTCTGGTTTCACGCACACTAGACCAGCGTACAGCAGCCTGCCCGAACTACCGGGCGGGCTGTTTTTTTGGGTAACACAGGACAGCAGTGCATGACCACTAACGCTGAATTCAAGCGCAAGCCGACAATTATGAAGGGGTCTGGATAGCTGCGCCATGTGCCACCTGTACGCAGGCTCGCGCCGCCCAGACCTCAACCGGGCGGCGTTTTTTTGCTCACACTACCCCTGCTTGTGATCTTGTGATCAAGGAGAGATTCGAAATGACGACTACACCCTGCCCCGAATGCGACGCCAACCTGTCTATTCCGCCGGGCGCCATGCAGAACGAACTCATCGCCTGTCCCGACTGCGGCGCTGAACTTGAGATCATCAGTCTAGACCCATTTATCCTCGATCTGGCCCCGGCGGTTGAGGAGGATTGGGGCGAATGAGCGCGCGCGTAGCCCTGCTCATCACACACCTCCGCGCCGAGGAGAAACTGCTCCTCAGCGCTTTTGAGGCCCGCGGCATTCGGCCTGATGTCATCCTCGACCGTGACTTGAATGTTGACCTCACGACGGGGCCGGAGCAAACAGCGCCCAGCGGCCTGCCCTGGTCAGCTTACGACATCGTCTTGGAACGCTGTGTCAGCACGACACGCGGGCTGTACATGCTTGCGCTGCTCGAAAACTGGGGAGTCCTAACCGTCAACCGCTACCACACAGCCGCTGCCTGCGCTGATAAGCTGCTCACGAGCCTCGCGCTGGCAAGGGCCAGCGTGCCTCAGCCCGCCGTGCGTGTCGCCTTCGATGCTGACAGCGCGCTCCAGGCACTTGATTGTTTGGGGTATCCTGCAGTGCTCAAACCCGTGACCGGCTCGTGGGGACGCCTGCTGGCCCGCGTTAGCGACCGTGAGGACGCGGAAACCATTATCGAGCACCGCGAAACGCTTGGCAACTACGTCTACCACACGTACTACGCTCAGCAGTACGTTGAGAAACCAGGCCGTGACATCCGCGCGTTCGTCGTCGGCAACCGCACGATCTGCGCTATCTACCGCACGTCGCCCCACTGGATCACCAACACAGCTCGCGGCGGGCAAGCCTTTAACTGCCCGGTGACACCGGCGCTCGACGATTTGTGCCAAGCCGCAGCGGCGGCTGTGGGCGGCGGCGTGCTGGCCATCGACGTGCTCGAAACACCTGACGGACGGCTGCTGGTCAACGAAATTAACCACACAATGGAGTTTCGCAATAGCAGCGCTCCTACCGGTGTAGACATTGCTGCTGAAGTAGCGGCCTATGTTTTGGATACGGTGAGGGTGCAGGCGTGACGCGAGTGAGCATCGTCGGCGGCAGCGGCTACACCGGTGGCGACTTGCTGCGCCTGCTGCTTTTCCACCCCGGCGTCACGCTGGCGCAGGTCACTAGCCGCGGAGAAGCCGGCCGCTACGTGCACGCTGTTCATCCCCATTTGCGCGGCGTCACCGAGCTGCAGTTCATCCACCCAGATGCTTTAGAGCCGTGCGACGTGCTGTTTCTGGCGCTTCCGCACGGCACAGCCGCCCGCGAGATCGAGCGCTGGGCCGCGTTGGCCCCAGTGATCGTAGACCTCTCAGCGGATTTTCGTCTGAAAGACGCTGCCACCTATCAACGTTGGTACGGTGAAGCACACCCCGCTCCAACCTGGCTGATGCGCTTTGTCTACGGGCTGCCCGAAATCAACCGCGACCAACTGCGCGGCGCGCGCTGGGCCAGCGGCGTCGGCTGCAACGCCACTGTCGTTAACCTAGCGCTGTGGCCTCTGGCACAGGCAGGCCTGCTTCAACGCGCCGACGCTGCTCTCAGTGTCGGCTCATCTGAAGGCGGCGCAGAAGCAGGCCCAGGCTCGCACCACCCGATTCGCAGTGGCGCAGTGCGAACCTACAGCCCGGCAAATCACCGCCACCTAGCCGAGGTGCAGCAGGTGTTGGGGTCGCACATCCCTGTTCACTTCACCGTAACAGCAGTCGAAATGGTGCGCGGCGTTCACCTGGTTGCGCAGTGTGAGCTGACTGCACCTCAGACCGAAAAAGACGTGTGGCGGCTCTATCGGACAGCCTATGGCAGCGAGCCGTTTATTCGGCTGGTAAGCAGCCGGACCGGTCTGCACCGCTTCCCAGAGCCGCGCATCGTAGCGGGTACGAACTTCTGCGACATCGGCTTCGCGCTCGACAGCGACGGCAGTCGGCTGATCGTGATCGCAGCGCTTGACAACCTAGGCAAGGGCGCAGCTGGCTCCGCCGTGCAGTGCATGAACCTGATGCTGGGGTTCGATGAGCGCGCTGGCTTGTCATTCCCAGGCTACTACCCCTGAATCCTGTCTATGGAGGCTTTAGACTGTGATAAACCAAGACATGCACACTCTGGACAACATTCTGGTTGTCAAACTGGGCGGCGGCAGCGGCCTTGACTTGGCAGCAAGCTGCGATGACTTAGCGGCGCTGGCCGCCGACCGACCGCTGGTTGTTGTTCACGGTGTAAGCGCGCTGGCCAACCGCCTGTGCGAAGAGGCTGGCCGCCCGGTCAGGACGCTGACTTCGCCTTCCGGCCACGCTTGGCGCTACACAGACGCCGCCACACGAGACATATATGCGCGCGCGGCGGGCGCAATAAACGCTGAAATTGTGTCCCGCCTGCGCGAACGCGGCCGCTGTGCCGTTGGCCTAGCAGATGCGGAGATTGTGCGCGGTGAGCGCAAAACCGCTGTGCGCGCTGTCGTCAACGGACGTGTGTGCGTTATCCGCGATGACTACACTGGCTCGATAATCGGTGTTGACGCCGCCAACCTGCTTGATCTGCTGCGGGCCGGCTGCGTGCCGGTCGTTCCGCCCCTGGCCGCCAGCCCAGACGGGCCGCTGAACGTGGACGGCGATCGCGCAGCCGCCGCTGTAGCCGCAGCCCTGGGCGCGGCTGAGCTGGTCATCCTCAGCAACGTGCGTGGCTTGTATCGCAGCTACCCCGACGAATCCAGCCTGGTGAGCCTGGTGCGCCAGCATGAACTAGAGCGTGCGCTGGAATGGGCCGGGGGGCGCATGAAACGCAAAGTGCTGGGCGCGCGCGAAGCGCTCGCCGGCGGTGTTCGTCGTGTTATCTTGGGCGACGGTCGCGTCGCCAGCCCGGTTCAGCGCGCGCTGACCGGCCACGGAACGGTGTTTGCGCCATGAGCATGTTAACGACCTTTGAGGCTGCTGAAGCTGCTACCATTGAGGACGCCCACACCTCCGGCGTTTATTCAAAACGCCCGCTGACGTTAGTGCGCGGCGCGGGCTGGCTGGTGTGGGACAGCGAAGGGCGCGCCTACATTGACGCCACCAGTGGCCAGGGAGTGGCCCTCTTGGGCCACAGCCACCCGGCGGTCGTCGAGGCAGTGCGGCAGCAGGCCGGAACGCTGATCACCTGCCCGGAAATTTTCTACAACGACCGCCGCGCTGAGCTGTACGCGCTGCTGTCAGACATTATGCCCAGCGGCATCACCCGCTTTTTCCTGTGCAACAGCGGCGCTGAGGCGATTGAGGGCGCGCTGAAGGCGGCGCTGCTGCTCACAGGCCGCAGCCGCGTGGTGGCTGCGCGGCGCGCTTTCCACGGCCGGACGCTGGGCGCGCTCTCGCTGACGTGGAATCCCAAATACCGCGAACCATTTCAGGCGTGGACGATCCCGTCAGTCACGCATGTCCCCTACAACGAACTAAGCGCTGCGGCAGCAGCAGTTACGACTGAGACAGCAGCCGTCGTCGTAGAAGCTGTTCAAGGGGAGGGCGGCGTTTACGCTGCTGACCCAGACTACTTGCGAGAGCTGCGCCGCTTGTGCGATGAGCGCGGCGCGCTGCTGGTTCTTGACGAAATACAGACCAGCTTGGGCCGCACTGGAAAATGGTTTGCTTTCGAACACGCAGAGATCGTGCCTGACATCATCACGTTGGGCAAAGGATTGGCCGGCGGCCTGCCGATGGGCGCGGTGTGCTGGCGCGGCGATCTCGGCACGCTGCCAGCAGGCACACACGGCAGCACATTCGGCGGCAATCCGCTGGTTTGCGCGGCGGCGCTGGCGGCGCTGCGGACGCTGCGCGCTGAGAATGTGACAGCGCTGGCCGCTGAAAACGGCGCGTGGCTGCGCGACGCGCTGCGCCAGCTTAACCATCCGCAGGTGCGCGAGGTGCGCGGCTTGGGCCTGATGATCGGTGTAGAGCTGCGCGGGCGCGTCACGCCGGCGCTCAAGCGCTTGCAAGACCTGGGCGTGCTGGCCCTACCGGCTGGTCTCAATGTGCTGCGCCTGCTGCCGCCGCTGATCATCAGCCGGGCCGCGCTGGCTGACATCGTGGTCGCAGCAGCGGAGGCCCTCGATGCCGTCTGAGAGGCGGGTAAGCGACGCTGACGCTGAGCGCCTGCTGTACGATCTGATCGCCGTACCCAGCTTGTCGGGCCAGGAACACGCGGCTGTCCGAGCGCTGGTGCGCTGGATGCAGGTGCGCGGCTTTGACCGCGCCTACGTAGATGAGGCGGGCAGCGCTGTCGGCATTGTTGGAAACGGAGCGTACGACGTCGTGCTGCTTGGTCATATTGACACGTTCCCTGGCGCGCTGCCCGTTTATCGTGACGGACGCCGACTGTACGGGCGCGGCGCTGTAGACGCTAAAGGGCCGCTGTGCGCCTTTGTCGTTGCTGCCCTGCGCGCGGCTGTTCGCGCAGACATGCGCCTGATCGTCATCGGCGCGGTCGAAGAAGAATCGGCCACCAGCCGGGGAGCGCGCCATGCGGCTCGCTGCTTTCGTCCGGCAGCGTGTGTCATCGGCGAGCCGTCGCGCTGGGATCGCATCACGCTGGGGTACAAGGGCCGCCTGCTGGCCGATTGGCAGTGGCGCGGCCCGCTGGCCCACAGCGCCGCTGCCGTCGCCAGCCCTGCCGAACGCGCCGTGGCCTATTGGGAACGTGTACGGGCGTGTGCTGCGGCTGTTAACAGCAGCCGCGATTCAACGTTCGAACGGTTAGATGTTACCCTGCGCGCTGTCAACACGCACGACGACGGTGCGCACGGCGAGGCTCGTTTGACGCTGGGCTTTCGCCTGCCCTTAGGCACGCCGCCGGAGTCGGTCGTAGCCGCCCTGTCAGATGGCGAAGGCAGCGTCGTTCGCGTCTACGGCGCAGAGCCGGCCTTCACTGCAGAGCGCGACACAGCGCTCAGCCGCGCGCTGCGCAGCGCGATCCGCGCGCACGGCGGCCAGCCGCGCTTTGTGCACAAGACAGGCACATCTGACATGAACGTTGTCGGCCCGCTGTGGAATTGCCCGATTGCCGCCTATGGCCCCGGCGACTCGGCGCTGGATCACACGCCGGACGAACACATTGACCTCGACGAATATCTGTTGAGCATCAGCGTCCTCAGCACAGCACTAGAGCATCTGCGGCTTGAAGCTTAACCCGCATCGTGCCAGCAGTGACGCTATACTTGATAGCAGTGCTGTTCACCGCTGTGCTGGGGATTCGCCATGCTCGCCATCGTTCGCGCCTGCGCTGTTGTCGGTTTAGAAGGCTATATCGTCGAAGTTGAAACAGACTTCAACCCCCGCGCCGGCGTTCCAGTCTTTACCATTGTCGGCCTGCCTGACTCAGCGGTGCGCGAAAGCCGTGATCGGGTGCGCTCTGCTATCAAGAACAGCGGCTTGCAGTTCGTCAACAAAGGGTACACCGTAAACCTGTCGCCGGCTAACCTGCCCAAGCACGGCCCAGCCTACGACCTGGCTATCGCTGTCGGTGTGCTGGCTGCCACGGATCAACTTCCGCTGGATGCGCTGAACGATGTGCTGTTCATCGGTGAGCTGTCGCTTGATGGCAGCGTGCGCCACGTCAACGGCGTGCTGCCAATGGCGCACACCGCGCTCTTGGAAGGCTATCGAACGGTTTACGTTCCAGCGGAAGACGCAGCCGAGGCCGCCCTAGTAGCAGGTATCAACGTGATCCCAATAGAAACGCTGGGGCAGCTTGTTGAACATCTCTACAACCTGGCGCCGATTGCGCCCTATGCCGCCCCGCCTCTAGCCAACGAGAATGATGGGCCGCTGCCAGATGGCCTGATTGATTACGCGGACATTCGCGGGCAGGAACACGCTAAACGCGCACTGGAGATCGCCGCCGCCGGCAACCACAACATCCTCATGCAGGGGCCGCCTGGCGCTGGCAAGACGCTGCTGGCCCGCGCCATGCCTGGCATCCTGCCGCGCCTCACGCGCGAAGAGGCCTTAGAAGTCACGCGCATCTACTCCGTGGCGGATATGCTCCAAAGCAGCAGCCCGCTGGCGCGCGTCCGCCCGTTCCGCGCGCCGCATCACACTATCTCGCAGGCTGGGCTGGTTGGCGGCGGGTCAATCCCCAAACCTGGCGAGATCAGCCTATCGCACCGCGGCGTGCTGTTCCTCGACGAGCTGCCTGAATTCGGCGTGCGCACACTTGAAGTGCTGCGCCAGCCAGTAGAGGACAAGGTCGTGACGATCAGCCGCGCCAGCGGTACGCTGACCTTTCCGGCCAATTTCCTGCTGGTTGCGGCCATGAACCCCTGCCCCTGCGGCTTCTACGGCGATCCCAGCCGTCCCTGCACCTGCACCCCAACGACCATCAAGCGTTATCAGGCGCGCATCTCAGGCCCGCTGCTGGATCGCATTGACATTCACCTCGATGTGCCGCGCGTCAACTATGACAAACTGATGGCGCAGGAGCGCGCCGAGCCATCTGCCAGCGTGCGCCAGCGCGTCGAACAGGCGCGCGAACGCCAGCGGCAGCGCTTCGTCGGACGCCCACACCTGCACGCCAACGCCGACATGGGGCCGGGCGAGATACAGGAGTTGTGCGCGCTCACGTCGGACGCGCGCCAGCTGCTCGATATGTCGGTGCGTCGCCTGCAGCTCAGCGCCCGCGCCTATCACCGTGTGCTCAAACTCAGCCGAACAATTGCCGATCTGGCTGGCAGCAAAGCGGTCGAGGTCGTGCATGTCGCTGAGGCGCTCCAATACCGCCCGAAACAGCTTATGACGTAACTTGCCCCCGCCTGTTCTAGAATCCGCTGAAGTAGCGGCGGCGTGTCGTCGCTGCTGCTGCGGCCTGCTCCGGCGTCAGCAGTGACCAAAACAGATCAGGCGTGGCAATGCGCCCACGGCCTACTTCGGCGTAGCGCCGCAGCAGGTCAAAGAAGGCGTCTGTGCCCAAATCTGCGCGCAGGGCGTGAAGCATGCGCGCACCCAACAGGTAAACGGCGTTGATGTACTCGCGCACAGACGAGAACTGATACACAGTCCCGTCAACAAAGCCTTCCGGAGCATAGGCGTCTACCCGGAAAGACCACCACCAGTCCTTAAGCTCTGGGTAGTATTCCTCGATGAACACGTACTCGCTGTAAGTGGCCAGCGCTTCATCCAGCCAAGGTGTGAGCGCTGGGTCGCTGCCCACTAACCCATACCACCACTGATGCGCAACCTCATGGGCAGTGATCAAGGTGAGATAGCCGGCTGGGTCGTCACGGTACTGCCTGAACCAGCTTCCGCTGACGAACACGATCCCGGAAAACTCCACGCCATCGGGGAAATCGCCTTCCACCACAACAAGCCGATCATACGGGTAGTGGCCGTACAAATCGCTGTACAGCTCCAAGCTGCGCACCGCGGTGTCCAGCGCATGCGCCGCGCTGTTCCCGCGGCGCCGGCCAGCGCCTGCGGCATTTGGTTCATCAGCCAAACTGTAAACTTCGACCTGTACGCCGCTGGGCGTCTGCTGGCTGACCACGTGGAAGGCATCGCTGAGGCTTAGCGTGAAATCGCGCGCGCCAGTAAGGGCAAAGTGCCAGACGCGCTTGCCAGGGCGGCTCTGCTGGCCGGGGCCGGCTACGACCAGTGTATCTGGCGCGCTGTTGATGCTGAGGGTCACATCCCAATCTGCAGCATCCAGCACGTTCTGTTCTCCGATGCGCACGCTCTCCCGCGTTATCCATTCACCACCGATGCGCGGCGCAACCACCGGCAGCCAGTGACCGAGGTTGAGCTGGCGCGGACTGTAGCCTAAGTAGCCCCGGTATGGGCCGAAGCCATCGCCAATCTGCGGCACGTCGAGGCGGAAATCGAGGCGCACAGTCAGGCCGCAGCCCGGCTCCAGCGCAATGGGCAGCTCAGCAGTCAAACGGCGACCCGTTAGCTCAGCGGCAAGCTGCAGCGCGTCTGGCTCCAGCGCCACACGCTCGAGCGTAAACGCGCGCGGCCATAGATTCGGCTCCACAACGAACACAATCTCATCCAGCGCTGCCGCGTCGGTGTTGACGAGACTGACCTGCTGCGCAACCAGCAGCGCACGCTGTTCGTAATTGAGATTGGCTGTGACTGTGTGCCTGACGGCTGGCTGATTGTCCCCATCGCGTGGACAACCTGGCGTGCCCGCAGGCGCTAAAGAAGGAACGGCACTGGGGACAACATGCGGCTGTCGCGCCAGGGTAGGCACAATCGTAGCAGGCTGTACGCGCACGGTGGTGGCGGTGGCTGGGGTGAGCGGCTCGGCACTGCGGCCCAGACCGCAGGCCGCCATCAGCAGCAGTGCAGGCCATATAAGTTTGAGCGCGGACATGGGACGCATCATAACATCATGAACGGTGAATTGCCAAGCGCAAGACGCTCATGGTATGATGTGACCGTCGCCAAATAGGCCGTTCACTACCACCACTGTGGAGGGGATACTTGGAACGTTCAACGCTGCAAATGCAACTGCGTGGTCTGGTACGCTTGACGCGGTGGAAAGAGTACGTGCCATTTGTCGTCCCGCTGACGCTGCTGGGCGCGCTGCTGGCCGCCCGTCCAAACGGTGTCATGCTTGATTGGCGGCTGGCTGTGGTCACACTGGCGAATATCCTGGCAGTAGCATACGCCTTTATGATCAACGACATCGAGGACGCGCCAGACGATGCCCGCGACCCGGATCGCGCTGCTCGCAACCCCGTCTCCACCGGTGAAATCGGTGTGCGCTTCGGCTACAACGCTTGTCGCGTTGTGGCCGCTGCTACGCTCATTCTATATGCGCTGGGCGGGTTTCACGTGTTCCTGATCGGTCTGGCTACGCTGCTGCTGTCGCATCTGTACTCGTGGCGGCCGGTGCGGCTCAAGGCCTGGCCTGTCACCGACATCGTCTCGCATTCCCTGATGCTCAGCGGCCTGCTGCTGCTGGCGGGTTACTTCGTCTATGACAGCAGTCCCGGCTTAGTGTGGTTCGTCGCCGCTGGCACAACGCTGTTCTCTGTTTACGGCCAGCTCTACAACCAGCTTCGCGATTACGATATGGACAAAGCCGCTGGCCTGTACAACACGGCTATCATGCTTGGCGAAACCAACACGCGCCGGGCCATGTACCTGTCCATCGGGCTTGCTGTTGTCTGCCTGCTAGCAGCCGTTTTCCAGGGCGTATTCCCCCTTTGGCTCGGTGCAGTGCTGCTGGTGAGCGCGGCCCTTAGCATGCTGTATCGCCCTCAGGCCGACATGCGCGGCACTGTCGCGGTGGATACCAGCGGCGCTCTGCAGGTTCAAGGACTGATCGCTGTCAACCTCACGGTCGTGATCTGGCTTGCTCAGGCATTGTTTTCCCAATACCTGGGATTCTAGAGGCCTTGCTTTGCAACCCGTGAGAGGGAGCTGCGCCGTGTACGAACAGCCTTGGCAGACGACATAGGGGCATCGTAACCGGCTGCATTGCTCAAGGATTGTGTTATGACCGCACTGGTGATTACAATATCGCCGGAATACTGCCGCCCGAGTAGCGAGACACATCTGTCATGGTTAACGGCGCCGGCGACAACCGGTTAGTTCTGATCGTTGATGACACGCAGAACACGCGCGAACTGCTGGTTAACTGGTTAGAGCTAAACAGCTATCGCACAGTGCAGGCCGTCAGCGGCGAGGAAGCGCTTCGGCTGGCTGCGGAGTACCGTCCCGATCTGATTCTGCTGGATGTCATGATGCCGCGCATGGACGGCATTGAAGTCTGCCGCCGGCTGAAGGTTGCCAGCAGCACTGCCGGCATCCCGGTTATTCTGATAACTGGCAAAACCCCAGCCGACGCCCGCGCTGAGGGCATGATGGCTGGCGCGGTTGATTTCATCACCAAACCGATCAACCTGCAGGACCTGACCCGCCGCGTGGAGCTGGCGCTGGCCGCTGACACCGAAGCGCCGATGGATACCAAACGCCTGGCAGACGAAGCCGCCCACACTGCGCTGACGGTGTTGGACAGCGCGCTGGTGTGGCTGCTGGCGCTGGATGCATCCGGGCAGACCCTCATTAGCCAGACCATTGCTGCACGCAGCGGCTCACACAGCGGGGAGGCGTTTCTGCTGCGCGCAGGCAACGGGCAGCCTGTGCCGCGTTATCCAGTCAGCGACGACACAAACCCGCTTTGCGCTGCCCTGATACGTCGTCAAGTAGCAGTCAATGTGCCGCTCAGCGCTTTTGCCACGGCTCGGACAACCAAGGGCATTGCGGACGGCGCGACCAGCCTGGGTCTGTCTGCGCTGACAGTCGTGCCGCTGGTGGCAGCAGGCAGGGCAGCGGGTATCATGGTCGTCGGAAACCATCAAGACCAGGCTTTGAGCACGGCGCGCGCGCAGCAGATGGTCGCAGCGCTGGCAAGCTACGCAGCCACAGCGCTGGATTACAGCCGGCTGATGAACAGCCTGCGCCAGCGCGATACCGAACGCGAGATCGAGCAGACGTTCCAGACAATGATTCTGGAGACAATGAGCGATGCGCTGGTCGTGATTGACGCGCAGGGCATCATTCGCTTTGTCAACCAGCGCCTGCTGCACATGACAGGTTACCCTCCCAACTACCTTGAAGGACTTTCAGTAGGGATGCTTTTCCATCCTGATGATCGGGAGGAAGTCATGATCGGCCTGCTGCGCGAAAACGCCTCCACTATGAAATTCAACCAGCGGCTCATCACGTCAGATGGCGAGGTTATTGATGTGCTGCTGTCGCGGTCGCGCACACAAGCCGACCACTTGAATAACCAGGTTATTGTCCTGTCTGATATCCGCCTACAGAAAGCGCGCGAGGAGGCGTTGGAACGGCAGGCCCGCCAGCTGATGGCTCTGAACAAAGCCGCCCAAGCTATTGCCTCAAACCTGTCGCTCCATGAAACGCTAGAGGACATTCTCAACTCAGCTCTGAACGTCGTTGAAGCGCAGGGCGCATCGCTGTTCTTGGTCAATCCATCGAACAGCAGCGAGCTAATCGTAGTGGCGGCCGTGGGCTACCGGGCTGAGTTCTTCATCGGCCTGCGCGTTCCCTTTGGCGAGGGCGTTGCCGGGTGGGTGGCGCGCGAGGCGCGTTCTCAGCTCGTTACCAATCCCCAGAGCGACCCGCGCTTCTACCATGAGGTTGATAAGCACAGCGGAACCAGCACGAAGTCGCTGGTTGCCGTGCCGCTCATCCACTCCGAGCAGGTAATCGGTGTGATCGAGGTGGTCAATAAGCTGAACGATGCCGCTTTCGACAACGACGATGTGCGCCTGCTCGAAAGCATGGCTGGCACGGCTGCGGTCTCAATCGTCAACGCCCGCCTGTTCGACCAGGCGCAGCGGCGCGTCGCTGAACTGGCTACGCTGCTGGGCGCCAGCGAAGCGGCATCCTCTACCCTTGAGCTGGCGCACGTGCTGGAGCATGTCGCCCGCAGCTTGCTGGAAAGCCTAGAAGTGGCGCGCTGCATCGTCACGTCGTGGAACGAGAACAAACAGCGCCTGGAGGCGCTGGCGGATGTAGCCGATGCCTATTGGCCAGACCGCACCGGCCCAGTCCGGGCACTGGACGCGAACAGCCTTGCTCATCAGGCCGTTGTATCGGGCAAGCCCGCAGCCGCCGCGCAGGAAGAGCGCGCGGCGGCGCGTTCCCGGGGCAGCGTGCTAGAGTCGAGCATCATGCCGTCCACCATGGCCGTGCCAGTGCTGCGCGGTGGAAAAGTGGAGGGTCTCATCACCCTGTACAGCGCTCCTAGCGGGAGCGCTTTCGGTGCGCAGCAGGTGGCGCAGGCGGCTCGGATCACAGCAGAGTGGGCACACCAAATGTTGCCCGATGTCCCGCTATCGGCCCTTGACCTGCAAGCGCTGTCGCTCATCACCCGTCGTCTGATCGAGAAGGTTGAGGGCACGTGTTGGGTGCATGTCGAGGCTGTGGACCTAATCACACACACCGCGCAGATGCTGCGTGAAATCGGATTCGCTGAGTGGACGCGCAGCCGCAGCTCACACCTAAACGTAGAGAACTATCCGACGCTGCGGGCTGTGATTGAACAACAGCGCATTGACATCATGCTGCGAGATGCGCTCCCCGGCGACAGCGCAGAGCGTGCCTGGCTCGAACGCCACGGCGGCGATATGTGCCTGCTGGTGCCTCTCATCAACCGGGGTGTGACTATCGGCGCGTTTCTGCTGATTGACCAGAGCCGAAACACCTTCGACGAACAGGAAATTAACTTGGCTCAGGGCATCGCCAATGTTGTTAGCAACGCGCTTGAGAACGCTCGTCTCTACGAATCCCTGCAAAGCCGGGCCAGAGCGCTGGAAAGCGCGTACAGCGAACTGCAGGAACTGGACCGCGCCAAGGATCAGTTCATCCAGAATGTCTCGCACGAGCTGCGCACACCGCTCATTCACGTCTTGGGCTACGCCGGGCTGCTGGCAGAGGGCGCTCTAGGGCCGATCACTGATGAACAGCGCGAAGCAGTGAACACAATTGCGCAAAAGGGACAGCAGGTGGCGGACATCGTTGAGGACATGGTGGCTGCTCAGGCACAGGATTCTCAGGTTTTCGAGTTCGCGCCTGTGGACATTTCGGCGCTCATCAGCGAAGTGCTGCGTGACAACGACGCGCGCATCCGGCGCGCTGGCCTACAGTTGACCACTCACTTTCAGAAAAAGCTGCCCGCTGTTCGGGCTGATGCCCGCATGATCGCCAGCGCGTTCGAGAAGCTGCTCGACAACGCCCTCAAGTTCGGCGCTGACGGCAAACGCATCGAGGTCGCTGTCCGCGACACCGAAGGGCCGGTGGTGCAGGTCGCGGTGCGCGATTACGGCATCGGCATAGACCCGTCCGAACACGAGAAAATTTTCCGTCGTTTCTATCAGGTGGATGGGAGCCTCAACCGCCAGTACGGCGGCGCGGGCTTAGGCCTGGCTGTGGCCCGCAGTATTGTGGAGGGCCACGGCGGGCGCATCAGCGTTAAAAGCCGCCTTAACGAAGGCAGCATTTTTTACTTCACTCTGCCCAAATACAATCTGGGGCAGTCCCGGCCACGCGATCAATGAACCTGAACGACATCCACAGCATCCTGTTCAATGCCTACATAATCTATGCCGTCATCCTGGGCGTGTGGTCTGCTGTAACCGCTGCCCGCGGCGAGTCGATTTCTGGCAGCTTCTGGGGAGCTGTCGCCACCAGCGCGATACTGGCCGCCGCCGTCACGCTTATCGGCATCCTCATGACGCTGCAGGGCCTGCGGCCGCAGCGCATCGTGGTCTACTATCTGTACATGGCGTTCTTGATCGTGATCATGCCCGGCCTATTCACCATGCTGCGCGGCCGGGACGATCGCAGCGCAGCCATTGCTTTCTCAATCCTGGCCTTTTTCAACGCCACTACTGCTTTCAGTATGTGGCAGCGCGAGATACTCGGCCCTTGGCTCATGCCGGTGCCGTGACATGGGCCGGCTTGCTCTTGTATTAGCGATAACAGCAGCGCTGGCGGCGTGCGAACCAGCGCCCACCCCCTTCCCAGCAGATCTCCCCGCCCTTCCACCTGAGAACCCCCCGACTGAAGGCGCGCCGGCGCGGTCAGAAGTGCGCTATGCACTCGGCGCCAGCGCCGCTGCGTTAGCCAACGAACCGCCGTTTCAATCGAGATCGGTTGACGTTTTGGAAGGCACGCCTGACCCAGCGCTGCTGGGCGAGCGTTACGACATTGCCGCCGACTTCGGGCTTTTTGCCGGCGCGGCGGCCGCGCCGCTTGCAGCTCATGTTTCCCTGGTCATGAACACAGCGCTGACACCTCTCGATGCTGTCTCCGTCGCCGAGGTTGTTCGGTCCGCAGCTATGCCCACAGGCGCACTGGACACAGTGCCTGGCGCTCAGTCGCTCGCTACACCTGCCGCATCGCTGGCAGCGCTGCGCACACAGCTGGCAAACGCAGGCTGGCCAGATGGTTTCAACGTGGCTGCCGCCGCGCCTCCCGTCCCCGGCGCTGGCCCTCTGCTGGCAGCCTTAAGCGCGGTAGGCATCGAAATCCGGCCAGCGCTCCCTGTGTTCATCTCAGCGGAGACCTGGCAGGAAAATCGTCTCCACTTGGGGCTGATCGTATGGTACACCGCAGAAACCCGTGAGCAGTGGGCGGCGCTGGCAGGCGCGGACAACGTTGTTGACCTCTACACGCTGCCGGTTGGCTACATCGCGGCTCCTGATCTGGAGCTGGTTTTTACGCCAGAAGGTTGGCCCCTGCCAGCCGCCTGGCAGCAGCTGCCCGAAAACTGAGCGGTGTTTGTGCACATCGGGCACAGGTATAATCCTACACAGACTTTTGCCGCCGGGTTCCGCTTGTGAAATTGATCCTCACACACGCCAACGCCGATTTCGACGCTGTCGCAGCGCTGCTGGCAGCGCATCGGTTGTATCCAGATGCGATCCCCGTGCTGCCAGATCGCATCAACCGCAATGTCGAGCATTTCCTGGCGCTCTATCGCAACGGCGTCACGTTTGTCAATCAAGCCGACCTGCGCGTACGCGGCGTCAAGCATGTTATCCTGGTGGACACCCAGCGCCTGCCCAACCTGCGCGGTCTCAAAGCCGGCACACCGACCACTATCATTGACCACCACCAGCCGTTTGGGCACACCGATCTTGACCCACATACCACGCTCATCAGTGAGCCAGTAGGCGCAGTAACCACGCTGCTGGTTGAGCGTATTCGTGAACAGGGGCTGGCCCTTACGTCCATGGAGGCAACGCTGCTGGCCCTGGGTGTTTATGAGGATACCGGTTCGCTCTCCTACGGCACGACCACCCCGCGCGATTTACACGCAGCCGCCTGGCTGCTCGAACAAAACGCTGCCCTAGACACTGTGCGCCGCTTTCTGACCCTTCCCCTCACTCAGGACCAGCAGCACCTGTTTGAGAAGTTGATCGCGAACGCTGAGAGCCGCAGCATACAGGGGCATACGGTTATCATAAGCGCAGCGCATGTGCCAGCTTATATTCATGAAATAAGCACCGTCGTGCATCGCCTGCGCGACATCCTGGAGTCCTCTGCGCTGTTCGTCGCCGTTGAAATGCCGGACAACCTCCTGCTGGTGTGCCGTTCGACCAGCGACGCGCTGGATGTGGGCGAGATTGCGCGCCTGTTCGGCGGCGGCGGTCACAGCCGCGCGGCCGCTGCCACGCTCTACGACCGGTCCCTTGATGACGTGGTAGCCAGTGTGTGGCGCGAGGTCGAGCAGCGTGTGCGTCCGCTGGCGCGCGTGAGCGATCTTATGAGCTATGGCGCGCAAACCGTCCGTGCGGATCAGCGCGTGAGTGAGGTAGCGCAGCAGCTGCGGCGCATCGGCCATGAAGGTTTTCCAGTAGTGGACGACACCGGTCGAATTGCCGGACTACTCACCCGCCGCGATGCTGACCGCGCCATGGAACACGGTTTAGGCAGCCTTACGGTGCGTGAGGTCATGGCCAGCGGGCGTGTCACTGTCCAACCACAAGACTCTGTTTTGTTGTTGGAACAGCGCATGGTTGAAAGCGGTTGGGGACAAATACCGGTTGTGGACGAAAACGACCGGCTGATTGGCATCGTAACCCGCACTGACCTGATAAAACATTGGGCGCGCGCGCACCCCACACAGCCGGCACAACCGCAAAGCGTGTTCACCAGCCAGCAAATGGCTGCTGTGCTAGGCGGCCCAACAGCGCATCTGATCAACATTACAGCCGAGCACGCCCAGCAGCAGGGTGTTAACTTGTATCTGGTGGGCGGCGTCGTGCGCGACCTGCTGCTGGATCGGCCCAATTTCGACATTGATTTCGTTGTCGAGGGAAGCGCTATTGACTTGGCGCGCAGCCTTCAACAGGCATACGGCGGACAAGTACACAGCTTTCAGCCGTTTGGCACAGCCAAGTGGATTCTCGATGCGCACACGGCAGCCGCTGTCGGCGCGGCTCCAGAGCAGCTGCCGCACCATGTGGATTTCGCCACGACGCGCAACGAGTTCTACGAGCACCCAACTGCGCTGCCAACGGTATACCGCAGCTCGATCAAGCTCGACCTGCAGCGGCGCGATTTCACGATCAATTCTCTGGCGATTCAGCTCAGCCCGGCCAGCGCTGCCGGTCACATTCTCGATTTCTACGGTGGCCTAAACGATTTGCGCGACCACCTGATCCGCGTTCTGCACAGCTTGAGCTTTGTGGACGATCCCACGCGCATCCTGCGGGCGGCCCGCTTTGAAGTAAGGCTGGGTTTCACGATCGAGCCGCGCACAGCCGAGTTGATCGAAACCGCTCTGCCGATGCTGCGCCGCATCACGGGCAGACGCATTCTCAACGAACTCGATCTGCTGCTGCGTGAAGAACGTGCTGAACAAGCGCTGTTCAACCTGCAGGCACGCCGGGCGTTAGAGGCAATTTACCCGGATTTCCGCATCAGCCCGCAGACAGCTGACCGCTTTGAAGTGGCGCGGACACAGCTGCCGCCTTGGCCTTTCGAGCTGCCCGGCCCTCCGGTTGATCGCTGGCACGCGCTGGCGGCTGATCTGCCATTGTCCGCGCTACCTGGCCTGTTTGACCGTCTGATGATGGGGCGGCGCACTGCTGCTGCCTTGTTGGAGACCGCCCGTCTGGTGCAGGAACCGGGCGAACTCGATGCCGTTGGTGTGCGTGTCAGCCGCATCGTCAGCCTGCTAGAGCCGATCAACCCAACGTCTCTGTGGGCAGGCTGGCTCTTCAGCCCATCAGACATGGTGCGAGAGCGCATCGCTGCTTTCATGTTGAACTGGCGCTATGTCTACCCAGTTACAACTGGCCACACGCTGCGGCAGCTTGGTGTGCCGCCTGGGCCGTGCTATAGTGTCATTCTCCGGCGGCTGCGCGCCGCCTGGCTGGACGGTGAAATCTCAAGCGCCAGCGAGGAAGCGGCCCTGCTGCCGAGCGTCATTGCTCAGGAAACAGTCAGCGATGCACCTTGACAGCGCAACCCTGACAGTTGTCGTGCCGGTTACAGTGCGATTGGCCCGTCATGACGACCTCCCCAAGCTGGAGTGGTTCGGGCAGTACCGGCGCTTTCGGGCGCTCTACGCGCGTTCATTTCGTGAGCAGGAGGCAGGCCGCCGGTTGATGCTGCTGGCAGATGTGGGCGGTTTTCCAGTCGGGCACATCTTCGTCAGCCTGCGTTCAGGGAAAGCCTCTGGCCCACTGCATGCCTATTTCTACGCCTTCCGCGTGTTGGAAATGTTCCGCGGCCTGGGCATTGGCTCATTCTTGCTGGCTCACGCCGAAAGCGCCGCGCAGAACGCTGGCTGCAGCCGCGCATTGATTGCCGTTGCAAAGACGAATTCACGTGCGCAGCGGCTGTATGAGCGGCGTGGCTATCGAGTCTTTGCCGAGGACCCTGGCCGCTGGGAATACCGCGACCACGAGGGGGTAATACACCAGGAACACGAGCCGTGCTGGCTGCTTGAAAAACACCTTGCAGCGCGCTAGAATGCTGCCCCGTTGGTGTGTTGTGGAGATGCAGCCGAACACGATGAGTCCAATTCTAGTGGCCGGATTGCGTTTCTCCAAAACAGACTTACGATGTTCTAATTATTATTCGACGAACTTCACCTGAAACACCTCGCAGGAGCAGAGGCAAGTCGCTTATGGCCATACAACAGAACGAAATCGTGCGCGTGACGCGCTGGACTGGCGGCCAGCACCCCACCATGTCCACCATCACACGGATGATGAAAGCTCAGGGGCTGCGCCCGTACATGTGGACGAACGCCCCGAATCACCGCTACGCTGTTCGCAGCCACGGGTATGACAAAGTGCTGTATGTTATTGAGGGTGCGCTGGAACTGGTCCTGCCGGACAGCAATCAGCGCGCGCGACTGCGCCCAGGTGATCGGGCAGACATTCCAGCAGGCACGCGCCACGGCACTATCGTTGGCAGCAGCGGCGTGACGTGTGTTGAGGCATCTATCGCCCGCCGCTAGGCAGCACGATCTCACATTGATACGCATTATCCAGCCGGTGAAATCAACACCGGCTTTTTGCGCACTGGTCGTGATCATTACAGGTAAAAGGACATGTATATCTGTTAACCTTGATTGCTATTTGAGTGCATTATGAAAAGCCAGTGCAAGCAGGGAAGCGAGGACTTTAAAGGCGAAACCATCATTGGTGCTGGCGTGGAGGCGCTGGAGACCCATTTTCTCCAACTGACTGTTGACCGTTT
>DAOTWC010000015.1:0-35498 GCA_034435995.1 Anaerolineae bacterium | reverse complement strand
CGGCGCTGACACGTTCATCACCTCTGCCAGCGCTGACGTAGACACATACCGGCTGTCGTCCTGGTAATACGCCAGCCGGTAGGCTTCCGCTAGATACTGCTGCATCGCAGCGCTTATGCTCATTGTCCACAGCCCTGTCGCGGCAGCGCAATTTTGCTTACGTATTTCGCAAATAATAGCGACAGGGCCGTGTTTTCGCAAGCGTTAAATTTTAAATTGCCAGACGGTACGCTTTTGTTACCGGCTGAGCAGATAGGTCACCAGGGCGTCTAGGTCTTGTGGTGTGACGGTCAAGCCGAGAAAATGCGCGCCGGGCAGCCGAAACACGTCGTGCAGCGCAGCCGCCGAGCCATCGTGCAGATAAGGAGCGCTCAGCCACAGGTAGCGTAACTGCGGCGTGGCGAACAGCCCACCGGTTCCCACATCGTGCACCTGCGGGCTGCTGCCCACCGCGCCGATGTGGCACTGGTCGCAGCCCTGTTCAGCGAACACCTGCGCGCCCCGCGCCACCTGCGCCGGGTCGCCTTGGAAGGGGTTGGTCGGCACGGGCAGCGCGGCCAGGTAAGCGGCCAGCGTGTCTAGGTCGGGCGAGAGGCCGGTGTGCGGCGCATCCAGCGGCGCGGATAGGGGGAAATCCTCGATCAGGCCGATACCGGCCTGCAGGTCGCGGATTTTCAGCTCGACATCGGCCAGCTCGTCCCAGCCGCCATCCCAGTTATACGGCGCAGTCTCCACTAGGTTGAACAGGTCGGGCGTGTTGCGCGGGCCGCCGGGGAAACCAGCCCAGGTGCGGCCATCAGACAGGCCGTCGAAGTGGCAGTTGGCGCAGCTTATCCAGCGGTCGGCGCTGAGGCGCGGGTCAGCCGCGCTGTGGAACAACTGTGCGCCGATGAGGATGTCCACTGGCACAGTCAGGTTGCTCACCGGCAGCACGTCAATGGCGGCCAGCGCGCCGGTGTTGATGATGGTCACCGTGCCGTCGAGGGCGTTGTTGACGAAAGCGAAGGTGTTGTCCCGGTTGAGCACAATGCCGCGCGGGTTGGCCCCTACAGGAATGTTGGCGCGCAGCAGGCCGGTGTTGAGGTCCACGACGGACACGTCGTTGCTGCCGGCGTTGGCCACGTAAAGCCAGTTGCGGAAGCGGTCAAGGGCGGCGTCGAAGGGCATGTTTACCGGCCGGTCAACGGTGTCAAGCGTGATGCGTCGGCCAGGCAGCAAGGCCAGGCTGCGCAGATCGAGCGCGTTGACCACCGGAAACACGGTGGTGTCGAAGGTAAGGAAGCGGTTCTGGGCGTTGCTGCGCGTCTGCGGCAGATAGGCCAGGCCGCGGGTGGTGTCCAGTTCGACAGCCTGCGACAGGCCGGTGTCCGGCCCGGTGGAGACGACGTCTACCACGCGCAGCTGCGGCAGGTAGACCAGGCTGAGGTCGCCGCTCCAGAAATGGGTAACGTAGAGCAGATCGCCCCACAGCGCCAGGCCGGCCGGGAAGGGCGGGACGGGTATGCGGGCGCTCACCTGGCCGGCGGCTAAATCCACTACAGCGATTTCGCTGCTGCCCTGCAGCGACACATAGGCGGTGTCGGCCTCGGCCACCACGGCATAGGCCAGCGCCCCGCCCAGCGGGATGGTCTGCAGCACGGCCGGCTGACGTACGTCCACCGCCGCCAGGGCGCTGTCGCCGCGCAGCGCTACCAGCGCGGTGAGGCCATCGGGCGTTACCGCCACGCTGCGCGGGTCGCGCCCCACTGGGATTTCGGCCAGCGTGCGCGCCTGGTTGGCGATGACCACCTCAACGATGGACACTGTACCGTTGAGCTGGTTGGCAACAACCAGCCGGCGCCCCTGGTCGGCAATGGCCAAGGTGCTGCTGCTGTAGCTGCGCGTGGTGCGTTCGTCGGGCAGGGCGTAGAGCGGCAGCGGGGTGGGCGTGGGCGCCTGCGCCAGCGCGGAGCCTGCCAGCGCCAGCAGCGCCAGCCCGGCCAGCGCCAGCGCCGCTGGCCACACCTGCCGCCGGTGGCTGCGCCTGCGTGCATCGCGTGGTGTCATGGGCAGGTCCTCAATCAAACGTGGTCAGCCGGTCGTACTGGATGACGACGGTGCGGCTGAGATAGCGCCGCTGGCCCTGCGGGTCAGCGCCGCTGGCGAAGAACGTCAGCGTCAGCCGGTCTGAAACGTGCGGGCCAGAGACGCGCGCATCTATCTCGTAATTGGGGAAGGCGTTGTTCAGGTTGACCGGGTTGTACTGGTAGCTGACCGAACGCCCGTTGATCTGCAGCCGGCCGCTGCCGACGATGTAGGCCGGAACAGCGGCGGTGTAGTGGAAGGCCGCGTCGCTCCAATCGGCGGGCAGGCTGAAGTTGAAGTTGTAGGGGATACCGCCGGGGATGCGGTAATCGGCGCGCGTGTCGTTGAACGGTATGGGGCCGGCCTCGGCCGGAATCACATAGAACTGGTAGATGCCGGACGGCGCGCCAGGCACGCCGCCCTGCGGCAGCGGCGGCTGCACCGGCCCGGCAGACGTCAAGCCGTCATGCGTGACGCGCACCTGCACGGTCCACACGCCGGGCTTGCGCGCAGCAAAGTCATCTGCTGGGTTGTAGTAGTAGCCGGTGGGGCTGGCGTAGCCACCGAAGGCGCGCGTCTCGCCGTCGGGGTCGGTCACGGCGATGTCCACGCGCGAGGCCAGGGCTGGCCCCACCTGACCAGCGAACGACACGACATCGCCCACCGTCAACACCTGGCCCGGCTGCACGCTGGTGGGGTAGAAAAAGAGGTTGAGCTGCCCGCCCAGCGTCAGCAGCGGCCCGCCGTCCGGCCCGCCGGCCTCGCCGCGGTAGGGCGGGAACACGCGCGGGCCGCGCGCGTCATCGCCGCCGATGGCCACGGCGAGCGCGGCATAAGCCGCTGTTTCGACCACGCCGGCGTCGGGCGCCCGCACGACCGCGCCGCCGAACAGGAAGGCGTAATCGCCGGGCTGGTCGCCCGCCAGACCTGCGCCAGGCTGGCGGTTGAGCGGATTGTCGGCGTCCCAGTGCCACAGCAGGCCGGGTTCATCGCGTCCCTTGACGAACTGGCGCAGGCTGACGCCGGGCCGGATGGCGCTGAAGTAGTAGTACGACGCGCCGTCAAGGGCCGCTGGCAGCTCGTCGCGCAGGGCCATGTCTTCCAGCGGCTGGCCCACTGAGGACGTGTAATCGGGCAGCGCCGCCAGCAGCCAGCTCTGGTAGCTGCCGGCGGCGTCCTGCAGCGTCAGCACAGGCTGCACGCTGCCCGCGCTGTCGGCAGGGTAGCGCAGCACGTCGCCAGGGTGATAGGGCGAGTGATAGCGCAGCGCGCCGGCCCGCGGCGCGTGCGTTTGGGTGCGGAACCAGGCCGGCCGCACGCCCGGATCGAAGTCGAACAGGCCGCGCTGCCCGCGCGCGATCAGCGTTCCGTGCGCGGTGGCGACCACGCCCGCGCCGCGCAGGCTGCCGGCCCACAGGCGGCCAGCGGCGTCGGTGTAGCGCGCCTCGTAATCTGCGACATACTCGCCGGGCGTGTCGAACGCGAAGGCGCTGTCTGGCGGGTAGAAATAGCCGGCGCGGTTGGCCTGTCCGCTGATCACATGCTCGACCGGCGCGCTGCCGTCCAGCGGGTAAACGCGCAGCCTGACCGTCACATCGGCCGGCACGGCCGGGGCGACCCGCAGCGCTGCGCTGAAGGCGTCGCCCACGTGGAATGGCGTGCCCGGCATGACGCCCGGCGTCAGATTGAGCGTCTCGGCGGCCAGCACGGTGTACACGCCGCCGCCCTCGTACCGGTTGCCCCAAATATCCTCCAGCGCGCCGCTGAGCGTGATGCGGTACTCGCCGTATTGGTCGAAACGATAGCCTGTGAACAGCGGGTTAAGCGTCGTCAGCCGGTAGATATCCACCTGCGACTGCCCGCCGAACAGCGTGCGGTCGTCCGCTTCGGGCGTCGAGAGACGGTTCTGCAGGAAAGGGGCACTGCCCAGGTCGTCCACTGTGCCGTCGGGTCGCTGCACCTGCCCGCTGAGGCGGCCGCCGGGGAAGAGGAAAGGGATGAGGGGCGGCGCGGACGAATCGGCGCTGTTGGGCAGCATGTTGGGCAGGTAGGGTTCGAGCGGGTAGGCGATGGCCTCGGCGCTCTCTGGCCCGGCCCGCGGGGGTAGGATGTATGTGGGGCTGTTGAAGCGCACGCGGTTGGAGAGGGCGAAGCGCTCCGCGTCCTCGGCGGCCAGCAGGCCGCGGCTGCCGGCGCTGCCTGGCGCGTCGTGGAACAGCGTCCACAGCAGCCGCCCGCCTGCGCTGCCGCCGCTGTTAAGGACCAGCGGCAGGCGGGTAGACTGCAAACGCGAGAGCGTTCGCCCGCCGCTGCCCAGCAAGCCGCTGGTGTGCCACGGGATCAGCTCGCCGTTGGCGATGCGCGCCCAGCCTTCAAACACCGGCACGTACAGACCGGGCGGCAGATCGGCGGGAACGCGCAGGCGGAAGTCGAGGCCGAACGTGAGCGCGCTGCCCTGGCGCAGCACCTGCTGGGCTGGCGTCAGCGTCTCGCCCAGAACGATGACGGTTCCCAGGCCGTCAATCGGCAGGCCGGAGGGCGTGCGCGCTGCTGTCCAGCCATTAGCGCTGTCCGGGCCGCCCACAGCCTGCAGGCCGTCCGCGCCGATTACTGGCTGCAGGCTGACGCGCCCGATCATGCCCAGGCCGGCCAGGCTGTCCGGCAGGCCCGGCGCGTTCAGGGTTACGTCCATCTGCATGCGCCAGACGCTGCCTGGCGACAGCGTCAGGCCGAGCGCGCGGCCGCGGGCTGTCCATACACCGGCGCCGCTGGCTACCGGCCCGCCAGCAGTGAAGCGCGCCAGCTCGCCAGTCAGCAGGCCGCCCTGGTAAACGATGCCATCCACCTCGTTCACCAGCAGCGGCGGCTGCTCGGCGCTGTAGCGCGCTATCTGTGTCCCGTCGGCCGCCAGGAATTCGACGCCGTTGATCACGATGTCGGCCAGGGCTGAGGCCCCGGCAGGCCGCAGCGCGCTCAGCGGCACGCGCAGCTCGATGCCGTCCGCCTGGGCCGCGGCGGCCACGGCAATCGTGCCCAGGTCAGCCGCGTTGGGGCTGATGCGCCGCCACACAGCGGTCTGCTCGGCCAGACGCGGGTCAACGACCAGGCCGTAGGCCGTCGTGCCAGAGCTGAACAGCACAGCCAGCCGGTTGTAGACAGTGGGCGCGGCGGCGGCTGGCAGCGCCAGATACAGCGAGCCGGCGTTGCGCAGCGCGTACAGCGGATGCGGGCCGGCGGGCAGCAGGCGGGCATCCGGATACAGTTCCCAGTCGCCCAACTGCCCGTCAACGATGAGCTGCGTGATGGCGGCGGCGTCCTGCCGCGCTTCTGGAAATGAGCCGTAGACGATGGTTCCTGG
The DNA here is from genome assembly GCA_034435995.1 of Anaerolineae bacterium. Classification (GTDB taxonomy): domain Bacteria; phylum Chloroflexota; class Anaerolineae; order Aggregatilineales; family Phototrophicaceae; genus DAOTWC01. The sequence goes on along the minus strand of DAOTWC010000015.1, from coordinate 30,076 downwards.
CCCGCCGGGCAGCGACCCCGGCTGGCCGCTGAGGCCGGCCGGCAGCGTCTGCGCTGGGCTGATCCAGAAGGGCGTGCTGCCGGGGCCAAAGATGCGCGCTGTGAACGCGCCGGTGAGGCCTGCGTTGGCCGTCACAACTTCTTCAGTGTAAAGGTTGCGGACAGCGACCCGGGCTGCGGGAAACACCGCGCCAGCCGCACCAGAGATCGTCACGAGGCCGTTTTCATCTGGCGCTGACACGCTGATAAGGCTGGCAATGGGCGGGTCGCCGGGCTGAGCGGCAGTCTGCGCGCTGGCAAACGGGCCAACCAGGCCAGTGAGCAGAATAATTCCTACTGCTGCCCACCACCGTTGCACTGCAGCTCTCCTCCTGCTAGCACCTCAGCGTTTCGTCAGGCAAATCTCTGTTATTTCTTCAACCTCACCCCCTAATCCCCTCTCTGTTTTGGGTAGGGGAAGACCCGCGTCGGCGGGGCAGGGGTGAGGTCAGCAAGGCAGGTCAAGGACTTATCGAACGATGCAACCGGTAATCGTGGGTGAGTATAGAGAATCGTTCGGGCAAAGTCAATTTGCGCGCCGCTCAACCGGCCGCTATTAAAACTTTGTTATGTTATATGTTCAGCGCTGAGCGCTGGGTGTATAACTGTGACACGATGTCAACGCAACCGCCGTCCGCCCTGTTGGCCCAGACTAGCGCTCTGATCGAGCAGCGCACCGGTCTGGCTGTCTCCACCCAGTTCCGCGGCGACCTGGAGCTGATTCTGCGCGACGCAGCCGGGGGTGATCTGGCCGGCCTGCTGAGCCTGTTGCGCGCCAGCCCGGACTCCGCACCGGTGTGGCAGGACCTGATTCACGCGCTGACAATCGGCGAGACCTATTTCTTCCGCGACCCTGCCTACTTCCGCCTGCTGCGCGATCACCTGCTGGCGAACCTGGTGCTGGAACGCCGCCACAAGAACCGGCTGACGCTCGATATCTGGTGCGCGGGCTGCGCCACTGGCGAAGAGCCGTACTCGGTGGCGATTGCGCTGCACACGCTGCTGCCGGACCTGGAGCGCTGGCGCATCCGCCTGTTGGGGACCGACATCAACCTGCGGGCGCTGGCGCTGGCCCGCGCCGGCGTCTACCGCGACTGGGCGTTCCGCCACACCGACGACGGCTTCCGCGCCCGCTACTTCGACGCCACGCCTGTCGGCTGGCAGATCAAACCGGCGCTGCGCCAGATGGTCGCCTTCCAGCAGCACAACCTGCTCGACACCGCGTTTCCGCAGGGGCTGGACATCATCTTCTGCCGCAACGTGTTGATCTACTTCCAGCGCGAGCATATCCCGCCGGTGGAGCGCCGGCTGTTCGAGGCGCTCCACCCCGGCGGCTGGCTGCTGCTGGGCCACGCCGAGGCGATCCGCAGCGCGCGCGAGCGCTGGACAGCGCACGTCTTTCCCGGCGCGGTGCTCTACCAAAAGCCGCAGGATGGGACGCCGCTGGCCTACCGCCGGCACACCGGCGCGCTGCACACCGGGCCGCTGCCGGCTGCGCCCGCGCCCGACACCTACGCCGCCGCCCTGGCCGCGCTGCGCGCCGAGCGCCTCGACGAAGCCGAACGGACGCTGGGCGAGCTGCTGACACGCCAGCCCGGCCACACCCGCGCGCACGTGCTGCTGGCGTATCTGTTCGCCGGCCGCCAAGCCGTGCCGGAAGCGCACGCGCACCTCGACATGGCGCTGTACCGTGACGCGCTGCTGGCCGACGCCCACTACGTGCGCGCCATGCTGTTTCTAGAAGAGGGAAACGACCGCGACGCCTTCCAGGCGCTGCGCGCCGCGCTTTACTGCCAGCGCGATCACCTGCTGGCGGCGTACCTGCTGGGCAACCTCTACTATCGGGCCGGCGCCCGCGCCCGCGCCCGCCGCGCCTGGGAACACGCCCGCGCCGCTGCCGCTGCCCGCCCGCCCGACGAGCCGGTGAGCGACCTCAGCGACTTGACAGCGGCCGGCTTCATCCTGCTGCTGGACAACCAGCTCAGCGCGCTGGGGTGAGGTGTGACGAGCTGTTAAACGCGGTTTTCAGTGTGTTATCACCGACTCGTAGGGATTGTACGGCTTTCATTTTGCGTCTATCATGCCGTGCCATGATGGACGGCAGACCTGACCAACCCCTCACTGTTTCCCCCGCTGACGCGGCGCGCCTGGCGTGGGACATGCCTTGGAAGGCGCGCAACGAGATTGAGCGCTGGCTGCTGCTGCCGCTGGGGCGCCTCCAGTTTGCGCTGGCGGGCGTGGCTTGGGGGCCGGGCTGGGCGCTTTACGGCCTGCCTATTATCCAGAAGCACCGGCGCAGCACGCTCACCATCGGGGCGCGGCTGGCGCTGCGCTCGTCGGTGCGCAGCAACCCGCTTGGCCCGGCGCACCCGGTCATCCTCAGCACGCGCCGCGCCGGGGCTGTGCTGACGATCGGCGACGACTTTGGCATGACCGGCGGCGCGATCGTTGCCGAGCAGCGCATCAGCATCGGCCACCGCGTCACCGTCGGCGCTAACGCGGTCATCACCGACACCGACTTCCACCCGCTGGACGCGCAGACGCGCCGTCTGCGCCCCAGCGACGGCGCAGCCGCCCCGGTCAGCATCGGCGACGACGTGTTCATCGGCATGCACGCGCTGGTGCTGAAGGGCGTGACTATCGGCGCGGGCAGCGTGATTGGCGCGGGCAGCGTGGTCACGCGCGACATACCGCCGGGCGTGATCGCCGCCGGCAACCCGGCCCGCGTCATCCGCGCTCTGTGACCCCTTTGCTTTCGTTTACCCTACCTGTGAGAGTCGCATGAACATTCTGTCTGAACGTCCGCCTGAAACCAGCGCCGCCCTGGCCGCCCTGTCGCGCGCGCTGTTCCGCCTGACCGGCTGGCGCGCGGAAGGCTGCCTGCCCAACCTGCCCAAGTTCATCGTCGTCAGCGCGCCGCACACCAGCAACTGGGACGGCATCATCTTGGTGCTGGCGGCGCTGGTCTTCCGCGTGCGCCTGCGCTACATGGCCAAGCACACGCTTTTCCGCCCGCCGCTGGGCTGGCTGGTGCGCTTGACCGGCGGCATCCCGATTAACCGCACCGGGCGCTACAATGCTGTTGAGCAGGCGGCGCGAGCATTCCGCGCGCACGACCGGTTGGCGCTGGCGATTGCGCCAGAGGGCACGCGCAAGACAGTCGAATACTGGAAAACCGGCTTCTACTATATTGCCCTAGAAGCGGGCGTGCCGCTGGTGTTGGGCTATATTGATTACGCCCGACGTCGGGCCGGCGTCGGGCCGGTCATCACGCCCAGCGGCGACCTAGAGGCCGACATAGCGCAGATACGCGCCTTCTACGCGCCCATTACCGGGCGGCACCCAGGCCGCATGAGCGAGACGCGCGTCCGCCCGCAGAACGGCGGCCTGGCCAGCGGCGGAGATGACAGCGGCCATGCGTGATTACGACCGGCGGCTGGCCGAGGAAGCGGCCCTGTGGGGCGCGGACGCCGAGGCGAAGGCGCGCGAAGTGCCGCCCGACTGGCGCTATCACCGCCGCCTGCGCCACAACGCCATCTACCACACGCGCGACATTGACGCCTTCCTCGATCACGTGCGCCCCGGCATGGACACGCTTGAGCTGGGCTGCGGCAGCGGCTGGCTGACGCTGGCGCTGGCGCAGCGCGGCGCGCGCGCCACCGGCCTGGACATCAGCGAGCAGGCGCTGGAGGTGGGCCGCCGCTATTACGAAACGATCCGCGCCGAAGTCCCCGGCAGCGTCGAGTACCGCGCTGCTGACCTCAACACGCTCGAACTGCCGCTGGAAGCCTACGATGTGATCGCCGTCAAAGGCACGCTGCACCACCTCCTGCGCGCCGACCGTGTGATCGCGCAGGCGCACCGTGCGCTGCGCCCCGGCGGCCTGCTGTGGGTGTCTGACTCGCGCGGCGAGGAGAGTCTTGCAACGGCGCTGTTGGCTGGGGCGCTGATGCTCGTCCTGCCGACGCACATCAGCTACCGCGACAAATTTGCCGGGCTGCTGCGCTTTGGGGCGCGCGCGCCGTCGCGCATTAAGGCCAGCATCGAGGCGGAGGGGCTGTCGCCGTTCGAGGGCGCGGGCCGCGAGCACGACTGGCTGAGGCTGATCGAGGAGCGTTTTGTGGTAGAGCGGCGCACTGCCGCGCCGGCGGTAACGGGCTACCTTACGCACCAAGTCAAGCTGCCGGATCGCTTGGCGCTGCCGCTGCTGCGCGCCCTGTGCGCGGCTGACACGCGCCTAGTGCATTGGGGGCTGCTTCACAGCACCGGCATGATTGTGTACGCGCGCAAGGTGTGAACTGTTCGCCCAACAGCGCTGAGACAGCCGCCATGTGTGCCATGTGTGCTACAATGTGCGCTGTGCTGTTTGCTAGAAAGGGGCTGCATGGGGGCGCTGCCATCTATCGAACGGTTTGACTCCAGCAGCGGGGCGCGTATTTACCGCATACCCGTGCAGGCGTTCGCGCCGCTGTTGGCCTACTGCTACGTGATCCTTGACGCCGGGCCGCCTACACTGGTGGACACCGGCTCTGGTTTTGGCGACAGCAACGCCCATCTGCTGGCCGGCATCCGCGCGCTGCGCGACGACTTCGGCGAGCCGCTGGCCGTAACCGACATCCAGCGGATTTTGATCACGCACGGTCACATTGACCACTTTGGCGGCGCGGCCTTCATTATCCAGCAGACTGGCGGCGCGGTGGTCGGCATTCACGAGCTGGACCGGCGCATCCTGGTCAACTATGAGGAACGAGTCGTCGTTGCCACCAAAGACGTTTCGATCTACCTGGAGCGCGCCGGCGTCAGCGAGCGCCTGCGCCAGAGCCTGATTGAGATGTACGGCTTCGGCAAACAGCACTTCTCATCGGTGCCGGTTAGTTTCAATCTGGACGAGTACCACCCGCTGGACGGCATGGAGTTCATCCACACGCCTGGCCACTGTCCGGGACAGGTGTGCATTCGTTTGGGCGACGTGCTGCTGAGCGCCGACCACGTGCTGTCGCGCACCACGCCCAACCAAGCCCCGGAGAGCATCACGCATTACACGGGCCTGGGCCACTACCTGGACTCGCTGCACAAGGTGGCGCGGCTGGACGGCATCCGGCTGGCGCTGGGCGGCCACGAGGACCCGATGTTCGATGTCTACGGACGCATCATCGCCATTCACGCCAGCCACCAGCGCAAGCTGGAGCGCATCCTAGAGATCGTGCGCGCCGCGCCGACGCCGCCTACCATCAGCGAAATCTCTAAGACCATGTACCCGGACCTGCACGGCTACGACGTGCTGCTGGCGCTCTCTGAAGTCGGGGCGCACGTGGAGTATTTATACGAGCGCGGGCGGCTGGCCGTTCACAACCTGAGCGAGGTCGAACAGCCGGGCAACCCAGCCCTGCGCTACGAGGCGGTGTGAACGGCCTAGCTGCTCATTGCCAGCCGGGCTGCGCGCCGGCCGATTTCGACAGCGTAGTTCGTGCCCCGATCCCACGGGTACACTTGGCTCATGCTGGCCCAGTAGACGCCGGACAGCGGCGTCGCCAGCGGCGGGATGTGCTGGCTGTGGTTCACGCCCGGCACGGGCTGTGCATAGGGCGCGCGGAACACCCACCAGCGCCGCACCCAATCCGGCGTGAAGCGCGGGTTGAAGCGCGGCAGCGCCGCCATGAAGCGCTCCACCAGCGCCGCTTCGTCAAGCCGGAAGTACTCGTGATCCGCCGGCACGTAGTCGCCGCAGTACACCAGCACGTCCCCGTTGTAGCGCTCTTTCGGCAGCCAATTGGTGTGCTCTACCAGCGCCAGGAACGGGAACTGACTCTGCGCTTTATCCGGGCTGGTGGCAGGCAGGTTGAGCCAGTATGTGCCGTCTGTCAGCAGCGACTCCCTCAGGGCCAGCACCACACACAGCCCGCCGATGCTCTTGAGGGCGGCCATCTGCTGGCCGTAGGGCGTGTCGCGCAGGCCGTCGGCGATGCGCAGCATCAGGGCTGGCGACGTAGTGCTGATGACGCGGTCGAAGGGCTGCGGCGCGCTGCCAGCCACGGTTAGAGTGGGGCGGTTTTGGTCGAGCGCGATGCGCTCGACCGGCGCGCTGAGGTGGATGCGCGCGCCCTGCGCTGTCACCGCTGCCGCCAGCGCGTCGAGAAAAGCCTGGAAGCCGCCTTCGAACGTGCCCAGGCGCAGGCTGCGCGTGTAGATGCGCGCCCACATCCAGGCCATGTTCACGTCGCGGTACTGGTCGCTGAACTTGCCGATCAGCAGCGGGCGCCACAGGCGCTCATACGTCTCGCGGCCCATCCAGCGCGTCATCCAGTCGTGAGCTGTCACCCGTTCCAGCGGCTGCCAGCTGCGCGTCAGCTTAAGGTAAGCTCCCGCCAGCCCCAGCCGGACGATCCCCAACGGCGACAGCGGCAGCCGCAGCGCCGAGAGCGCGATTTCCGAGCGGTAGATTTTGCCGTCAATCCAGTAGCTGGTTTTGGGGCGCGGGAAGAATACTTTGTCGCCGTGGCCGATTTCGTCAATCAGCGCCAGAATGTCGCGGTCGCTCTCGAACCAGTGATGGTAGAACTTCTCCAGCGTCCAGTCCCACGACGGGTCTTTGAAGCCAGCGGCCAGCCCGCCGACAGTGTCTGCGCCCTCGAAGATGTGAACCTCGTGGCCAGCGCGAGCTGTATCCCACGCCGCAGCCAGCCCAGCCACCCCCGCCCCGACAATGCCGACTTTCAACGCCTGCGCCATGTGCTGCGCGCTCCCATCCTGCTACTGCGTGCTTGTCGCCGCGGTTTCGATCTGCTGCGCGCGCGCCACGGCGCTCAGACTCAACCCCTGGCGCAGCAGGAAGAACAGCCCTACCGCTGTCACTGGCAGCCAGATCACCATGTGCACCACCAGCGCATAGGCGTGCGACACCACCGACGGCGCGCCCACCGCGACCAGTACGGTGGCCACGAAGAACTCAAACACGCCGAACTGCCCTGGCGACGCCGGAATCAGCCCGGCCAGGTTGACCACACCCACCGCCAGCAGCATCGCCGCGTAGCTCAGGTTGAGGTCGAAGGCGAACGACACCAGCCAGTAGACGCTGGCTTCTACCATCCACGTCAGGTAGGACGCGATCACAGTGCCCGCCAGATCAGCAGGGGTGCGCAGCCCTTCCAGCCCGCTGACCATGTCTTCGCCAGCGCGCAGCAGCGCCGCGCCCAGCCGCTGGGGCAGGAAACGGGCCGCGCCGCGCAGCAGGGCGCGCAGCAGGTTTGGCCGGGCGGCCAGCGCCAGGAACACTGCCAGCGCGCCCAGAAAGAGCGGGGCCGCTGCCGCAGCGACAGTGCGCACCTCTGGCGAGGACACGTCCAGCAGCAGCACAGCCGCCAGGATAAACGTGAGCATCACCAGACCGTCGAACATGCGCTCGACGATCACCGTTGTCGTGCCGCGCGCCAGCGGCACGCGGTGGTTGCGCTGGAGCAGCACGATGCGCAGAATCTCACCGCCGCGGAACGGGTAGATGTTGTTGCCGGCGTAGCCGATGCACACCAGCGGCACGAGCCGGCGCAGGGGGATGTGGCCGAAGGCGCGCAGCAGAAAGCGCCAGCGCAGGGTGATGATTGTCACGGCGACGAAGTACCACAGCGCGCCGATGACCAGCCAGCCCGGCTGCACCCCTTGAATCACTTCCCACACCTCGCCAGGCCGCAGGCCGCGGAAGGCAAACCACAGAAAGACCAGGCTGATGGCGATGCCCAGCCCGGCAGCAACCCAGCGACTGCGTTTTGTCATGGCGATATCACAAACCCGGCTGCGCGCTCATGCAGCCCACTATAGCAGAGAACCGGACACAGTCACAGCCCGGACGGATACGTCAGTTGGCGGGCCGGCTGCGCGCTGTGATCGCTTCAGGCTGGATGGGCAGCGTGACGGTGAAGGTTGTGCCGACGCCCTCAACGCTGCTGAATTCGATTGTGCCGCGGTGCGCCTCTACGGCGCGCTTAGCAATTACGAGTCCCAGGCCCGTGCCGGGAATAGATCGAGCGTTGCGGGCGCGGTGGAACGCATGGAACAGCAGCGGCTGGCTTTCCGCCGGGATGCCGATGCCGTGGTCGGTCACGCTGAGCGTGGCCTGGCCGTCGGCGCAGGACAGCCGCACCAGAATGGGCGAATGGGGCGGCGAGTACTTGATGGCGTTGGACAGCAGGTTGAAAACGATGTGGCGCAGCAGCGTCTCGTCTACATAGCCGCGGTCGCATGCGCCCTCATGGATGAACTTGACTCGGCCCTCGCTGCCGCTGGTTCCCTGCGCCGCGTCGTTCACCATCTCGGCGCACAGCTCCGCCAGGTTGTAATACGCTGGCCGGAACTCAATCCCAGCCCCGTCTGACATATTGAAGGCCAGCGCATCGTTGATGAGCTGCGTCAGGCGGAAAACCTGAGTCTCGGCCTTCTGCAGGTGCAGCAGCTGCTTGTCCGCGCTCAGCCGGTCGCGATACTCCTTGAGGATGCCGATAGACGACAGGATGACTGCCAGCGGCGTGCGGAACTCGTGCGACACCATCGCGCTGAAGCGCGTCTTGAGTTCGCCCAGCTCGCGCTCGCGCTGAAGCGCTTGGCGCAGGCCGTCCTCAAGCTGCTTCTGCAGCGAGATATCGCGGAAGCTGCACACGATCTCTGGCTCGCAGCCGGTCTGCTGGTGGATGGCCGAAAAGCTGCCGTCCACCACGCTCAGCCGGCCGGCGCGGTTTTGCAGCGTCAGCTCGGCCCGCACCAGCCGCCCGGTCGTCAGCGCGCTGCTCAGCGTTGCGTCCAGCAGGGGGTGATCCTCCGGTCGCGTGATGTCACGCAGATGGCGCTGCAGCGGCTGGACAGGCGCTTCAAACCAGGCGTTGAAAGCCGGGTTAACCTGCAGCACGTAGCCGGCAGCGTTCACGACCAGGACCATGTCGTTGACGCTGTTGAGGATTGTCTCCAGGCGCTGTTTCTGCTGGCTGAGTTCTGCGGTGCGCTGGGCGACGCGCTGTTCCAGCTCTGCGGCGTAGCGGCTGACGGCCCGCTCTGCCTCGACGCGCCGTGTGACGTCGTTCTGCAAACCAACGAAATGCGTGATGTAGCCGTCGGCGTCGGTAATAGGCGCGATGTGCAGCTCGTTCCAGAACATCTGCCCGTCTTTGCGGTAGTTGCGCAGCGTCACCAGCGTCTCGCGCCCCTCGCGCAGGGCCGCGCGCACTTCGTGCAAGGCGTCCTGGTCGCGCTCGTCGCCCTGCAGGAAGCGGCAGTTGCGCCCCAGGACCTCGGCGGCGCTATAGCCGGTGATGGTTTCAAACGCTGGATTGACGTAGATAATCGGTAAATCGGGCAGGGTGGCAGAGGCGATCACCACGCCAACAGAGCTGGCCTCGATTGCGCGGACGGTCAGGCGCAGCGACTCCTCGGCCTGTTTGCGGGCGGTAATATCCCGGAGAGACGCCAGGTATGCCAGCTGCCCCTCCCATTCGCTCTCCACTACCCGCATCTCCATCACGCGGATGCCGCCAGCCGGGTGCGGAATCTCCAGCTCAGTAACGCCGCCGCCGGACACCGGAAAGCCGAACACCCTGCCGACAAGCGACTCGCGCCCGAACATGTCCAGCGCCGCGGCGTTGGCGAACAGAATGACGCCCTGCGGCGACAGCACCAGCACGCCGTCGTGACTAATGGTGACGGTGTTGTGGAAGCGAGCCTGGCTTTCGGCGGTGCTGCGGGCGCTGCTGGCCCGCTCAGTGTTGAGGGCAAAGCGCTGCCGGGCGCTGCCCGCCGCCAGCAGCCAGGCGGCTGGGTCGGTCTCGGATAAGCGCAGGCAGTCCAGCGGCAGGTGCGGGCTGGCCAGCGCCTCGCCCAGCGTGTCCACCAGCGCGACAACCGGCAGGCTGTGCGGCGGCAGCGGCAGCAGATGCGCCTGGACAAACGCCGCCGCGCAGCCTGCTGTCTGGGGCGGAAAGTGGGCGCTGGTGATCACATCCAGACCAGCAGCCGCAAGGGCAGCCAGCGGCTGGTGAACAACCGTTGGATCGGCGACCAGCAGCACCGGTTGTTCAATCTTGAGAGGGTTGAAAGTCATCGTCTTGAAACAGCCCGCTGATTCGCTGGATTTCGTCGGGGATGATCCGCGTGAAATTGCCGGATAGAATGCCTGAAATATCGCGGAACGGTTTGCCGATGTGCATGCCGCTGGCGTCAATGGTGAACTCGCGGATTTCCTTGTCGTGCATCGAGCCGCGCATCTTCAGCACCGTCAGGCCGCGGCGCATCTCGCCGTACAGCTCGACGTAGCGCAGCAGGATGATCGAGTCGGTGATGGTGGAGATGTGCGCCTCGGTGATGCTGGTGCCGCCCAGCAGCGTGGGCGTGGTGGAGGTGAACAGCCCGGCCACCTCCTGGTGTTTGATGAACGATGTAAGCCCGATGACGAACTCGCGGAAGCTCTTGCTGGTGGAGATGCGCTCCAGCGCCGACAGGCTGTCAATGGCGACGCGGTTGGGGCGGAACTCTTCGATCACGCGGCGCATCTCGATCAGATGATCTTCCAGGCCGGCTGTCTCTGGGTACTCGCACACCACTTTCAGCAGACCTTCGCGCTCCATGCGCTCGAAGTCGAAGCCCCAGCCGATGGCGTTGCGGAAAAGCTGGTCGCGGCTCTCTTCAAAGGCGAACAGCAGGCAGCGCTCGCCGTTGACCGCGCCGCCCGCCATGAAGCCGGTGGCCATCAGCGTCTTGCCTGTGCCAGTAGCGCCAGACACCAGAATCACCGAGTCGCGGAAGAAGCCGCCGCCGCACATGCGGTCCAGCTCTTGGCTGCCGGAGGTGATGCGCAGGTCTGACGAACGCTGTTTGAGTTCGATGGCCGACAGCGGAATCACGACGATGCCGCGGCCGGGAATGATGCTGAAGGGGAACTCGCCTTTGCGATGAGACGTGCCGCGGAACTTGAGAATCTCGATCGTGCGGCGGCGCTTCTCCTCCTCCAGCGCGTTGCGCAGGATGATGACGTTGTCAGCCACAAACTCCTCAACGCCGAAGCGGGCTACCTCGCCGTACTCTTGTGTGCGCTCGGACGTCATGACGGTGGTGACGCCCAGCGCTTTCAGCGACGAGGCGATGCGGAACAGCTCGGCGCGCAGGATCGAGACGTCGGCGAACTGGGTGAAGATCGCGCCCAACGAGTCCAGCGAGACGCGGGTCGCGCCGACTTTCTCGACGGCGTGCTCGATGCGGCGCAGCAGGGCGGCGAAGTCGTAAACGCCCAGCACGACCATCTCGTTGTGGTGGCGCGAGGCGTCCACAAAGGCCCAGCGGCCTTCGGCCTCCCAGCGGGCGATGTCCCAGCCAAAGCCCAGCATGTTGCGCCGGATGTCGTCTGTGGACTCCTCGAACGTCACAAAGACGCCGTTCTCGCCGGCGCGGATGCCCTCGATTAAAAACTGGCAGGCAAACACGGTCTTGGCTGTGCCAGCAGACCCCGAAACCAGGGTGGAGCGGCCTTTGGGCAGGCCGCCCATGCTGATGTGATCGAAACCGGGGATACCGGTTTCCATTTTGGCGACAGACTGCTCCGATCTGAGGGGGTTCATGGAATATCACCCTTCGTGGTCGTCGTTGGCGGCGGTATCAATATCGAGCGCCGCGCGCACCTTGTCCGCCGCGGAAAGGTCGCCGATGATGTGCCGGCTGGGCAGGGGGAACTCGCGCACGAGCGTGGGCGTAGCCAGGATGTGATGCTGTTCGGCCTGATCCGGGTGCTGCATCACGTCCACGATGCGCAGATCGTAGTCGTCGCCGAAAGCCTCTTGGCAGATGCGCCGCACGTGGTTGATCGTCTTTTCCGATTTCGGCGTGTGGCCGGCTATATAGAGCGTGAGCGAGTAGCGTGTCATTGGGCTTGACTGTTCCCTGCTGCGGTTACCGGCTGCGGCACGCCCAGCACGCGCTTGCGATAGTACGATGCCAGATACCCCATAATCTCCAGCACTAGAACGCGCCCCTCTTCGAAGTAGATTTGCACGCGCGAGGGGGCTTTGACGTTCTCGCGGCGCTTGCGGTTCAGTGCCTCTAAGTGAATTTCGATTAGGTCGCGCGGCTGGGCGGCTAGGCTGCCAAGCTGGCCGCCCAGCGCTTCAGCCAGCGCCGAAACCTGGTTGTCGGTTTTGTAGGCGCGCTGCTCTACCGCTAGGTCGAGCAGACGGCTGTAGCGCCCGATCAAGTCCTCCAGCAGCGTCGGCGTGATGCCAGAGGTAGCGCGCGCTGGCGCGTAGTCCAGCAGCTGGAACGCTTCGTGCTCCAGCGCCTGCCGGCGCAGCCGCTCAGCCGCTTCGGCATTGCGCTGCGCCTGGAGCACGGCGCGATACGCCGTCACATCAATGTGCGACACGATCAGCCCGCGCAGGTCTTCGGCCGCAACCGGCTTAACGCGCATCACAAACCAGCGCTTTTCCTGCGGCCCATCCCAGGGGTACTCCAGATCGAAGCCGGCTGCCTCGCCAGTCAGCACGCGCTGCATGCCCTGCAGCGCGGCGTCTGTAAGCGAGTCATTCGTCTGAAGGCACATATCGAAATAGTTGACTCCTGCATCGGCGCGCAACAGGCGCGGCGCACCCTTCTGCCCGGCAAGCTGCAGCCACATGTGGTTCACGCGCACAATGTTACCGCGCGCGTCCAGAACGGCAATCGCCGCCTGCAGCGCGTTGATGATGGCGCTGTTGAGCAGCTCTGCCTGGCGCAGCGCGTTCTCGATTTGCCGCCGCTCGGTGATGTCGCGCAGCGACACCAGCAGCACGTCCTGGCCATTCATGTGAAAGCTGGCGGTGCGCATCTCCACTGTGACCGGCGCGCTGCCGGGCTGGATCAGTTCGATTTCGCTGCTCTCGCCGGCGATCACCGGGAAGCCGAAACGCCGCCCCACCAGCGCCTCGCTCGGTTTCACAAACAGCCGCTCCGCAGCCGGGTTAGCGTACAGGACCCTGCCTTCCGTGTCCAGCACGATTACGCCGTCCGCGCTGCGTGCCAGAATGCCCTGATACCAATCCAGCATCGCGCCCTTGGCCTGTTTGAATACAACCGCTGCTGGCTGAAACACCTAAATTATAACGGCGAATTTACAAAATATTCATTTTCCATTTCGGTGTTGCAAAAACGTTACCAGTTCGGCGCTGGGCCGGCTGGTTAGGGCAGTGCGGTAACAACGGCTTAGAATAGTCTTAATTAGTTGACAACTTTAAGAGATGGGCATATTGTGTTAATTAGAGGCAAGCAAGGGAAAGGGGAGTGGATGCAGTCCACAGACAACCCGATATGCCTCAAAGCGCAGGCCTGCGCTGAGCAGGTCGAAATCCCTGGAACAGGGGTTTGGGCATGATGCCTGAAGAACCACAGCGCAAACGCGCCGGTTGAGCAAGACAGGCCGGCGCGTTTGCATTTGTCAGCCCGCGAAGCGCTACAGGAAAAAATCGCGCAGCGCGTCGCGCACGTCGTCTACGATGGCTTCCCACGGAAGGCCTGGCTCGCGCCGGACGTGCAGGCTGTGCGCGGTGATCGTCAGCGCGGCTAGGCCCTCAACGGCGGTGAACAGGGCCTGCGCCAGCGGCGAACCTTCATTGCCCGCCGCTGCGTCGGGATAGACCTCGCGCTCATCGTCTGTGAGCGTCTGGTTGGTGACAAGCTCAAGCGTGTCGGGGTCGGCAGTGGGCCGCACCTCGACGGTGACGTACTCAGACATCGGCGGTCACCGAATCGCCCACGCGGATGACGCCGCTGGCGACTACGCGCGCGATCACGCCCAGGCGGCCGGCGGCCTCGGCTGGCGATTTTCCCTGATAGGCCTCAAAGCGGTCGCAGCCGGTGCGCGGGCCAGTCACCTCAACAGTGGCCGCTGCGCCCAGGCGCAGGCGGTCACCCGCTGCCAGCCGGTCCACGTCTAGGCCGCGCACGACGATCTGCTCGCCCATGCGGCCCGGCTCGACAGTGAAGCCCTCGGCAGCCAGCGCCGCCAGCGTGTCGGCCGACATGATGTTGAGCTGGCGCTTGTGATGGCCGCCCTTGGCGTCGCCCTCGATGCCGTATCCCGCCACCAGCCGCGCTGTTTCCAGCGGCACGCGCAGGTAGCGCCCGGCGGGCGCTTCCACTTCCGCTGGTTTGTAGACGATGCTAACGATTTCGGCCATGTCAGTGTTTTTCCGTTGTCGTGAATGCCGTATTATATAACACAGGGCGCAGCGCGGCGGCAGTCGCTTCAGTCGTCCTCGCCGCGCAGGGCGGCGCGGCGGCGGCCCAGCGTGCTGGCCCCGATGCCGGTGTACCACTCGTCGCGCAGCGCGCCCATCTCGCGCGTAACAACTAACCCTCCCAGGTCGCGGGCGATGATCTCCAACATGCGGGGCTGCACCCACGTCACGGAGTCTACCTGGACGGCGCGCGCGCCGGCCTCCAGGTAGTCGCGGGCGTCCTGCGCTGAGTGAATGCCGCCGGCTGCCACGATGGGCGCGTCCACGCGCTCGGCAAGCTGGCCGACCACGCGCAGCACCATCGGCTTGACGATCGGCCCGTAAACGCGCCCCGGCACCAACCGCCCGCTGTGCGGGTCGCGCGCGGTTCCACGCGGCGGGGCGGCGATCACCAGCGCGCCCGCGCCGGCGTCGGCCACCGGGTCAGCCAGCTCGTAGGCCTGCTGCAGCGGCAGGCGCACCAGCAGCGGTTTCTCGGTGAGGCGCAGCGCGGCGCGCACGAAGTCCTGCGCCAAGTCCGGCGGCGTGTCGTCGTTGAGGCCCAGCTCGATGGCGTCCACAGCGCTCTCAGCGTCAATGCGGCTGGCGCAGCGGGCGACGTGCTCCGGCGTGGTGGCCACGATGTGCATAATGACCGGCACAGGCAGCCGCTCCCAGACGGCGCGGAAGCGGGCCAGCGCCCGGCTGATGCCAGGGTTGGGCAGGCCGGTGTGCACCAGCACGCCGCCGTCCAGCGGAATTACGCGTGTGCCGCTGGCGGGGTGCCAGGGCTGGTAGGTGATGGGGTGGGTGACGACCGCCCCCAGCTTGCTCACGTCTACCAGCTCTTTGTAGGCATCGCCAAAGCCGAAGATGCCCGCCGCCGGCATCACCGGCGTCTCGAGCAGCAGGCTGTTTTTGCCGGGCCGCGTGATCTCGATCATCGGAAGCGCGCCTCTGCTGTTCCTAAAATGCTCCGTCCGGTAAATCCCTGTTATTTGTTCAACCTCACCCCCCAACCCCCTCCAAACGGAGAGGGGGAGACCCGCGTCAGCGGGGTAGGAGTGAGGTCAGCAAGGCGGGTCAGAGACTCAATCGGACACAGCGCTAAAGCACCTTTGTCACCTGGAGAAAACCGCCGCGCTGGGCGTTAGCCGCCTCGATGGCGTCCTTCGAACCCATGACGACCACGCGCCCGGCCTGGCTGACCTCGGCCAGCACCTGGCCGAACTGGCGGAAGTGCGCCGCTGTCGTGCTCAGCACCTCGTCGCGGATGCGCTGGCGGTCCTCGTCGGTTACGCCGGTGAGGCGGCGCACCATGCTGGTGTAGCCCTTGGCGTCGGGAAGCTGATAGGCATCCATGCTGCCAATCGTGCCAATGATGCCTTTGGTCAGCTCGTCCTGGCTCAGTTCCAGCTCGCGCAGGAAGCGGGCTGCGCCGTCGTAGTTGTCGAGCGTGCCCAGCAGGTTCGGGTCGCGGTAAGAGAGGAAGTCGAACACGCCGGAGTGGCGGTCGAACACGGCGAAGCCGCCGTAAGCGCCGCCCTGCACGCGAATTTTCTCCCACAGGTACGACGTGCCCAGATAGCTGGTGATGACCAGCGCCGAGCCGTGCAGCGTGTAGCCCAGGTCGTAGAGGTTAGCGCCCTTCGCCACGTAGTTGACCTGCGCCGGGATGGTCAGCCCTTCGTTGCGCGGGCCGCCGTCCGGCGTCCAGACGGCCAGGTCGCCGGGGCCAGCCGGCAGGGCGGCGGCGAAAGCGGCTAGCTGCGGTTGGAAGCGCGCCCAGTTATCGGCGTCCAGCGTCACGTTGCACAGCATCGTTGTGCGGTTGAGCAGGTGGCGGCGCATGGCCTCCAGCGTCTCGACCACCGACGGCCAGTCCTTTTCGACCTTCTCAGCCAGCTCGCGCAGGAAGAACAGGTAGCTGATCCCGCCCATCTGCTCGGCGGCCCAGTCAGCCTCGGTGAACTGGGCGCGCAGGCGCGCGTGGACGACGCGGTGGCCGGCCGGGACCAGGCCGGATTCCTCGCCCGCCTTCTCCTCAAGCAGCATCTGGCGGAAGCGCTCGCGGTTGTCGAACTTCGCCGTCAGCAGCACGTCGCGCAGGATGTCGAGCAGGTCAGCCGTCTGCGCCATCGTGCCCTTGCCGCGCAGGAACAGCCAGGCGGCGGTTTCTGGCCTGCCCACCACCGACGAGGCGAACGACGCCGGGCGGATGCCGCCGGTTTTGCGCCCGATGCGCCGCGACAGCGTGACGTAGTCCTCGGTTTCCGTGCCTATCTCCAGCAGCGCCCGGCTGAACAGGCCGACATAGGGCAGGTACTGCTGGGGCAGGGCGCGCAGGTTCATGCCCAAGTCCACGTAGACGATGCCGTTGGTGAACAGGTCGTGATACAGCACAGGCAGGCCGCCGGCGTCCTCCTCGGCCAGCGGGATCAGCTTGTTGGTCTTGTCCAGGTCCTCCAGCCTGAGCATCGGGATGGTCGCCAGCGCCTCGGGCGTGTCTGGCGTCTCCTGCAGCAGGCGCAGGCGCTCAGTGTCGGCTGCGATGCGCGCCAGCTCGTCGGGGGTCATGGCGGCGCGGGCCGCGTCCAGGCGGGCGCGTTCCTCGGCCTCCAGCTTTTCGGCGAGGCCGGGTTCCGGCTCCAGCAGGACGGTGGTGCGGTGCGGGTTATCCAGCAGGAGGCGGGCGATCATATCCTCGAAATAGCGCTCGCCGGCCGCCAGGCGCGCCTTGATGGCCGCCAGCGGAGCCTCGAAGGCCAGCGGGGCCAGCGGGTCGGCGTTGTAGAGCCATGTGCTGAGGGCCGAGATCATCATCGCCAAGCCGCGCGGGAAGCCGCCAGTGTTGAACTCGCGCAGGCGAAACTCGACCGTGTTGAGCGCCGCCTCGACCATGTCGGCCTCGATGCCGTCGCGGGCCAGCGCGCGCAGCGTGTCCATGATGAGCGCTTCCACTTTGTCAGCGTCAGCCGGGTTGATGCCCTTTAGGCCGGTGGAGAAGTACATCTCGCGCACCTGGTCGTCCAGGCCGCCGCCGGCCAGGTCCTCGCCCAGGCCGGAATCGATGAGCGCCTTGCGCAGCGGCGAGGCGGGTGTGCCCACCAAGATGTACGCTAGAATGCTGAGCGCCAGCGCCGTCTCTGGGCTGCTGTTCTCGGTCAGCAGCCAGTTGACCGTGACCATGCCTTTAGGCTGGTCGCCTGGGTCAAAGGGCACGCGCAGGCTGCGCGGCGCGTCGAAGCGCGGCTGCAGCGGTATTTCGACCTTGACCGGCGCGGCATCGAACGCGCTGATGAAGGCGTCAATCAGGCGCAGGCGCTCGTCAGGGTCGTCGTCACCGTAGAACCAGATGCGCGCGTTGGACGGGTGGTAGTAGGTTTCGTGGAAGCGCTTGAACGCTTCATACGTCAGGTTGGGGATTTCGCGCGGGTCGCCGCCGGAGTCGTTGCCGTAGATCGTGTCGGGGAACAGCGAGCGCTCGCTGAAGCGGCCCAGCAGGTTATCCGGCGACGAATACGCGCCTTTCATCTCGTTGAACACCACCCCTTTGTAGGTAAGCGGCGCGTCGGCGGCTTCGAGTTCGTAGTGCCAGCCTTCCTGCTGCAGAATCTCCGGCGTGATGCGCGGGTAAAACACCGCGTCCAGATACACGTCAATCAAGTTGTAGAAGTCCTGCAGGTTCTGGCTGGCGACTGGGTAGCAGGTCTTGTCCGGGAAAGTGAAGGCGTTGAGGAACGTGTGAAGCGATCCTTTGGCTAGCTGCACAAACGGGTCTTTCACCGGATACTTGCGCGAACCGCACAGCACCGAGTGCTCAAGGATGTGCGGCAGACCGGTGGAGTCGCTGGTGGGCGTGGCGAAGGTGATGCCGAACACCTTGTTCTCGTCGTCGTTTTCCATCGAGATCAGCTCCGCGCCGGTGCGGTCGTGCCGCCAGATGCGGGCGCGCGTGTTGATCTCAGGGATGTTCTGTTCGCGCACCAGGGTAAAACCGTGCTTGTGCATTGTCTGTATGTCCTGTCCTGCTGTGGGTCGTATGGGGGCGTATTGTAACCAGGGATAAGGCGGCGTCAAACCCTGGGCGCGGCGGGGGAACGGCACAGGCCCGGGCAAAGGCTGCGCCGGTCTCCAAGTCAGCTTGAGGTCAGTTTATTAAAGCATTTTGCTCTTTTCTTAAAACAAAGTTACGCATCTTGACAGCCTCATTCTGCATACAGTTAAGAAAAACGAGAAATGCGCTTGGGGAGGCGCGCAGTGGCTACATGGAAAAAGACACAAGGCCAAATGCTTGAGTCCGAGGTTGAGGAGTATGACAGCGACGGCGATCTTATGTACCGCCCGCGCGTGCGCTATACCTACAGGGTAAACGGCCGCGAGTACATCGGTGATGCTGCGTACCGCATGGGTTACTCGACCAATTCACGGCGGGAGATCGAACGTTTTGTGCAGGAGCGCCCAGCCGGAAAGCTGGTTGAAGTCTACTACGACGCGAAGCAGCCGGAGCGTTCGTTCTTGGTTGACAACGTTCGGACAGCGTTTCTAGTGGGCGTGCTTATATTTGTCGTTTTATCGGTATATGTCATCTTGTCTGTGTCAATGGGTTTTGGCAGCCCCGGCTGAGGGTGCAGCCGTACAGCGTCGAGAGCTGGCCTGCCGATCGGCGGTCTGTGCAGCCCGTTTATCTGCATCCTGATGATGGCCTTTGCGGCCGCAGTTTGAGCCGCAGTTTAACGAGGAAGCGCTTGAGGAGACGTGTGAAGTGGCCACATGGAAAACAACGCAAGGCCGAATGCTTGAGTCCGAGGTTGAGGAGTATTACGACAGCGACGGCGATAGGGCGTACCGCCCGCGCGTGCGCTATGCCTACAAGGTGAACGGCCGCACGTACACCGGCAGCACCGCGTACCGTCACATTTGGGGAACCGCTGGCACGAACCGCCAAAGGGCAGAGCTTTTCGTGCAGGAGCGCCCAGCCGGAAAGCTGGTTGAAGTCTACTACGACGCGAAGCGGCCAGAGCGTTCGTTCCTGGTCAACAACGCTAACGTTCGGCTGACGATGTTTCTGCTTCTCTTGGTTCCCCCCCTGCTGCTCGGCCTGGGCATGGTTCTTATCCTTTTACTCAGCAGCAGCGGCGGCCCCGGCTGAGGGCGCGGCCTCGAAAAAAGCGGGCGGCGGCGGTATAGTGGCGGGCGCTGAACCCGATGAGGAGCGCCCATGCGCCGCCTGCTGCCCGATCTCTCGCTCGCCGCGCTGCTGTTTCTGCTGCCGCTGATCGCCTTCTGGCCGCAGACGGTGGGCGGGCGCACGCTGCTGCCCGCCGAGAACCTGTACCAGTACGAACCCTACGCCACTTACCGCGAGGCTGCTGGCGCGCCTGCTGTTCCGCACAACCACCTCATCTCCGACCTGGTGCTGCAGAACATGCAGTGGAAGCTGTTCATCCGCGCCAGCATCGCCCAGGGCGAGATCCCGCTGTGGAACCCGTATCAGTTCAGCGGCATACCGTTTTTAGCCGCCGGTCAGCAGTCTACACTTTACCCGCTGAGCCTCATCTACTACGCGCTGCCGCTCACCGCCGCCTATGGCTGGTTTACTGTCATACAGCTTTGGCTGGCGGGCGTGTTCATGTACGCCTTCATGCGCGGCGTGGGTGTGGGGCGTTTCGGCGGCGCTGTGGCGGGGATCACATACCAGCTTTCCGGCTTCTTTGTCATCAGCGCGGTGTTCCCGATGATTATCGGGGCGGCGGCCTGGCTGCCGCTGATCCTGCTGATGATCGAGTGGGTCGTGCGGCGGCGGCCCGTCTTTGGCCGCCCGGCCAGCGCCCCCTGGATGGCAGTGGGCGCGGGCGCGCTGGGGTGCAGCGTGCTGGCCGGCCATGTCGAGATCACGTACTACACGCTGCTGCTGGCGGCGTTCTACGCCGCGCTGCGCTTGATCCCGGTGTGGCACAGCTCCGGCTGGCGCGCGGCGCTGGGCCGGGCCGGTTGGCTGCTGGCGCTGGCGCTGGTCGGCGTCAGCCTGGGCGCGATCCAGTTCGTGCCGCTGTTCGAGTGGGCCAGTCAGAACTGGCGCGCGCAGCGCGCCAGCATTGACACGGTGCTGAGCTACGCTCATCCCCTGCGCGACGCCGTGCAGTTCATCCTGCCCAACTTCTACGGCAGCCCGGCGCACCACGCTTACTTCGACTGGTTCAGCGGCCAGACCGCGCCGGTGACGGTTAACGCGCTGGGCGAGGCTGTCGCCCACACTGAGTGGGGCATCAAGAACTACGTCGAGGGCGCGCTCTACCTGGGGATTCTGCCGCTGGCGCTGGCACTTTACGCCGTCGTGTGGGGCCGCCCGGTGCACCGCGCTCTGCATCTGGCCTTCGGGCTGATTGGTCTGCTGGGCCTGACGTTTATGTTCGGTCTGCCCACCTACCGCCTGCTCTACCTGCTGCCGGGCATCAACCAGCTTAATTCGCCCTTCCGCTGGGTGTTCGCCGTCACGCTGGCGGCGGCGGCGCTGGCTGGTTTCGGCGCAGACGCGCTGCTGCGCGACTCCTCGCGCCGGCCCCGGCGCATCGGCGCGGCGCTGCTGCTGGCGGGCGGCGCAGTTATCGCCGCCGGTTTGGCCGGGCTGGCGCTGTGGCCGCAGATCGCGCCGCTGGTTGACCGGCTGTTTCGCGCATTAGCCGGAGCCGAGCGCGCCTTCGCCGATGCGCAGATGTTCTACAGCTACCAGCTCACTAACGCGCTGTGGTTCGGGGTGTTTGCGCTGGGGGCAGGCGCTGTGTTCTGGCTGGCTTCACCCTCACCCCTGTCGCCCCCAGCGCGCTTCCCCCTCTCCCTGGCGAGAGGGGGTTGGGGGGCGACGTTCGCTATCGTCGTCATCGCTGCCGACCTGCTAACTGCGTCGCGGGGCTTCTACCCTGCGTCTGACCCGGCGCTGCTGGCCTACGAGCCGCCTGCCGTGCAGTGGCTGAAGGGCCAGCCGGGGATGTGGCGCTACACCACACTCGACGACCCAACCCAGCGCCCGATCATGAACGCCAACATGGGCTGGATGCACGGCCTGCGCGACATTCGCGGTTATGAGAGCATCATCTCCGGCCAGTATGTGGATTACATGCGCGGCCTTGCGCCGCAGACGCAGCTTGACTATAACCGCATCGCCCCGCTGTACACCGTCTACCCGGCCGGGGTTGACTTCGACTACGCTGACGCGCTGCGCTCAGAGCGGCTGGCGCACTTAGGCGTGCGCTATGTCATCTCGCACAGGACAACGACGCTGCCTGACGGCCTGCCCTGGACGCTGGCCTACGAGGATGAGGCCGTGCGCATCTGGGAGAACGCCGCCGGCGCGGTTGGCGCGGCCCTGTACGCGAGTCTGAACGACAGCGCGCCGGTCGGCGCGGCGCAGATCATCAGCGACAGCGGGCGCGAGCGCTTCATTGAGGCGCGCGCTGACGCGCCGGCCTGGCTGGTCGTAAACGAGACCCATGCCCCCGGCTGGCGCGCCTACGTGCGCCCGCAGGGCGCGGGCGACGACGACGAGACGGCGCTGGATGTTGTGGTCGTGCGCGGCAACTTCCAGGGCGTTTACCTGCCGCAGGCCGGCGCGTGGACGGTGCGCCTGGTGTACAGCCCAGCCAGCTTTCAGGTGGGGCTGTTCGCGTCAGCTATCGCGGCGGCGCTGGCGGCGTTTGCGCTGGGCGTGTGGCTGTGGCGGACGTTCGTAGTGGCGCGCAGCGGCGACACGCTGACGGCGCGGGTAGCGCGCAACAGCGCCGCGCCCATCATCCTCAACCTGTTCAACCGGGGCATTGATTTCGCCTTCGCCATCGTGATGCTGCGCATCCTAGGGCCGGAGGACGCCGGCATCTACTTCTACGCCGCGTTTATCTTCGGCTGGTTCGACATCTTCACCAACTTCGGCCTGGATGTGTACGTCACGCGCGAGGTAGCCCGCAACACGTCGAGGGCGGCGCGGCTGTTCTTCACGTCCAGCGGGCTGCGCCTGCTGCTGACGCTGGTCGGCCTGATTCTGCTCTCCGGCTTCCTGGCCGTGCGCCAGGGCGCGGGCGATACGCCGCTGGCCCCCCACGCTGTGGGCGCGATCGTGCTGCTGTACCTGGGCCTGTTCCCTGGCAGCTTGAGCAAAGGCATGACCTCGATCTTCTACGCTTTCCAGCAGGCCGAGTACCCGGCGGCTGTGACGACGCTCTCGACCATCAGCAAGGCGGTGCTGGGCGTGGCGGCGCTGCTGCTGGGCTACGGCGTGATCGGGCTGGCGGCGGCCAGCATCGTCACCAACGTTGTCACGCTGGGCGTGCTGGTCTACGGCGGGCGGCGGCTGCTGGGCGGTTTCGTTCGGCCAGACGCGCGCCTGCTGCGCGGCATGGTGGGCGAGAGCTGGCCGCTGATGCTCAACCACTTCCTGGCGACGATCTTCTTTCAGATTGACGTGGTCATCATGGAGTGGATACACGGGCCGCGCATGGTGGGCTTGTACAGCGTGGCTTACAAGTGGGTAGCGGCGCTCAACGTCATTCCGGCTTTCTTCACGATGGCGCTGCTGCCGGTGATGTCGAAGCAGGCGCAGACTGATCGCGCTGCGCTCAAACGCACCTATGTGCTGGCGGTTAAGCTGCTGGTGAGCGCGGCCGTGCCGCTGGCGGTGCTGTTCACGTTTCTGGCGCACCTGCTGACGTTCATCCTGGGCGGCGCGCAGTATCTGCCGGACGGCGCGATCGCCACGCAGCTGATGATTTGGAGCATCCCGTTCGGTTGGATCAACAGCCTGACGCAGTACGTGCTGATCGCGCTCGATCTTCAGCGACGCATTACGCTGGCGTTCATCCTGGCAGTGACGTTCAATATCGTCACCAACCTGATCTTCATCCCGCAGTACGGCTATCAAGCGGCAGCGGTCACTACCATCTTCTCGGAGATTGTGCTGTTAATTCCGTTTGGGGTTCTGCTGCACGGCGCGGTAGGCCGCCTGCCCTGGGGCGAGATGGTGTGGCGGCCGGCGGCGGCGGGCGCAGCCATGTTCGGGACGATGGCGCTGCTGTGGCCGCTGCAGCCAGTCATGGCGCTGGCGGCTGGGCTGGTTGTCTATCCGGGGCTGCTGCTGGCGCTGCGGCCGTTCCAGCCCGACGAGATCGAGCGCCTGCTGCCGCTGCTGCCGGGCCGCCTGAGGCGGGCTGTCGCGCGCTGAGGTTTAGCGCTGCGCCCACGCGGCCAGCGCCAGGCACAACCACCCGCCGATCAGCGCTGCGCCGCCGAACGGCGCGACCGCGCCCATGAAGCCCAGGTTGAACACCGCCAGGATGTACAGGCTGCCGCTGAACAGGATGTTTCCGGTTAGGAACAGCCCGCCGGCCAGCCGCGTCCAGCGTCCAGGCAGCCGCTCGGCCAGCAGGCCAGTGAGGACCAGCGCCAGCGCGTGAACCAGATGATACTGGGCAGCCGTGTCGAACGTGCTGGCGCGCCCGCTGGTCTCCAGCGCGGCGCTGAGGCCGTGCGCGCCGAACGCGCCCAGCGCCACCGCCAGCGCACCCATCATGCCGCCGATGACGATCCAGCCGCGATGTGTCATGCCACCCTCCCGGTTTGGTTTGCTGCCGCTGCGGTCACGCCCTGAACACAGCGTCCAGCGACACGCGCACCGGCTCGATGCGCACGATCACGCGGGTTTCGCGCGCGCGCTGCGCGGCTGGGTAGATGTCGCCGTAGAAGTGCTGCTTGCCGGTGTAGGCCTGAGCCAGGCGGTCGGCGAGGGACTCCGCATCTGTGGTGACCATCTCGACAACGTGCCCCCGCACCTCGATCCAGCGGCTGGAGTCGCGCGGGTCTACCACCAGCAGCGTAACCTTCGGGTTAGCCCGCATATTGCGGCCTTTCTGTCGCTCGAGCGTGGTGCTGAGCAGCACATATTGGCCGTCGTAATCGGCCCAGACGACGCTGGACTGAGGCTGCCCGTCGGCCATCATGGTCGTGAGGACAGCGTGAATGGGCTGTGTGAGCAGGTCGCGGTGTGTGTCGGGAATCGGGGTCATGTGCTTATCCTTCCACTCGGACGCGCACGGGCTGAATGCGAATCTTAACCGGTTGGTGCGTGGCGCGCAGGTCTGCGGGGACTTCGTCGCCGAAAAAATGCATGTCGGGCCGCCCGCTGTAGAGCTGCGTCAGCGCGTCCAGGTGTTCTTCCGCCCCTTCAGTGGTCATCTCGACCACCGTGCCCCGGATTTCGATGTTATGCAGGGGATTGCGCGGGTCATAGATGAGCAGGGTGACTCTGGGGTTGGCCAGCATATTGCGCGTCTTGCGGAAGTGCTGCATGGTGTTGATGAGGATGTCGCTGCCGTCGCGGCTGCACCAAACCGGCGTGGTCTGCGGCTGGCCGTCAGGCATGACAGTGGTGAGCGCCGCCCAATATGGCCCATCAACAAGAGCCATGTGCGATTGGGGTATCGGCATGGATGGCATTTAGGCAACTCCTTTGCGCTGACTCACAATACGCGAGATAGGGGATGCAGGTTGCTGGAATGCCGGGCTTGCCAGGCAAAAGCTGATTAGCGCTATACTCACAAGCGAGAGCGGCGCACATGGATGTGACACATGCTGGTAGGCGTGGATATAGGCGGGACGTTTACCGACCTAGTAGTAAGTGAGGGCGGCGCGCTGCGCATTCACAAGCTGCTGAGCACGCCGCGCAGTCCGGCAGACGCGATGCTGGCCGGCCTGGAGGCGCTTGGCGTGACGCCGGGGGCGCGCATCTCGCACGGGACGACTGTCGCCACTAACGCCATTCTGGAGCGCAAGGGCGCGCGCACGGCGCTCATTACGACGCAGGGCTTCCGCGATGTGCTGTTCATCGGGCGGCAGAACCGGCCCAACCTGTACGCGCTCCAGCCGGCGCTGCCCGCGCCGCTGATCCCCCGCCGCTGGTGCTACGAGGTTCCCGAACGGCTCGATTACACCGGGGCGGTGCTCACGCCGCTGGACCTGAGCGCGCTCGACGCAGTCATTGACGACATGGCCGCCGAGGGCATCGAGGCGGTGGCGGTGTGCTTCCTTTACAGCTATGTCAACCCAGCGCACGAACGGGCGGCGCGGGCGCGCATCCTGGCGCGCGGCGCGCTGTCAGCCTGGCAGGTGTCTCTGTCGTGCGAAGTGCTGCCGGAGTTCCGCGAGTACGAGCGCGCCAGCACAACCGCGCTCGACGCCTACGTGCGGCCGGTCATGACGCGCTACCTGGCCCGGTTGGAGGCCGCCCTGCCGCGCCAATCGCGCCTGCTGGTGATGAAGTCTGACGGCGGCGTGGTGAGCGCGGAAGCCGCCCGGCGGCAGGCAGCGCACACAGCGCTCAGCGGCCCGGCCGCGGGCGTGATTGGCGCGTTTCACGTGGCGTCGCTGGCTGGCTTCGACCACATCATTACGCTGGACATGGGCGGCACATCCACCGACGTAGCGCTGTGCCCAGGCGCGCCGGGCCGCCGCGCTGAGGCCGAGCTTGATGGCCTGCCGCTGCGCCTGCGCCTGCTCGACATCGAGACGATCGGGGCGGGCGGGGGCAGCATCGCGCGCCTGGACGCAGGCGGCGCGCTGCGCGTGGGGCCGGAGAGCGCCGGGGCAGACCCTGGCCCAATCGCCTACGGGCGCGGCGGCGCGCAGGTGACCGTCAGCGACGCGAACGCTGTGCTGGGCCGGCTGGCCCCCGGCCATTTTCTGGGCGGGCGCATGGCGCTGGACACAGACGCAGCCCACCGCGCGCTGGCGGGCCTGGGCGGGCGCATGGGTATGAGCGCCGAGGATGCCGCGCGCGGGGTGATTGACGTTGCCAACGTCAACATTGACCGGGCGCTGCGGCGCGTCTCGATTGCGCGCGGCCACGATCCGCGCGCCTTCACGCTGGTGGCTTTTGGCGGCGCGGGGCCGCTGCATGCCTGCGCCGTGGCCGAACGGCTGGAAATCCCGCGCGTGCTCGTGCCCCGCCATCCCGGCGTGCTGTGCGCGCTGGGCCTGTTGATGGCTGACGTCACCCGCGACTACAGCCGCACGGCGCTGCAGCCCGTCACAGCCGACAGCCGCGCCGCGCTGGGCAGCCTCTACGACGACCTGCTGCAGCGGGCTTACGACGATTTGCGCGCCGAAGGCATCGCCGACGGCGACATGGCGTTTCACGCGCTCGTTGATCTGCGCTACAGCGGCCAGTCGTTCGAGCTGACTGTGCCGCTGGCCGACGACCTGGCTGGCGCGTTCCACCAGGCGCACCGGCAGCGCTACGGCCACGCGCTGCCGGAACGCACCGTCGAGGTGGTGACGCTGCGCGTGCAGGCGGTGGGGCGGGTGGCCAAGCCAGTGCTGGCCCCAGAGCCGGTAATTCCGCGCCAGCCGCCGCCCGCCGATCTCAGCGCCGCCCTGCCGGCCTATGACCGCGCTGCGCTGCTGCCAGGCGCGCGTTTAGCCGGCCCGGCGCTGGTGCACCAGCTCGACAGCACCACGTTCGTCGCGGGGGGCTGGTCGGCGCGGGTGGATGGGTATTACAATCTGATTCTGGAACGGGCGGGCGTTGGGTTGAGTTGATGACTTCCTGCCGACGACTGGAGACTAACCATGCCCGACGCCATCTCGCTTGAAGTGTTCAAGAACCTGTTTGCCGGCGTGGCCGAGGAAATGGGCATCACGCTCCAGCGCGCCAGCTTCAGCCCCAACATCAAGGAGCGGCTGGACTTCAGCTGCGCCGTGTTCGATTCGCAGGCGCGCATGGTGGCGCAGGCGGCGCACATTCCCGTACACCTGGGCAGCATGCCGGCTTCGGTCGAGTACGCTGTGCGCGCCTTCGAGTCGTTCCAAGAGGGCGACGTGATCGTGCTCAACGACCCCTATCGGGGCGGCACGCACCTGCCGGACATTACGATGGTGTCGCCAGTGTTTGCCGGCGGCGACTTGGCCTACTTCGTCGCCAGCCGCGCTCACCACGCCGACGTGGGCGGCATGACGCCCGGCTCGTTGCCGCTGAGCACCGAGCTGTACCAGGAAGGCGTCATCATCCCGCCGCTGAAGCTGGTCTACAGCGGGTGGATTAACGACGGCGCGCTGGCGCTCATCACGGCTAACAGCCGCAATCCCGATGAACGCCTGGGCGACCTGGAAGCACAGCTCGCCGCGCACCGCGTGGGGGCCAGCCGCCTGCTCGATCTGATGATCGCGCACGGCGTCGAGACGGTCGCCGAGCACGCTGCCGCCCTGCAAGACTACGCACGGCGCATGACCGAGGCCGTGATTGAAGCGATCCCCGACGGCGTCTACACTTTCGGCGACGCGCTCGAGGGCGACGGCCAGGCCGAGTTCGACATTCCGATATGCGCTGCTGTCACTGTGCGCGGGCGGCACATGACGGTGGATTTCAGCGGCAGCGCGCCGCAGGTGGCGGGCAACCTGAACGCAGTAGAGGCGGTGGTGCGCTCGGCTGTGTGGTACTGCGTGCGTCTGCTGGCGCAGGACGATGTGCCGGTCAACCACGGCTGCTTCCAGCCGGTGACGGTCATCACGCCGCCGCGCAGCCTGCTCAACCCGGCGTTTCCGGCGGCGGTGGCGGTGGGCAACACCGAAACCAGCCAGCGGATCGTGGACGTGGTGCTGGGGGCGCTGGCGCAGGCGCTGCCGGGGCGCATCCCCGCCGCCAGCCAGGGCACGATGAACAACTTCACGTTCGGCGGCGTGGACGCTGACGGGCGGCAGTTTGTTTACTACGAGACCATCGGCGGGGGACACGGCGGCGGGCCGCTGGGGGATGGCATCAGCGGGCGGCACAGCCACATGACCAACACGCGCAACACGCCGGTCGAGGCGCTGGAGCACGCGCTGCCGGTGCGCGTGCTGGAATACAGCCTGCGCGACGGCTCTGGCGGGGCGGGGCGCGCGCGCGGCGGCGACGGCGTGCGCCGCGTGTTTGAATTCCTTGCGCCGGCGGTGGTGACGCTCAATTCGGAGCGGCGGCGGCGCGCCCCTTACGGGCTGGAGGGCGGCGCGCCGGGCCAGCCGGGGCGCAACACGCTGCTGCGCAGTGACGTCGAATGGGTCGTGAGCGGTAAACACACCGCCCGAGTCGAGCCGGGCGACGTAGTCATCATCGAGACGCCTGGCGGCGGCGGCTGGGGATGAGCTGCTCCGCTGCAATGCCCCACTGGCGCACTTCAGCGGCAGGCGGGCAGGCCTGAGTCCTCGGTATTGCGATCTTATTGTGCCGGCTGGCGGCCAAAAGTATACTTGAGAAACAGTTTCCGGCTGGTGATCGCCGCAATCCGTGAAGGGCGTGCGTTGGCACAGCATGAATTAGACCACTTCTACTTTGGGCAGATGGCGCGGAATGGCCGCCCCTACGGCGAGGCCCGCCTGCTGGCCTATTCGGCCGGCGTCAAGCCTGACGACGCGCTGGAGCTGGTGCAGCAGGCAGCGCTGCCCCCGCTGAACGGCGTGCGTGAGGGCGCTTGGGGGCTGCTGCGCGGGCGCACATTTCCGTTTCTGCTGGCGCAGGCCGGCCGCGGCGCCGCTGGCCAGGAAATGCTGCACGTTGTGCTGATGCCCTCGGAAGTGCTGCGCGGGCTGGGCGGCAACTTGGACGCGCTTATGCTGCTGATTGACGCGCCGCTGCCCAGCTATGACCGCCTGGGCGACAGACTGCCGCCGCTGCTGCTGTCCGCCGCCGGGCCGCCGGAGCCGCGGGCGCAGATTGACCACATCTTGGAGATGATGACGGCCACGCGCAACCAGATAGACGTCATCCGGGCGCTGCTGGCCGCCATCGTGCAGGGCGTGCCGGTGGTGGTGCAGGGCGCGCCGCGCGAGCTGGCGGCGCGAATGACGCTGGTGAAAGGGCTGCTGGCGCTGCTGCCGCCGCCGGCGCGCTTCGGCGTGACGTTCGCCACCCACGCGCTGCCTACCACCCGTCTGGACGCTCACATCCGCTTCTACAGCGACGACACGCCGCCGGCGGAGTCGCTGGTTTACAACTGGCCGGGGACGTATCTCTCGGGCCGAGTGGTGGATGACGACTACAGCGATTTCATCATCAGCCAGCTTCGGCTGGACGCCGAGGCTGTGCTGCGCCGCACCCAGGCGCTGACCGCGGTGGCGCAGTGGCGCATCCGGCGCGGCGACAAGCTGGCCGAGGCGCTGGGCTACGCCGCGCACCGGCTGGCTTTGGACGAGCTGCTGCTCAACAACCAGCCGGCAGAGGCTGGCGACGTGGCACGGGTGCTGGCCGAGGACCCGACGCTGGGCGACGAACTGCGCGGCGTGTATCTGCGCCACATGCTGGCGCTCTCGCTGGCGCTGGACGACACCCGGCCGACTGATCCAGTGGTGCCGCTGCTGCGCCAGCACGATGACCTGGCGCAGGAAGCGCTGCGTTTCCTGGAGGACGCGCTGGCGGCCGGCAAGGCCGAGCTGGTGTACGCCACCCTGACGCGCTGGCTGGGGAGCGCCTTCGGGCCGCAGGGCGACGCCTGGACTGGGCTGGCGTGCCGCGCCGCGCTGGCTCACCTGGAGCATCTGCTGCAGGGGGGCGATGTGCAGGCCGTGAACGCTCTTCTAGAGGAGATTCATGACGCGCCGTCGGCGCTGGGCGTTGGCGCGGCAGCCCGTCAGATAATTGACCTGGCGCTGCCGCTGGCCGCGCGCGACCGCAGCCTGGCCGTGACCCTGTTCCTGCTGGCGGCCAATCACGCTGACAGCGACGTGCTGCGCCGCCTGCTGGGGACGCAGCGGCTGCTGGCGCGCCTGCCCACGAACGTGGCGCGGCTGGCTCCCTATCTTGACGGCAGC
>DAOTWC010000014.1:0-10881 GCA_034435995.1 Anaerolineae bacterium | reverse complement strand
CGCTGAGCCGAAGGTGAGGTCAAGGTACAGCCGCCACAAGTCATTGAGGGTGCGCGGCAGACGACTCATGGGGCTGTAGCGCGAGGGCCGCGTCTCTTCGACGGTAACCGGCACTTCGACGGTGGTCAGGCCGACGCGCTGGCCGCGCAGGATCAGCTCTGTATCGAAAATCTCGCGGTTGGTGATGCAGCGCGCCGCAATGGGCGCAATGCGCGCGCGCCGGAAGGCTTTCATGCCGTGCGTGTCGGTCCCGGTAAACCCGAACAGCAGCCGCAGCGCCAGGTTAAAACTCCAGGTAATCAGGCGGCGGTTGAAGGGCCGCCGGTCGCGCGAGTCCGGGTGGCGTTTGGAGGCCACTACCATATCGTAGGTGTCGAGCAGCGTCACAGCCTGACGCAGGAAATCGAGGTCCCACAGGTCGGCGTTGAACACGATCACTCGGTCGCCTGAGCTGTGCAGGATGCCGCGCTGGACAGCCGCGCCGTAGCTGGCCTGCGGGCTGGTGAGCACTGCAATGCGCCCGTCGTCAGCAGCCAATTGGTGCGCCAGCTCCAGCGTCCGGTCGGTGCTGCCGTTCTCGCATAGGATAATTTCGTGATCGGGGAAATCGTTTTCCAGGCCAGCGGCAATGCCGCGCACCAAGCCTTGAAGCAGTGTTTCTTCGTTGTGAATGGGTATGACAATAGATATCAAGACAGCGCCCCTCTCTGGGATGATCCTCACGCGTGGATGGCGGTTGCAGCCCGTCCGTCGGTGGCGGCGATATTTGCCTGCTGACGTTGAAAAATCTACCGCATGTGTGCCAGCAAGGCGAACACTTTTTGTCGTTTACGACTTGTCGTTTACGACGGGGTCGTTTTGTTCGATAATCGCGGCGCAAACACAAGGAAGGAGCGAAATGCGATGCCGGACGCGATCTGGCGGAAGCGGGCCGCCGCCCTGGCCCTGATCTATCTGGTGCTGGCGCTGCTGACGGCGGGCATCCGCCTGATGCACATGCACCCTGATGAGCACCTGGTCTATTTCTTTACGCGCAGCGACCTGGGCTTTCTAGTGAACTATCTGGCTCAGCAAGACTCACACCCGCCGCTGTGGTTTTCGTCGTTCTGGATGTGGCGGCAGATGGCGGGCGAGAGCGAGTTCGCGGGGCGTTTCTACAGCGTGCTGCTGACTGCGCTCACGCTGTCGCTGGTTTATCGCCTAGGGCGGCGTTGGTTTGGCGCGGACCGCTTCGGGCTGTACGCCGTCGCGCTACTGGGTGTAAACGCCTTTTTCTTTACTTATGCCCTGGAGATTCGCCCTTACGCGCTGATCATGCTGCTGGCGACAGCTTCTATGTGGTTCTTGCAGCGCTGGCTGGCATGCCGGCGCTGGCAGCCGGCGCTGCTGTACGGTGTTACGGCTGCCGCCATGCTGTACGTGCACTATTTTCTACTTGTGCTGATTTTGCTTCAAGGCGCGTGTGCTGTTGTGTGGTTCGCGCGCTGGCCATCAAGGCGGCTGGCCGGACAGGCTGCGGGCGCGGCAGGAGCGGCGCTGCTGCTGTGGCTGCCCTGGCTGCCGTCTGCGCTGTTTCAGGTGAACAATGTGCGCAGCGCGGAAATCGCCGGCGGCAACGTGCGCGGCGTCGTCGGGGCTGGCACGACAACGGTCACTACCTCGTGGGCGGCAGTAGCTGAGCTGGCCGATTGGGCTAGCAATGGCTGGCCGCTGCTGTACGCCGTGGCGCTGCTAATCGGCGCGGCGCTGCTGTGGCGGCGCGCTGGCTGGTGGCTGGCGCTGGCCTGGGCGCTGTGCGCGCCGGCGCTGTCGCTGCTGCTGAACACAGTCGCTGCCATCTACACGCCGCGCTACGTGGTGTATATGGTGGTAGGGCTGACGCTGGCGGTAGGGGCGGGATTGGCTGCGCTGCCGCGCCGGGTTCGCACGCTGGCGCTGGCTGTCGTCCTGCTGCTGAGTTTATGGACGCTGCCGGCGCATCTGCCCGATCAAGCGCCGCTGCGCGACATCTACGTGCGCATGTCGGCGCTGGCGCAGCCAGGCGATGCTGTGTTCTTCGACCAGGCAGACATTGACACGCGCTTTGTGCAGTGGCAGGTGCAGCACTATCTGTCGCCAGCTTTGTACGCCAACCGCGTGAACAGCGTTGAGGAAGCCCAGACACACCGGCGCGTGTGGTACGCGGCAGACTGGTTTCTGAGCCGCCCAGACGCTCAGGCCCGCTTTGCTGAGCTGGAGCGCACGCACCCGCTGCAGCTGGTGTTGGGCGAGTGCGGCCAGAGTCGTGCCTGGTGCTACCTGGTGCAGTTGATGGAGGCCCCGCCGCTCCGGCAGGGCCAGGTTTTCGGCGGTCAACTGATCTTTCACGGCGTTGACATTGACGCAGTTACCCGCGAGGCGGTTGCTGTACGCCTGTGGTGGTCGGTGGCGCGGCCGCCAGCGTTAGACTACTCAATCGGCCTGCACCTGCTTGATGCGAATGGGCAGTTGGTGGCGCAGGCCGACGGTCCTGTGCGCGACCAGTACGCGCAGCTTGAGCCTGTGCAGACGTCGCAGCTGACCCCAGGCCGCTTCTACATTGACCATCGCCGGCTGGCCCTGCCACCTGCTCTGCCGTCCGGCATGTACCAACTGGCTCTGGTGGTATACCAGCCTTGGGACGGCGTGCGCCTGCCGCTGGCCGGCGGCGCTGACATGCTTCTGCTGGACTCGCTGGCGCTGTTACCTGAATAGTTGGTGAGTAAATGCCTGTTAGCGCTTTTCAACGCAGCGACAGCAGGCCGATTGGCTTTATTTGGGCTTGCCGGCGTGGTTTACGATTAAGAGTGTGCCGCTGCGCCGGATTTATTTCTCTTTGCACGGGAACCGCTTTATGTCCGCTGAGTTTGTCGCGCGCAAATCTTACGGAACCAGCCATGCCAGCCCGCTTCGCTTCATTTTGTCGCACATTGTACGCCACCCGCTGGTTGTGACCGGGTTGTTCATCGGCGCGTTTAGCAACGCTGCGCTGGCCGCTGCTGTGCCGTATTTCATGGGAGAAGCGTTCAACGCCGTCATTGATCGCGGGGACCTGAACTTTGTTGGCCTGATGGCGCTGGGCATTGTCGTCTCGCAGGCGGTGCGCGCTGTGCTGCAGCTGATGCGTAACTACTGCGCTGAACTTTATGGCCAGCGCATCGAGCGCGACGTG
Source organism: Anaerolineae bacterium (assembly GCA_034435995.1). Lineage (GTDB taxonomy): Bacteria > Chloroflexota > Anaerolineae > Aggregatilineales > Phototrophicaceae > DAOTWC01. The sequence continues at coordinate 7,691 of DAOTWC010000014.1, read as the reverse complement.
CGCGACGAACTTTACGGCAGCCTGCTGGGCAAGAGCATGTCGTATCACGACAGGCAGCCAGTGGGCGAGATCATGGCGCGCGTGACCAACGATGTGCGCGAGATGAACCTGATGATGAACCCCGGCGTCAACTTGTTGGTTGGTTCGACCATGTTTCTCATCATGCCGGCGATAGGCGCGCCGCTGATCCACCCTGAGCTGCTGCTTGTTCCATTGGTTTTTCTGATTATTCACACAATCTACATGTTCCGCTTTGTTCAGACTCTGCACCCCATTGCCCAGGAGGCGCGCGCCAGTTTCGGGCGCATGAACGCCCGCCTGGCCGAGTCGCTGGAGGGGCTGCAAGTGGTAAAGGGCGCAGCACAGGAGGACGCTGAGATTGAGCGCTTCAACGCGCTGGTAGATGAAGTGCTGCGGCGTTATGTTGAGCAGGGCAGGGTAGAGGCGCGTTATATCTCTAACTTGCTGTTTCCGCTGGCAATAGCGGCCGGTTTTGCGCACGCGATCTATCTGGCAGCGCAGGGCCAGATTAACACAGGCGAGATCGTGGCCTTTGTCACGTTGATCTACCTGTTCAACTTCCCTGTTTTTTCGTCGGTGTTCTCGCTGCCGCGCATCGCGCTGGGTTACGCCAGCGCGGCGCGCATCCTCAGCGTTATCACCGCCGAGACTGACCTGAGCCAGAACGAGAGGGGCTACAGCGCGCCGATTGCGGGCAAGATCACGTTTGAAAATGTGAGCTTTGGTTATGCGCCGGACAAGCCGGTGCTGCACGACGTGTCGTTTACTGTTCAGCCGGGGCAGACTGTCGCCATTGTGGGGCAGACCGGCTCAGGCAAGACGACTGTCACCAAGCTCATCAACCGCACCTACGACACCAGCGCTGGGCGGGTGTTAATAGACGATGTGGACGTGCGTGACTGGGCGCTGGAGGCGCTGCGATCGCAGATTAGCGTGATTGAACAGGACATCTTTCTGTTCAGCCGCAGCATTGCGGAGAACATCCGCTTTGGTGTGCCCGACGCGCCGCAGGAGCGCGTTGAGGCGGCGGCGCGCCAGGCACAGGCGCACGAGTTCATCACGGCGTTCCCCCAAGGCTACGACACGATTGTGGGGCAGCGCGGCGTGACACTCAGCGGCGGGCAGCGCCAGCGTATTGCCATCGCACGCGCCTTCGAGACGGATCCGCCGATCTTGATCTTGGACGACAGCACCAGCGCGATTGACAGCGCCACCGAAGACTTAATCCAGCGGGCGATCTGGGCGGCTGCGCGCGGGCGAACGACTATTCTGATCACGCATCGCCTTTCGCAGATTCGCTGGGCTGATCATATCGTGGTGCTGCGGCAGGGAAAGGTGGCGGCGCAGGGCACACACGAGGAGCTGCTGCGGACGTCGGAGGCCTACCGCCGCATTTTTGCGCGTTACGAGGCTGCCCCAGAGCAGGTGCTCCGGCCAGATACTGCAGCGAACGAAGGAAGGCAGCGCTGATGGCGCCGATCATGCACGGTCTTGAAGGCGACAGATACGACCGCCAGTACTCTGACAAATACCTGTTCCAGCGCATTGGGAGCTATCTGGATCGGTATCGGGGCAAGGTGCTGCTGGTGGTGTTCTCGGTGCTGGCGCTGTCGCTGGTGGCTGCCGTGCGGCCGGTGTTGATTGCCGCCGGCGTGAGCGCGCTGGAACAGAACAACCCGAACTACACGCTGGAGCTGTTGGTCGGCGCGCTGTTTGTCGCCGCCTTTCTCGAGTTCGGCCTCAACTGGGTGCGGCGTCTGATGACCAGCAAGGCCATCGGCGGCGTGGTGGCGCAGATGCGCAAAGACGCTTTCGCTGCCGCTGTTGACCGTGACCTGGCGTTTTACGACGAAAACAAATCGGGCAAGGTGGTCAGCCGCATTACCAGCGACACGCAGGAATTCGGCGACGTCGTGCTGATCGTCAGCGATGTAATCAGCCAGGTCATTCAGGTCGTGATTCTGCTGTTGGTGATGCTTAACCAGTCAGTGACGCTGACGGTTATTCTGATCGCCACGACGCCGATGGTGATCGTGGCAGCACTGGGCTTCCGGCGGCTGGCGCGCGCTGTCACGCGCCAGGGCGCGCGGGCAATGGCTGTCGTAAACGACACGATTCAGGAGACTGTGAGCGGCATCATTGTCGCTAAGAACTTCCGGCGCGAGGCGATGATCTACGACGAATTCTTGGCAGTCAACAACCAGTCGTACCGAATCAATATGCGCCGCGGCTTTGTGCTGGCGCTGATTTTCCCGGTGCTGAACCTGCTCTCCGGTTTCGCTATTGCTATTGTAGTGTACGCCGGAGCGGCGCTGGCTGTAGCTGGCACAGTTTCAGCGGGCGTGTGGTTCCTGTTCATCCAGGGCATTGACCGCTTCTGGTTTCCGTTCATGAACCTGGCGTCGTTCTGGAGCCAGTTCCAACAGGGGCTGAGCGCTACTGAACGCGTGTTCGCGCTGATTGACGCTCAGAACACGATCCAACAGCACGACTGCCTGCCGGCGGATAACCTCGTGGGGCACATAGTTTTTGACAACGTCACGTTTGAATACCGGCCTGGCGAGCCGGTACTGCAGGGTTTCGACCTTGAGATCATGCCGGGCGAGAGCGTGGCGTTTGTAGGGCACACGGGCGCGGGCAAAAGCACAATTGCCAGGCTGATCACGCGCTTTTACGAGTTCCAGGGCGGGCAGATTCGCGTTGACGGCCGCGACATCCGGGCGTTTGACCTGCGGTCCTATCGCAGCCACCTGGGCATCGTGCCGCAGGCCCCGTTTCTGTTTCGCGGCACGATCATGGACAACATCCGCTACAGCCGGCCTGAGGCGAGCGACGCCGAAGTGGAAGAAATTGCCTACAGCATCGGCGGGGGGGAGTGGTTGGAAACGCTGCCGGACGGCCTGCGCAGCGATGTGGGCGAGCGGGGCGCGCGTCTGAGCATGGGTCAGCGCCAGCTCGTGAGCCTGCTGCGCGTGCTGCTGCAGAAGCCGGCCATCTTTATCCTCGACGAAGCGACGGCCAGCATTGACCCGTTCACTGAAATTCAAATACAGGAAGCGCTCAACCTGATCCTGGCGCGCTCCAGCTCGATTCTCATCGCGCACCGCCTCAGCACAGTGCGCAGCGCTGATCGCATCATCGTGCTGCGCGAGGGCCGCATCATCGAGCAGGGCGATCACGACGCGCTGATGGCTCTGGGTGGGCACTATGCCGAGCTGTACAACACATACTTCCGCCACCAGTCGCTGAGCTACATCGAGAACGCGCGCCACTTGCTGACAGGCGAGACGCGCATGGCGGGGGACTGAAACGCGCCAGGGCGGTATAATGCTGTAAAGAGGGCACACAGGAGTCCAGCGTGTCAGCTTTGCCGCGCGGAAGTTGGACAGCCGAAGAATACCTGGCGTTCGAGCGTGCAAGCCAGGAAAAGCACGAATTCGCTGACGGCCAGGTGTATCTGATGACCGGCGCAAGCCGCCGTCACAATCTGATTGTGGTCAACATTGTCATAACGCTTGGTGGGCAGCTGCGTGGCAAACCGTGTGAAGCTTATGCCAACGACATGCGTGTGCGTGTCAGGCGAGACTATTTCTATCCCGACATCAGCGTTGTATGCGGCGAGCCGCAGTTTGCTGACGACCAGTTCGACACGCTGCTCAACCCGACGCTGATTTTCGAGGTGCTGTCGCCATCCACTGAGCAGTATGACCGGGGGCGCAAGTTCGAGAAGTACCGGACGCTCAACTCGCTGCGCGAGTACGTGCTTATCGCGCAGGATCGCCCGCACGTTGAGCGTTACGTGCGGCAGGATGATGGCTGGCTGCTGACCGAGGCCAGCGGACTCGACGGCGCACTGGCGCTGGCGACAGTTGAGGCGCGTATGTCTCTGGCCGAAATCTACGACCGGCTGGACTTCGACGGCGACCCCGCCGACCACGATCGCGAGTGAGCAGCGTGTTCTACTGTTCGAGCTCGACAGCCAGCGCCACCGCCTCTGAACCGCCCAAGCACAGCGCCGCAAGCCCACGGCGCAGGCCGCGCTGCTGGAGGGCGTGAATCAGGGTGATGAGTACGCGCGCGCCGCTGGCCCCGATAGGGTGGCCCAGCGCAATTGCGCCGCCGTTGACGTTGAGCTTTTCCAGCGGCAGGCGGTGGCCGTCGCGCTCTAGGCCGCGCACATCCGCCAGCACCTGGGCAGCGAAAGCCTCATTGATCTCGAAAAGGTCCACATCGTCCATTGTCCAGCCAGCGCGGGCTAGCGCGACAGGGATGGCTTTCACCGGCGCGTAGAACAGCCAGGCCGGTTCAACCGCTGCCTGCCCGAAGCCCGCAACGCGGGCCAGCGGCTGGTGGCCGCGCTGCTCGGCATAATCGCGGCTGCTGACGACCACCGCCGCCGCGCCGTCGTTCATGCCGGGGGCGTTGCCCGCCGTCACTTGGCCGTTTTCCTCGAAAGCCGGGCGCAGCTTTGCCAACGCCTCAACTGACGTGTCCGGGCGGATTGGCTCGTCGCGGGCAATCACGGTGTCGCCCTTGCGATCCTTGAGCGTAACCGGGACGATCTCAGCGTCAAAGCGGCCCGCCTCGGCGGCCTGGGCTGCCTTCATGTGGCTGTGGTAGGCAAACTCGTCCATCTGGGCGCGGGCGATGTCAAACTGGCGCGCGATGAACTCGGCGGCAGACCCCATACTCCAGTTGCACAGGGAACACCACAGGCCGTCGTGCTGGAGCGCGTCCACCAGTTCGACGCTGCCATACTTGTGGCCCTGGCGCACGGCGCGGTTGAGATGCGGCGCGCCGCTCATGCTCTCTGCGCCGCCAGCGACGAACAGATCGCCGTCGCCAGCCTTAATGAGGCTGGCGGCCAGCATCACGGCCTTCAGGCTGCTGCCACAGGCCTTGTTGATCAGCGTGCCGCCGACGCTATGCGGCAGTCCCGCGCCGAGGCTGATCTGGCGCGGGAGCGCCTGGCCCACGCCAGCGCTGACGACGTTGCCGATGAAAACCTCGTCTATGTCGGCTGCATCTACACCGCTGCGCGTGACGGCGGCGGAAACAGCCGTCTGTCCGAGCTGAGCGGCGGTCATGGTAGCCAAGCCGCCCAGGAACCTGCCGTGCGGTGTGCGCGCGCCGGCGAGGATGACGGCGTCGCGTCCGCTCTTGTTATCGGTTGTCATAATTCTTCTCGCTTCTGTTTTCGCCAAAGGTTTCTTGCCAAACCCTTTTCAGATCGTGAAAGCTGTTGTCCAGCGTGTCGGGCAGGACGCGCGTTTCGCCCACTACGCTCATGAAATTGGCGTCGCCTGGCCAGCGCGGGACAATGTGAAAGTGGTAATGGTCAGCGATGCCAGCGCCTGCCGCCGGCCCTAAGTTAGCGCCCAGGTTGAACGCTGGCGGGTTGTAAAGCCGGCGCAGCACAGTTAAGGCGCGGTTGGTCATCACCATTAGGTCGGTGAGCGCGTCAGTTTCCAGGTGTTCCTGGCTTTCGACGTGGGCGAACGGAACAACCAGCAGATGCCCGGTGTTGTACGGATAGCGGTTGAGCGTGACGTAGGTGTGCTGTGAGTGGGCGATTACATGCTCGGCATCGTCATTGAGGCGGGCGGCTTTCGCGCAGAAGATGCAGCCTTCTGAGCGCTGCCTTTCGCCGCGGATATAGGCCATGCGCCAGGGCGCCCAGAGATACTGCATGGCTGCCGAACTACCTTTGCGTGTGCGCCGCGCATACCTGTCCATTATAAAAATCTGCGTCAGACGTCACAAGTGCTGTGCCGATGTGATACAATTTACGCGCTTGTTTGAGGGCGGTATGTGAGAGCGCACGATGCCACTCACTGAAGCACATGTGCAGGCAGCGCTGGCCCCGCGCGCGGTGCGCTTCTACGACGTGGCCGACAGCACTAACGACATTGCTCGCGCGTGGCTGCACGCTGGCGCGCCCGACGGCGCGGCAGTCGTGGCCGATGAACAGCGGCGCGGTCGCGGGCGTATGGGGCGCGTTTGGCAGACGCCGCCAGGCGCGGCTCTGGCCGTCTCAATCGTGCTGTACCCATCACCAGCGGCGCTGCCGCGCCTGAGCATGCTGGCGGCGCTGGCCGTGTGCGACGTGATTGAGTCTCTGGGTGGGGAAGCTGTGGGGATCAAATGGCCCAACGACGTGCAGATCGGCGGGCGCAAGGTGTCTGGTGTGCTGGTCGAGGCGGAGTGGGAGCGCGAGCGGCTGCTCGGCGCGGTGGTTGGCATCGGGCTTAACGTGAGTGTGAATTTCTCCGACACGGAGCTGGCCGACTCGGCTGTAAGCCTTGCTGACGTGCTGGAAAAACCGCCGGATCGGCTTGAACTGCTGGCGGCGCTGCTGGCGCGCGTGGATTACTGGTATGCGCGGCTGGGGTCGGCGGCGCTGTATGCGTCTTGGCGAGCGCGGCTTGTCACGCTGGGCCAGCGGGTGACAGCCGTTGGGCAGGCAGAGCCGATAGTCGGCGTAGCTGTGGATGTGGACGCCAGCGGCGCGTTGCTGGTGCGCGACGATGCTGGCACGCTGCAGCGGATAGTTGCCGGGGACATCGCCCTGGGTTAGTGGGTTAGCTGGAGCAGTAAATGGGCATTCGCTTGGATTGGGAGATTGAGGCCGACCAGCAGCAGGTGCATCAAGTGAGCGAAGACCCAGTGATGCGCCGCCGGCGGCGCGTCGCCCGCCTGCGCATTATGCTGGGCATCGCGCTGGTAATCGTCACAGTGGTAGGCACTGCTGGCGCGGTTGTCCTGCGCCTGCGCGCTGTTGAGGAAGAAACAGAGCGGCTGCTGCGCAGCGCGGTAGAGGCAGAGGCTGCTGCGCTGCGCATCGGGGATGAGACGGCGTTTCTGGCGCTGCAGCGCAGCGCTACCGACGAATGGATCGCGCAGCAGCAGCAGACATTCAACGACTATCAGGCTCTGAAGGCCGCGCGCGACGTGCGGCTGACTGGGCGAGTGGTGGATATTGCGATTGATGACCAGCGCGGCAGAGTGTTGGTTGAGGAAATTGTGGACGGAATGCCGTTCGTGCGCGCCTGGTTCTTCTGGCGCTACGAAGATGGATGGCGTCACGTTCCGCCAGATTACACTTTCTGGGGCGAGGCGCAGTCGCTGCAGGGGCGGCATACAAGCGCATACTATCGTGAAGTGGACGCGCAGTTCGCTCAGGCTGTGGTAGAGGCCGCTGACTTATGGTTGGAGCGCGGCTGCGCCGCTCTAGGCTGCGCCTCAGTTCCAGCGCTCACCGTAGAGATTGTGCCGGATGAAACAGCACAGGCAGCTTGGGCGCTGGGCGAGGCGTGGTCGCTGCGGCTGCCTTCCCCCTACGTCGGCGCGGCGCGGCTTGACCAGCCTTTTGATCTGAACCGCCAGCTTGAGGCTGCTGGTCTGCTCGCGGAGCGGCTGGTGGACACCGTATCGGGCCAGCTTGCGCCAGTATTTCCGAGCGACGCTTACTATCTGCGCACAGCCGTCATTTCGTGGCTGGTGGGCCGTTTCGCCCAGATCAACACCAATTCGTTTCTGATTGCCAGTCTGGCTGAGTCCTATGGCGAAGCGGCTGTCGGCGCGCTGGTGCGCGCGCTGAGGCCAGACGCAGGTGTGGATGTGATCGCAGCCGTCACGGGCGTGCCGCTGGATCAAACCGGGCTGGACTG
>DAOTWC010000013.1:0-32459 GCA_034435995.1 Anaerolineae bacterium | reverse complement strand
GACAGGCGGCCGTCTGCGCGGCGCTGGGCGACCACCGCCGGCTGCTGCTGCTGTACGCCATGGCCGCGGAACCGCGCAGCGTTACCGATCTGGTGCGGCGCCTGGGCATTTCGCAGCCGGCAGTGTCGCATCACCTGCGTATACTGCGCGAGCAGGGAATCGTGTCTACCGAGCGCCGGGGAAAGTCAGTATACTACTGGCCGGCGGACCCACGTATCATCGAAGCGCTCGATCTGCTGCGCGCCATTCTGACCGAACAAATGCATCAGCAGGGGACGCTGGCGACCCAGGCCGCCGCGCGCCCGCCGGTATGATCATCTATCTGCTCGCCCTTACCCGCGTGTGTAGCAAGAGAGGATAAACCGCCCTATGACTGTATCCACTGCCCGACGCATGGCTTTCAAGCCGCAGGAAACCAATGGCGAGGTCCTGTTTCCGGATTACGTGAGGCATAAGGCACTGCGCGCCTGGGTGCAGGAAATGGTTGACCTGTGCAAGCCCGACCGCGTCCACTGGTGCGACGGCTCACAGGAAGAATACGATGAGCTGTGTCAGGCGCTGGTAGACAACGGCACGTTCATCCGTTTAAACGATAAACTGCGCCCCAACAGCTACCTGGCGCGCTCTCACCCCAGCGACGTGGCCCGCATGGAGGACCGCACGTTCGTCTGCAGCCTCAGTAAGAACGACGCTGGCCCCACCAACAACTGGATTGCGCCCCGCGAAATGCACAAGACACTGAGAGCTTTGTTCGATGGCTGCATGCGCGGGCGCACCATGTACATTATCCCCTTTAGCATGGGGCCAATTGGCTCGCCCATTTCATACATCGGCGTCGAGCTGTCGGACTCCGCTTACGTAGCCGTTAACATGCGCATCATGACACGCATGGGCAGCCAGGTGTACGATGCCTTGGGCGAGGACGACCCGTTCGTGCCCTGCGTGCACTCTGTGGGCATGCCGCTCGAACCCGGCCAGCAGGATGTCCCCTGGCCGTGCAACCAGGAGATCAAGTACATCGTCCACTTCCCTGAGGAGCGGTCTATCTGGTCTTACGGCAGCGGCTATGGCGGCAACGCCCTGCTGGGCAAGAAGTGCTTCGCGCTGCGCATTGCCTCCAACATCGCGCACGACGAGGGCTGGCTGGCCGAGCACATGCTCATCATGGGCGTCGAGTCGCCGGATGGCGAAAAGACGTATGTCGCCGCGGCCTTCCCCAGCGCATGCGGCAAAACCAACTTTGCCATGCTGGTGCCGCCGCCCGCCTTCAAGGGCTGGAAAGTAACAACCGTTGGCGACGACATCGCCTGGATCAAACCTGGAAAAGATGGCACGCTGTACGCCATCAACCCGGAAGCGGGCTTCTTCGGCGTTGCGCCGGGCACAAACCCCAAGACTAACCCCAACGCCATCGCCACCATTACCAAGAACACGATCTTCACCAACGTGGCCCTCACCGACGACGGTGACGTATGGTGGGAAGGTCTTACTGACGAGCCGCCAGCCCACCTCATTGACTGGCAAGGCCAGGACTGGACGCCAGACAGCGGTCGTAAGGCTGCACATCCCAACGCGCGCTTCACCGCGCCCGCCAGCCAGTGCCCGTCAATTGACCCTGAATGGGAAAATCCGGCCGGCGTGCCCATCAGCGCGTTCATCTTTGGCGGGCGCCGCAGCAGCGTCACTCCCCTGGTATTCCAGGCCTTCAACTGGGTATACGGGGTCTACTTCGCCGCCACAATGGGGTCTGAGATGACAGCGGCTGCCTTCGGCAAGCTGGGCGAGGTGCGCCGCGATCCTTTCGCCATGCTGCCGTTTGCCGGCTATCACATGGCCAGCTACATCAACCACTGGCTGCAGTTCGGCCGCTATATCCCCGCGCCGCCGCGCATCTTCATCGTGAACTGGTTCCGCCGCGACGCAGATGGCAACTTCCTCTGGCCCGGTTTCGGCGAGAACATGCGCGTGCTCAAGTGGATTGTCGAGCGCGCCCGCACCAAAGCCGCCGGCAAGGAGACCCAACTTGGGCGCGTGCCGGTCTACGAGGACATCGAGTGGGCCGGCCTAGAGCACTTCACCCGCGAAGACTTCGACAAGGTGATGTCCATTGACGTTGACTTGTGGAAGCAGGAAATCCTGTCGCACGAGGAGCTGTTCATCAAGCTCTACGACCGCCTGCCGAAAGAGCTGCTGTGGGTGCGCCAACTGCTGCTCTCCAGTCTGTGGAGTGAGCCAGAGTGGGCTGACCGCAGCGAATAGGCCGCATCTGCGCCGCTCCAACACACAGCGATTCGTTTCAGGCGCCTCTGCTGTTTGCGCAGCGGAGGCGCTCTGCTTCTAGCGAACACAGCGGCCCGTCAGCCGTTCCTCTACCGCTACCGCGCACCTGCCGCTACAATGAGCGCCATGATCCACGTCCTGATGATCAGCCGCGACCCCACACTCATTTTTCAGCCGGAAGGCGATTCCCGCCGCCGCCATCTGAACTACGCGGCCTTGGCCGGACGGCTGACCATCGTCACACACACCCCACCGGGGGCAGGTGAGACAGTGGCAGCCTCGCCGCACCTAACGATCATCCCAACCAACAGCCGTCACAAAGCGCTGTACGTTGCAGACGCCGTCCGACTGGCGCTGGCGGTTGCCCGCCGCGAGCCGGTTGATCTGATCGCCACCCAAGACCTATTTACTACGGGGCTGGCCGGCGTCTGGCTGCGACGGCGGCTGCGCGTGCCGCTGCTGGTGCAGAACCACAGCTTCGTGTTCGGCAACCGCGTCTGGCTCAACGAGCGCCCCGTCTACCACAGGCTGCTGCGCGCGCTCGGCCTTTTTACGCTGCGCCAAGCAGACTTCTATCGCACGGTGAACCAAGCGGAGCGGGACATGTTCATCAAGCTGACCGGCCTGGCCGATCGCGCCGTGGCGCTGCCGCTGGGCACGGCGTCACCGGAATTCGCTCGCTCGTTCGCCCCGGGGGAGCTGGACGCGCTGCGCGCGCGCCTGGGCCTGACCGCAGGCCACCGCGTCGTGCTGTGGGTGGGGTATCCGGCGCGTGTCAAGCGCGTGCCGCTGCTGCTGCGGGCATTTGCGCGGGTGGCGGAGGCGCTCCCTGCCGCGCGCCTGCTCGTCGTCGGCGATTTGAGCCGGTCGCCAGACGACCTGCCCGCCCTGGCGCAGGCGCTGGGCGTCGGCGGCCAGGTTGTCTTTCAGCCGGCCGTGCCGCATCACGAGCTGCCCGTCTTCTACGCCCTAGCGGATGTCTATGTGCATGTCTCGGCCTATGAAGGCGCCGGTCGGGTTCTGTTCGAGGCAGGAGCGGCTGGGCTGCCGCTCGTGGGCATGGATGTAACCGGGGTCAACGAAGTGATTGAGGACGGCGTGAACGGCTGCCTTGTGCCGGACGGCGACATTGAAACGTTCAGCGCGCGGGTTGTGGAACTGCTGACAGATCGCGCCCGCGCCCGCGCCTTGGGCGAACAGGCGCGGCGGATCGCGTTCGAGCGTTACGCGGCTGATGCTTACGCCCAAAATTGGGTTCAGGCGTGGCAAACTGCGGTCGAGCGCGGCCTGAGACCTGCTCGTCGCTGAGTACAGCCCTGGCAGCCGCGGCAGCCCGTCGTGTTCCCTGCCCTGAACTATGCTACAATGTCAGATCGTCTGACAGCACCAGCTCAGCAGCTTTGACCGACGCGGCACCAGAACGCCGGGTGAACATCAGGCGAATCTGTGCCGGTTTTCTTAATGAAGAAGTATATATGTCAAACCTGGACCTCATCAAGGCAGGGCCGGGGCCGCGCACTGCGTTCATCGAAAAGGCCGACGCCAGAGCCATCTCTGAGACAATGGTCGCCTTTGCCAATACCGAAGGCGGCACCCTGGTGATCGGCCTGAAGGACGATGGCAGCGCAGCCGCCGCCAAAGTGACCGTTGAAGCGCTGGAGAAGGCGCTCAAGGAGGCAGACGCTGCCTGCAACCCGCCGGTTGTGGTGGGCAACTGGGAGCAGATTGAGGTCGCGGACGGCCACGCTTTCAGCCTGCGCGTGCCGCGCAGCATCGAGCTGCACGCATTGGCCGACGGGCGCGTCCTCATCCGCAGCGGCGTCAAGAATCGTCCGCTGGGCGGCCAGGAAATCCTCAAACTGGCCAGCGCCAAGAGCACCGGCGACTTTGAGACCGAAGTCGTGCCGGGCACGACCAAGGACGATTTCAGCCGCAAGATGATTGAGGAGTATCTGGCAAAACGGGCCGAGCGCACCAAACGCCCCTACAACGGCAAGGTAGACGACCTGCTGCGCGAGATCAGCGCCGTCAATGACGAAGGCAAGCCCACTGTCAGCGGCATTCTGCTCTTCAGCGAGTATCCGCAGCACTGGCTGCCGCAGAGCGGCATCGTGTTCGCCAAATTCGTGGGCAAGACCCCGCGCGGCGAGGACGGGCTGGCGGGCTACTCCCGCCGCGAGGAACTGACTGGCCCGCTGCCGCGCCTGATCGAGGCGTCGTGGAATCTCATCTGGAGCGAGATGGCGGTCAGCGCTGTGGTGAAAGGCCTAGAGCGAGAGGAGACCTACGAGTACCCCCAGTTTGCCGTGCGCGAGGCCATCGTTAACGCGGTGTGCCATCGCGACTATCGGTTGAAGGGCCGCCGCATCGAAATCCGCATGTACTCCGACCGGCTGGAGGTCATTTCACCGGGCGGCCTGCCGGGGTTCATCACCGTCGAAAACATCGTGGACGAACACTTCAGCCGCAACCCGCGCATGGTCAACGGCCTGTTCCAGTGGGGCTACATCGAGGAACTGGGGCTGGGCATTGACCGCATGATGGAGGTCATGCAGCAGGCCGGCCACAAACCGCCCTATTTCGACGCCCGGCCGTACAGTTTCGCCGTCACGCTGTACAACGCACGCGAGAAGCAGGCCGCGCCAGCGTGGTCGCGCAACACCAACCATCGACAGGCGCGCGCGCTCCAGTACATCCGCGACCACGGCTCAATCACCAACCGCGAGTACCGCACGCTGTGCCCTGGCGTCTCGGCAGAGACGCTGCGGCTTGACCTGGCGAACATGGTCGAGCAGGGAATCCTGTTGAAGGTCGGCTCGAAGAAGGGGACGTACTACATTCTAAAATGAACCTGTTGGGCATTATCATACTGGTGGCAGCAGCCGGACATGTCGGCCTGCTGGTATACGTCACAGCGCGCCGCACTGCGATGCGCACAGGGGCGCTGTGGCTGGCGCTGAGCGTGGTGTTCTCGCTGGCTGCGCTGCTGGCGCACCTCACGCCTGCCCTGCTGGCGCTTGACGACCGCTTATTTCTCCGCATTGGGCCGGCGCTGGCGCTGGCCGCCATGCTCACAACTTACGGCGCGCTGGTAATCCGCGACGTGCTCAACCGCAGCGGCCGCCTGTGGCTGCTCAGCGGCACAGCGTGGGCAGCCGGGCTGCTGCTGGCCGCCTTTACCGGCGCGCCGCCGCTGATCGGCCAGTCGGACTGGCTGGTGCGGGCGCTGGCCGCCCCGGATGTCTTCAGTACCGCCATGCTGGGCGGCCTGGCGTCGCTGGGTGCGCTGCTGTTGGGGATTGCATTTCACGGTTTTTACATTGCCCGGCTGCCGGAAGTAGCTAACCGCGCTCTGTTCTGGGTCATCAACGCGGTAGCGCTGCTGCTGGGCATTGTCCTGGCGATCAGCGGGCCGCGCGCTTTGCTGGCGGTAGGCAGCTTCATTGTGCTGGGGAGTATGGTCGGCGCGGCCTACGCCCTGCTCTCGTACCGCTTGTTCGACATCCGCGCCGCTGTGGCCAGGGCGGCCCGCGCTGGCGGGCTTGCTGCGCTCACCGCGCTGTTCTTCGCCACCGCGCTGCTGCTGCTGAGCGCGCTCGAACCAGCCGACCTGGGCGCGCGTCTGGCGCTGACCGGCCTGCTGGCAGTGACGTTTGCCGCCCTGTACTTGGGCATCCGCTGGCTGCTTAGCTGGCTGATCTCACCCCTCATCAGCCCACTACACGACCCCACACGCGCTGCCCGGCGCTACAGTCAGCAGATATCCAAAGCCGTCGAATTAGAACACTTGGTTAATGTGGCCAGCGAGACGCTGAACAGCGTTATGGGCGTAAGGCGCTCTGGCGTGCTGCTGGTCAGCGACGCCAGCAGCAGCAACCGCCTGAAGCTCGAAGTTATGCGCAGCGGCAGCCTGGTAGAAACCGCCGAAACTTATGGCTACCTAGAGAAATCCGGGCCGGTCTACCGCTGCCTGGCCGCCGAGCGCGCCCCGCTGTCGCAGTTTGAACTGGAATTCAGCCCGCGCTTCCGCGCCGCAGCGCCAGGCGAACGCGCCTTTTTCGCCAGCCTGCACATGAGCGCCTACGCCCCAATCGTAGTCGAGGATGCGCTGATTGGCGTGCTGGCCTGCGGCCCCAAGCTTAACGACACACCGTTTTTCGCCCGCGACCTGGAGCTGTTGGCCACCATGGCCGACCAGACAGGTGTCGCCTTGCGCAATGCGCGGCTGGTTGCCGACCTGCGCCATCTGAACAGAACAATGAAAACCCTCAACACCGATCTAGAGGCGGCCAACGAGCAGCTCGCTCGGCTGGACTCAGTCAAAACGGATTTCGTCACCATCGCCAGCCACGAGCTGCGCACGCCGCTGGCCCAGCTTCGCGGCTACGTAGACATTGTGGACGCTTTGAACGAGCAGGGCCTGCTCGACAAAGAGCAGATCAGCGGCGTGGTGGCCAACCTGCGCAAGGCAGCCCAGCGCATGGACGAGCTGATCTCCGCCATGCTCGATGTCAGCCAGCTTGATGTGGACGCGATGGACCTACGGCTCGCCCAGACCACGCCGGAGACGATTATCCGGCTGGCTATCGAGCCGCTAACTGACGCGCTCAACCAGCGCAAAATCTCGCTGTCGGTGCGCGGCACACGCGGCCTGCCCCCGATTCAGGCCGACATGCAGCGGCTGGTGCAGGCGTTCCGCAATATCGTCGTGAACGCTATCAAGTTCACGCCAGACCGGGGACGCATCGAGATCACAGCCAGCCTGCAGCCAGCCGACGAGCCGAACCGCTCTGAGAACATTCTCATCGCCATCTCCGACACCGGGGTAGGCATCGACCCAGCCAATTTGGAGCTGATCTTTGAGAAGTTCTTCCGCGCTTCAGACCCATCGCTGCATTCGACCGGCACGTACAAGTTTATGGGCGCTGGGCCGGGCCTGGGGCTAACAATTGCGCGCGGTGTGATAGAGGGGCACGGCGGCAAAATCTGGGCGGAGAGCAGCGGCCACAACATGGAGACCTGCCCTGGCTCAACGTTCTATGTGCTGCTGCCGGTCAGCCCGCCCGAGGATGCGCGGCGCGTGCTGCCGTTTGAGGATCATCACACGCCGGTGCAGTAAGCGTTCCTCTCACATTGGCTGGCTTCTCGACCTGCTGCGCGCCCTTTTCGCTGGCAGCGATCAGCGGCAGATAGCTCGCGGCCCTAACACCGGCGGCGGCTGGAAACCCGGGGGCAGTGGCACGTCCACACTGCGCGGCTGCCGGAAATGCGTGTAAAAGTGGTGCTTTTCCATAATATGCTGGCCTTCCACGCTGCGAACATAGTTCAAAAATTCCTTCGCCAGCGCGTAGGATTCCAACTGCACGCCAGGCCTATTAAGAACATACATGTACAGCGGGCGAATCAGGCTGGGCGGATACTTGTTGGGATCAAATCCCTCACCCAGCGGGTTTTCCGATTGCTCGTCGCCTTGAAGGATAGGAATTACGCGCAGGTACTGCTGCGGCTGCGTGTACATCCAGGCAGTGCTGACCCAGTAAAGCGAGCCGATTGTGCTTAGGGTCATGTCAAGACAGGCGCCGTTGCTGCGGCACGGAATGTAGTTGTCAGCGCCTTCCGGGAAGTAAACATCATCGCTTGGATCCGGGTCGCCCCAAAGCGCCACTTTGTTGAGAACGTATTCCGTCGTGCCGCTGCCGGGGCGCGCCAGCACATAGAGCGGTTGATCAGGGCCGCCGATTTGCGACCAGTTCGTGATCCTGCCAGTCAAGATTCTGG
This sequence comes from Anaerolineae bacterium, assembly GCA_034435995.1. Lineage (GTDB taxonomy): Bacteria > Chloroflexota > Anaerolineae > Aggregatilineales > Phototrophicaceae > DAOTWC01. Next base: position 24,401 of record DAOTWC010000013.1, on the reverse strand, counting down.
GAAGATCGCGGTATCGCACCGTCGAGATAGGGTTGTTGACGTCGCTAACGAACGCGATCACATCATAGCCGATCTCGGCGGCGCAGGCGATATTGACGCCAGCGTTGATCAGCCGCAGATATTGTTCGTCGCTGATCGGCTCAGACATCGCCAGCACATGAACGCAGCCGCCTTCAGCAGCAAGCTCAACCCCGCGCACCGAGCCAACACCCTGCACAATCACGTCAACGCGAGCGCGGTTTTCGAATGCCGCTTCCCAATCAGCGGCCATGACGATGCCTTCGCCTAGAATAGTGTTGCTGCCCGCCACACACACAGTAGGCGGCGGGTTAAACGTTTCCAGCACGCGCTCAACAGTGTCTACTGCGCCGCCCAGGTCTGCGACGGTAGGGATCAGGGCGCCCAGAAAACTGCTGAGAAACAGCACAATGGCGAACACACCCAGCGAACGCTCTCGCTTGCCCTCCTGCGCCACAACAATAACTTTGACAGGTGGTGCGTCATCGTCTTGGGTGATGCGCACAACCGGCGTAGGTGTGGCCTGACGCTGCGGCTGGGGCGATTTCTGAATTGGTTTAGCTGTTGTCATATGTACCTAACTCTGACAGCTTGCGCTAACCGCACTATATGTCAGTTTCAGAAGCGTTTTTTTAAGCGTGCGTTATGAGTTGACAAAGACAGGGGTGAATTTACGTTCTTTAGATTCGTGGGGTGGTGTCACTATGTGGAGGCCGCTGCTTCCCAGGTGATGCTTCTGCGCGGCCCAGCCGCGCCCGCCTCCGCGCCGCCTCAACCAGCGCCTCGAACAAGCGCAGCATTGCTGGGTCGTCGGCAATCAGGTCTTCCGGATGCCACTGCACCGCCAGAAAAAACGGGTGATTGGGCAGCTCAGACGCCTCAATCACGCCGTCAGGGGCACGCGCAACCACTCGCAGGCTTGGCGCTGGCCGGCCCACTGCTTGATGATGCCGGCTGTTGACTGTGGGATTAGCGCCTTGCAGCAGCGCAACCAGCAGGCTGTCCGGCGCAGCGCTGACCGTGTGGCTCAGATGGCGCGGGCGATCAACGGAGTCGTGGTGATGCAGGGCTCCTGGGATTTCTTCGTCAATATCCTGCACCAGCGCGCCGCCCAGCGCTACGTGCACAAGCTGATGCCCGCGGCAGATTCCCATGAGCGGGCGCTCGTCTGCGGCAGCCCAGCGCGCAACAGTGATTTCAAGCTCGTCGCGGGCGTCATCTATGTTGGCCGTCAAGGGGTGAGCCTGCGCGCCGTAGCGCGCCGGGTTGATGTCCCCGCCGCCAGGGATCAGCAGGCCGTCCAACCGGTCGTAGATGGCGCGCAGCGAATCAGTCTGCAGGCCAGCCGGGATCAGCACAGGCACACCGCCGGCGCGCTCTACGGCAAACGCATTCGGAGCATAGACCCGATGGTAGCGGGGGCCGCCGTCGGTGCGGGGGTATAAGGCCGTCGTTATGCCAATAAGCGGCTGCAATACTAGCGGCGCTCCTTCAACCGGGCAGCTTTACCGCGCAGATCGCGCATGTAATAGAGCTGAGCGCGGCGCACTTTAGCGCGGCGCAGAATCTCGATTTTCTCAATGCGCGGGCTTTTCAGCAGGAAGGTGCGCTCAACGCCAATTCCATGGCTGGCAATGCGGCGCACCGTGAAGTTGGCGTCGTTGCCGCCCTTGCGCAGCCGAATCACGATGCCCTGGAAAATCTGGATGCGCTCGCGATCGCCCTCAACAATGCGCACGTGCACTTTGACGGAATCGCCAGGGGCCAGTTCAGGGTGGCCGCGATCGGTCGCCTCCAGCGACTTCATGATGTCGTCCACAGTATCACGTCCTTCTCAAAAAAACACGCCGCGAGGCGTGTCGGCCAGCAGCTTCACAGCGGACGGCATTATAGCATGGGCAGCTTGCCAGCGACAAGGCTGGATGCCGCCGGCGCGCTGCACTATCCCAGGTGGCGGGCGGCGCGCAGCAGGCCGATCTGTGTCTTGCCGTCTACGATCTCGCCCGCGTCAACCATCTCAAGCGCGCGCGACAGCGGCATACGCGCGACCTCGATGAACTCATCGGGGTCGCTGGCCAGTTCGCTGGGTATCAGATCAGCAGCCAGGAATAGGTGAATATACTCCGTAGTGTAGCCAGGCGCGGTGTAATGGCCGCCGAGCGGCGTGAGCACGCCGGGCCGATAGCCCACCTCCTCTTGCAGCTCGCGCGCTGCACAGGCCTCCGGTTGTTCGCCGGCCTCCAGCAAACCAGCGGGAATCTCGAAGATAGCTGCGCCTGCGCCAATCCGGTACTGGCGCACCAGCAGCACATCGCGGTTGTCAAACAGGGGAACGACTGCCACCGCGCCTTGGTGGCGCACAACCTCGCGCACACCCGCGCTGCCATCTGGCAGGCGCACCTCAGACACTTCCAGCTTGACCACCCTGCCGGCATAGACTTGGCGGGTATGAACAATGACCTCATGCATCGCAAAAACGGGGGTGGCTGTGCCACCCCCGCGCCCCCTTTCTCAGAAAAAAACCGCTCACGGAATGTAAATGACCTGGCCGATAAAAATCAGGTTGATGTTGGTAATGGCTGGGTTGTTGGCTGCAATCGCCTCGACAGTTGTGTTGTTGGCGATAGCCAGGCGGAACAGTGTGTCGCCGGTGCGCACTGTGTACGGCCGGCCAACGCCGCCGCCAGGCGGCGGCACAACACCGCCACCGCCGCCGCCAGTCGTGCAGTTGGGAATGGTGAGCACCTGGCCTACCCGAATCAGGCTGATATTGGTGATGCCATTGGCCGCCGCGATCGCCTCAACTGTCGAGCCGTAGCGCAGGGCAATGCGGAACAGGTTATCGCCGCGCACTACCGTGTGCGTGCACGTCCCGCCGGTAATTGGCGGGAATGGCTCAATCACTGGCTGTGTTGCGGTTGGGAAAAAGAAATCGCCACCGCCGCCTCCCTCTACCGTGGGCGTAGGAAAGAACACCTGCGCCGTGGCCGTTTGCGTAGCCCAGTAGGCCTGAGTGGCGCGCTCAAGTACAGCAGTAGCCGTGAGCGCGGCGTCGCTCAGCAGGTCCTGCTGCGGCTGGCTGCCGTTGCCCAGGCTTGCAGCCTGGTCAGGCGGTGTCGGCGTGTCCTCAAAGAACACCATCATGGTAGGCGTGGCGGTTACAAAGAACGGCAGCTCTTCAGTTGGCTCTGGTTCAATCGTCGGCGTGGCAGTGGGCACCTGCGCCACCTCGATTTCAGGCGTCGGAGTGTCATCTAACGGCAGCAGGAACTCCGGGCTGGGCGTGGCCGTTACAACCGGCGCAAGCACCTCTTCGGGCGTGGGGGTGAACGTCGAAATGCCAGCCACACCGATCCCCTGGGCCGGGTCCCCAGCTGCCTGGAAGCAGCCGGCAAGCCCCATGGCAAGCAGTGTGCATCCCAGTGCGAGAAGCAGGCGAGCATGGTGAACTTGCATGGGTTTGCCTCCTTGGCGAGCAGGCATGGACAGCCGTGTGTCAGGCATGTGGTGTCATTGTTTTCAGTGTAGCATCAGCGCCGAATCCGGGCAAGCAAACCGGGATCGCTCTGCCGCTCACTGAGTCAGCGGCAGAGTCAGTGTGACAGTCGTGGCGGCGTCAACCGCGCTCTCGATCTTCAATTGGCCGCCGTGCAGCTCCGCCAGGCGGCGGGCGATGATCAGGCCCAGGCCTGACCCCTGCTGTTCGTAGAAGCGCCGGTTGAACTGCATGTACGCCCCCACCCGCGCGATCTGCTCAGCAGTCATGCCGCGCCCATGATTGCGCACCTTGATCGTGTAGAACGCGCCGCCCTCGACCGCGGCGCTCACGCACACCGGTGTTTCCGGCGCCGAGAACTTGAAAGCGTTATCCACGATTTCACTGACTGCCTTCTTGAGATAATCCTCCAGAATGCGAACGCCAGGCGCATCCTGCACCTCCAGCAGGAGGTCGCTCTCGCGGTTGTAGAACTGGGCGCGCTGGATCGCCTGATCCTCAACAACGATTCGCGGTTCAGGTGTCTGGTGGCCGCGCAGCAGGTCCTTGCCGTTCGGGTCAGCCACGATAATCTCAATCTGCGCATACACCAGGTAGTTTTCAACCATGTGATACAGCCGGCTGGCCGCCTGGCTGATGTGTTCGGCCATTTCGCGTATGCGGGCCGGGGACATGGTTTCGCAGTCCGCGTTCAGCAGGTCAGAAAAGCCCATGATGACCGTCAGCGGTGTGCGCAGCTCGTGAGGCATCGCCAGGATGATGCTGTCGCGCAGGTCCTCCAAGCGTCGTTCTGAAACCTGCTCGATGTCGCGGCGGCGGCGCAGGCGCGTGTCCACGCTTTTGAGCAGCTCTTGCACCGTAAATGGTTTCGTCAGGTAGTCGTCTGCGCCCTGTTCCATTCCCTGGCGCCGGTCCACTTTATCGGTGCGGGCGGTCAGAAAGATGAAAGGAATGGCCGCGGTGGCCTCGTTGCGCCGCAGCGCGTCCAGCACGCCGTAGCCATCCATCTCAGGCATCATGATGTCACAGATGATGAGGTCGGGGAGCTGGCGCTGCGCCTGTACGATTCCCGCTGCGCCGTTTTCTGCCCCGTCCACCTCATAGCCTTCGAAAGCGAGCATCTCCATGATGTCCCGGCGCAGGGATTGTTCATCCTCAATCACGAGAATTCGCTTCATGCCGCACACTCTTACAAACAGCAAGTTTAATGCAGCTTCATTTTAGCCGTTTTTGGCCGCTCAAATCCAAAAAGAAGTGTGTCTTTGCCGCGGACGAGCGCGCTTGACCGCCGGCCTACACCGGCAGCCCAGGCAGCACCAGCAGCGCAATGAGGATACCTGCCGCTATACGGTAATAGCCAAACGAGACAAACGTGTTATTGGCCACAAAGCGCAGCAGCCAGCCCACCGCCAGCCAGCCCACCACTCCGGATACGACCGCGCCCACGAGCAGCATGGCCAGGTCGTCGCTGCTGATCAGATCGCGGCTTTTCCACAGGTCGTACAGCGTCGCCCCGCCCAGCGTGGGAATAGCCAGGTAAAACGAGAACTGCGTGGCCGCCCGCCGGCTGAGGCCAGCTAGCAGGCCGCCGACAATTGTCGCGCCGGAGCGCGACACCCCCGGAACCAGCGCAAACATCTGCGCCACGCCTACCCCGACCGCCTGGCGCAGTGTAACAGCCGCAGCCTCTGGCGTCTCGCGCTGAGGCACAGGCCGCCGTTCGATCACCAGAAACACCACGCCGCCGGCGATTAGCGCTGCGGCAACCACCAGCGGCGAGAACAGCACCGCTTTGATCTGATCGCTGAACACAGCGCCGACCAGCGCCGCAGGCACAAACGCGATGGCGATCGCCAGCCAGAAGCGCTGCGTGCTGCGGTCTGAAGGCACGGCGCGCACCTGCTGCCAGATTTCGCGGCGGTAGAATATCAGCACCGAGAACACTGTGCCCAGTTGAATGAAAATCTCAAATGTGCCGCCCAGGCTGCCTTCGAAGTTCAACAAAGCAGAGGCTACGATCAGATGGCCCGTGGATGAGATCGGCAGAAACTCAGTCAGGCCCTGCACAATGCCCAGAATAATTACTTTTAGCCATTCACTCATTGTGCAGTCCCTTATTGATGTACAATGCGCGGGAGAAAACGCGAGCAGACGGCAGACAGCCTGCCCTCTTTTCCCATTTGTTGGCACAGCCGAAAGCGCGCTGTGCGCTCCAGGGGTCAGCCGGTTGTGTGCTAGCACAGCTCGCGTTAAGCAGGCCGGCAGGCAGCCGCGCAATCATAGTTTGCGCCAGTGAGCCTGTCAAGCAGCGGCGCGTAGGATCGAAGCAGTGGATACGTTAAGCGGCACAGTTGAGCGTGTGACTTATTTTAACCCGGAGAACGGTTACAGCGTGGTCAAGATCACTCCGGACAGCCCGGTGCAGCCGGGCGCAGCCGCCCGCGACGGCACGGTGGCGGTCGTTGGGACAATGACCGAGCTGAACCCAGGCGAGAGCGTGCGCTTTACCGGCCAGTGGTTCGACGACCCGCGCTACGGCCGCCAGTTCCGCGCCGAGACTGTGACCCCGCTGCTGCCCACCAATGCTGAGGGCATCGTGAACTACCTCAGCAGCGGCATCGTCAAGGGCATCGGCCGCCGAACCGCTGAAAAGATCGTCAAACACTTCGGCGCGGATACGCTTACGATCCTCGACACACACCCCGAGCGCCTCTACGATGTGCCCGGCCTGCGCGCCAGCCTGGCGGCTAAGCTGGCCGCCGCCTGGGCCGAGAACCAAACCGCCCGGCAGGCCATGATCTTCCTCCAGAGCTACGGCGTGGGCAGCCGGATGGCGGCGCGCATCTTCCGCCACTATGGCGCAGAGACCATTGCCCGCGTGCGCGAAGACCCCTACACCCTGGCTGATGAGGTGTTTGGTATCGGCTTCGTGCGCGCCGACGCTATCGCGCGCAGCATGGGCCTAGCCCCGGATGCCCACACACGCCTGCGCGCCGGCCTGCTGTACACGCTGAACCAGCTCGCCAACGAAGGCCATACCTGCGCCCCGCGCGGCCTGCTGATCCAGACCGCCGGCGACCTGCTCAAGGTCGAGAACCCGGCGCGCCTCAGCGCCGTGCTGGACGCGCAGATCGCCGCCGGCAACCTCATCAGCGATAAGCTGCCGCGCGGCGAGTTCATCTACCTGCCCCTGTACTTCTACGCCGAGCGCGGGGCAGCCCAGCGCCTGCGCGCCCTAGCCGGCACGTCGTCGCAGCTCATGCGCGCTGCTGCTGACGCTGGCGGCCCAGCCCTGGTCGAACGGGTAGCCCGCGAGAGCCAGGTGGCGCTCACAGCGCAGCAGCGCGACGCCGTGCTGGCCGCCCTGACCAACAAAGTGTCGGTGCTCACCGGCGGCCCCGGAACTGGCAAGACAACTGCGCTGCGCACCGTTATCAGCGCGCTCAACGCGCTTAAAGCGACGTTTGCGCTGGCATCGCCCACTGGCCGAGCCGCTAAGCGGCTGAGCGAGTCCACCGGCTGCCCTGCCAGCACCATCCACCGCCTGCTGGGGTACAAGCCGGGCGAGGGCTTCCTGCGCGACGAAAGCAGCCCGCTGGAAGTGGACGTTGTCGTCGTAGACGAAGCGTCCATGCTTGACCTGCTGCTGTTCTACAGCCTGCTCAAGGCGCTGCGGCCGCAAACGCATCTGCTGCTGGTAGGCGATGTGGACCAGCTGCCCAGCGTGGGCGCTGGCAGCGTGCTGCAGGACATCATCGCCAGCGGCGCAGCGCACGTCACGCGGCTGAAGACCATCTTCCGCCAGGGCGAACACAGCCACATCGTGCTCAACGCGCATCGCATCAATCAGGGCGAAATGCCACTGATGGACAACCAGAGCGCCGATTTCTTCTTCTTCGGCGAGGACGACCCGCAGAAAGCGGCCGATCTTGTGGTAGACATCGTCGTCAACCGCCTGCCGCAGCGTTTCGGCTACGACCCGTTCGACGACGTGCAGGTAATCGCGCCTATGTATCGCGGCCCGGCGGGCGTGACCGCGCTCAACCAGGCGCTGCAGGCTGCGCTCAACGGCGGCAGGCGCGTCGCCGAAAAGCGCCTGGGCGGGCAGCTTTTCCGCGTGGGCGACAAAATCATGCAGACACGCAATGACTATGAGAAAGACGTTTTCAACGGCGACATCGGCCGTGTGCGTGCCTTCAATTTTGACGACGGCGAGCTGGAAGCAATAATAGATGGCCGCCTTGTCACCTACGATTTCACCGAAGCCGAGGCGCTCATGCTGGCCTACTGCATCAGCACACACCGCAGCCAGGGTTCAGAATACCCAGCGGTGGTCATTCCCCTGCTCACGCAGCATTACATGATGCTTCAGCGCAACCTGCTTTACACCGCTATCACGCGCGCCAAAAGAACCGTGGTGCTGGTGGGCAGCCGCCGGGCAGTCTATCTGGCTGTCAACAACAACCAAGTAGCCGAGCGCCACGGTGGGCTGCTGCCGCGCCTGCACAGTGAATTGGGCCAGCCATGACGATCCGCACCTACCTCAGTTTCCTGGGCCGCAGCCCAGATTTTGCCCGGCTGTGGCTGGCGCAAGTCGTCAGCCTGTTGGGCGACTGGTTCAGCACGATCGTGCTGTCGGCGCTGGTGGTGCGCTACAGCCCTGGTAACGAAGGGCTGGCTGTCAGCGGCCTGTTGATGGCCCGCTTCATCCCACCCATGCTCATCAGCCCGGCCGCTGGGGCGCTAGTAGACCGCTTCGACCGCAAGCGCCTGCTCATCTGGAGCAATCTGCTGCGGGCGGCTGTAGTGCTCGGCTTTTTGGCCACGACCGACAACCCGGGCCTGCTGTGGTTGATCTATTTCCTATCTGTGCTGCAGTTCACGCTGTCAGCGATTTTCGAGCCGGGGCAGTCTGCGCTGATCCCGAATGTGGTGCGGCGCGACGACCTGGTCATCGCCAACACGCTGGTGACGATCACTTGGTCGGTCATGCTGGCGCTGGGCGCAGTGGTGGGCGGCGTGGTGGCCACGCTGTTCGGGGCCAGAACTGCCCTGCTGATTGACGCCCTTACATTCGTGATCGCAGCCGCGCTGATCGCGGCCATTCGCAGCTACAAGGGCAATGCCGAAGCGCAGGGCACGGCCCCGGCCGACACCAGCATCCGCGAAGGGCTGCGCTTCGTGCGCCGCCGTCCCGACGTGGGCGCAGTGCTCCTGGTCAAGTTCGGCAACAGCATCGGCAACATTGACACGCTTATGACCATCTACGCCACGCAGGTGTTCGTGCTGGGGGCCGACGGGCAGCTGTCGCTCGGCATCATGTACAGCGCTTTTGGCGTGGGGGCCATCCTTGGCCCGCTGCTGCTCAACCGCTTCAACGACGGCTCGGTCCCGGCCATGCGCCGCTTGATTGGCCTCGGCTTCGTGTGGATAGCGCTGGGCTGGCTGGTGCTGGGCGCAGCGGGATCGCTGATTGTAGTGTGTCTCGCGCTGCTGGCGCGGGCGATGGGCGGCTCGGTGAACTGGACGTACAGCTCGATCATCATTCAGAAAAGCGTGCCTGACTCGCACTTGGGCCGCGTGTTCGCGCTTGACATGGCCTTGTTCTACGCTGCGACGGTGGCCAGCACGGTAGTGCACGGCAGCATAGTGGATATGCTGGGGACGCAGCAGGTGCAGTGGGTGGCCATCGGCACGTTTTTCGCCAGCCTGCTGCCGCTGACGGTGTGGCTGTGGCTGACCCGGTGGCTGGCGCAGCGCAGTTTGCGTGAAACCGATCCGCTGGCCGCTGGCGATTGAGCGGGCTGGCTCAGAGACCGGAGGTGCGCGCCTTCTCAGCGGTCCACTCCTCGTCCTGAGGAACGGCGGCCGGCCGCGCCCCGCGCTCAAACAGGGCGTGCATAAAAAGCATCGCCAGGCTGAGCAGAACGAACCCAACGCCAACAGCGACAGCGCGCACAATCCCCTGCCCCAGCGCGATGGTCGCCAGCACGCCTGGCAGCGCGCTGACGAAAAACGCCGCGCCCAGGTAGTGGAACAGGTGTGCCAGCGCGCCGCCGTACACTCTATCGCGCCGGTTTGAGCTGCGCGCCGTCAGCGCGCCCAGCACAGCCCCGCACGCCAAGCCGATCAGAATCGCGGTCTGTAATCTGTCCACGCAGCCGCTCCGATCAGAACAGGGTGTAGATAAACGGCGCAGTGACCGGGTTGCTCGACAGGATGATCAGCAGCACAAACAGCGTGAGCACAATCACCATAGGCAGCAGCCAGAACAGCCGGCGCTTCCACAGAAAGCCGAGCAGCTCGCCCCAGATGCCGATGCGGTCTAAGAAGTCGCGCATATGTGTTTCCTCTTCAGCTCTCAATCGGCAGTCATCAGAGTCTACTGTACCCTGCGACCACAGATTGCTGACTGACGACTCATAACGGCTTGCGCACCAGGAACGGCCCCAGCACCAGCATGTCAATGTCGCTGTGCCTGAACGTGTTCCAGGCGTCGCGCGGGGACGACACAATCGGCTCGCCCCGCAGGTTGAACGACGTGTTGAGCACCACCGGCACGCCCGTCAGCTCGCCAAAGCGCTCGACCACGCCGTAGTAGCGCGGGTTAGTGTCGCGCTCGATGGTCTGCAGGCGGCCAGTGCCCTGGTGACACACCGCCTGAATGCGATCCTGCTTGTCGGGTTTGATCGGGCTGACCATCAGCATGTAGCGCGGCGCTTCGTGGTCGGCCACGCCGGGGTAGTCAAAATACTCCGGCGCGCGCTCGCGCAGAATCACGGGCGCGAACGGACGGAACGGCTCGCGGAACTTGATTTTGGTATTGACCACCTCTTTCATAGCTTCGCTGCGCGGGTCAGCCAGGATGCTGCGGTTGCCCAGGGCACGCGGCCCCCACTCAAAGCGGCCCTGAAAGAAGCCGATCACCTTCTCGCGGGTGAGTTCCTCCGCCAGAATATCGAGCAGCTTTCCGTCGTCGCCATCGAAGGCTTCGTACTGCACGCCTCGTTCGCGCAGAAAGTCGGCGCAGGCGGCGTCAGAATAGCCTTCGCCCCAGTAGGCGTGCGGCATCGTCCAGCGGCGCGGCTGGTTGAGCACCAGGTGATAAGCCCACAGCGCCGCGCCCAGCGCGCCGCCGTCGTCCCCCGCCGCCGGCTGGATGTACACCTCGTCGAACGGGGTGCGCTCCAGAATGCGGTAGTTGGCCTTGGTGTTCAGCGCCACGCCGCCCGCCATCACCAGCTTGGTCAGGCCGGTGCGCCGGTGCAGGTAGTTGGCGATGGTCACCAGCGCTTCTTCAGTCACGTGCTGGATGCTGGCGGCCACGTCAGCGTAGTGCTGGTTGAGGGCCATTGCCGCTTGCTCCGCGCTGCGCTCTGGGTTGGTCGCCATCGTGAAGAAGTCGGATTCCGGCTGGCGCGGCTGGCCGAACAGTTCGACAAACCGGTCGTTGAACGTGCGCTCCGGCGAGTGGTGGAAGCTGAAGTAATCCATGTTAAGCCGGAAGCTGCCATCGGATGGGTCCTGCTGGAATACTTTCTCGACGCGGTCGAGGTAGCGCGGCTGGCCATAAGGGGCCATGCCCATCACCTTATACTCGCCATTGTTGACGCGGAAGCCGAGAAACGCGGTGAAGGCTGAGTACAACAGGCCCAGCGAATGCGGGAACTTCTGCTCCTGAAACAGCGTGATCGCGTTCTGGCCGCTTGGCTCGCCTTCCCACCGGCTGGTGGCGTGGCCGAGCGTGGTCGTCGTCCACTCGCCCACGCCGTCCACCGTGAGCACGGCGGCCTCGCGGAACGGGCTGGCGAAAAACGCGCTGGCGGCGTGGCTCATATGGTGGTCGCAGAACAGGATGCGGTCGTAAGCAACATCCACCTGGCGGCGGATAATGTTCTTGATCCACAGCTTGTCGTTGAGCCAGTTGAGCATGGCATCGCGCCACACGCCTGCTGACGACGGAAACGTGCTGAGCGTGGTCAGCAAGATGCGCTCAAACTTGACCAGCGGCTTCTCATAGAACACCACATAGTCCAGCTCAGCGGATGTGATGCCGGCCTGGCGCAGGCAGAAATCAATTGCCTGCTTGGGAAAGCTGCTGTCGTGTTTCTTGCGCGAGAAGCGCTCTTCCATCGCGGCGGCCACCAGCGCGCCGTCTTCGATCAGCGCCGCTGCCGCGTCGTGGTAGAAGCAGGAGATGCCCAGAATATACATGCGCTACCCCTGCTGGCGCGCCCCGTCGAGGCGGTTGTCTACCGGCTCGCGCTCCAGCCAGGCGCTGGCGCCGCGCAGGCGCAGCGGGTCGCTGGTCAGGCGCGCGCCAATGGCAAAGGGGGCCAGAATGGTGTAGTAGAAGGCGGTCACGATGGCGCGCCCCTGCACATCGCCCACGACGCGGCCGATGACTTTGAAGCGCGCCCACATCAACTGAATGATTTCGTTCAAGCCGCTCAAGCTGCTCTGCTCCCTGCCGCTGAACACCAGCGCCGCATTGTAATCAACGGCAGGCGAAAGCTCAAGGTGACGTGCCGTGCAGGGGTTCGTCACCTGGCTCGTTCCAGCCGGAAAATCGCGCCCTTGTAATCCACCATGTACAGCTCGCCCTGCTCGTCCTCGCCAAACGACGTGATGATTGCGCCTGTAGTGTCCATGAACACATTTACCTGCCATTCGCCAGCCGTGTCGCGGAAGGCTGACCACACGCGCCCGTTGCAGTAATCGCCGAAGAGGTAGACGCCGTGCAGTTCAGGCATGCTCAGCCCGCGATACACGTAGCCGCCGGTGATCGAGCAGCCCGCGTCGTGCCGGTATTCCCATACAGGAAACACCAGCCGGCCCAGCTCCGGCGTAACGTCTTCCTGATGGCGCTTGCTGCCCTCCCAGCCGCTCCAGCCGTAGTTCTCGCCGCCAGGGCTGTCCGCTGGCTGGAAATTAATCTCCTCGATCTCCCACTGGCCCACGTCAGCGATGTACAGGTCGCCAGTGGCGCGGTCGAAGGTGTAGCGCCAGGGGTTGCGCAGGCCCAGCGCCCAGATTTCAGGCAGCACGTCCGGGTTGTCCACAAACGGGTTGTCTGGCGGTATGGCGTAGGGTTCCCCGCTGTCTACGTCAATCCGCAGCAGCTTGCCCAGCATGCTCTGTGGATCCTGCGAGTCGTAATCTGGCTCGTTGACGTTGCCACCGTCGCCGAAGCCGATGTACAGGTAACCGTCCCGCCCGAACGCCAGATTGCCGCCGTTGTGGTCGTACCAGGGCTGCCGCACGCGAAGCAGCTCGGCGCGGCTGGTCATATCCACCATGTTGGGGTTAAACCGGTTGACCCGGTAGCGCGCTACCACCGAGTCGCCGTTAACGTCCGAGTGGTGAACGAACAGATAACCGTTGTCGGCGAAGTTCGGGTGGAAGGCGATGCTGAGCAGGCCGCGCTCGGTGTAGACGCCCTGGAATACCTCGGCAGGCAGCAGCTCGGAGATGTCAAGAAAAGGAGTCGGGCGCTGCTGACCGTTCTCAATCACCCACACTCGGCCAAGCTGCTCAACGCCGAAGATGCGGCCAGAGCCGTCGCCGGCGTGCGTGACCTGCAGCGGGTTGTCGAAGCCGCGGGCAACTTCCACCCAGCGGTAGTTCGCCCCGTCTGGCGGCGGCCCCTCACGCAGCATGACCGGCGGCGGCGCTGGCTCGGCGGGTTGGGCCACGGCCTCAGCCGGTTGAGACGGCTGCACCGCGCCGATGATGAGGAACACACCCAGCACAACCGCAGTCACCAGCGCCAGCGCCAGCATGACCAGGGCGACAATCAGGCAGCCGGGGAGCACCGGTGAGGATTCAGTTGAAAAATCGTCCACGTCAAATCCCTGAGAGTAGGCAGAGCAGGCTAAGACAGCGCCGGCCCTGGGGCCGACTGGTTGCGCATTTTAGCACTTGCGTTAGAATTCTGACAACCATCCCAGGCCGGTTCAGGCCGGCCGCCATCCGCGGCGCAGGGAACGCAAATGATATCCGGCAGCAGTCACAAACCTATCATATGGTGGTGCGCGGTCGCCCTGATGGCGGCGGCGTGCAGCCCAGCAGCGACGCCTGCGCCCCCTACTGTCACGCCGGCACCGGCGCAAACCGTCACTGCTAATGCCGATTGGACGCCGGTGGTGCAGGTATTTGACGGCGTGCAGATGGCGCAAGTGCCGGCGGGTTGTTTCACCATGGGGCACAACGCTGGCCGCCGCGACGAACGGCCTGAACACCGTGTGTGTGTCGAAACGTTCTGGATTGACGTTTACGAAGTGACCAACGCGCAGTTCGGCTCGCAGGGAAACTTCCCCGGAGACAACCGCCCGCGCGAAAATCTGACCTGGTTCGAGGCGCGTGACCACTGCGCAGCGCGCGGCGGACGCCTGCCCACCGAGGCTGAATGGGAGTACGCCGCCCGCGGCCCGGACAGCCTGCTGTACCCCTGGGGCAGCGAACTAGTGGCCGATAACCTGGTGTTCGATCAGAACGCGAACAACCAAACCGCCGATGTGGGCAGCAAACCGGGCGGCGTTTCGTGGGTAGGCGCCTACGACATGAGCGGCAACGTCTTCGAGTGGGTCAGCACGATATACCGTCCGTATCCGTACAACCCAACCGACGGGCGCGAAAACCCAGACGACACGACCAGCCCGCGCGTCTACCGCAGCGGCTGGGGCAGCTATATTGATTTTGGCGTCAGCGCGCCGATCCGCTTCTACGATGAGCCGGACAGCCGCAACTGGTTCCTGGGCTTCCGCTGCGCGCGCGACGCTGGCGCTCAATAGAACCCTCAGAGGCACAGAATGACAAAACGCTGGACCGCCGTCCTGTGGACCGCGCTTGTGCTGCTGGCGATCATCGCCGGCTGGTCCGCCGGCATAGGCCCGCCCGAACACACGGGCGTCATGCCCGCGCTGGCGCTGATGATCGTCGTCACAATGGCGGACTCGCTGTCGCTGCGCTGGCGGCAGCGCCTTGCCGTGCCAGTGCGCTGGCTGCGCCAGCGCCCGATCCTCTACTGGCTGGTCCTGCTGGCTGTGCTGGCGTTCGGGCTGGGGCTGTGGATCGTGAACTTCCAGCCCACCAACGGCCGTCCACTGGAGGCAGTTGAGTATTTGATCCTGCTAACGCTGGCCTGGGTGCTAGTCTACCTGCTGTTCTACGACCTGCATACTGACCAGCTCCGCGCCATGGGCGCTAAACTGGGCCAGAGCCGGCTGGCTGGCGCGATGGTAACGCTGACAACCGTTGTTTTCATCTTTTTCGCGGCCGAGGCTTATCTGCGCCTGTTCTACATCACGACGGACGGTTACGGCTTCACAGCCATGAACTACCACTGGTACAAGAACTTCTACTGGGGGCATTACAACTCGCTCGGCTACCGCGACGCCGAACCGCTGCCGGCTGACGCTGACGTGATCCGCGTGGCCGTGGTGGGCGATTCGTTTGCTATGGGGCACGGCATTAACAACCTAGACGACACGTTCGCCCGACGGCTGGAGCGTGAGTTGGGGCCAGGATACGACGTTAACGTGATCGCCCACTCCGGCTGGGACACCGATGTTCAGCTCTACTACTTGGACAGCTACCCGCTGCGGCCCAACATCGTGATCCTGTCCTACTATCTGAACGACATTGACTATCTGCTGCAGGCGCCAGAACTCAACCCCGATAACCGTTTCACTTTTCCCGATAACCCAACTCTGTCCTGGTTCATCCTAAACTTCTTTGTGCCCAATTACGTCTACTACAACCTGCTCCAGTTCACCTCAACCGAGCGCACCTCAAACCATCTCCAGGACCTGGTGGACGCGCACCTGAACGACAACTTTTGGCAGCGCCAGGCCCAGCTTCTGTTCGAGATCGTGAGCTGGACGCGCGACCACGACGCACGGCTGATCGTGCTGCTGTGGCCGCACATCACAGCCATTGCTGAAAGCCAACCGGCCACTCAGCGTGTGCGCGCGTTCTTTGAGGAAGCCGGCGTCGCAGTGGTGGACATGAGCGACGCGCTGCGCGGCCACGATCCGCGCCAGCTCGTCGTCAACCGCTTTGACTCCCACCCTGGCGTCGAGGCACACCGGCTGGCCGCTGCTGCCCTTTATCCGGTAGTGCGCGCAGATAACGACGGTTGAGCTTCCTGTCTGAAAGCACAGGGAAAGTTTGCGCGATTAGGATGAGACAGTATAGGATAGTGAACACTAGGGGCGTGTGTATTTGAGGAGGATGCCGGCGAAATTCATGCGAACCTTAATTTGCATGCTAGTACCTTTTGACTATAATTGAGTATGGTTACAAAGCTGCGACTAGGCGGCCAAGTCTGTACACCACACGTCTATCAGCGCTAAGGAGGTCACTCGCACATGTTTTCCAAATCAGTTCGCATTTCTATTCTTTTCGCTGTGCTGCTCGGGGCGGTGCTCGTCGCCAGCGTGCCCGCCGCTGCTCAGATCACCAGCAACCTCTGCACCGAAATCGGCCGCCTTACCGATGGCCGCATTCTGGTTGACGTAGATGGCTCTGCGGTGACTGGCGCTGGCCCGATCCAGTGCTCGGTCCTGGCAGACTGGCGCAAAATCGACACGATCTTTTACGATCCAGGCACCATCGGCACGCCGCGAGTCGGATACCGCGTTGAGATTCCCCGTGACCAGTATTTTGCTTTCCTGTCTTCTGTTGACGTTTACGTGCAGGCCAGCCCTGCTGCTGGTAGGGCGCGCAGCGCTTTCGGCTGGTTCCAGCCGGAGCCAGTCCGCGTGTGCTTCAAGCTGCTGGACACCTCGCTCCGGGTTGGCTCGCTGGACAACAGCGCGCCTGAGCTGAACGACGTGTTCGTGCTCTTCAGCGATGCCCGCGTTTATCAGGACGCTCGCGAGATCCCATCTCGCGACCTGCGCCCGCTGAATATTGTGCCTGAGGGCCTGGAGCGGGGTTTCGTCTGCGCTGACATTGACACCCCCGGGACTGTCAGCCTCGTCGAAAAGCTGGGTGTTGGCAACATCTTCAAGCCGATTACGCCGGACCGCTGCCGCTTCCCCGGCCAGGCGAACTGCATCGGCTGATCCAGGCCGGCCGCAGCAGCGTCAGTAGCACCAAGGGCGCGCCGATCATGTGATCGGCGCGTTTTTATTCTTTGACTGTTTTGGAAAAAGAGAGGCTAGGCGTGTTTAAGAGATACAACCAGCAGCCAGCCGCTGCTAGGCGGCATCTGTCTTTCGCGATAAATCGTGAATATTTAATAAAATTAAGACAATTTAATCGATTTTGGGTTTATACTTTGAGCAGACTAAACGCCTACACTGCCGCTCGGTTAGGAAGCTCAAACACCAAGACTGAGGATCGTACGCATGTACACCGTGACCCTTCAGCCAAACCGGGTGCTCATCCTGACTGACGCTGCCAAGAGCCAGTTTGCACAAATTGCCGCAGCAGTGGACGCCCTTGGCGCTGAACCTGTCATCTGCGGATGGGACGACCTGCCGCCTGAGGCTGCCGGGGCAGACCTCGTGTTCTACAGCGCTGAACATAACGATCTGTCAGGGCTGACGGCTGTGCGTCGGGCAGCGCCGGGCCTGCCCGTGGTCGCGCTGGTGGCCAGCGACGCGCAGGGCGAGCTGTGCCTGCGCGCTGGCGCTGACGAATATGTGCTTTACGACGAGCTGCACACATCGGCTGCACAGCGTTTGCTGGCCCGCCTGGCCGCAGCCGGCAGCGCCAGCGCGCCGCCCTTCGCGGCCCCCAAAAGCCAGGCAGAGGCAGATTTTGACGACAGCCAGCCCTGCTGCGATCAGCTTTACAGCCAGGTGCTGCACCAAAGCCAGGAACTCGAAGAGCTTATCAATGAGCGCACTAGTCAGCTCCGCCGCCTGAACGAGCGCATGGCGGCTATCCTCAACAGCGTCGCCGACGCAATTGTCCTGCTGGAGGCCAACAGCGCCATCGAGAACGCCAACCCGGCCTTTTACAACATGTTCGGTTACGAAACTGACGAGCTGTTCATGCAGCCGCTCACGGTGCTGGCCGCGCCCGATCAGCGCGAGCAGTTGGCCGCTGCGCTCCAGGCAGTCTACGACGGCCAGCGAACACTGAGCCTTCAGCTTCCTGCGCAGCGCAAGGACGGCACGCACTTCGACGCTGACATTGCGCTGTCACGGGTAGACGACGCCGGTGACGGTGAAGCATACGTCGTTTGCAGCGTGCGCGATATCTCCCACCACAAACAGATCGAGCGCATGAAAGATCGTTTCGTTTCGATGGTTAGCCACGAACTGCGCACGCCGACCACCAGCATCGTCCTCAGCACGCACAGCCTGCGCGCGTATTACGACCGGATGGACGAAAGCAAGCGCCGCGCCATCATTGAACGTCTGGAGGAGCAGGCGATCGTGCTGGCCGATCTGATCGAGGGCATACTTGACCTTTCACACCTAGACTCGCGCTCACAGCCGCCCGCAAGCCATTCGGTGGACATGTCTGCGGTAATGGCGGGCGCGATCAACGACCTGAAACCAGCGGCTGAAACCAAACAGCATCTCATCACGCTGCGGGTTGATTACACACAAAGCGTACACGTTCTCGGCGATGTGATGGACTTTCGCCGCATCTGGCGCAATCTCGTCAGCAACGCCATCAAATACACGCCAGACGGCGGGCACATCACAATACGCCTGGGCCGCCTGTCTGTTCAGGCTGACGCCGCGCCGTCGTGTTCGGCGAACATTTCAGCGCAGAGCCTGCGGCTGCCGGCAGGTTTCAAGCCGGGCGAGTACGTAGTCGGGCAGGTGGAGGACAACGGGCACGGCATACCAGCGGATCAAGTGGCCCAGCTCACCACACGCTTTTACCGAGGCTGGGCCGCGCAGAGCAATATCCCCGGAACCGGCCTGGGGCTGTCGCTGGTTCACGAGCTGCTGGCACTGTACGGCGGTGGCTTGAGCATCGTCAGTGAAGAAGGGCGCGGAAGCGTATTCAGTTTCTGGCTGCCCGCAGCGCCGGAAGGAGAGACAATACAATGACAGAGGTGATGGTCATCGAGGACAACGCCGCTCTGCGCGAAAGCATCGCGCTTGAGCTGGAAATGCGCGGCTACAAAATTATCACAGCCGCTGATGGGCGGCAGGCGCTCGATTACCTGTTCGCCGCCGAGCGCGCGCCCGATATTGTCGTCAGCGACATCTCAATGCCGAACCTCGACGGCTACAAACTGTTGGAGATGTTCCGCGAAGACGCTCGCTGGCAGGGGACGCCGTTCATCTTCCTGACTGCCCTCTCAACGCCCAACTTCATCCGTCTGGGCAAAGAGCTGGGTGTGGACGACTACCTGACAAAACCCTTTGAGACTGAGGATTTGGTCGTCGCCATTGAGAACAAGCTGCGCCGTACGGCCCAGATGCAGCGCGCCAGCGAGCGCAAACTGGATGCCATTCGTCAGGAACTGATGACCATCGTATCGCACGAGCTGCGCACGCCCCTCTCCAGCATTTTCGGCGGCGTCGAAATGCTGGCCGAGAACATTGACCGGATGCCCGATGACATATCGCGGCGCATGCTGACGATTGTCCGCAGCGGCGCGCGGCGTCTAACCCACCTCGTCAACCAGATCATGTACCTCGTTGAGGTGGACAGCGGCCACATGGAACAGGCAATCACGCGGCTCGCTCATCAGTGCGACTTGGCCGAAGTCGTGTACGGGGCGGTGAATATGGCGATGAACGCCCACGATTGCGACCCAGAGGCTGTGCGCATTTCCTGCGATATACCGCGCACGCCGCTTTATGTGCGCGGCGCGCAGGATTTTCTCACAGCTGCGGTATCGGAAATGGTGCGCAACGCGATCACCTTCTCACCAACTCATGGCGAGGTTACTGTCTGCCTGCGCGAGGAAAACGGACAGGGCGTCATCTCCGTGACCGACCGCGGCATGGGCATCGCGCCGGAAGACCTTGAACGGGTGTGGGGGCGTTTCGTCCAGATCAACCGCGACTACTACGAGCAGCAGGGCGCAGGCCTGGGCCTGGCGCTGGTTTACGAGTGTGCGCGTTTGCACGCTGGCGTGTGCAGCATCAGCAGCGCGCCTGGCCAAGGCACAGAGGTCACAATGCGCCTGCCGCTGGTGCCAGCCCCAGAGGATTAACCGGCGGCGCTGGCCGCCACGACCTGCGCCAGCATTTCAGACACTGGAACCGGCGTCAGTTCGGCATCTTGCAGCAGCGCGAGCTGCGCGTCCAACACCTCGTACGAAGCGCGCACGGTGTGCTGCAGGAATATCTCCCCGCCGCGCAGCTGCCGCTCGAACACCGGCAGTATCGCGGCAGCGCAGTTAGCCGGGCTGCACAGCGTATCGCGCAGATCAGTACTCCAAAGCACGATCGGGATGCCGCCGGCCTGGTTCACAGCGTGGAACAGCGCATCGGTGACGATGCCGAACGGTGGGCGAAACGCCACTGGCGTGTACGGCTCGCCCAGCGCCTCGGCCATGGCGTCCAGCCACGGCTGAATCTCCCACCACACCAGCCGGTGCGCCGTGAGGTCAGTGATGTCAGGATGGCTGAACGTGTGGCAGCCAAACTCGTGCCCCATGTCCAGGACGCGGCGGTACAGGTCTTCATGGCCAGCCGTCGGCCGCTCGATGTTGGCCTGCACCGCCGATCCTGTAGGGAAAAATGTCACCGAAAGGCCATCACGGGCGAAGCGCTCGGCGATCAGCAGCGTATACGCCTCATCCCACAAGTCGTCGTAGGTCAGGCATACCTGGGGCACGTCGCGCGGGCCGGAGCGGATTACCCGCGCCTGCGGCTGGCCGTGTGCCTGTGCGCTGGCCAGTCTTGACCCAGGCACAGCCAGGGCCAGCGCCCCGCCTACGCTCAGCTTGAGAAAAGTGCGTCGGTTCAGTGTCACGATCGCTTCCGCTCCTGCGCTAACGTTCAGCTCTCAACAGACGCCAGTATAGCACAGGTGCATGCGTATTCCGGTGACGACTCTGCAAAGGCAGCGTGAAGCAGCATGGTGTCGGGCGTTGTCTCGAACAGCAGGCGAAAAAGGTCATTCGTTAACATCGTGGTCGCTGCTCCGCCTCGAACACTATCCGGCAATCGTGGCCACCAGCACCGCCTTGGTGGTGTGAACGCGGTTCTCCGCCTGGTCAAACACGATTGACCGCGCGGACTCGAACACGTCTTCGGTCACCTCCATGCTCTCTAGGCCGAACGCCTGGTAAATTTGCTCGCCGATTTTCGTCTCGCGGTTGTGAAATGCCGGCAGGCAGTGCATGAACTTGACCGCCGGGCTGCCGCTTTTCTCGATAAGCGCAGCGTTCACCTGATATGGCTTGAGCAGCGCGATGCGCTCCGCCCAGACAGACTCCGGCTCGCCCATTGAGACCCACACATCGGTGTGGATGTAGTCCACGCCGCGCACACCTTCAGCAGCGTCCTCGGTGATCGTGATGCGCGCGCCGGTCTCAGCGGCAATCGCCCGGCACTGCGCCACCAGGTTCTCATTCGGCCACAGCGTTTTCGGCGCGGCCAGCCGCACGTCCATGCCCAGCTTGGCCCCGCCCACCAGCAGCGAGTTGCTCACGTTGTTGCGCGCGTCGCCTACGTAGCAGTAGGCAATCTGGTCCAGCGGCTTGCTGCTGTGCTCCTGCATGGTCAGCGCATCAGCCAGGAACTGCATCGGATGGAAATCGTCTGTCAGACCGTTGTAAACTGGCACGCCTGCGTGCTGCGCCAGCGTCTCGACAGCCGCCTGCGCGTAGCCGCGGTATTCGATCGCGTCGTACATGCGGCCCAGCACACGCGCTGTATCCTTGATTGATTCCTTATGGCCAATCTGTGAGCTGTCCGGCCCCAGGTAGGTAACGTGCGCGCCCTGGTCGTAGGCCGCCACTTCAAACGCACAGCGCGTCCGCGTGGACGTCTTCTCAAAGATCAGCGCGATTTTCCTGCCAGTCAGGCGCGGCTGTTCGTAACCGCCGTAATAGGCCGCTTTCAAGTCGCGTGACAGGCCCAGCAGGAAACGGATCTCGTCTGGCGCGAAATCCAGCAGTTTGAGCACGCTTCGCCCGCGCAGGTTGTAGGCCATCGCAGTCTTCCTCCAGTAATGTGCTGGCCGAAACTGTCTGCCATTGTACCCCGCCCTGCCTGGCCGGGCCTATTCCGACACGGCCGGCTGTGGTAAAAGAGAATCATATGGCGTGGGAATCCGCGGGGCCTAATGCACCCAGCCCCTGCCGCACGCCGCGAGGAACGGCCTTGTTTCCACTCGCCCTTGCCTATACCGGCCTCGGCGCGCTGCTGCTGGCCGGCGCAGCTCAGCGCCGCCGCCGTCGAATCCGGCGCGCCGCCGCTAATCTGCTCATCACCTATATCATGCTCACGCTGCTGCTGCTGGCCGGCGAGATTTTCTTCCGCTTCGCCTACGCCGAATCCGACGGCCTGCCCACGCTGGCGCTGCGCAACTGGCAGGCGCGCTACTGGCGCGTCAACAGCCTGGGCTACCGTGACCGCGAATGGACACCTGCTGATTGGGAGGGCAGGCAGATCGTGATCGTTGTGGGCGACTCGTTCACCGCCGGCTGGGGCGTCGAAAACACCGCCGACCGCTTCGCTGACGTGCTGGCAGCCCAGTTGGGTGATGGCTACGCTGTAATCAACCTGGGCGATCCTGGGGCTAACACTGTTACCGCGCTTGAGCGCCTGCGCGCCTATCCGCTGCAAACGCCTGACTACGTCATCGTGCAGTACACGCTCAACGACATCGAACCGGCTGCGCTCAGCATCGGCCTCGACCCCGGCCTCAACCCGCTGGCTCAAATGCCCGCCTGGGCCGCAGAAAGCTACCTGGGCAGCTTTATCTACTGGCGTTGGGTCAACATCTTCCAGCCCGAGGCGCGCGGCACACAGACCTACACCGACTGGCTGCACAGCATGTACGATCATTCGGTCGTGTGGGCGATCCACGCGCAGCAGATCAACGACCTGATTAACCAGATCGAAGCGATGGGCGCTGTCCCCGCCGTTGTGATCTTCCCCGACATGCTCAACCCGTTCGCTAGCATCGCCTATGTGGACCGTGTGGCGCAGGTGTTCGCCGCGCGCGGCTATGGTGATCGCGTGCTGAAGCTGTTCGACGCCGCCGAGGCGATGCCGCTGGCGGAGCGCATCGTTTCGCCGCGCGACGCGCACGCCAGCGCCGCCTTTCACCGTGTCGTCGGGCAAATGCTTTACGACCAGCTTTTCCGCTAAGGCCCGCCTATGCGCCGCCGCGCCGCCCGCCATACGCTGGTTATCGCCTGCTGCGCGCTGATCGCCTTCCTGGCGCTCTACAACCTGGTGTTTCACGTGCCCGGTTATGTGGCGGGCACAGGCTACACCGATTTCTACCACTTCCACTGGAACTACTGGTGGATTCGTCACGCGCTGACCACGCCCGGCCTCAGCGTGTACGAGACCAACTACGTGCTGGCCCCGTTCACGTCCAGCCTGGCGCTGCACACGCTGACGCCGTTCTGGTATCCGGTCTGGGCGCTGATTGAGCCGTTAGGCGGCACAACTGTCGCTATGGTCGGCGTCTACCTGCTGGCGTTCACGCTGGCCGGGTACACCTTCTACCTGCTGCTGCGGCGCGAAGGCGCCGCGCCAGGGCTGGCGCTGGTCGGCGGCGCGGCGTTCGAACTGTCCCCCACCATGTTCACCGCCGCCTTCTGGACTAATGTCAACATCATGGCGTGGTTCTGGCTGCCTGCGCTGCTGCTACTGTGGGGACAGATCGCCCGCGCCCGCCGCCGCGCCCTGTCGACGTTGGCGCTGGCGGTCGCGCTGTGGGCTATGCTGCTGACCGACTTGCAGTACCCGCTGTTCGCCGTGTGGCTGGTTGTTCCCTATGCGCTGCTGACGCTGCGGCAGGCCCAGACGCTGCGCCGCCGGCTGGAGCTGCTGGCCGCCGGCGCAGCCGCGGTCGCTGGTGCGCTGCTGCTGCTGTGGGCTGCCGGCCCGCTGCCGGAGATACTGGCGTTCGACACCAGCACGCTGGCGCTCACGCCAGCGTCGGACTCGGCCGCGCTGCGCTTCCCTGACGGCCTGCTGTGGCATGTCACCGATGGCGTGCCGCGTGCGCACCTGGCGCTGGTCGGCGTGGTTATCGCGCTGGTGGTTGGGGGCAAACCTCAACCCCATCCTGCTAACGCAGGCCCCCCTCTCTCCGTGTGGAGAGGGAGTTGGGGGGTGAGGTGGTTCTGGCTGGCGCTGGTGATCGCGCCGCTGCTGCTGTCGTTTGGCGTGTCGGTCACGTTGGCAGGCGTTGAAATCCCCCTGCCCTACGCGCTGCTGCACGCCGCCTTGGGGGGCATGTTTCGCTATCCTGAGCGCTTCCTGCCCGTGTTCCTCATTCCGGCAGTTCTGTTCACTGCGCTCACGCTGACCCCTACGCTGCGCGCTCGCCCGCGTGCAGCGCTGTTCGCCTCAGCGCTGGCGCTGCTGGCGGTGATCGGCGCAGCGCGGACGTTCAGCCCGCTGCCCGTTCAGCCCGCGCCGCGCCCGCATGACTTCTATACTGCGTTAGGCCGCGAGCCTTACGATTACGTTGTCGTCGAAGCGCCCACCGGCGGTTCCAGCGGACAGGGCATCGTTGGAACGGAGGCGGCGCAGACGCTTCAGTTCTATGGCATCACACACGGCAAGCGCATGGTCAACGGCCACATCTCGCGCGTGAACACCTGGCACTTCTGGCATATGCGCACCGATGACGCGATGCTGGCGTGGCTGGGGCAGCGCCGCTGGTTAGAGCCGGAGCTGGTCGAGGCGCAGCTGCGCGAGCGCGTCTACAACTGGCCGATCGGCTACATCGTGGTGCATCAGGATTTGATCGGGCGCGAGGGGCC
>DAOTWC010000012.1:0-8438 GCA_034435995.1 Anaerolineae bacterium | reverse complement strand
CAAGCACGCAGGGCCTTGTTCGACTACATCGAGGTGTTCTACAACCGTGAGCGGTTGCATTCGGGCATCGATTACGCCCGTCCGGTCAGCCGCGCCGCCTGAGCACTTGTTACTCTAAAAAACTGGGGGTAGACCAGATTTCTTGTGAAATTGGGAGAACGCGATCGCCCTGCTAATGTGGTCTAACACTAGCGCCAGACCCGCCGATTTACTCAAGGATATTTGTGATGGATGTTTTTGGACTGCGAGATCGCTTAATCGAAGATTACGCCACTTACGCCAGCAGTTTTATTCAAATCCGCGATCAACGCCTGTATGAATCGGTTCATCAGAGCTTAAATGAGGGAGTCTTCTGGCCCGACCCGCTGATTCAACTCAATCCCAGCTTCGAAATCGGCGGAACGGTGAATGAACTGGTGGCAGAAGGTATCCTGCACGAAGAGTGCAATCGCATCTTCCTCAAGGACAAACAAAAAGGCGGGCAGACTCTGTGCTTTCACCGCCATCAGCGCGAAGCCATTGAGATTGCCCGGCAGGGGCATAACTACATCCTGACTACGGGCACAGGGTCGGGTAAGAGCCTGGCCTACATCGTGCCGATTGTGGATCACGTCCTGCGGCGTGGGAGTGGGCGGGGCATTCAGGCGATTATCGTCTACCCCATGAATGCGCTGGCGAACAGCCAGGCAGGAGAGCTGGATAAATTCCTCAACGAAGGCTATTCACAGGGGGAAGCGCCGGTGACTTTTGCTCGTTATACCGGGCAGGAGAATGAAGAAGAGCGCCAGCACATCATGACTCATCCGCCGGACATCCTGCTGACCAACTACGTCATGCTGGAACTGATCATGACTCGCCCCCGTGAGCGCACGTTGATTGAACGGGCGAAGGGGCTGCGTTTTCTGGTGTTGGACGAACTGCACACCTATCGCGGACGGCAGGGGGCGGACGTGGCGCTGCTGGTACGGCGCGTGCGTGACCGGCTGGAAACGTCGGAGCAGAAGCTGTTGTTCGTCGGCACATCTGCGACGCTGGCAAGCGAAGGCAGTTACGACGAACAGCGCGCGCAGGTTGCCGAAGTCGGTACGCAGATTTTCGGGGCGACGGTGCTGCCAGAACACGTTATCAGCGAAACGTTGAGACGCGCCACACCCGGCAGGATCGACACAGCCGCGCTTAGATCAGCGGTGGCTCAGGGCGACAAACTCACTGCGCCAACGGATTACGCGGGATTTGTGGCGCATCCGCTGTCCTCATGGATCGAAAGCGCATTTGGCTTGCAGGAGAAGGAAGGACGCCTGACACGGCAGGAGCCGCGCAGCATCCAGACCGCCGCCAAAGCACTCAGCCAAGAAACCGACACTGATGAAGCGACCTGCGAAGTCGTTATCAAGAAGTGGTTGATGGCAGGTTATCGGTGTGAACCCGACCCGAATACGGGTTTTGCGCCTTTTGCTTTCCGCCTGCACCAGTTCATCGGCCCCGGCGATACTGTCTACAGCACCATCGAACCGGAAGCTGTGCGCTACATCACGCTGCAAGGGCAGCGTTTTGTGCCCGGCGACCGCGACAAACTGTTATTCCCGCTGTGTTTCTGTCGTGAGTGCGGGCAGGAATATTACACGGTTCGCATCACAACCAACACCGATGGCGAACGGCGGCGCGTGATGCCGCGTGACTTCAGCGACCGCCTGCCAGATGAAGACAGTGAAGCGGGGTATCTGTATATTGGTTCGCATAAACCATGGCCCCACGACTTTGATGACCTCATTGAGGGCGAATATCTGCCCGATGACTGGCTGGAGGAGCGTAATGGCGTGCGCCGTATTCGCTCGCACCGCAAAGAAAAACTGCCTTGCCATGTGCGTGTCCTCCCATCCGGTGAAGAAGATGCACAGGGGCAAGAATGCGTGTATATCCCGTCACCGTTTATGTTCTGCCTGAACTGCGGTGTGTCGTATGGGCCCCGTCAGGGGGATTTCGGCAAGCTGGCGACGCTCAGTTCAGAGGGGCGCAGCAGTGCAACGACACTGCTCAGCCTGTCAGCGATTCGTTCCCTGAAAGTGAGTGATTTACCCCAGCACGCGCAGAAACTGCTGAGCTTCACCGATAACCGGCAGGATGCTTCTTTGCAAGCTGGGCATTTCAACGACTTTATCGAGGTCAGCTTACTACGCGGCGCGATTTACCGGGCGGTTGCCTCTGCCGGTTCTGCCGGGCTGACGCACGAGGTCATCGCTGAAAAGGTTTTTGAGGCACTGAATCTACCGCTGGAACTCTACGCCAGCGATCCGGCAGTGCGCTTTCAGGCATTGCAGGAAACGCAGCGGGCGCTACGGCAGGTGCTGGGCTACCGCATCTACCGCGATCTGCGCCGAGGCTGGCGCATCGCGCTGCCGAACCTGGAACAGTGCGGTCTGCTGGAAATTGGTTATGCCGATCTGGACATGGTGTGCGCAGCCGAAGATGTGTGGGCGGATAAACACCCGGCGCTTGCCACGGCTTCACCACAAACCCGCCTCACCATCGCCAAAACCCTGTTGGATTACATGCGGCGTGAGCTGGCGATCAAGGTTGACTACCTGGACGGAAGCTATCAGGAACGCATCCAGCAGTTGAGCAGTCAGCGCCTGATCGAACCCTGGGCGATTGATGAAGATGAGAAGATGGAATATGCCTCAACACTGATTCCACGCTCATCTGCTGGCGATGATGGACGCGGGAATTACACGTATGTCTCGGCACGGAGTGGATTCGGCATCTATCTGCGTCGTCCGGGCACTCTGGGAATAAAGGACAAAATCAGCTTAGACGATACGGAAGCTATCATCCGGGGACTGCTGGAAGGGTTGCGGGTCGCCGGGCTGGTGGAGATTACGCGCCCGCCAAAAGACGACAGTGACAAGCCAGGTTATCAACTGGTGGCCTCGGCCATGCGCTGGTACGCTGGTGCAGGCGAACGTGCTTTTCATGATCCCATTCGCGTACCCAACGAATCGCAGGAAGGCGGGCGACCCAATGCCTTCTTTGTGGAGTTTTACCGCGATGTCGCCGGGTCGCTGGCTGGGTTGGAAGCGCACGAACACACCGCTCAGGTGCCTTACGATGAGCGCGAAAAACGCGAACAGCAGTTCCGCAAAGGGGAGCTGCCCATCCTGTATTGCTCACCGACAATGGAGCTCGGTGTCGATATTGCTGAGTTGAACGTCGTCAACATGCGCAATGTGCCGCCAACACCCGCCAATTATGCTCAGCGCAGTGGGCGCGCTGGACGCAGTGGACAACCTGCACTGGTTTTTACCTATTGTTCGGGTGGCAGTCCTCATGACCAGTATTTCTTCAAGCGCCCGGATCGCATGGTCGCGGGAGCAGTCGCGCCGCCGCGTCTCGACCTGAGCAACGAAGACTTATTACAGGCGCATATTCATGCCATCTGGCTGGCAGAAACGGGCATCGACCTCAAGGATACCCTCAAGGAAATCCTCGATATGAACGGTGAGCCACCTTCACTGGCGCTGCTGCCGGAGATTCGCCAGCAGGCGGAATCCAGCACAGCGCGGTCGGCGGCACGCCAGCGGGCAGAGCGCATTCTCAGGACCATCCCGGATGTGATTGACCCGGAGGGGCTGTTAGAAGTCACGATGCAGAATATTGTCCGCGCCTTTGACGGTGCCTGTGAGCGCTGGCGCGGTTTGTATTGGTCGGCGTTGAAGCAGGTGAAGGCGCAGGAGGACATCCGCCGTGACCCAACGCGCCAGCAGGCGGACAAACGTCAGGCGGAGCGGCTGCGGCGTGAGGCATTATCACAAATCGATCTGCTGACCGAAATCGGCAGCCTCGCACAATCCGACTTTTACAGCTACCGCTACTTCGCCACTGAGGGATTTTTGCCGGGCTACAGCTTCCCGCGCCTGCCTCTGTCAGCATTTATTCCAGCCCGCCGCGCCAATCAACGCGACAGTTTCCTCTCGCGTCCGCGCTTTCTGGCCGTTTCGGAGTTTGGCCCCAGAGCGATCATCTATCATGAAGGGTCACGCTATTTAATCAATCAGGTCATCATGCCAGTGACGGATGACGAGGACGGTCCGCTGACGACGCAAATCAAACAGTGCGGTCACTGCGGTTATGTGCATCCAGTGAAGTCCGGCGTGGATTACGATCTGTGCCAGCGCTGTCAGACGCCCCTTGACCCGCCCCTGCAATCCATGCTGCGCCTGCAAAATGTGGTGACGAGGCGGCGTGATCGCATCAACGCTGACGAAGAAGAGCGCCTGCGCCTGGGCTATGACATTCGCACCGGTGTGCGTTTCAGTGAACGGGATGGCACGCCGGATATTCGTATGGCGCTGGTGAGTCATGAAGGGAATGACATTGCCCGCCTGAGCTATGCACAGACGGCGACCCTGTGGCGCATCAATCTGGGCTGGACACGACGCAAGAACAAGCAGCAGTATGGTTTCGTGCTGGATATCGAGCGTGGTTACTGGGGACGCAACGAACAGAACGAAGATGATCCGGACGACCCTATGTCAGAGCGCACACGGCGGGTGATTCCGTATGTGGAAGACAACCGCAACTGCCTGCTGTTCGAGCCGCTCATCAGGCTGGAAATCGAGCAAATGGCTTCGTTACAGGCCGCGCTCAAACGCGCTATCGAAACCATGTTTCAGCTTGAGGATAACGAACTGGCGGCAGAACCCTTGCCCGATAAGGATAACCGCCGGATGCTGCTGTTCTACGAGGCGGCGGAAGGCGGCGCCGGTGTCCTGCGGCGGCTGGTGGATGACCCTGCGGTATTATCGAAAGTCGCTTGTGAGGCATTACGCATCTGTCACTTTGATCCCGATACAGGAGAGGATTTACGGCGTGCGCCACGTGCCCGCGAGGACTGCGAAGCCGCTTGTTATGACTGCCTTCTGAGCTACGGCAACCAGCGCGAACATCCCATTCTGGATCGCCAGGCGATCCGCAAGGTGTTGAGCCGGCTGGCGAATGCCGAGGTGAGCATCAGCCCGGTGGTTCAAAGCCGCGATAGTCATCTGCAAATGCTTTTTAGTCTGTGTGAGTCTGATCTTGAACGCGAGTGGCTACGGAACCTGCATGAGCGTGGTCTGCGCCTGCCGGATGCGGCGCAAGTCTACCTGGAGGACTGCCAGACACGTCCGGATTTCCTCTATAACAGCGGTGGTGTATATGCCGCGATCTATATCGACGGCTCGCATCATGATTACCCACAGCGTCAGGAGCGAGATCGCCAGCAAGGCGGTTGTATGGAGGATTATGGCTATCGCGTAATCCGTTTCGGCTACCGCGACGACTGGACGACGATTATTGAACAAAACAAACACATCTTTGGAGGCGGTTCATGAGTTTTACGGTCGGATCACTGGTGCGAGTGCGCGGGCGTGAGTGGGTGGTACTGCCCGAATCAACCGACGAGTTGGTACGCCTGCGGCCGTTAGGCGGCACGGATGATGAAGTGACGGGCATTTACACGCTGCTGGAAAGCGTCGAACCGGCGCAGTTCGCCCTGCCTGACCCAGCACAGATCGGGGATTATCGGTCGGCACGCTTGCTCAGAGCGGCGGTACGGCTGGGCTTTCGTTCCAGCGCGGGGCCGTTTCGTTCCTTTGCCCGCATCAACGTCGAACCGCGCCCGTATCAGCTTGTACCGTTATTGATGGCGTTGAAACAAGACCCTGTGCGCCTGCCGATCGCTGATGATGTCGGTATTGGCAAGACGGTTGAGGCGCTGCTGGTTGCCCGTGAACTACTCGATCGCGGCGAGATTGACCGGCTGGCGGTGCTGTGTCCGCCGCAGTTGGCGGAACAGTGGCACGCAGAACTGCGTGAAAAGTTCTACATCGAAGCTGAACTGGTGCTGTCCAGCACGGCGACACGATTGGAACGCCATCTGCGTATGGGTGAGTCACTGTTCGAACGCCATCCCTTTGTGGTGGTTTCGACCGACTTCATCAAGTCAGAGCGGCGGCGCGATGAGTTCCTGCGGACAGCGCCCGATTTCATCATTGTTGATGAAGCCCACACCGTCGCCCATACCACCGATAAGCGCGGGGGCAAACATCAGCGCTATGAGCTGGTGGCGACACTGGCAGAAAAGCCAGAACGTCATCTGGTACTGGTCACAGCGACACCCCATAGTGGTAAGGAAGAAGCATTTCGCTCTTTGCTGGGGATGCTGAATCCCGATTTCAAGAACCTGCCTGATGATCTGACGGGTACAGAAAACGAAACCCTGCGTCGTGAACTCGCCCGCTACTTTGTCCAGCGGCGACGCGGCGACATCCGCGTTTATATGGATGCGATCACGCCCTTCCCGGAGCGCGATACCACTGAAGAGACGTACAAGCTCACCGATGCCTACAAACACCTGTTTGACCGTGTGCTGGACTACGCTCGTGAGACCGTCCTGCAACCCGGCGAAGGCTATCGCCAGCGTGTGCGCTGGTGGTCGGCGCTGGCATTGCTGCGTTCGCTGGCATCCAGCCCTGCTGCCGCCGCCGCCACGCTTCGCAGCCGGGCCGCGACCACTGAAGCCGATAATGAAGCTGATGTGGACGACATCGGACGGCGCACGGTGCTTGACCTGATGTCGGATGAATCCGCCGAGGGCATCGATGTCATCCCCGGAAGTGATACCAGCGAACTGGAAGCCGATGCAGCTAACCATCGACGTCGTTTGCTGGACATGGCACGGGCGGCTGAGGCGCTTCAGGGTGAAGCGGACAGCAAATTGCAGCGGCTGATCGCCATCGTCAAGGATTTATTGCGTGAGGGCTACAACCCGATTGTGTTCTGCCGCTTTATCCCGACGGTCGAGTATGTGACCAATGCGCTGCGTGAGGTGACTCGCGGTGTGGAAGTTGCTGGTGTGACGGGTACGTTGCCACCAGCGGAGCGCGAAGAGCGCGTAAGCCAATTGAGCCAAGCGACAAAGCGTGTGCTGGTCTGCACGGACTGCCTGAGCGAGGGCATCAACCTGCAACAGGGATTTGATGCGGTGGTGCATTATGATCTGTCATGGAATCCGACCCGCCATGAACAGCGCGAAGGCCGCGTGGATCGCTACGGGCAACCGAGTGACCGGATTAAGGTCGTCACCTACTACGGCATCGACAACCAGATTGACGGCATTGTGCTGGATGTGTTGCTGAGAAAACACAAAACCATCCGCAATTCGCTTGGGATTTCTGTCCCTGTGCCGGGAAACAGTGAGGATGTCGTGGAAGCCATCTTTGAAGGGTTGCTGCTGCGCGAGAACGCCAGTTTTAGCCAGAGTTATCTGCCGGGCTTTGATGATTATATGAAACCGCGTCAGGCGGAATTGGATTTGCAGTGGGAAGCGGCTGCCGAACGGGAGAAACGTTCGCGTACCATGTTCGCTCAGCAGGCTATTCGTGTGGATGAAGTTGCCGCTGAACTGAGTGCCGCCCGAGATGCGGTAGGTTCTGGTGTGGATGTCGCCGCGTTTATGAAAGACAGCGTGCAGATGCATCGCGGGGCGGTGTCCGACGCTGGGCGTGGTGCAGTGAGCTTCGATCTGACAGAAACCCCACGTGGTCTCAAGGATATGCTTGGCAAAGAGCGGTTCACCGCCCGTTTTGAACTGCCCGTGAAAGAGGGCCAGCTCTACCTGACGCGCACGCACCCACTGGTGGAATCGCTGGCGACGTATGTAATGAACACGGCGCTGGATGCCATTGAGCTGGAAGAAGGCCAATCCCGTGCCCGTCGCGCTGGCGCGATACGCACGACAGCCGTCCAACGGAGAACGACGCTTTTACTGGTGCGCCTGCGCTACCACCTGATTACCCGAACAGGGGACGAGGAACGCCAGCTGCTAGCCGAGGACAGCCTGACGCTGGCCTTTGAGGGCGCACCGGATAATGCCGTGTGGCTTGAACCTGAAGCTGCTGAACGCTTGCTCCAGGCAGAACCAGACGAAAATATTCACCCACAGCAGGCGGCGGAGTTTGTGCAGCGTGTTGTGGATGGCTTCGACCATCTCGCGCCAATGCTGAATGAGATCGCGCAGAGGCGGGGTGATGACCTGCTGGCAGCGCATGTCCGTGTGCGTAAGGCGGCCTACCGTCGTGGTGAACGTCGCCCCCAGCATCGTGTTGAGGCGCAGCTCCCGCCCGATGTGCTGGGTATATATGTGTTTTTACCGGCGATGAGGAGGTAATTAAGTGACCGAATTGGCAATCTGGACAGTGACGGACGGAACACCAACGTATTTTGAGCGTGGTGCGGTTAATCTGGAGAAACAACTGGAAGAATGGATTGAGCGCGATCCCCGATTAGTGCACCCCAGCCTCTTCGTTGTAGGCAGGCAGATACGTGTTGAATCCGGCATCCTTGATCTGCTTGCCATTGATCAGATTGGACGCTGGGCGGTCATCGAGATCAAACGGGGC
>DAOTWC010000011.1:0-23288 GCA_034435995.1 Anaerolineae bacterium | reverse complement strand
CTCCAGGTCGAGCAGGCCGTCGCCAAAGTGGCTGGAGGCGACCAGCGTCACAGCGGGCGGCTGAAGCGCCGCGTCGAGCGCGGCAAGCTCAACCTGCTGCGGGCGGTTTCCCTGGCGCGCCGGGACGACGTTGAGGGCGATCAGCGCGGCGGCCAGCGCCAGCGCAGACGCGGCCCGCGCCGAAAGGCGCTTCGAGAAACCGGCAGCGATACCGGCCCCCACCAGCAGCAGCGCCGCGCCCAGGTGCACCGCGTCCACGCCGTCGCGCAGCCACGCCGGGTCGAGCGGGTAGCCGTCCAGCAGCAGCCTGAGATGGCCGACGATGGGACTGAGAGCCGGGTCGTACATGGGCGGGCTGGTGCGCTGGACGACGTTGGCCGTTTCCAGGTCCGGCCAGTAAGCGACGAACAGCTCCCCTTCGTAGTAGAGATAGTTGAGCAGCGCGCCGAGAAGCTGCACGCCCACCGAGAGCGCAACCAGCGCAGCCGCGACTGCCAGCACAGCGCGGCGGCGGGCGGCAGCCTCGAACACAGGGGCCAGCGTCAGCGCCAGCAGCGGCAGCGGCACCAGCAGGAAGCGCGGCCCCCACACGACCCCGCCGTGCCAGCTCCACCACGCGGCGAACGTCACAAGCTGGAGGGCGGTCAGCGCGAGGATCAGCCACGCCAGCCGGCCGTGGCGCTGCCGGAACAGCAGCCAGCCGGGGATCGCCAGCAGCAGCAGCGGGTTGTACCAGAAGACGCCCCGGTAGGGGCTGAGCAGCATCCCGTAGAGGCCCACGCCCAGCGGCGTGATAAAGCCCTCGCCGGCCTCGAAGCCGTAGCCGCTGGCGAACGGGCTGCCGAAGCGCGCCCAGTTATACACGCTGATGAGCGCTGCGCCGGCAGCCAGCGGGGCGGCGAAGGCAGCGACGTCGCCTGCCAGCGCCCGCACCCCTCTGCCCCCTCTCCCGTTCAACAGGAGAGGGGGGGACAGCGGCCAGAACAGATACGCGGTGAGCGGCAGCGCCAGCAGCGCGTAGGCGGTGTTGATCCCGGCGCACAGCGCCAGCAGCCCGCCGGCAGCCGCCAGCCGCCAGCGCCCGCCGGAGGCGCAGAACGCGTGCGCGCACATGACCGCGCCCAGCAGCAGCAGCCCGGCCAGCGGCTCGCCGAACAGAGTCTTGACGTAGGTGATGGCGAAGGTGGCGGCGCTGTAGGCCAGCCCAACCGCCAGCGCTGCCCACGCGCCGAAACCCAGGCGGCGGGCGAAACTGTAAAGCAGAGCGGCGGCGGCGGTAAGCGCCAGCGCGTTGAACAGCATGGCGGTGGCGCGAACGGTCAGCCAGGGGAGCGCATCGGCCAGAGCGACGAACGGCAGCAGCAGCAGCGACGGCGCAGGGCCTTTTTTGGCGTAGAGCGCGCCATCGAGGCCGCGGCTGCCCATGCTGCCGCTGGCGGTGAGCAGCCACTCAGTGTGGCCGATGGCGTCTATATCTGCTGCGCCGAAACGGGCCAGTGACACGGCGACCGCCAGCACCGCCTGGCCGTCAGCGTCTGCTGGCGCGGGGACATAGCCCAGCAGCGCCAGGCCGAAAACAACGCAGACCAGCAGCAGGCGCGGGCGAGCCGGCGGATACAAGACCTCACTCCGCGAGCGGCGGGGCTGCGACGGCCGTCAGGCCGTGACGTCGAGCTGGGCGGCGGCGGCGCGGGCGGCGTCGGCCACCATGTCCAGCCGCGTGTAGAGGATCATGGCCTGCTGGAACTGGCGGGCGGCGCGCAGGCTGCGGCCGCGGCGCGCCAGGCTGCGCCCGTGCGCGTAGAGCGCGTGGGCCAGCTCGGCCTCGGCGCGCACGCTGCGGAATGTGGTGATCGCTTCCTGGTAGTGTGTGTCCGGGTCGGGGTCGAAGGCGTCGCGGTCGGCGGGCGGCACTTCGCCCAGCACCGTGAGCACGTCGGCGATGGCGCAGCGCGCCATGCCCAACTGCACCGGCTCGCCGCTGTCGCGCGCCGTCTGCAGCGCGCTGAGGGCGTGCTGCCAGGCGGTGAGCGGCTCGTCGCGGCGCAGGTAGACGCGGGCCAGGCCGGCGTGAATCTCGCTGAGCAGCGCCGGCAGGTTCTGCGCGCTGTCGGTCCAGCCCTGGGCCAGCCGGTAACCTTCTTCCAGGGCGGCGCGGGCCGCCTCGTGGCGGTTCATGTGGAGCAGCAGCAGGCCCTCGTTGGCGATGGCGATGGTCATCACGTCCAGCAAATCAAGCGCGGCGGCGGCCTGATAGGCGCGGCGATAGAGCTGGCGGGCGCGGGTGAAATCGCCCTTATAGCGGTAGGCCTCGCCCAGATTGAGGTCCATCATGGCCACCCGCTGGCGGTTGCCCACCTGCTTGAAGCAGTGCTGGGCGCGCTCGAAGTGCATGATGCTGGTGTTGAGGTTGCCGCGGTGGTGCTGGATGTTGCCCAGCAGGTGCTCGACGCGACCCTGATTGGCCAGGCTGCCCTCCTCCTGAGCGCGCTGTGCCATCGCCGCAAGCTGCTCGATGGCGTCGCGCAGGCTGACCTCGCCGGCCAGCCAGCCGCGATACACGGCGCGGCAGTGGGCTTCGAACTCTGGGGTGGGTTCTGGGCTGGCGGCGGGCGTGTGCAGGGTTGTCATGGCGTGTACCACCTCGTAGTGGGGCGGGAATTCAGCGCGTGCGCTCCTTCACCAAATAATAACACATCAGGCGAAAAGCGTATTTATGCAGTTTGTCATAATTTGAACGGATATGCGGCCGCGCGCCGGCGCGCATGACACACGGCGTGCGCATTGACGGCTGCGCCTGCGACGAGAAAGGAGCGAACACCCATGCACACACCTGCCACGCTGCACGCTTTCCGCCTGCACCTGGGCCTCGACCCGGCGGACAGCGCCGACGACGCCCGCCTGATTCACGCGCTGCGGGCTGCCAGCGCCCACCTCGAACGGCTGGCCGGGCGGCGCTTCAGCCCGCGCCGCGAGTCCATCGTTCACCGCACCGATCCGCGCAGCCGCACGCTGCTGCTGCGCGACGACCTGCTGGCGCTAGCGGCGCTGACGGACGCCGTCAGCGGCCAACCGGTCCCGCTGGCAAGCGTTGTGTGTCTGCCGGAGGGCGGCGGGCCGTTCTACGGGCTGCGCCGCGCCGACGGCGGGGCGTTCCCGGCGGCGCTGACAGTGGAGGGCATCTGGGGCTGGCACGACCTCTGGGCGGAGGCGTGGACGGCCAGCGGCGACGCGGTGCAGAACAGCCCGCTGGCGGCGGACGCGGCCACCATCAGCGTGCAGGACGCAGACGGCCCGGCTGCCGACGGCGCGAGTCCGCGCTTCCAGGCCGGCCAGCTGCTGCGCGTGGAAGACGAATACCTGCGCCTGCTGGCGGTGGACGCGCAGTCCAACACGCTCACGACAGCGCGCGGCGCGCACGGCACAGCCGCCGCCGCGCACAGCGGCGGATCGGCAATTGCGATCTACCGGCCTGCGCCGGACGTCGAGCTGCTGTGCCTGCGCTGGGCGGCCTGGCTCTACCGCGAGCCGGACGCCGCGCCCGCCGCGCTCCCGCCGGCGCTGCTGGCCGCGCTGGAGCCGCTGCGGCGCTCAGGGATATAAGCACCCACCTCACCCCCAACCGCCTCTCCGTTTGGAGAGGGGAAGGCCCGCGCCAGCGGGACGGGGGCGAGGTAAATCGAACGTATCTAAACGAAAGGGGCCGAACTATGTCCACCTATCGCGCGGCGCTGACCGCCCTAGCCGCCCTGAGCGTGCCGGGCGTGCGCCACAATTTCGACGCTGACGCCGTGCCTGGCTGGCTGACGCGGGCGCAGCTCCCGGCGCTGCTGGTGCTGCCGGGGGCGCTGCGAACCGGCGCGCTGTTCGACCGCTCCGGCGGCGGCTTCGACGACGCGGCCTTCGCCGGCGGCGCAGCTACCGTCACGCACGTCGTCACGCATCTGCTGCTGGCCGCGCCGCTGCGGGCGGGCAGCGCCGGGCGCGCCCGCATCGCTGCCCTGATTGACGCCTACACCGCCGCCCTGCGCGCCGACTCGACGCTGGGCGGCCTGCTGCTGGAGCCGGCGCGTGTCCGCATTGAACCGGGCGTGTTCGCACACGGCGGGGCTGACTACTACGGCTGCGCCTTCCGCCACACGTGGGCGCTGGCGCTGGCTGGGGGGCTGTGATGGCCGTCTGGCGCGCGCTGGTTGACGCAAATGACGACGCCGCCTTCGCGCTCGACCTCACGCCGGTGGTGATCGCGCTGCGCTGGCGGCTGGGGCAAGATGCGCCCGCCGCCGCCGCGGTCACGGTGCGCAGCGCTGACCGCGCCTTCTCGCCCGAAAGCGGCGGCGCGAATTTGATCGGGCGGCGGCTGCGGATTGTCAGCGGCAGCGGCGCAGCGCAGCGCGTCCACTTCACCGGCCACGTGTGCCGCGTTGAGCCGCAGCCGGGCCGCCGCGCTCTGACGGCAACGCTGCACGCCGAGGGGCTGGACGCGCTGCTGGCGCGGGCCAGCGTTCGCCTGCCCCCGCTGGCAAACGTCCGCGCGGGGCAAGCAATTGCGCGGCTGCTCGACGCGGCATGGCTGCGACCGTGGCCGCTGGCCGGGCGCTGGCTGCTGGGGCGGCCCGATCACAGCGCGCTGGGCCGGACGACGCGGCTGGCCCCGCCGGGGATCGCCCGCCGGCTGGACGCCGGGCAAACGGTGTTCGCTTACATCGGCGACACCTGGGGCGAGGGTGTCGCGGCGCTGGACGCGATCCGTGCGGTGGCAGCCGCTGAGCGCGGGCGTTTCTTCGTGGATCGCGCGGGCTGCGCCGTGTTTCTGGATCGCCACCGGGCGCTGCGGCCCGGCGCGCCGGCGGCGGTTTTTGCCGACGACATGGATGGCCTGGACTACGTCTACGGCGCGGATGCCGCGCAGGCAGTGCGCGTGCGCTGCCTGCCGCGCGCGGTCGGCGCGCCGGGGACGACGCTGTGGGCGCTGCCAGAGGCGCAGCGCATCGCGCCGGGCGGCCGGTGGCATGTGACAGCCGTCTACCGCGACGAAGCCGGCCAGCCGCTGGGCGCGCTGACGGTGATCGCGCCTGTGCCGGGCCACGACTACAGCGCCAGCGCCGCGCCGGACGGCTCCGGCACAGACCTCACGGCGCAGGTGGACGTGTTCCTGCGCGAGGCCGGGGCGGCGGCGGCCCGCCTGGAGATTCGCAGCCGGGCGCGCCAGCCGGTCTACCTGCGCCTGCAGGTGCGCGGCACGCCCCTGCTGCGGGGCGCGGCGCTGACGGTCGAGGCGGCCAGCGCGGCCTCCGCGGCGTTTTACGGCCCTGGCGCGCTGGCGCTCGACCTGCCGGAACTCGACTCGCTGGCGCAGGCGCGCGGCATCGCCCGCTTCGAGCTGGCCCGGCGGCGCACGCCGCGCGGGCGGGCGCTCACGCTGGCATTAGACGGAGCGCGCGCGCTGGCGCTCTCGCTGAGCGACCGGGTGCGCGTGGTTGAGGCGCAGACCGGCCACGCCGCCGACTACTTCATCGCCGCCGAGGCGCACGAGGTGGATCGCGGCGGCAGCCGCCACCGCGTCGTCTGGTCGCTGGCCCCCGCCGACGCCGGCGTCTTCTGGGCGCTGGGGCGCGCGCGGGTGGGCGCGGATACGCGGCTGGCATATTAGTCGTCAGTCGTCAGTCGGAAGACATCAGCCCACAAGCGCCTGTCAAGCGAATCCCTTGCTAGCTGACAACTCAAAAGAAAGGAGAACACACAATGCCCGCAGTCTGGACACAACCGATCACCTGGGAAGTGGATCAATTGGTTACCGAGGGGCAGCTCAACGAGCAGGTGCGCGACAACCTGGAGTGGCTGAAGAACCCGCCGCGCGCGGCGGCGGCGCTGGCCGCCAACATCGCCACCACCAGCACAGCCTTCGTGGACGCGCCCGGCCTGGCGCTGACGCTGACGACCGCCGGCGGCGCGCTTGTGGTGGGCTTCACCGGCGTGGCCGGCAACGCCGCCGGCGCGACCGTCGTCTTTGACTTGGTGGTGGACGGCGTCAGCCAGGGCGGCCTGGACGGCGTTGTGGGCACGAACGTGGGCGTCGTGCCGCTGGCGTTTGTCTGGCTGGTCGAGGGGCTGGCCGCCGGCGCGCACACGGTCAAGCTGCAGTGGAAGGTGTCGTCCGGCACGGGCACGCTCTACGGCGGCGGCACAGCGTTCCTGCGTTTCAAGCCGCAGTTGTGGGCGCGGGAGGTGTAGCCATGCTGAACTTGGTTGTCGAACCGAGCGGGCCGGTCAATCTAGAGGCGCTGGACGCGGCGCTGCGGGCTGCGCTGGGCAGTGTGGTGCTGGGCGTGAGCGCGGCGGACGGCGGCGTGCGCATTCACCTGCGCGCCGACGCCAGCCCAGACGCAGCCGCCCAGGCGCGCAGCCTGGCCGTCCGCCATGACCCCGCCGCCCTCAGCCCGCGCCAGCAGGCCGAGCGTGACCGCAGCGACCAACTGGCCGCCGCCCGGCGCGCAGCCGGCGGCACGCTTGACCCGGACGCCTTCGCTGACCCGCGCCTGCGCGCGCTGGCGCAGCGCGTCGTCTGGCTGGCGCTGGAGATCGAGGCGCTGCGCGCGCGGCTGGGGGAGGAGTAGCGCGTCAGCGCGCCGGGGGCTGTGGCTCCTGGCGCGTTTTTGTTATAGTCTAGCCAACGCGGCTGATTCTGCCACGAGAGAGGATGGCCTTTTATGCTGCTGGCCGGCGATATCGGCGGGACCAAGACCAACCTTGCGATTTATTCGCCGCAGGACGGGCCGCACCAGCCGCTGGTAGAAGCTACCTTCCCCAGCGACGCCTACCCCAGCCTTCAGGCCCTCGCCGCCGAGTTTCTGTCGCACGTGACTTACAAGGTCACGTGGGCCAGCTTTGGGGTGGCTGGGCCGGTGGTCCGCGGCCACGTGCGGGCCACTAATTTGCCCTGGGAGATGGACGAAGCCGAACTGCGCGAGGCGCTGAAACTGGACGCCGTCTACCTGCTCA
This sequence comes from Anaerolineae bacterium, assembly GCA_034435995.1. Lineage (GTDB taxonomy): Bacteria > Chloroflexota > Anaerolineae > Aggregatilineales > Phototrophicaceae > DAOTWC01. The sequence continues at coordinate 16,286 of DAOTWC010000011.1, read as the reverse complement.
ACGACCTAGAGGCCATCGCCAGCAGCATCCCGCGCCTGCGGCCTGAAGACCTGCAGACGGTTCACCCTGGCGCGCCGGTGCGCGGCGGCGCGATCGGCGTGGTCGCGCCGGGGACGGGCCTGGGCGAGGCCTTTCTGACCTGGACGGGCGACCGCTATGAGGCGCACCCGTCTGAGGGCGGCCACGCCGACTTCGCCCCCACCGACGAAACCCAGCTTGAGCTGCTGCGCTACCTGCTGGCGCGGCTGGATCACGTCAGCTATGAGTGGGTGTGTTCCGGCATGGGCATCCCCAATATCTACGCCTTCTACCGCGACACCGGCCGCGCCCCAGAGCCGGACTGGCTGCGCGAGCAGCTCGTCCAGGTGGGCGACCCCACGCCGGTGATCGTCACCAACGCGCTGAGCGCGGACTCGGGCTGCGCGCTGTGCCGCCTGACGCTGGAGATGTTCGTGAGCGTGCTGGGCGCGGAGGCGGGCAACATGGCGCTCAAGGTGCTGGCGACCGGCGGGGTGTACATCGGCGGGGGCATCCCGCCGCGCATCCTGCCGCTGCTGATGAGCGAGCGCTTCCGGCGCGCCTTCCTCAACAAGGGGCGCTTCGCCCGTCTGCTGGAAAACGTGCCGGTGCACGTCATCATGAACCCGAAGGCGGCGCTGATCGGCGCAGCAGCCTACGGCCTGGAGATGCACGGGCACGGCTGAGCGCTCCGCCCTGCCCGTAAGCGGCGGATGCTGCTAAGATGCTGGGCCGTGATTGGAACGGCTTCAGGGAAGAAACCACGATGGGAAGCAAATACCAAGAACTTGTCGCGCATCTGACAGAGGTCACCAACCTCAACCGCGCCGCCGCGGTGCTGAGCTGGGATCAGCAGGTGAACATGCCAGCCGGCGGAGCTGAGGCGCGCGCTGCCCAGCTTGCTACGCTGGCGCGCATGGCGCACGAGCTGTTCACCAGCGACACTACCGGCAGCCTGTTAGAAGCGGCCGCCCGCGAGGTTGACGGCGCGGACTACGACTCCGACGAGGCCAGCCTGGTGCGCGTGGCGCGCGAGGACTACGAGGAACAGACCCGCGTGCCGGCGGCGCTGGTGGCGGAGATGGCGCGCGAGACGACGCTGGCCCACAACGTGTGGGTGCAGGCGCGCCAGGACAACAGCTTCGCTGCCTTCCTGCCCGCGCTGGAACGCATCTTTGAGCTGGCCCAGCGCATGGCCGAGCACCTCGGCTATGAAGACCACCCCTACGACGCGCTGCTCAACCAGTACGAGCGCGGCATGACCACCGCCCGCGTGCGCGAGATTTTCGACGGCCACAAGCCGGCGCTGGTCGAGCTGATTGCCGCTGTCAGCGCCAACGCCGACCGGGTGGACGACTCCGTGCTGCGCCAGCCGTTCGACATCGAACAGCAGCGCGCCTTCGCCCTGGACGTGATCCGCGCCTACGGCTTCGACTTCGCGCGCGGGCGGCAGGATGTGTCGGTGCACCCGTTCTGCACGCACTTCTCGCGCGGCGACGTGCGCATCACCACGCGCTTCCAGCCGGATTTTCTCAACCCGGCGCTGTTCGGCATGATGCACGAAGCTGGCCACGCGATGTACGAGCAGGGCATCGGCAGCCAGCTCGACAACACGCCGCTGGGCAGCGGCACGTCGTTGGGCGTGCATGAGTCGCAGTCGCGCCTGTGGGAGAACCTGGTGGGCCGCAGCCGCGCCTTTTGGACGTGGGCGCTGCCGCGCCTGCAGCAGGTCTTCCCCAACCAGCTCGGCGGCGTAGACCTGGAGACGTTCTACCGCGCCATCAACAAAGTGCAGCGCTCGTTCATCCGCGTTGAGGCCGACGAAGCCACCTACAACCTGCACATCATGCTGCGCTTCGACTTGGAAACGGCGGTGTTCGAGGGCAAGCTGCGCCCGGCGGACCTGGCCCGCGAGTGGAGCGACCGCTTCGAGGCGATGTTCGGCATGCGCCCGCCCAGCGACACCGCAGGCGCGCTGCAGGACGTGCACTGGTCGGCGGGCATCATGGGCTACTTCCCGACGTATGCGCTGGGCAATCTGCTCTCGGTGCAGTACTACAACAAGGCGGTGCAGGAACACCCGTCTATTCCCGACGAAGTCGCCGCCGGGCAGTTCGACACGCTGCGCAACTGGCTGACAGAGCGGATTTACCAGCATGGGCGCAAGTTCACGTCCGACGAGCTGACGCGCCGCGTCACCGGCGAATCCATCCAGGCGCGCGATTACATCGCCTACCTGCAGGCCAAGCTCGGCGAGATTTACGGACTGTAGGGCTATCTGTCGAAAACTGTGCGGAACACGTAGCCCTGCGCGCGGAGCTGCGGCAGGACTGCGCGCAGCGCCGCCACCGTCTGCGACCGATCGCCGCCGCCGTCGTGCATCAGGATAACAGCGCCAGGCTCGGCGTGGGCCAGAATGTGCGCCGCGATCTGCTCCGCGCCGGGCCGCCGCCAGTCCTGTGGGTCCACCGTCCACAGCATGACCGTGTAGCCCAGCTCGGCGGCGTACTGGCGCGTGTAGTTGTCGGTCGCGCCGTAGGGCGGCCGCAGGAAACGCACGTCGCCGTCAAGGAGGAACAGGTCGCGCGCGATGCGCAGCAGCGCCTGGCGCGTCGTCTCGACCTCGTTCACGAAGCCCTCGCGGCCGATGCCGGCCAGGTTAGCGTGGTTCTGCGTGTGGTTGCCCACGTAGTGTCCTTCAGAGGCTGCGCGCCGGATAAGCTGCGGGCTGGCCTCGGCCTGGCTGCCGATCACGAAGAACGTCGCCTTCGCGCCGTACTGGGCCAGCAGGTCGAGCACCTGGGGCGTGTAGCTGCTCGGTCCATCGTCGAACGTGAGGTAGATGGCCGGCCCGTCGTCGGCCTGAGCCGGCGGCGCGTAGTTGGGGTCGCCGGGGGCGGCGATCAGCGGCGGCCGGTCGGGCGGGTCGGGCGGGGCCGGCGCTGTCGGCGGCAGCGGGCTGCGCAGGGCGGCCCAGGTGGCGCTGTCCACCACGCCGGTGGGCGTCAGGCCCTGGCTCTCCTGAAAGGCGACCACTGCCAGGCGCGTGGCCTCGTCGTACAGCCCCGGCTGCGCCGGCAGCGTGTAGTCCAGGAAGTCAATCCCGGCCAGCAGGCGCTGCAGGGCGGCGACGCCGGGGTTAACGTCGCTGCTGCCGATGGTGAAAACCAGGCCGGCTTCGCCGTAGACGCCGCGATCGTACTCCACCGCCGTCAGAAAGCCGTCCTGAAAGGCGAACGCCAGCGTTTCCGGCCGCACGAACACGCGCTCTTGGCCGTCGGCTGTGATCTGGCTGGTCAGCGTGACCCGCGCCAGGTTGCCGTCGGCCTCCCACGTGCCGACCGACGTCACTGCCCCCTCGTTCTCATAGTTGAAGGTGAGGCGGGCCTGGCCGTCGTGCAGCAGCTGCATGGTCACGACCACCAGCCCGCCCGCGCCGACAAAGGACAGCGAGTACGTGCCGGCGAATTCCAGCGCTGCTGGCGTCTGCGGCGGCACGTAGAGCGTCTGCCCGACGAAGATCAGGTTGGGGTTGGCCAGGCAGTTGGCGGCTGCTAGATCGTCAACGGTGGTGTTGAAGCGGGATGCGATGTAGAAGAGCACGTCGCCCGCGACGACGGTGTAAGTATCCCAGTCGGCGCGCGGCGCGCACTCGTCGGCGCTGAGGCGCGGCGCGGCGCTGGCAAACAGCAGGCTGACAGCGAGACACAGGGCGGCAAAGCGGTTGGTCATGACGCTAAACCTCGGCAGGCGAACAGCTCACAGCAGGCGCGAACGCGCCCGATTGTAGCACAGCCCTGCCGCCCCGGCACGAGAGGTAAAACGCTTCCGACTGCATCTGCCTCCGTTTCCCAATGCACCCGCCTGACGGGCCATGGCTAACGACGGCCCGCCGCGGTGCTATAATGCGGCGGGTTACTCGCAGCACGATGAGCAAAGCGCATGACGAATCTCACACGCCACATCCGCCGCATCCCGCACCTGGCCGCCGCCGCGCTGCTGGCGCTGGCCGCCTGCGGCCCGTCCGCCGCTCCGCTGACGCCGGCGGCTGCTGTCCAACCCACGGACACGCCTGCGCCAGCGCCAACTGTCACGCCGACCCTCGCAGCGACCAGCACGCCGGCCCCAGCAGTGCTGTCCATCTGGTGGCCGGAGCCGCTGGCCCCGCTCGACAACAGCGCCGCCGACCTGCTCTCTGAGCAGATCAGCGGCTTTCAGGCGGCGCAGGGCGGCGACGTGCAGGTGGACCTGCGCCTGAAGCGCGAGGGCGACCTGGGCGGAATCATGGCGACGCTGCGCGCCGCTAGCCCGGTGGCGCCGGGCGCGCTGCCCGACCTGACGCTGCTGCCGCGCAGCGACCTGCTTGCCGCTGTGCAGGACGGGCTGGTTTTCCCGCTGGAGGGGCTGGTGTCGTCGGCGGTGCTGGGCGATTTGTTCGAGCCAGCGCTGCGGCTGGGCCAGGTGGACGGCACGCTGTACGGTGTGCCGTATGCGCTGGCGGTGGAGCATATGGCCTACCACCGCGCCGGCGAGACGCCGCTCTCATGGCGCTTTGCTGACGTGCTGGCGCGCGGCACGCCGTATGTGTTCCCCGCTGCGCCGCCGACGGGCATCAGCCGGGCGCTGTTCAGCCAGTATCTGGACGCCGGCGGGACGCTCGACGCCAGCAATCACCTGGAGATTGACGCCGAGGCGCTGCAGACGGTGCTTATGTTCTACCAGGAAGCGGCGGCGGCGGGCGTCCTCAGCTCGGCTGTGCTGGGATATGCCCGCCCGACTGACTACCGCGCCGACTTGGCGGCTGGCGCGCTGGACGCCGGCGTGGTCAGCTCGACGCTGTATCTCAAGCTGCTTGAAGAAGGTTCGGGGCTGCAGTTCGGGCCGCTGCCCACGGAATCCGGCGGCAGGGCCAGCGCGCTTGACGGCTGGCTGTGGGTGCTGACCACAGCCAGCGCCGACCAGCAGGCGCTGGCAGCGCGCTTCCTCAACTGGATGATGAACGCCAGCCGCCAAGGACAGTACACCCGCGCAGTCCACATGCTGCCGTCGCAGCGCGCTGCTTTCCAACAGTGGCCGGCTGCGCCCTATACGGTCTTCGCCCGCGAGCTGCTGGCCGCCGCCACGCCTTACCTGGCCGACAACGCCAACCACGCGGCCGCGCGCGCGCTGCAAATGGCGATGGTGCAGGTCATCGGCGGGCAGAAGGACGCCGCCGCTGCCGTCGAGGGCGTGCTTGACCAGCTCGGCGGTCAGTGAACGCCGGCGCGCTGCAGGGCTGCCTTGAGGTCTTCTAAGCGGATGGGCTTCATCAGATAGCCGTTGGCGCCGGCCTCTTCTGCTTCCCGCACCAGCGGCGGCGAATAGGCCGAGATCATCACAATGGGCAGGTGAGCGGTGTCGGGCCGGGCGCGCAGCTCGCGGCAGATGTCAAGGCCGCTGCCGTCGGGCAGCATGATATCCAGCAGCACCGCGTCCGGCAGGTCGTAGGCCAGCCGGTCGAGCGTTTGCTGGCGGTTGAGCGTCCCCACCGACTCGTGGCCGATGAGGCGCAGAAAGGCCGCCAGCATGTCCAGCGTGAGCTGTTCGTCGTCCACTACCAAGATTCGGGCCATACCGTTTGCTTCCATGTGCGCGCTGCAGAGCAAATCCAGCGCCGATTATAGACCGTCTGCAGCCGGCACCGTCATGATAGATTCTTCTCATAGAAGCGGTGCGTTTTGTAGATGGTGGAGCCGAAGCTGAGGGCAATGCTCACCATGTTCTCGTTGCTCTCCAGAATCCAGCCGGAGTCCGAGTGGTTGATGTAGCGGCTGTTGAGCAGGGCCTCCAGCACGTGATAGTACAGCGCCGCGTCCACGCCCTTGTTGCGGAATTCCGGCCGGACGCCCATCAGCGGGATGCGCGCCCAGTCAATCACCGGCTGCACCTTCCAGAACCACAGCGCCCGCAGCAGCGTCCAGACCTCTGGCACGCCGGGGCGCGGCTGGGCGCGCTGCAGCACCTGGTTAAAATCGGGAATACCCATGATGAATCCGGCCGGGACGCCGTCCACCTCGGCGAAGAAGGCGAAGGCGGGGTCGAAGAACTGGCCGAGGCTTTTGACCAGCGCGTCCAGTTCGCGGGAGGTCATGGGCACGAAGCCCCAGTTGGCCACCCAGGCGGCGTTGTACAGCTCTTTAAACAGCGCGAACTCGTCTTTGAGGCGTTTACGGTTCACCTGGCGCACGGTGATCTTGTTGCGCTTCATCACGCCGAGCGTCAGCCGCTTGAGGCGCTCGCCGGTGGCGTGTTCGTGCGCGCCCTGGCGGCTGAGGTAGAAGCTGTATATGTCCATCGCCTTGACGAAGCCAGCCGCCTCGACCAGCCGCTGATAGTAGGGCGGGTTGTAGGGCATCAGCAGCACTGGGCGCGTGAAACCATCCACCAGCAGGCCCACTTCCTCGTGGGTGGTGAACGTCTGCGGGCCGCGAATGGCGTTACAGCCGCGCGCCTTCACCCAGGCGGCGGCGGTGTCGAGCAGGGCGCTGGCGGCCTCTTGATCGTCGTAGACCTCAAACGCGCCGAACCAGCCGATGCGCTCGTTGTGGAACTCGTTGTGGCGGTGGTTGATGTAAGCCGCGATCGTGCCGACGATCTGCTCGCCGCGCCAGGCGGCGAAGTAATCGCCCGCCATGTACTCCCAGGCCGGGTTTTTGCGCTGGTCGAACTGCTCGCGGCGCATCGAGAGCAGCGGCGGCACCCAGTTGGGATCGTTCCTGTAGAGCGTCCAGGGGAACTCGAAGAAGGCCTTGAAGTCGGCGCGGGTTTCGATTTTTCGCACGACGACGGGCTGGGCCATGGCACGTTCCTTCAGCGCGGTTTCACACCGGACGCAATCATACCGCTGCACACTAGGGACGCAAAATCGCCTTGACACTGCAAGGCGGCTTTGCTATAGTGCGCTTGTCCGTTTTCCACAGTAGCTCAACGGCAGAGCAATCGGCTGTTAACCGATGGGTTCCTGGTTCGAATCCAGGCTGTGGAGCAAGCGTGGATCAGACTCGAACATTGTTCGGGGGAACGCCGTAAGAGACTTCTTCGGCGTTTTTTTTGTTGGCTTGCGTCCGCGCTTCTTGCCCTTCTCCAAACGAACAGCGATAGTCTGGACGCACTGACCTTCAATGCCGCGCCTTTTCTGCGACTCCGCTTTTCGGGGGAAATTCTAAGCGGGGCGAGGTTTAGCAGTGCAGCGGAGACCGCAGGCGCTTCCTGGCGCTTCTGCCCCCATTTCCGAATGCACCCCTGGGCCGTTTCCTGCTTGCCCTGCGCTCATCTGTGACAGTACAATTTGCGTATGAAAAATCACGCCGTGAACGAGACAGCCGCAGACGATTTTGCCCGGCGGCGGGCCAAATACGCGCCGGTGGCCGCTGCGCTGGCCCAGCTCTACGGCACGCCGCAGTGGCGGGCGGGCTGGCCGCCGCTGGACGAGCTGGTGAGCTGCATCCTCAGCCAGAACACCACCGACACCAACCGCGACCGCGCCTTCGACGCGCTCAAGGCCCGCTACCCAACGTGGCAGGACGTGGTGGACGCGCCGCCCGACGAGCTGATCGAGACGGTGCGCGTGGCCGGCCTGGCCAACCAGAAAGGCCCGCGCATCCAGAAGGTGCTGCGCCGCATCCAGGCCGAGCGCGGCGCGTTCGAGATTGACTTCCTGGCCGACCTGCCGCTGGACGAGGCGCGCGCCTGGCTGACCAACCTGGACGGCGTAGGGCCGAAAACGGCCGCCATTGTGCTGTGTTTCGCCTTCAACCGGCCCGCTTTTCCAGTGGACACGCATGTGCACCGCGTGGGCCAGCGCATCGGTTTTCTGCCGCAGGGCATCAGCGCGGAGCGCGCGCACGAGGTGATGGAGGCTGTCGTGCCGCCAGAGGATCACTACGCCTTCCACATCAACCTGATTCAGCACGGGCGTGCTATCTGCAAGGCGCGCAGCCCGCAGTGCGCCCGCTGCCCCATCACCGCCCACTGCGATTACTTTGCCCAGTCGGCAGGCAGCCGCCATGACAGCGCCTGAGCGCAGCGGCGCGCCGCTCACCGCCGCTGAGGTTCGCGAGGCCCGCCAGGCGCTGAGCGCGCTGCGCACCCAGGTGCAAGCGGGCCAGATAGACCCGGTTGCTCTGGCGCGGCAGATTGATCGGCTGGATGCGCTGCTGGCGCGCGCCGAACAGGGCCGGCAGCAGGAGGGCCGCTTTGAGGCGCTCTACAACGTCAGCCGCCTGATCGGCTCGTCGCTCGATTTGCAGACGGTGCTGGATCAGGTGATTGACGCCATCATCGGCCTGACGGGGGCCGAGCGCGGCTTTCTCATGCTGCGCGACGACGACGGTGGGCTGACGGTCAAGGTGGCGCGCAATTTCGACCAGCAGACCATCAGCAAGGCCGACGCCAGTTTCAGCCGCACCATCGTCAACCAGGTGCTGGACAGCGGCAAACCCATCGTGACAACCAACGCCGTGGAGGACCCGCGCTTCGCCCAAAAGGCCAGCATTGTGATGCAGGCGCTGCGCAGCGTTATGGCGACGCCGCTGCGGGCGCGCGGCAGCGTGATCGGCGTGGCCTACGTGGACAACAAGGTGGTGACTGGCCTGTTCACCGAGGGCGACCTGGCCGCGCTCGATACGCTGGCCGGACAGGCAGCGGTGGCCATTGACAACGCGCTGCTGTTCAGCGCCACCGACCAAGAGCTGGCCCTGCGCGTGGAAGAGCTGCGCCAGCTGCGCCGGGTGGATCGGCTGCTCAACGAGACGCTCGACGCCCGCACTGCTATGCAGCACACGCTGGAGTGGGCCTGCCGCCTGTCCGAGGCCAGCTTTGGCCACCTCGGCCTGCTGGAGGGCAGCCCGCCCACGCTGCGGGCTGCCTTTCACCACGGCGTCTCGGACGGCCGGACGCGCCCGCTCGACCTAGCTGAGCGCTTTCCTGTGGTCGCCGAGGCGCTGGCAGCCAACCACACGGTGACGGCCCGCAGCGGCGAGACGGCGCTGCTGATCGTGCCGATCACGCGCGAGCAGCGCGCCGTCGGCACGCTGATCCTGGGCCGGGACGACGGCCGGGCGTTCACGCCCAACCAGCAGGACATCGTCGAGCGCGTGGTGGACCGCGCCGCCGTCGCCATCGAGAACGCCCGCCTCTACGCCGCGGTGCAGGCCGCCGACCGCGCCAAGAGCGAGTTCGTCGGCATTGTGGCCCACGATCTCAAGGCCCCCATGACCAGCATCGCCGGCTACGCCGACCTGCTGCTGATGACCGCCGCCAACCTGGACGCGCGCCAGGTGGAATACCTCAACCGCATCAAGAACACTGAGAAGCGCATGGAGGTGCTCGTCTCTGACCTCGCCGACATCAGCCGCATCGAGAGCGGTCACTTCTTCATGGAGGAGATGCGCGTGCCGGTGGCCGATATTGTCGAGGCGCTCAAGGACACCACCCTGCCGCAGATTCAGGCGCGCGGCCACACGCTGATCGAGCGCATCGAGCCGAACCTGCCTGACATGTGGGTAGATTACTACCGGCTGCTGCAGGTGCTCACCAACCTGATGAGCAACGCCTACAAGTACACGCCTGACGGCGGCACGATCACGCTCAGCGCTGCCTATCGGAACGGGCGCGTTCACTTCACGGTGGCCGACACCGGCATCGGCATGAGCCAGGAGGACCTGGCCCGCCTGGGCACCAAGTTCTGGCGCGCCGAGGACAGCTTCACCCGCTCGCAGCCGGGGACTGGCTTAGGCTTCGCCATCACCCGCGCCCTGGTTGAGCAGATGGGCAGCAGCATCACCGTAACCAGCGCCGTCGGCCAGGGCAGCGTGTTCGCCTTCAGCGTTCCGGTTGCCCAGGACTGACGTGCCCGATGTGCCTGTTTCTCTCGCCCCACTTGGACGACGCGGCCCTTAGCTGCGGGGGAACGATTTTCACGCTGGCGCGGGCCGGGGCTGGCGTCACCGTGTTGACGCTCATGGCCGGCGATCCGCCCGACCCGCCGCCCGACACGCCCATCGTCCGCGACCTGCACGCCCGCTGGGCTGCGGGCGAGCAGCCTGCCGCCGCGCGCCGCCGCGAGGATGCCCGCGCCTGCGCTGTGCTGGGCGCGCGCGCTCAGCAGGCCCCGCTGCCGGACTGTGTCTACCGCGCCGGCCTGGACGGCGCGCCGCTCTATCCCGATGAGGCAGCGCTGTGGGGCGGAGTGCGCCGCCACGACCCCGCCCCGGCCGCCCTGCAGGCGCTGACGCTGCCGCCAGCTCAGGCTGTCTATGCGCCGCTCGGCGTCGGCGCGCACGTGGATCACCTGATCGTCCGCGACTGGGCGCTGGCGCTGGCCCGCGCCGGCAGGACGGTGATCTTCTACGAGGATTTCCCCTACGCCCGCGACTACGGCGCGCTGGAGCGGGCGCTGGCCGCCTTTGGCCCCGGCGCGCTGGTGTCGCAGGTGCGCCCGCTGGCCGCCGACGCCGTCCGCGCTCGGCTGGCCGCCGTCGCCTGCTACGACTCGCAGCTCAGCACCTTCTGGCCCAGCCGGGCCGCCATGGAACGCGACCTGTTGGCCTATATGCTGGCTGTTGGGGCCGGCGCGCCTGCCGAGCGTTTTTGGTCCTACAGCGGAGGACAAAGCTCATGACAACGACCGATGACCCGCTGGCGCGGGCGCGCCGCCTGGTTGACGAGCTGCTGGAGGCCGCCCGGCGCGGCGCGATTGTGCCGGTGCGCCTGCCCGGGCAGCTCGAGGCGATCGCCGCCGCGCTCAGCGAAGCCAGCGCCGGGCCAGCCGCTGCCCCGGCTGCGCCGCTGCCGGGAAAAGCCGATTACCTCAGGGAGCAGGCCGCCTTTATCTCCACCGCCGTCCACGAGCTGCGCATCCCCATGACCAGCATTCGCGGCTACGCCGACATGCTCAACACGCCCAGCATGGGCGAGCTGAACCCGATGCAGCGCCAGTTTCTCGACGTGATCCGCGCCAACGCGCGCCGCATGGAGGGCCTGCTCACCGACGTGAGCGATTTGAGCAAGCTGCGCGGCGGCACGCTGCGCGTCAGCCCCAAGATGGACACGTTCAAGAACATCGCCATGCGCGTGGAGAACGCCATGCAGCCGCTGGCCGCCGAGCTGGGCCGCACGCTGACTTTCGACATCCCGCAGGGCCTGCCGCTGCTCAACCTGGACGGCGACCTGCTGGCCAAGGCGCTCAACAAGCTGGTGGAGAACGCGCTGCGCTACACGCGCGACGACGGCCAGGTGACGCTGAGCGCCAGCGGCGCGGGCGACCAGCTTCAAGTGCGCGTGGTGGACAACGGCATCGGCATGACGCCGGACGAGCTGGCGCAGCTGGGCACGCCCTATTTCCGCAGCGAGAACGAATACGTGCGCACCTACAAGGGCAGCGGCCTGGGGATTCCCATCGCTTACGGCATCATCGCCCTGCTGGGCGGCAGCCTGCGGGTGGAGAGCCAGCCGGGCCAGGGGACCGTGTTTACGATTGTGCTGCCGGGAATGAGCTGATGCCGGGCCTGAACACTGCCCAAGCGCTGGCGCTGCTGAGCAAGCTGCGCCAGGCTGCGCCGCCCGCCACCGCGGACCGGTTGGGCGATGTCGCGGCCCTGCTGGAGAGCCTGGCGCAGGAAAACGCTTACCTCAACGCCCTGGTGAGCGAGAACACCGGCCTGCTGGCGGGCGCGCCGGCCGCCGCCCCGGACGCGCTGCCCGCTGCCGGCGGCACAATGGCGCTCGACCTGCTGGCGGGCGTCACCGAGGCGCTGCGCCTGCCGCTGGCCAACATTCGCGAGCGCGCCGAGATGGTGCAGGCCGGCCTGCTGGGGCAGATCACTGACGAGCAGGACTACTGGCTGACGACCATCTACAGCAGCACCGAGCGCGCCTTCCGCCTGCTGGACACAGTGCAGCAGATCATCGCGCTGGAGCAGGGGCGGGTGAAGCTGAACCACGCCAATTTCGTTACTTCAGAGCTGCTCGAGGAGGCGCGCGGCCGCGCCGCCGACTTGATCGCCGCGCGCCGTCACCGGCTGACGGTGATTGTGCCGCAGACCGTGCCGCTGGCCACCGGCGACTACCACCAGACACAGGTTGTGCTCAGCGACCTGCTGGACAACGCCGCGCGCTACACGCCGGAGGGCGGGGCGATCCGCCTGTCGGTGGAGAGCCTCGGTTCGCACGCGCTGTTCAGCGTGGCCGACAGCGGGCTGGGCCTCAGCGCCGAAGACCTGGCCAACGTAGGCCGCCCGTTCTGGCGCGCCGATCGCCACCCGCTGGTGCGGCAGCACGCCGGTACGGGCCTGCGCCTGTTCCTGGCGAAACAGGTGCTGGCGCGGCAGGCCGGCGAGCTGATCTTCTACGGCGAGCCAGGCGTGGGCAGCACCTTCAGCTTTACGCTGCCGTCCCCCGGCTGAACCGGCGCGGACGCAGAAAAAACCAGCCCGGCCGCACGCCGGGCTGGCTGCTGTCAGCCTGCGGGTATGGGCCGCCGCTACTTAATCTCGACCTTAGCGCCTTCGGCTTCCAGCTTGCTTTTGGCGTCGTTAGCGACTTCTTTGCTCACGCCCTCTAGCACTGTAGCGGGCGCGCTCTCGACCAGGTCCTTGGCTTCCTTCAGGCCCAGGTCGGTGACAGCGCGAACGGCCTTGATGACGTTGATCTTCTTCGGCCCTACGTCCGCCAGGATCACGTTGAACTCGGTTTGCTCCTCCTCTGGCTCGGCGGCAGCGGCAGCGGCGCCGGCGGCGGGCATCGCCGCCATCATCATCGGGGCGGCGGCGGCAGCGGTAACGCCCCACTTCTCCTCGAGCATCGTCTTCAGTTCAGCGGCTTCCAGAATGGTGAGCGCGCTCAGCTCTTCCACGAGTTTAGTCAGGTCAGCCATGACAGGGTTATATCCTTTCGCAGTCGGGTGTTGGTATGCACGGTCGGTAAGGCGTCACATCAGGCGGCCTCGCCCGATGACTCGGTGTTTTCCTGCACGTAGGCGTGCAGCACGTTGACGATCTGGCTGGTGGCGCTGTTGAGCACGCTGACCAGGCCGGTGGCCGGCTGGACGAGCAGGCCGGCGATCTGCGCCCGCAGCTCGTCGAGCGACGGCAGTTCGGCCAGCATCTCAACCTGCGCCGGTGTGAGCGCGCGGCCGGTGAGCAGCCCGCCCTTGACGATGAACAGCTCCGGGTTGTCCTTCTGGAAGGCCAGCACAGCTTTCGCCACGCCGGGCAGGTTGCCATCGGCGAACGCGGTCGCTACTGGCCCTTCGAGCAGATCGTCCGCGACGATCCAGCCGGCGCTGCGCAGCGCGATCTTAAACAGCGTGTTCTTGGTGACGATGTAAGCGCCGTTGACCTCGCGCAGCTTGGCGCGCAGCTCATCCAGTTTGGCCGCGCTCAGGCCGCGGTACTCGGTGATGATGAGGCCGCTGGCGTGGCTCAGCATCTCGGTGTAGATGGCGACGAGTTCTTCCTTGCGCTCTCTGGTAATGGCCAAGCGTCGTTTCCTCCTTTCCGGCAAATTTTTCGCGCGCGCGGCGCGGTCGAACAAAAAGCGGCCCGCAAACGCAGGGCCGCCGCACAGTGTCGCTGTTGTGTGCCGCTTACCCCAACCTCGGCAGGAGATTAAGCCAGAAGGCGCCTGCTGTCTGCGGTAGAGTCGCTCAGTTGTGAGACGCTGGCATTATAGCCGGGCCGGGCCGATAATCAAGGGCGGAGTTTGGCGATCTCCCCCCAGTGGGCAGACACCGAAAACGCGCGACAGCAAGAATTACAACAACGCGAGATGCCTTTTGCGAAGTTTTAGACTTTACATCTGGCGCGTTTCGTGATAAATTGCAAACCGCAGTGAATTGATAAGTCACACGTTTACCTTAACTATGTGACCTGGCACAGCACGCGCTGTGTCTTTTTACACTTACAGCGCGCGGCTGTGCGCCGCCTAATTAGTGTAGCTTTGTACTACAAGGAGGCTCGGCATGGTAGACCAGCCGCAGTATCTGACGCCAGAAGGCCTGAAGAACCTGGAAAGCCGCCTGAAGCACCTCGTCGAGGTGCGCCGGGCAGAAGTCGCAGAGCGCCTGCGTCAGGCCTTGGAAGAAGGCGGTGACCTCAGCGAAAACGCCGAATACGAAGATGCCAAGAATGAACAGGCGTTCGTCGAGGGTGAAATCCTGCGCCTGGAGATGATCCTGAGCAACGCGCAGGTGATTGAATCCACCGGTGACAGCGACGTGGTCACGCTGGGCGCACAGGTAACGATTGTCGAAGAGGGCAGCAAAGAGCAGGAGGTGTACACCCTGGTTGGGTCAGCAGAAGCCCAGCCGCGCGAGGGCAAAATCTCCAGCGAAAGCCCGCTGGGCAAGGCTTTGCTGGGCGCCAAAGTGGGCGACAAGGTTACCGTTCACGCGCCGGATGGCCCTATCGTGTACACCGTGAAGAAAATCGAGTAACCCACGCAGCTCTGCAAGCTTGGGCTGCGCCGTTGCCAATCCACATCTGGTGTCCAAACAAAATTGAGCCTGCGCGCTGCGCCACGAGTCAACGGCGCTCGTGCCTCGTCCGTCCTTGAACCCGTTCAGCCGCCGCCAGGTGAACAGCGCGCAGGCTGTCGAGAAACGCGGCTTGCGCCGAGCGCCCCAGCCAGGCCGGAATTTCGTCGGCGTGGTTGAAGCGGAAGCTGCACTAACGCGCCCCTCGCCGCTGTCAGCGCAGATGCCTTAACGCCCCCCACTTCGCTTGTCCGCGTATAATGGCGGTGGACAGCAGGCCAGCGGAAAGGCTGCTGATGCACATTCTGTTCATCACAGCGCATTTCGAGCCGGAGCAGGGCGCGGCCCCGGTGATTATCACGCGGCTGGCGCGGGCGCTGCGCCAGCGCGGCCACAACATCACCGTGTTGACTGCCCTGCCCAACTACCCTCAGGGACAGGTCTGCGGCAGCTACCGGGGGCGGTGGCAGGTCACAGAAGATGTGGACGGGGTGCGCGTGATCCGCACCTGGCTGTGGGCCACGCCCAGCCCGAAGATCAGCCGCAAGCTGGTCAGCCAGGTGAGTTTTGCCCTCACTGCTGCGCTGCGCGGCCTGCGCCTGCCGCGCCCCGATGCCGCCTTGGTCGAGGCGCAGCCGATGTTCACGCACTTAGCGGGGGCGGCGCTGTGCCGCCTGCGCGGGATTCCGTATGTGCTGGACGTGCACGACCTGTGGCCCGATCACCTGCTGACGGTCGGCGCAATGACGGCGCAGCATCCGGTTTATTGCGCCTTTCGCGCGCTGACCAACGCCTCGCTGCGCGGGGCAGCGGGTATCATCTGTCTGACGCCGTACCTAACAGAGCAGGTGGCGGTGTATGCGCGGGATGCCAGTAAAGTGCAGACCGTCCTCAGCGGCATTGACCTGAACCGCTTTCGCCCCGATTTAGACGGATCGGCTTTCCGCGCAAAATACGGCCTTGGCACTGACCGGCTGGTGTCATACATCGGCACTCTAGGCACAGCTTATGACGTTCACACCATGCTCGACGCTGCGAGGCGCCTGGCACATCGCCGCGATGTTACCTTTCTGATCGTGGGCACGGGCACACAGAAACAAGCTGTCGCTGAGCGTCTGAGTCGGGGTGACATAACTAACGTGCGCTGGATTGAGTGGGTTGATTATGTTGATATCCCTACTGTATGGGCCTCTATTGATGTTGCCTTCTGGGCACTGCACAATTACCCACTGCATCGCGGCGCGCTGGGGACAAAGTTGTTCGAGGCATTTGCCAGCGGTGTGCCGGTCGCAGTGGCGCTGGAGGGGGTCGTGAGCCATATCCTTCAGGTCAGCGGCGGTGGATTATATGTCCCATTTGGCGACGCGGCGGGGCTGGCGGCGGCCGTTGCGCGGCTGCTGGACGACGCCGAGCTGCGCGCGCGCTGCGCCCGTGCCGGCCGCGCCTACGCCGAGGCCCATCTCGATTATGAGCGCAGCGCCGATGCCTACGAAGCGATGCTGATGCGGGCGGCGGAGCGATGATGCGCGTATGGATGCTTGATCCAGCGCAGCTTACACCGTACTACAACATTGCGCTGTGCGACGCGCTGGTAGATGCCGGATGCGCTGTGCGCTATATCGCGTCGCGCTATCTCTATGACGATCATCTACCGTTCACTGGACGCTTCCAGACGGATTACGTCTATTTTCGCGGCCTTTACTACCCCTGGCTGACTCGCTTTCCGCGCCTGCGCCGAGGGCTGCGAGCTGCGGTA
>DAOTWC010000010.1:0-54276 GCA_034435995.1 Anaerolineae bacterium | reverse complement strand
CACTGAACCGGCGTAATTGTCAACAACGACGCTGGCAGTTTGCACCGACGTCGGGCGTTCAATCTGGACAACAGGAACGCCTGCGTCAACCGCCAGCTGAACATTGGCCGCATCAATTGGGGTAGTGAACAGGATGGCATCCACCCTGCGCTCGATAAACATTTCTACACCGCGCCGCTCCTGAAGCCGATCCCCCTGAACGTTGTAAATCAGCACGCCGTATCCGGCCTCCATAGCAGCGCGCTCAACGCCTAGGCCAACACCAGCGAAAAAGGGATTGAGGGCAATAGCCGTCAGTAAGTGCCCGAACGTACAGGTTTTCTGTGTGCGAAGGCCCTTGGCGAGGGCATTGGTGCGGTAAGACAGCGCCTGTATAGCGCTTTCGACACGGTCACGTGCATCTGCCGAGACATAGCCATTCTGGTTCATGACGCGCCGAACAGTAGCAGTCGAAACCTGCGCCAGTTCAGCTACATCTTTCAAAGTGGCATTTTTCACGTTTCTAACCACAAAAGGCCGCACACAAATTATGTGTCATCGTTGACACAACCTTAGCATGAAATCATTGTGTGAGTCAAGAGCGTGAGGAGACAATCCAGGAATGGCAGGAATAGGCATTAGGCGCGTAAGCACGCTGCAGCAACGCACCGATTCCCAGTGTGATGTTTCGTTAGCGAATGCGGCCTCGGCCGCGCTCTCTTCGCATTGCTGAAAGAGATCAGCGGTTGAAAACAACGAGGGAGACTTCAGATCGGGTCCTATCAAACGCCCCCGGCAGGACTCGAACCTGCGACATTTGGCTTAGAAGGCCAACGTTCTGTCCACTGAACTACAGGGGCAATAAGGTGATTCTAGAACCGCGAACAGATGGTGTCAAGCGCAGCATGAATTAGAAAATTTGTTCTACAACACCATTGCCTGGCGGCCCTTTGTGCAGTATAATTTACGTCTAGTGCAATATAACGCGCTGAACAAAAAAACCTCCACACGAACAGGCCTGAAATACGTACGGCATCAGTGGCTGTGCCAACGTCAGATGGCGCGGGTAGATAAAAGCTGGTTGCCGTGTGAAAACGATCGCGCGGTAAGGGAGCAGTTGATGGCGGACAGAGATATTGCGGTAAGACAGCAGATAGACGAAGACATTCAATATCTGGACCCGATGGATCATATCCGCAAGCGGCCCGGAATGTATGTTGGTGGCACTGACATCCGGGCGCTGCACCATCTGATCTATGAAGTAGTTGATAATTCGATTGACGAAGCTCTGGCCGGCCGCTGTGATCAGATCTTGGTCACGCTGTACGAGGGCAATGTCGTGTCTGTTGCAGACAACGGCGGCGGTATTCCCGTTGGAATCAACAAGGAAACCGGCATTCCCACCCTCGAACTAGTCATGACGAAAGTGGGTGCAGGCGGCAAATTCGACAGTGGCGCTTACAAAGTCAGCGGCGGCTTACACGGTGTGGGTGTGTCAGCGGTCAACGCCCTTTCCCGCGAGCTGACGGCTCGCGTCCACCGGGATGGATATGTCTGGGAACAAACATATCACAGGGGACGCAAAACGTCGGAAATCCGCAAAGTCCGCAAGATGGAACCGGGCGAGACAACTGGCACGATCATCACGTTTGTGCCTGACTACTCCGTCATGGACCACAACGACTTCCACTACCCCACGCTGGTGCAGCGCTTCCGCGAGATGGCGTTTGTTACACGACGCGTAACGATCACGCTGCGCGACGAGCGCGTCAAACCGTTCCCTCTCGAAACCACCTTCTATTTCGAGGGCGGACTTCGCTCGTTTGTCCGCTATCTCAATCGCAACCGGAAAGCCCTTCATGATCCGATCTACGCAGAGCGCGACATCGAAATCTTGCCAGAGGATAAACCCTCTTACACGATAGGGGTTGAACTCGCCTTTCAGTACACTGACTCGGCCACTGTCACAGAATTGGCTTTTGCCAACACCATCAACACACCGGATGGCGGTTCACACCTGACCGGACTCCGGTCTGCTATCACCAGTGTCATCAACCGCTATGCGCGCAGCGCGAACCTGCTTAAAGAGAAAGAAGCCAACTTCTCCGGCAACGACACACTCGAAGGCATCACCGCCATCGTTAGCGTCAAGCACCCGCATCCCCAGTTCGAAAGCCAAACCAAGGTCAAGCTGCTCAACCAAGACGTGCAGGGCGCTGTGTCGCAGGTTGTTGCAGAGGCCTTCAGCGAGTTCCTTGAGCTTAACCCGCGCGACGCCCGCCGCATTGTTGAGAAGTGTATGACCAGCAAGCGCGCGCGTGAAGCAGCGCGCAAGGCCCGTGACCTCGTTCGCAGCGGCCCCAGTCTGTTGGAAAGCAGCACGCTCCCTGGCAAGCTGGCGGACTGTTCCACCCACGGCCCCGAGGCCGAGATTTACATCGTCGAGGGCGACAGCGCCGGCGGCAGCGCTAAGCAGGGCCGCGACCGCCATTTCCAGGCAATTCTTCCTCTGCGCGGCAAAATCCTCAACACAGAGCGCGCTCGCCTCGACAAAATACTGGACAACAACGAGATCAAAGCTATGATCTCCGCCCTCGGCACCGGCATCAGCGAAGATTTCCAGGTAGAGCGACTGCGCTATGGGCGCGTGATTATCATGACCGATGCCGACGTAGACGGAAGCCACATCCGCACGCTGCTGCTGACTTTCTTTTTCCGCCACATGCAGTCGCTCATACAGGAAGGCCACCTGTACATCGCCCAACCGCCGATTTACCGCCTGCAGAATGGCCGAGATGTCGAGTATGTCTATCCCGAGGCGGGCCTCAACGAAAACGAGCTGCTCAACCGCGCCCTCCAGAAGTACAAGCAGCCGGATAAGGTGCGCGTCAACCGTTACAAAGGCCTGGGCGAGATGAATCCAGAGCAGCTTTGGGAAACTACAATGGACCCCGAGCGGCGCACGCTGCTTCAGGTCACTATCGAAGACGCAGCCGAAGCTGATCGCATCTTCGACATGCTCATGGGCAGCAGTGTGCCCCCGCGCCGCCGCTTTATCCAGACGCATGCTCGCAGCGTGCGCAACTTGGACGTATAGCCGTAAAGCATATTACAGAGGGGCAGCTGTGATCAGGCTGCCCCTCTGCTTTCCCCGACTCTTGTTTCTTGCAAAGGGAAACCAGCTTGCTAGAGATCAAAGTTATAGGCCTCGGTGACGGCGGTGTCAGCGCTCTTGATTATCTCATCGCTCAGAAGCTGAAAGGCATTGCGTTCATTGCAGCAAACACAGGCGATCTGGCCAGCACCCGCGCACATGTGCGCATCCTGCTTGGCGAACACGGCGCAGGTGGCAGCCCAGGAGAGGGCGAGCGCTCGGCTGAGGCGCACGCCGGCGAGATTGCGGCGGCGCTCAGCGATGCCGAGCGCGTCGTGCTGCTGGCGGCGCTGGGCGGTGGAACGGGAACCGGCGCAGCGCCGCTCGTTGCGCGCATTGCGCGGGAACGCGGTGCGGCGGTCACGGCTGTTGTCAGCCGCCCCTTCACATTTGAGGGCAACACACGCCAGCGCATTGCTCACGCAGGTCTCGAGCAGCTTGAGGTCTGGGTGGACGACTTGACGGTGATCGTAAATGACGACCTGCTGCGGTTTGTCGACCAGTCAGATATTCCTTCGCTCAAGGTGTTGTTTGATCTGGCCACACGTGCACTGGCCTGGAAAGCGCTCGCTCGCATTTTGTAGGTAGCTAACAGCTACCGGCGGCGCTGGCGCGGTGGTTCGAAATCAATGTACTCTTTTCCACCTCTGTCGAAAGCGAACGACAGCCTCAGTGAATCGTGTGGGCAGACATTTATGCATGTCTGACACAAGGTGCACTCGGTGGACAGCACGCGCTCGTTGTTTTCGAGATAGTCACGTACACGGATATTCATCGGGCACATCTCAACACACGCTGCACAGTCACCGCATTTTTCCGCCGTGCCCGTGACTTTCAACAGCGCAAAGCGCGATGTCACTTTCAACGGCACGCTGATAGGGCAAAGATACTTGCAGAAAGCCCGGTTGTCTTTCAGAACCATCGCCATCACGATGCCGATAGCGTAATATGCTGCCAGGCCCGCAACGAACCACTCCAGGCCGCTTTGCCCCAGCACGCCGCCGCGATAATCAAACCCAAACACCAGCAGCAGCACCGCTGCCAGGCTGACAAAGAAGTGAACATAGCGCAGCATACCCCAGCGGCCGGGTATGCGGAAGCGGCTGTAAGGATATGGCAGCAGATCGAAAATCATGGCGAACCAGCATGCCCATCCGCACCAGACCCGCCCGAGTATCAATGGGCCTGCAATCTTGGCCAGCAAATAGTGCAGCAGCACGTAGGGCGCAGCCACTGCCACCAAGGCAAAAAACAGCCCCTCGATTTGCATGTTGCCGTGATGACTGATCAGTGCCAGCGCCAGGAGCAGCGCTCCTACCATCAGCATCAGCAAACGCCTTCCCAGAGGACGCTTGCGCTGTGGGAGAACTAGATACACTCCCACTCCAACCCCTGCAATCAGACCCACATAGGCCACCAGCCCCGCCGCAAAAATGTCACCACCCGCTAGCAACAAGCCAGTGCCGGCGGCCCACATGATGGCCATGACAGCCAGAGGGATCAGTGCGTTTTTTAGCCGATAGAATTTCCGCTCATTCTCTGCCACGTTCACGATCCCCCTTGATCCAAGCACACCCGTTGTCATCAAAAACCGGTGTTGAAATCTGCTTGCTGCCTCACTGAACTATACGGCAGAATCCGCTTCGCGTTGTGCCGGCTGGCAAAGTATTGGCACATCCCGATGAAAGCACGCGATGCTTCTTGTTGCAGTATGACCACACTCCAACCATCAACCTCACGATATGATTCTTCTGGCTAGTCGCATGACAAATTGGCGCGTTGCCCGCGGCTTGTTAAACTTTATATAGGCAACGCTATCCACAAGTCTTTGCAACAGGAGGTAGACGAAATGCCCCGTTTAGCTGTCTTGCTAGTGGTGGTCGCCTTGCTGCTGGTATCGCTGGCGCCGGCAGCAGTCGCTCAGGATGAAGAATTCGTTTTCGGCATGGTCCTCGTCGGTCCGCGCAACGATCGCGGCTGGAGCCAAGCGCATTATGAAGGCGGTCTGTTCGTCGAGGAAAAGATTCCTGGCGCGCGCATGGTTTACTTTGAGAATCTCAACCCTAGCACACCCGAAGCTACTCTAGAAGGCGTCGTCACAGACATGGTGGCCCAAGGCGCGCGGGTCATTTTCACCGCCTCAGATGAGTTCGAAGAGGATACATCTACTGTCGCGCTGCAGTTTCCGGATGTCGTGTTCATCAACGTTTCGGGTGACGATGCTTTCACTGGCGAAGCGCCGCCTAACGTGGGCAACGTCATGGGCGAGATGGAGTGGGGCAAGGCAATCGCCGGCTGCGCTGCTGCTCTCACGACTCAGACGGGCAGCATCGGCTATCTTGGTCCGCTGATCAACTTCGAGACACGCCGGCTGGCCGCTTCTGCTTACTTGGGCGCGCGTTACTGCTACGAGAAATATGCTGGCGGCAACCCGGATGATCTCACGTTCACTGTGACCTGGATCGGTTTCTGGTTTAACATCCCCACCGTTACGCTCGACCCACTGGAGGAAAGCAATCGCTTCTACGACAACGGCGCTGATGTGGTCATATCTGGTATTGACACCACCGAAGCTCTCGCGGTTGCTAAACAGCGCTCGGCCCAGGGCGAGTCAGTCTGGGCAGTGCCGTATGACTTCATGGGCGCGTGTGATGAAGCTCCCGAAATCTGCCTGGGCGTGCCTTACTTCCACTGGGGGCCGGCCTACGTGGACATCGTTCAGGCAGTTAAGGACGGCACCTGGGAACAGAGTTGGGATTGGCTTGGCCCGGATTGGGAAGACATCAACAATCAGGACACCACCATTGTTGGCTTTGTCCCCGGCCCTGGGTTGAGCGCTGAAGCACAGGAAGCGCTGGACGATTTCATCGCAGAGATGACCGCATTTGCCACTGACCCAGCCAATGAGGGGGCGTTCTTCCTATGGGAAGGCCCTCTGGCCTATCAGGACGGAACAGTTATCGCCGCTGAGGGCGAAAAACTTCCCGCGATCGCCCCGTTAGGCGAGACACCGAGCGTGTGGTATCTGTCACAGCTCCTGCTCGGCATGGTCGGTGCCAGCAGTTAGCGGCACATAACGCCAGCATCTGTTAAGATTGGGCGCGGAGGGGTGCTTTGGGCATCCCTCCGCCTGCGCGCGCGAGCTGGCTAACGCTGTCCCAGCCAGCACCATAGGTCTACCGATGCACATTGAGTTACGCCACATTCACAAGCGCTTCGGCCGGGTTCATGCCAACAACGACATCAGCCTTGAATTCGCCAGCGGCTGCATTGTCGGCATACTAGGCGAAAACGGCGCGGGGAAGTCCACCTTGATGAAAATTCTCTCCGGCTATCAGGCCATGGACAGCGGTGAGATATTCCTTGATGGACGGCTTGTGCGGTTTGACACACCCCAAACTGCTATTAGGCACGGCATAGGCATGCTGCAGCAGGACCCGCTTGATATTGCAGCCTTCACGGTACTTGAGGATTTCATCTACGGGCTGCCCATTGGCTTTTTGCCCAACCGCCGTGCTGCCAGAACCGAGTTGAATGCCGCCTGTAAGCGCTTCGGTTTTGAGCTTGACCCCGACATGCCTGTGGCTCAGCTTTCGATCGGTCAGCGCCAGCAGTTGGAATTCATACGCCTGCTGGCACAAGGGGTGCGCACACTCATCCTCGACGAACCGACCACTGGCATCTCGGCCGAGCAAAAGGCAGTGCTCTTCAACGCCCTGCGCGAGTTGGCCGAACGAGATGCCCTCACTGTTTTGCTCGTATCTCACAAATTAGAGGACGTGATTGCGTTGTGCCATGAGGTTGCTGTGCTGCGCGCCGGCCGCGTTGTTGGCAAGCGAACCATGCCGGCCACGCCATCTGAACTTATAACGCTCATGTTCGGGCAGGAACTGCTTCCCCAGTCGCGCCCCGCGCCTTACCGGAGCGCGGCGGCGGCCGATGTGCTCACGCTGCATGATGTGCAGCTGCGCGGCAAGCGCATCACGGTTGAGCGATTGTCTGTGCAGATACGCCGTGGTGAAATTGTTGGCCTAGCAGGGCTGGACGGCAGCGGCCAGGAGCTGATGCTGCGCGCTTGTGTTGGCCTGTTGCGCTGCGTTCGCGGCAGAGTGCTGGTGGAAGGTCAGGACATGACTGGCCGTCCGTTTCGCGATTTCTTAAGGGCTGGCGCTGCCTTTAGCGCAGCAGGACGTTTAGAAGAGGGTCTGGTGGCCGGCTTGACGCTGACGGAACACGTTGTGCTCACATCTGGTACGTCGTTCATTATTGACTGGGACGCAGCGCACAGCCAGACCACCGACCAGATCAGACAATACAACGTTGTTGGCGAGCCAGAGCACCTTGTGGAAAGCCTGTCTGGTGGCAACCAGCAGCGCCTGCTGATGGCGCTCATGCCCCACAGCCCTAAGTACATGGCGCTGGAACAGCCAACGCGTGGTTTGGACGTTGACTCCTCGCGCTGGATCTGGCAGCAGCTCCTCGATCGGCGTCAGCAGGGCACAGCGGTGATTTTTAGCTCGCCCGATCTCGATGAACTCGTCACTTACAGCGATCGCATTCTGGTTTTCTTCGCCGGACGAGTGTTCGAGATCGAGGACGCTGGCCGCACCACAATTGACGAGCTTGGCTATCTCATCGGCGGACATTTCGATCAGCAAACAAACTCCAAGGTCCTAGCGTGATCAAACGCGGCTTTATCGTTCAGGCGGGTTTCGCCATTGTGCCGATAGGCTTGTCGCTGCTCATCACGGCACTGCTGATAGCGGCCACCGGTACCGATCCTGCAGCAGTTTTCGCCCTGGTGTGGGAAGGCGCTTTCCGTGACCTACGCACTGCCGCCCAGGTTGTCAACTTTTGGATACCTCTCACCCTGGCGGCTATAGGCTTGGTCGTGACGTTCACAGCTGGTCTGTGGAACATTGGTGTTGAAGGCCAGATCATGATGGGCGCAGTCTTCGCCTCATGGGCTGCGCTCACGCTCAATCTGCCGCATCACCTGCTGATCCCGGTCGAAATCGGTCTGGCGGCGCTTGGCGGGGCACTGTGGGCAGCCCTGGTGGGTTTCCTGAAAACAAGGCTGGGTGTGCACGAGATTTTTGGTGGCGTGGCTTTGAACGCTCTTGCCAACGTGCTGTCTATTTATCTTATTTCTGGGCCGTGGCAGCCACCGGAGGGCGGCAGTGTGCGCGCCACGCCGCCTTTCCAGCCAGACGCGCTGCTGCCTCCTATATCACCAGCTTTTACTGTTAACCTGTTGGCGGTTGTCGTTGTTGCCCTGGCTATCGCAGCCGTGACCATCGCCCTGCGTGGCACGCGCTGGGGACTGCAACTGAAAGCCACCGGCAAAAACCCCGCGTCTGCACTGCTGCTGGGTGTGCCAACTACGCGTAGTGTCATGAGCGCTTTCGTTGTTTGCGGCGCGCTGGCCGGAGTCGCCGGCGCCTATCGTGTCCTCTTTACCTACGGCAGCCTGCGCCCGCTGGTTTCCGGCGGCATCGGTTTTCTGGGTTTACTCGTTGTGCTGCTCGTCTCCATGCGGCCGCTGTGGGTGCCTATCGTCACTTTCGCCTTCGCTGCTATCCTCAGCGGCAGCACGCGCCTTCGTGTCGCGCTTCAGCTCGACTCATCGCTGGCCGGTGTCCTGCAAGGCACACTGGTGCTGGCTGTGCTGCTCACTAACGGCATGCGCCAGCGCTTGGCTGCGCGCAGCAAATCCGCTGCCAGATCATCTGCTGTGCAGCGTGAGGATGTGGTGTTGACTGGTGCCATTCATGACTCCCGAACTGATTAACACATTTAACAGCATTGTCGCCAGCGCCACCCCATTGGTGATTGCCAGCATCGGCGAAACGATCACCGAACGCGCAGGTGTTGTGAACCTGTCGCTTAACGGGAGCATCATCCTCGCCGCAATGGTTGGATTTGTTGTCGCGTTGGCAGCGGACAGCGCCCTGGTAGGCGTCCTGTGCGCAATGGCCATCGGCGCGCTGGTTGCTGTCGTTATTGCCGCTGCCGACATCGAACTGAAGCAGGATCAGGTTGCCATTGGCTTTGTGCTAACGCTGCTCGCTGCGGACCTGGCTCAGTTTCTGGGGCAGAACTACACCCGCATCCCCGGCCCGCAGGTTCTGATTACCCCCCTGCCCCTGCTGTCAGACATCCCGATATTCGGGCCAATCCTATTTCGCCAGAGTCTGTTCGTTTATTTCAGCTATGCGCTGATTTTCGGTGTGTGGTTCTGGCTGTTTTACACGCGCCCTGGCCTGGCTCACCGAGCAGTTGGCGAACGCCCCGAAGCCGCGTTCGCGCGCGGCACAAACGTTAACCGGCTGCGCTATTTGTACACTGCGGTCGGAGGCGCGCTCGTCGGGCTGGCCGGTGCAGCATACTCGTTGAGTGTCAAACCGGGTTGGTCCACGCCGCCCAGCATGAGCGGCGATGGGTGGATCGCCCTCGCCATCGTCATATTCGGCGGATGGCATCCCTTCCGCGTGGTGCTGGGCGCTTATCTCTTTGCCGGTCTGCGCGCCCTAGCCTCCGCTATCCAGCGTTCACCCGACGTCAACATTCCGGCTGTGCTGCTCAACGGAGTTCCCTGGGTCTTAATGATCGCAACCCTGCTGCTTGTCAGCAGCGGCAGCATCGAGCGCCTGCTGCGAGTCCTGCCCCGCCCGGCACAGAAATGGATGCGCAATATCCTGCGGTCCGATCCGCCAGCAGCTTTAGGCACACGGTTCGAACAGCAGTAAGCCATTTGAGCGCGCGGTTGACCCTCTGCAGTCCGGGTGCTATACTGCCAGCGCTGGGGTCATTCGACAGGAGTCTTGGGGATGCAGGTCGCCCTTCAAATCGCCTCGATCATCGTTTCAATTCTGCTCATCATCTTGATCCTGCTCCAAGTGAAGGGCGGCGGTCTGGGCAGCCTGCTCGGGGGTGACCCAGGCGCAGGCATCAGCCGGACACGGCGCGGCTTGGAAAAGACGCTCTTTCAGATCACCATCGTGATGGCTGCGCTTTTCCTCGCCATCTCCATCCTGGCAGTGGTTGCGTTCTCCTGAGTCGGCGGCCTGCGCGGCGCTTGGCATCATCATGAGGCAAATCAGGTCTATGCAGCATAGGGCTAACTGATGCTGCGCGCCTACCGCTGGCAGTTGTTGGCACTCGTGGCAGCCGGACTGCTGTTTGTGGCCGCCCTATCAACCCGCCTGACAGACAGCGCGGTCTCCTCTAGCAGCCAGCCGGAAACTGCTGCTGAACCTACCCAGTCAGCCACGCCTGCCCCCACAACATCACCACAGCCGCTGCCGCCACCTGAGAACCCTGCAACCTCGATAGCAACATTCAGGGAAGGTCTTGTCGGCCGCGTCCAGCGTCTCAACCCACTGCTGGCAGGTCTCAACCCGGTTGACCAGGACATTACATCCTTGATCTTTGAAGGCCTGACGCGCCTCAACCAGTTTGGCGAGCCAGTACCGGCTCTGGCACTCGACTGGGTAATCTCATCTGACGGCCTTGAGTATGTCGTGCGGCTGCGCGAAGACGTATTGTGGCAGGATGGTACACCATTCACCGCCGCTGATGTAGCGCTCACGATGGCGCTGCTGCGCGCGCCCGATTTCCCGGGCGAAGCTGAACTCGCCGCGTTCTGGCGGACCGTTGAAACAGAAGAGCTGGGGCCGCACCTCGTGCGCTTCCGCCTGACTCAACCGCTGGGGAGTTTCCTCGACAAACTGCGCATCGGTATAGTGCCATATCACGCTCTGGCTGGCACGACAGCCGCCCAGCTCGCCACCCACCCTTTCAACCTCGCCCCGATCGGCACTGGTCCCTATCAACTGGAAGCGCTCAAAGTTAAAGATGGCGAGATAAGCAGGGTTGACTTGCGGGCCGCCCCAGTGTATCGCCGGCGTCCAGAAGGTCAGCACGGCTTTGCGGTGAGCCGTATGAGCTT
This sequence comes from Anaerolineae bacterium, assembly GCA_034435995.1. Classification (GTDB taxonomy): domain Bacteria; phylum Chloroflexota; class Anaerolineae; order Aggregatilineales; family Phototrophicaceae; genus DAOTWC01. Next base: position 43,192 of record DAOTWC010000010.1, on the reverse strand, counting down.
CCTGCTTTACGACACTTTCGACAGTGCACTCGCCGCTCTACGCCAGGGCGACATTGATGGATTAGCCGGTCAAAATCGCAATGAACGCGGGCTGCTGATGAGCGCTGCGCGTGCTCACAATCTTCAGGCTCATACAGCGCTTCACCCAACACTAGGCGTCATCATCTTCAACTGGCAGCGCGACTCGGCTGCATTCTTCCGAGAGCAGCGCGTGAGGCTGGCTTTAGAGATCGGCATCAACCGCTCTTCAGCGATTGAGCGCTGGCTGCTAAACAGCGCCGTTCAAGCTAACAGCCCGCTTCTGCCCAGCTCATGGGCCTACAATGCGAACATTGTCTGGCCAGCATACGATCCCGCCTTGGCCCGTTCGCTGCTCGAGACCGCCAACATTCGTGCGGATAGCAACGATGACAGCGCTGCCTCAGAGGGAGAGCCGTCGCCTTATGTGCTTCGCTTCGACATTCTCACGCCCGATGACCCGGCGCTTGTTAATATGCTTAACGAATTTGCAGCGCAGTGGGGTCAGTTGAATATCGGTGTAAGCGTTACGCCTGCTAGCGCTGAGGTTTACCGCAGCCGGCTTGAGACAGGTGACTTTGATGCGGCGCTGGTCGAGCTATCTCTGTCGGGCAGCGCCGACCCCGATGTATACGCCTTCTGGCACATGGGTCAGTATCCGGATGGCCTGAACTACGGCGGCGTGGACGATCGTCTGATCGCAGAAACACTGGAGCGCGCGCGGCGCGATCCAAGCGGTATCAACCGCGCCATTCACTACAAAGACTTCCAACGCCTGTTTGTTGAGCGTGCCATTGCCCTGCCGCTCTACTATCCCTTGTTCACCTACGTTGTATCGGGGCGCGTCAGCGGTGTGCAGCTTGGTTTCGTCGGTGCATCACAGGATCGCTTCTTGACCCTTCAGAATTGGTCTGTTGCCGAATCATAGCGCGCCCTCGCGCGCCAGAATGTCTCGCAGCAGATCGCGGCGAGCGCTCCCCGCGAGCAGCTCGAGCTTGCGCACACCCAACGGGTCTATCTCTTCACGCAGCAGCCGGATCTCTTCTAGTGTTGGCGCCGGCGTTTCGTGCACATCGGCCGCTATTTCCAGGTCAAAGCCGGTCTTGCGCAGGATCATCTCGACACTGACGCCTGGATGGTAGGAGACAAGCCGCATGCTGCCATTGGCCCAATCGAACTGTCCCAGGTCGCTAATCAGGTAGCGCGGCCCGCTGCCCGCCTGGCGCATTGGGCTGTGGCCCACGCCGCTTATATAGTCCAATTTACTCACGAACGTGACCCGCGAATGGCGCGGCACATACAGGTAGATGTGGTTCGATACAGGCGTGACGTCTGGTATCCCACCCGTGCCCGGCAAGCGCAGGCGCGGCCGGCGATAATCGCCTCCAATGGCGATGTTGTTGAAATTGCCCCGCTGATCCACCTGCGCCGGGCGAAAGAACTCCTTTGGGTTGAAACGCGGCAGCAGCTCGGCTGCCGCTGTTGCGAAACCAACGCTCATGAGCGCGCGCCCCAGCCACAAATCCTCGATACGCCCTACCCCCAGTGGTGACCAATCCTGGCAGATTGACTGCCCGATCGCTGAAGCAAAACGCACATTAGGCGCGTGGGTGCACTTTGCCAGGATAAAACCCGCCATCACGAGCGGTGTGTTGATGCCTTGTGCCAGCACTTCGCCGTCAACAACTTGGCGTGATATACAGACCGATATCAGCTCATCAACTGAAAAATCGGTCATAGTGCCCTACTCCTGCGCCATCCGAACGATCCGAGGCTCAAAACGGCCTATCACTTCTACCAGTTCAGACTGCGCAGCTATAACGGCGTCAATAGGCTTATAAGCCTGCGGCGCCTCGTCCAGGCCTCCACCTATCAGAACGATGTTGCGTTCCTTTAGGTATCGGTCGCGCGCTGCCTGCGTGATGCTCTCTTTTGCAGCTTTTCGGCTGAGCACCCGCCCGGCGCCGTGCGCCGCTGATCGCAGCGCTTCCACAACGCCGCGGCCGCGAACAAGGTATCCTGCATCGGCCATTGAGCCGGGGATAATGCCCAATACACCTTTTCCGGCTGGCGTAGCGCCCTTGCGATGCACAATGACCTCTCGTTCCCGATCAGCAAACCCACCTGGCGCTGGCAGTGTCTCCCGCCAGGCGAAGTTATGGTGGTTCTCAATGACTGCCTGTGCCTCGAGACCGAGCGCCCTCGCTAACCGCTGGTGAATAACCTGATGATTGGCCGATGCATAGCGTCCCGCAAGATGCATAGCCAGCCAGTACTCCATCCCTTCCGCAGTGCTCAGTGACAGCCAGGAAAGGTATCTCAGCTCTCTACCCAGCCCTCTACGCTGGCTCATAGCCAGCTCGGAGAAGTGATTGGCTATTCTGTACCCTACCCCGCGCGAGCCGCTGTGCGACAGCAGCGCCAGGTAGCTTCCCGCAGACAGCCCTAGTTCAGTGTCATCGCGCTGTAGGCGCAGCACACCCCACTCCACAAAATGATTGCCAGCGCCGCTGGTCCCAAGCTGTTCGTAAGCTGTGTCCTTCAATGAACGCAGCAGCGGCATCGCTTCCCAGTCAGGGTCGTCCATCACTTCGTGCTCAGCCCGCCTCTGCCGCTCCCACGCAGCGCCAGCCCCAAATCGTGTGTGCTCTACAAGCGCTTTCTTGAACTGGCCGCCGCGCTGGTCTATCACCTGCGGCTGCTCAGCAAAAACTGTCATTCGCATCCGGCAGGCGATGTCCACGCCGACCGCATATGGAATCACAGCGCCGGCTGTCGCCAACACGCCGCCAATCGGCAGACCGTAGCCCACATGCGCGTCGGGCATGAGCGCGCCAGCAACCGCAACCGGCAAACGCATCGCTGCCTCCATTTGATCGAACGCTGCCTGGTCAATATGCTCTCTCCCCCACACCCGGAAAGGCAGCGCCTCGGAACGCAGTGCGCTTTGATCTTCCATTTAGCAAACCTCCATACTTTTGGCGCTTACTGTAGCGCAAGAAACGCTGTGGGTGAATGCAAAATGCCAGAGGAAACACGCCTTTTTTTCAGCATCACCCAGCATCCGAAATATGATACAATCCGCCCAAAGTCGCGGTTGTTCCAGTTGTGGCTGAGGAGAGGCGCATGGCGATCATCACTGTGCTTCGGCAGGCAGATATATTCTTTGAGCTGTCTAGCACTCAGCTCGAGCTTATCGCTTCAATCTGCACTGAGCGTCACTATCAGGCGGGCGACTACATCTTCGAGGAGAATACCCCGGGCGACGAGCTGTATGTGATCGCCAACGGTGAGGTCGAGATTCAGGTGAATCCAGCCTTGCTGGGCCGGGACAGGCAAGGTGGCCCCCAGACGATAGCCATACTGCGCCGCGGCCAGTCCTTCGGCGAGATCGCACTGGTAGATGAAGGCCTCCGCTCTGCCAGCGCGCGCTGCGCACAGCAGGAAACACATCTCCTGGTAATTCCCCGCGACAAACTTATGCTGCTGTGCGATACCTACCCACAGCTTGGCTACCGTCTCATGCGCAACTTGGCTGCAGACCTAGCGATGAAGATTCGCCACACTGACCTGCAGGTGCGCGATCACCTGACCTGGGCACGCCGCGACCCGTAACACGGCACACCAAGCATTTCCGGGCTGTTTGCGCCGCGTCTGCGAAAGGCACTATACTTCACTATGCCGCAATCACAGTCGCTCCAAATCGGGCTGATCGTCGTAGCATGCTTGCTGATCGGGCTGTCGAAGGGCGGTCTAGGCGGTCCTGTGCCGGTCGCGCTTACCACGCCTCTATTGAGCGCTGTTTTGCCCGTGTCGCAGGCGGTGAGCCTGGCCCTGCCACTGCTGATTATCGCCGACGGATTTGCGCTGTGGGCTTACTGGCGTGACTGGGATATGCGCCATATTCGCCTGATGCTGCCGCCCGCTGTGCTTGGCGTTGCATTGGGTCTGCTGCTGCTTGCGTCCCTTCCCGATCTCTGGCTGCGCAGGCTTCTTGGGTTGTTTACGCTGCTGTTCGTCATTTACAAGGCTGGAGGCTGGCATGTCAGCGGCCTTACGTACCAGCATCGCGCTTGGCACGGCCGGCTCGCGGGCGGCGCGTCCGGCTTTGCATCCGCGCTGGCAAACACGGGTGCGCCGCCCTTCACTGTATATATGCTGCTTCAGGGCGTCTCGCCCACCGTTTTTATCGGCACGACAACGCTGTTTTTCGCCATTATTAACCTGCTCAAGCTGCCTGTTGTTGTCGCGGCGGGGCTGCTGAATGTTCCCTTGTTAGTTAGCGCGGCTTGGGCAATTCCCCTGATTCCCATAGGGGTCTGGCTCGGACGCCAGTTTATCAACTGGGTGAATCCCGGGTTATTCGAGAATATTATGCTGACGCTGCTGCTGGTCGCTGCCGCAGCGCTGCTCCTCTCGCCTGCTGCGTGAGATCGTTCCCAGCAGCATACGTAGGTGGGCAGCGCGGCTCAGCCGCTGAGCATAAGATGGACTGCGCGAGGGTTAAGTCGCGCGGCGTGCTGCCAAACCCTGTGCGGTTAAAGCCGCCCCCTATCGAGATCAACTACCTGTCGCCCGATTCGCCTGAGGGCAACCTGCAGGCCGCTCTCCAGATCCGCCAGTGTCTGCACATCGCGCCAGTCAATCCCCAGGTCCACAATCGTTTCGGCCACTGCGTCAGAAACGCCCGTGACAATCGTCTCTGCACCTTTTAGACGCGCAGCCTGGATTGCGCGTGTAAGGTGTCCCGCTATGGCGCTGTCCACAACGGGAACGCCAGTAATGTCGAGGATTACAATGCGCGCCCGATGCTGGCTGATGCCGCCAAGCAGTGAGCGCATAATGTCCTGCGCCCGCTGGGAGTCAATGCTGCCGATCAGGGGCAGCACGATTATTTGCTGCATTAAGGGGATTATCGGCGTTGCCAGCTCCAGCAGCGTTTCCCGCTGCAGCTTGATAAGGTGCGCCTGATGCTCAATCTGTTCTTCTGCGCGTTTCTGCTCGGTTACATCCCAGGCAAAACCCATAATGCCGCTGATCTCGCCAGTGCCGCCATATGTGGGCATCTTGCTAGTCATCAACCAGCGTTCAGAGCGATCCTCATAAACGACGTGTTCAACAAAACTGCGTATTGCCTTGCCGGTCGCAATAATCTCCTGCTCGTCGTTGAAGTACTTCGACGCCTGTTCTCTCGGAAAAAGATCAAAATCTGTTAAGCCCACTACATCTTCGAGCCTTTCAACTCGCAGGGTGTGCAGCGCAATTGGATTGGCGTACACAAACCGGCTCTGACGGTCTTTCGCATAAACCGCTAGAGGCAGTCCATCAAGCAACTGCCGGAAGAGCGCGCTTTCCTGTCTTGCGGTGTCTAGCTGGAGCTGCAGAGCGTTCTCGGAAGACATGGCGCTGCCTCTATCTCTTAAGCATCCGCCTTGTCGCTATTGTACAGGCACTCTGCTTCATGCATACGTTAAGAAACGCGCACCAGTTACCGGTGCGCGTTTCAAGGCTTTACAGAGTGCAGGGGTCAGCTGTTTTGGACCAACCGGACGAATTTGCGTTTACCAACCTGCAGCACAGCGGGCAGCATATCCAGCGTAATGGTGGCTTGAGGGTCTGTAATCGGCTTCTCATCCAGCCGCACGCCGTTTTGTTCCATCAAGCGCTTGGCTTCGCCCCCGCTGCTCACCATGTTCAGCCGGCGCAGGATATCAATGACGCGCTCGGGCTGTGACAAAACCGCGTTGGGAATGTCTGCTGGGATGCCGCCGTGGCTGCGAAAGACTTCGTCCCAGCGTTTCTGAGCAGCCGCAGCCGCTTCGGCGCTGTGAAATATCGTCACGATCTCGCGGGCCAGCCGCATCTTCTCCTCGTTCGGGTGCAGCCTGCCTGCCTTGATATCTTCCTCTAATGCTTTCACTCGCGCCTCGGGCCAACCAAGAATCAGCTTGTGATATATCCCAAGCGCTTTGTCAGGAAGGCTCATCACCTTACCAAACATGTCCCAGGGTTCTGCCAGCAGCGGAATATGGTTGCCCAGGCTCTTGCTCATCTTGATCTCGCCGTCAGTTCCTGGCAGGCTCTCACCCATGATGATAGCAACCTGCGGCTTCTGACCCATACTTTGCTGTAGTTTGCGCCCGGCGACCAGTATGTTAAACAACTGGTCCTGACCGCCTACCTGAACATCAGCTTCTTGGGCAACGGCGTCATAGCCCTGCATCAACCCGTAAAACAGCTCATGAAGATAGATTGGCTCGCCGGCGTCCAGCCGCTTCTTGAAATTGTCGCGCACAAGAAACTGCTGGACAGTGAAGTTGCTTGCCAGCCGGATGATATCGGCAAAGTCCAGCGTAGAGAGCCACTCGTCGTTGTAGCGCACACGCGTGCGCTCTGGGTCTAGAATCTTGAACGCCTGCTGGGCGTATGTGCGCGCGTTTTCTTCTACCTGCTCGCGCGTGAGCTGGTCGCGCGCCCGGTCCTTGTCTGAGGGATCGCCGATCAGGCTCGTGAATGTGCCCACCAGAAACGTCACATCGTGACCGAAATCCTGGAACTGGCGCAGCTTGCGCATGGTGATCGTGTGACCCAGATGCAGATCAGCGGTGCGCGGGTCGTAGCCGCAGTACACGCGCAGCGGCCGGCCTTGTTCCTCTGCCTCGATCAATCGCTCGCGCAGCTCGCGCCGCATGTTTTCCTTAATTTCTGGGTCACCATACTCAGTGCCCGACATCAGCACTTCAACCTGCTCATCAATGGTGGACATCGTTGTTATCCCGCTGTTGTGATCGCGAAACCGTTCGCAGTATACCACAACGCTGGCTGCGCCTGATCCTTGTGCTTACGCTTACATTCTATGTCGTCGCATAGGCTGTGTCACGATGCGAAACCCCAGGCTGATCCCTCGCCCATCTGGGTTGTTCGCGCTGCGAGCAGACACCCGTGCGCTCGCCTGAAAATCGAGCCATGACCCGCCGCGCACAACCCGTTCGGCTGTTCCGTGTAAGCTGTGCTTCTCACTAGACCACAGTGACAACGTCCACTCCCACACGTTTCCGGCCAAATCCACCACACCATAGGGGCTGGCCCCTTCGGGATAGCGAGTTACGGGCGTTAGCCGCCAAATGCAGCTTTCGGACGTGTTGCAGCGGGCGCGGTCGAACACAGACCCCCAGGGGTAAGCCCGTTCATCGTCACCTTGCGCCGCCCGCTGCCACTGCTGTTCGGTTGGCAGGTCAATGTGGCATCCGGTGCGGTGTTCCAGCCAGCGGGCAAAAGCCACAGCCTCGTACCAGGTCACGTGTATGCGCGGCAGATCGTCACCAGGCAGCACCGCCCCCAAAGGCCCTTTTTGCTTTGCGATCCAAGCTGCCGCAGCCTCCGAAAACGTCCACCACCGCGCATCAGCGTAACCATCCTGCGCCTCTACAAATACCTGAAATTGCTTTGCCGTTATGGAATACTGGGCAATCGCAAAAGCGGGCAGTTCAAACGGACGCCGCTCGCGCACAGTGTACTTATCCCGCGCCCGGTTCCAGCTTCCATACTCGATCGTGACGTGACCTGCCGGAACAACGCACCAGTCGAACGGTGGGGGCAGCAGCGCCGACACATCAGGGGGCGTCCACAGTCTATCCAATCCATCAGCAGGTGTAACGATGCGACCGCGCTTACGGCGCGGCACACCTCTGTTCTTCATCTGTTCGTAGAAACGATTTGACGGCATGCGGCCATCACGCACGTCGGTAAACTGTAAATTTGCGATGCGCGACCAAGTGTCGCTGTTAAAAGGATTGGGGTCGCCAGAGCGCAGCAAGGGAAAAATCGGACGTTTGTATTCGAGAGCATGCAGCAGCTCTACGCCCACCCAGTGGGAACTCTCGGCTTCTGGAGTCATTACCACGATAAACGCCGCGCAGTCCTTGATCGCCTGCCGAATGTAGCGCCACCAGTCATCGCCAGGTTCGATTACCTCATCAATCCACACGTCGAAACCGCGATGCAGCAGATGATCCCTCAACAAACAGACATATTCGCGGTTTTCCTTGCTGTAGCTGATAAACACATGGCTCACAGCAGATGATTCCCCCGTCTTGTGGAGCGTTGTGGCAGCCTCTATAATTCTAGATCGAAAAACGATTGTCACACAGGCTAAGGACTTCGATCATGAAACTCATGACCAGCGCTGAAGTGCGCCAGGCATTCCTAGATTTTTTCGTGAAAATGGGGCATCGCCAGGTCGCTTCGTCATCGCTGGTCCCGGCCAACGACCCGACCCTCCTCTTCACAAACGCTGGCATGGTGCAGTTCAAGGATGTGTTTCTCGGCACGGATCGGCGCGATTACACTCGCGCTGCTACAGCCCAGAAGTGCATGCGTGTGTCGGGCAAGCACAATGATCTCGAAGAAGTTGGACCGTCGCCCCGCCACCACACGTTTTTCGAGATGCTGGGCAACTTCAGCTTTGGCGATTACTTTAAGCGCGACGCCATCCACTATGCCTACACCCTTCTCACGGAGGTCTACGGCCTGCCCCCTGATCGGCTGGTCTTCACCGTGTTCCACAACGACGATGAGGCTTACGATGTCTGGGTGAACGACATTGGCGTAGACGCCCGGCGTGTGGCCCGCATGGGGTCAAAGACCAACTTCTGGCAGATGGCAGAGACCGGTCCCTGCGGCCCAACCAGTGAAATCCACTGGGATAACAAGCCGGAATTAGGCGTGGACTCGATTGTTCCTATGCTGCAAGCGGAAGACTCGCGCTTCCTCGAATTGTGGAATCTCGTGTTCATGCAGTTCAACCGCACGCAGCCGGACCCAGCTCACACCGGAGAATATGACATACCCCTGCCTGCGCCTGGCGTAGATACCGGTCTCGGCCTTGAACGAATCGCAAGCGTGATCCAGGGTGTCGGCGCCAACTACGAAACAGACCTGTTCATGCCGATTATTGGCGCGACCCAGCGCCTCACAGGCCACAGCGACGCTGAGCGCGACGCCAACATCGTGCCGTATCGCGTAATCGCCGATCACATTCGCGCCGCTGTTTTTCTCATAGCCGACGGTGTGCTGCCCGGCGCTAAAGGGCGCGACTCAGTCTGCCGGCTGGTTATCCGGCGTGCCGCGCGTTTCGGGGCCAAAATCGGCTTTCACGAACCATTCCTGGCCCAAGTAGCCGACGCTGTTTTTGACGTCATGGGCGCTCACTACACCGAACTCATCGAGCGCGCGGACGCGATTAAACGGGTAATCACCCAGGAAGAAGTGCGCTTCCGCCGCACGCTGGACCGCGGCTTGGCCGAACTCGACGAGATGCTCGACGCGCTGGCAGCAGAAGGCAAGAACCAGCTGCCCGGCAAACCGGCCTTCTACCTAAAGGCGACCCTAGGCCTGCCGCAAGAGGTTATACGTGACATCGCTGCTGAACGCGGCTTCACAGTTGACATGGCCGGTTTTCAGGCCGAAGAAGAGCGGCACGCTGAGGTCAGCGGCGGCGGCCAGGCTATGGGCGAGATTGCCTCTGCTGAGGTGTACAGCGCTCTGCTGGACAACCTTAAGAAGTCTGGTTTAGTCGGCCCATCCGGCGTGGTTTATGCCCCCTACGGCCCGACGGCAGTTGACACTACTGTGCTGGCGCTGTTCCGCGGCAGCCAGCAGACCGACAGTGCAATCTCTGGTGAACGAGTTGAGGTGGTCTTGGCTGAGACACCGTTCTACGTTGAGTCCGGCGGGCAGGTCAGCGACACTGGCTTTATCAGCGGGCCTGGCTGGCTGATCGAAGTTGAGGATATGCGCCGGCCAGTAAGCGGGATCGTTGTTCACGTGGGTGAGGTGATCGAGGGCGCGCCGCGCGTCGGCGACGCAGCGCGGGCAGAAGTGGACGCAGCGCGGCGGGCCGATATCGTTCGCAATCATACTGGCACACATCTGCTGCACGCTGCGCTGCGCAACCGGCTGGGTGTCCACGTGCAGCAGCGCGGATCGCTGGTTGCGCCAGATCGCCTGCGGTTTGACTTCGCGCACGACAGCCGGGTCTCTCCCGATGAGCTGGCAGCAATTGAGGCCGAGGTGAACGAGGCCATTCTCAAGAATCTACCTGTGCGCGCAGAGGAAAAGCCGCTGGCACAAGCCCGTCAGGAAGGCGCGATGGCGCTGTTTGGTGAGAAGTACGGCGAGATCGTGCGCACTATTGTGATCTCGGAAAACGGCTCGCGCTACAGCTACGAGCTGTGCGGCGGTGTCCATGTGCGCGAGACCGCCGAGATTGGCCTGCTGCTCATCGTGAGCGAGGGCAGCGTTAGCGCGGGCATTCGGCGCATCGAAGCGCTCACGGGCCGCGGGGCGCTTCGCTATATTCACCACAACCTGAGCGCGCTGCACAACATCGCTGCCCGGCTGGGCGCCACCCCTGATGAAGCCGAGAGTCGCGTTGCCCTGCTCCAGGATGAACTGGCCGCCAGCAGGAAGGAGATCGCAAGCCTGCGCCGCGACATCGCGCGGCACAGCTTTGAGGCGCTGTTGAGCAGAGTCGAAACCATCAATGGCGCCAGCACCCTTGTCGCTCACGTGGATGGCGTGACGCCGGACAGCCTGCGTGAGATGGCGGATTGGTTCCGCAGCCGGGTTCAGAGCGGCGCGATGGTTCTCGGCAGCGTAGTTGACGGCCGGCCGCAGATACTCGTAACAATCACGGATGATCTGGCGAAGCGCGGCCTCAACGCCGGCAGTCTCATCAAGCCAATCGCCGGGGTGGTCGGCGGCGGGGGCGGCGGCCGGCCCAACCTGGCACTGGCAGGTGGCAAAGACCCTTCGCGTCTAGCTGAGGCGCTGGATACGGCTCGCCGCCTGCTTCGGGAGGCTATTCAGGCCTGAGCGCACATGCCCATGCCCGAACGACCGGAGTTCATCCAGCTTGACCCCAGCGATGACGTGCTGTCCGTTCGCGACCGTCTGTCTTTCATTCACGGCAAGCGCGTCCTGCTCATCTGGCCAGAACACGGTACCGTCCTTACACGCAAGCTTGATTTGGTGCTGATTCAGCGCGAAGCAATGCGGCGCGCCATACGGCTTGCCTTGGTTACGCACGATGTTGAGGTGATGAAGAACGCTGAGGAACTCAACATCAGCGCATTCGAGACGATTGGGGCCAGCGAGCGGGCGCGCTGGAAACGGGGGCGCGCCAAGGTGTTCGCCGGTCGTTTCAGCCGGCCGCCCGATCTACCATCCAGCGCCGACATCGCGCCAGCAGAAGCGCGCGCGTTAATCGGTGAAAACGAAAGTGGGCCTTCGCGCTGGCGACTCCTGCGGCGCGGCGCAGCGCTGGCGGTCGTGCTGGCTGCAGTTGGGGCCGCTGCTTATGCCGCGCTGCCCAGCGCGGTAGTAGTCGTTTATCCTGCTGAGGAACAAATCGTGGCTGAAGCCGTCCTCACAGCCAGTCCTGCTGTTGCGGACGTTGATGTTGACGCTGGCCTTGTGCCGGCTACGCGCCTGACAGTTACAGTTGACGAAACAGGAACCCTGCCGACCACTGGCACGCAGGCGCTGGCGGCCATTCCGGCCCAGGGCACAGTTGTCTTCGTCAACCAGACGAGCGGCGGGGTTGATATACCAGTTGGAACAACAGTCAGCACCAGCGCAGGAACGCCGGTTCTATTTCGCACAATAGAGCCAGCTCGCGTACCAGCCGGGTCAGGCCAGCAGGTTGAAGTGCCTATCGAAGCGCTTCAGGCATCCGCAGGTGAAATCGGCAATGTTGACGCCGGCCTGATCAACACCATCGTGGGCGATCTCGCCAGCGGGCTGACAGTGCGCAACCTGACACCAACTTATGGGGGCGTAAGCCGCTCCGTCCCAGCCGTCAGCCCGCAGGATCAAGAACGTCTGCTGGCCATTGTGCGCCAGCAGCTTCAATCGCGCGCCTATCTTGAAATGCTGCCCCGACTGAACGACTCCCAGACCCTGATACTTGAGACTGTGCGCATTGTCGAGGAGCGCAGCGATTGGACAACGTACAGCGCAGAAGTTGGTCAGGCTGCTGACAGTCTGACGCTCACAATGCGCGCTGTGGTGGAGGCAGTAGCCGTCAACCAACGCCTGGGCCAACAAGTGGTGCTGGCGCAGTTATCCCGCCAGATACCGCGCGGCCGTCACCTGCGCCCGGACACCATAGCCTATGAAATCGGCCCAGTGACTCAGGTATTTCAGGACGGGTCTGTGCAGTTCAGCATCGTCGGCAGGGGACAGGTAACCGCACAAATCAACACAGCCTTGATCCAGGAGCGGCTGGCTGGCCGATCGCCCGAAGAGGCGCTGATCTTCCTTTACACCGAGGTTGACATGGCGCCAGACCGTCCCCCAATAATTGACTTGGCGCCCCCTTGGCTGGGACGTATGCCGCTGCTGCCGGTGCGCATCGCTGTTCGAGTGGCAGACGGCGTATGATGCGCGGCCGTCTCTTGGGCATCGACCACGGCCTCAAGCGCCTGGGGTTGGCTGTTTGCGACGCCTCCTGGTTGGTAGCGCGCGAACTCGCCATTGTCAAGCGCAGGTCGCGCGCTGAGGACTTTCAGCGCATTCAGCAGATCGCTGCTGAGCACCAGGTTGTCGCTGTCGTTGTTGGCGTCCCGACGAACTACGAGGCGCTGCCGGGTCAGCATGACCAAGCGGCCGCCGTTCGCAGATGGGCGGAGCGCTTGGCTGAAGCCACAGCGCTGCCTGTTGTTCTGTGGGACGAACAGCTTTCTACCAGCGATGCGCGCGATCTAGCCCAAAGCAAACGTCGCAAACCAGGAGCGCCGGTAGACGATCTAGCAGCCCGCGTTATTTTGCAGAGCTATATTGACGCTGTCCGTGATGGGCTGGCGGAACCGCCAGCAAAGGCTGGCGGCCCAACTGCGGAGTGATGCTCTTGAACCGGATCATCAAGATTGTCTTGGCAGTTGGAGCGGCTTTCGTTGTTTTGGCGTTCCTGTGCTCGGGTACACTGTTCGTCATCTCTGGCGGTCGTCCGCTGGATTTTGTTCAGACCGAACTCATCCGGTTGCGGCTCGCTGGACGCCAAGACGACCTTAACCGCGCCGCTGGCACAGACCCCCGCCCCCTACGCTTTACTATCGCGTCAGGCGAGCCGCCGCGATCTGTTGCGCGCCGGCTTTTTGAACAGGGCCTGATTACCGACGCCGACTTGTTTGTGGATTATGTGCGCGTGACCAGGCTGGATGTGGAGATCGAAGCCGGCACTTACTTTCTAAGCCAGGTGCAAACCATCCCGCAGATTGCGGTGATGATCACTGACTCGCGCAGCAGCTTTATTCCATTTCGCATTCTGGAAGGTTGGCGCTTGGAGGAAATTGCCGCCGCAGTGGACGGAAATGGTCTTTTCAGCTTTACAGGAGCGGATTTCTTGGCTGTCGTTAGGCCCGGCGCCGATGTGAGCGCAGCTTTCGCGCAGTACGTTGATTTCCCCCCTGGCGCATCCCTGGAAGGTTTTCTGTTTCCAGATACGTATCAGCTTCCACCAGACATCACGCCGGCTGGCCTGCGCGACACCCTCATCGAGACATTCCTAGAGCGCGTTGATCCACAGCTCAAAGCAGAGGCAGCCGCTCAAGGTTTATCGCTCTACAACGTTGTGACGTTGGCGTCTATCGTCCAGCGTGAGTCCGTCCACGCAGAGGAAAACCCACAGATCGCCGCTGTCTACCGCAACCGACTCAGCATAGGCATGAAGCTGGATGCCGATCCTACGGTTCAGTATGGCATCGGCTACAAAGATGGTTCGTGGTGGCCGCAGATCACGCAAGCCGACTATACGAACGCCGTTCACGAGTACAACACCTATTTGCGCGCTGGCCTGCCCCCTGGCCCCATCGCCAACCCAGGCCTTTCTGCCATACACGCCGTCGTCTTTCCAGCGGTCTCGGACTACTATTACTTCCGCGCAGCGTGCGACGGCAGCGGGTTCCACAATTTCGCGCGCACATTTGCCGAGCACCTCGCCAATGCCTGCACTTAGGCTGTCGTTTATCGCAATCTGCGCCCTGCTGAGTCTTGCAGGATGCGCCAGAGCGCCCTCCAACACGCCGACGCGCATCGCCCTTTTAGCCCCTTTCGAGGGCCGCTACCGCGAGATCGGCTACAACGCCCTCTACGCCGCTCAGCTGGCCCTGCAGGACATTGACGATCACACATTCGAGCTGCTGCCCGTAGACGACGGCGGCTCAGCAGCCAGCGCAGGCGCCCGCGCCCGCGCGCTAGCGCTCGATCCCGCTGTCCAAGCCGCGGTTGTGCTGGGCTATGCGGCCACTGATCCCGATACGCTGCGCTTCTACGGCAACCTGCCAGTTCTCGTGGTTGGCCATTGGGATGCCCAACCGCAGCCGCCCAACGTGTTCGCACTCGTGCCAGCGGCGCTTGAAGACACGCTCACCACCCCACGACGGGTAGAAGTAACTACAGCGGCGCGCCTGCCGGCGCCGCTGGTTGGCAGCGACGTTCTAGCGCTGGCGCAGTTCCCCCGTTTGCGCGCTGATTTGAATTCCGTGGTAATAGTGTCCAGCGGCAGCCTGCCCACACCTGAATTCACAGCGCGTTATCTGGCAAGCAGTCCATTTGCTCCAATGCCTGGCTTGCTTGCATCGCTGACCTACGACGCCGTGCGCATCGCTGCGCTGGCTGTGGCCGAACCAGGCCGCGCTGCTGCGGCCCGCCGGTTGGCCGCTGTGCGCTATCAGGGTTTGAATGGCACTGTCTCATTTGAAAACGGTTGGTGGCGCAGCGCGCCAATCAACTACTACCAATTCGACGATCAAGGCCGTCTAGTGCCCGTAGATCGTGTCGTAGAATAGCGGCAGCGGCGGCACAGGCTGCGAGCTGTACGCTAGCGAGGCCGCAACTGTCTCTCTGCATTCGTTCAGCCTCGCCTCATCATTTGCGTGAATTGCTGCTACTGCAGCGCCGCGCTCAATCACGTCGCCCACTTTAACGCGAACGGTCACGCCGACTGCCAGGTCAATCGGGCTGTCCTTTCGCTCCCGCCCAGCGCCGAGCAGAAACGCCGCCCGTCCAATGCCCAGCGCAGACACGCGCGCGACGTAACCGCTTTGATCAGCTGTCACGGCCTCGACGATGCGGGCGCGAGGCAAACGATCTGGGTCGTCTACCATACTCAAATCGCCCCCCTGAGCGGCTGCCAACCGACGAAAAGCTGCCAGCCCTTCGCCCGCGCCCAGCCGCTGGCTTGCCTCTATGCGGGCGTCTTCTAGATCGCTCCAGCGCCGGCCCTGTCCGGCCAAACGGAGCATATGCGCTGCCACCTCAACACAATGCTCGCGCAGATCAGGCGGGCCGCCGCCGCGCAGCGTCTCAATCGCTTCTTTTACCTCTAGGCTGTTGCCAACGGCGTGCCCCAGAGGCTGATTCATGTCAGAAATAAGCGCCACCACGTCGCGCCCGGCGTCCACGCCGATGTCCACCATCGTCTGGGCGAGCAGCCGCGCACCCTCCAGATCACCCATAAACGCTCCCTCGCCAACCTTAACATCGAGCACGATGCCGCTGGCCCCAGCGGCTAGTTTCTTGCTCATGATGCTGCTGGCGATCAGCGGCAGACTGGGCACTGTGGCGGTTACATCGCGCAGCGCGTAGAGTTTGCCGTCTGCCGGGGCTAGATCAGCTGACTGACCAGCCAGCACCAGGCCGGTGTCGCGCGCCAGCTGCAAGAACTGCTCGCGGCTGAGGTTCACGTTGAAACCAGCGATTGCTTCCAGCTTGTCCAGCGTCCCTCCAGAATAGCCGAGTCCCCGCCCGCTCATCTTGGCCACCGGCACGCCGCACGCCGCCACGAGGGGCAGCACAACCAGCGTGGTCTTGTCGCCAACGCCGCCTGACGAGTGTTTGTCCACAGCGTAGCCGCCCAGCGCCGCTGCCAAGTTCAGCACGTCGCCGGAGTGCGCCATCGCCAACGTAAGGTGAACAGTTTCCTCGCGCGTCATGCCCCGGATGCAGATGGCCATCAGCAGCGCCGCCGCCTGATAATCTGGTATGTCACCTTTGGTGTAAGCATTGACGAACCAGTCAATCTCTTCGCGCGTCAGCGAAAGCCCATCGCGTTTCTTTGCGATAATATCAACAGCGCGCATCGCGTTCTCCTGAGGCTGAGCGTTGCAACATGGTCATTATCTTACTAGCAGTCCTTGCGTTTGGGGTAATTCACAGCGTACTGGCCGGAAACGCTGCTCGCGCCGCCTTCCGACGCCAATTCGGTGAAAGGGCTTACCACGGCCTATACCGTCTAGTCTATAACACAATTGCAGTCGTGACGGCCGCGCCGTTAGCGCTGCTGTTAGTCGTCCTGCCAGGGCGCGAGCTGTGGCGCAGCGAAGGCACACTGCTCGCTGCTGCGCTAGCCGTTCAATTGATTGGCGTGTGTGGCTTTTTGATCGCGCTGCTGCAGGTTGACATAGGTCGCTTCATTGGCTTGAGCCAGCTCCGCGCGTATGTGATGGGTGCGGCGCTGCCGCTTCCGCCGGAGCCGCTGCAGCAGTCTGGCCTCTACGGGCTGGTGCGTCATCCGCTCTATCTATTCTCGCTGCTGGTCATGTGGCCCATGCCTGTTATGACGGATACGCTGCTGATGTTCAACTTGGCCGCCACAGCGTACCTGCTGGTGGGTTCTCGGCTGGAAGAAAAACGGCTGCTGGCGCTGTTCGGACAGGAATACGTGGATTACCGTCGGCGTGTGCCCTGGCTGCTGCCGTTTTTGCGCAGCAGGTGAAATGCTCATGCATTTTTAAGTTGACTGCAAGCGCAGTGTGTTACAGTTCTAACCCGCCTATAATTTATATCCGATGTCAGGTTCACGCATAATGGAAGCCAGACAGCAAACAAAACCGCAGACATCTCCGTCGAATTCGGCAGGGCGTGCTGTCAACCCCCTTGTCGTAGGCGGCATCGTTGTTGCAGCTGTGGCTGTGGCATTGCTTGCTATTGTTGTATCAACCAACAATGCACCTACCGCTGTCGTTGATTTATATGACGGCATTCCGTTTGAACGCCTCTCTGACGGCGGTTTTGTGTTAGGCAGCCCTGATGCGCCGGTAACAATTATCGAATTCGCCGATTTCGCGTGCCCGCACTGCCAGGACTACAATGCCACGATGAAACGCCTCATCCGCGAACATGTTGCCACCGGTCGGGCACGCCTCGAGTATCGCATGTTCATTAGCGCAGCAGACCCGATTTACGGCCCATATACCGCTCAGCTCGCGGAATGCACTGACAACCAGCGCGCCGGCGCGTTCTGGCCAGCGCATGACATTCTGTTTGAGCTGGGCAGCCGTGCGCGCTTCAATGATGCAACTGCGCGCACACTGGCAGATCGGATGGGGCTGAACTACAGCGCGCTTCTGAGCTGTGCCGGCAGCGCTGCTCAGTACCAAACCGACGTGCGTTTTGGCCAGAGTCTCGGCATTCAGAGCACACCCAGCGTGATGGTGCGCGTGGGGAACAGCCCCCCTCAGTTTATTCGCGCCGGTGAAGTGGTCTTCAACCGAGGGCCGGTGCCCTATGACCTGCTCCAGCAGGTTGTGCTTTCGGCTCAGCGATAAGAAACAGCGCTCAGGCGGGCGATGAACGATCAGCAGCCAGTTGCCGAAAGCATGTGCTGGCTGACCGATGTTGTAGTCAATGTAGTGCTCTTCACGCTCCGCAGCCGTGACCTTCAGGTGTGCCTGGTGCAGCGGCTTGGCAGCGCCGGTGAAATCAGTTGGTCACTCCCTGGCGGCCAAATTGGCGTAGAAGAATCGTTGGATAACGCTGCAATACGTCATCTGCGCGATCAAACTGGTGTTGAGGGGGTCTACCTGCAGCAGCTCTACACGTTTGGCGCGCCGCAGCGCGATCCAAACCAGCGTGTGGTCTGTGTGGCTTATTTCGCGCTTGTGGCCGCAGACCGTCTCATGCCAGAGAAGCAGTCTGCCTGCTCTGCTAACCCTACGTGGCACAGCATGTACCGACTTCCACCGCTGGTGCTGGATCACGCTGCGATCCTAGAGTACGCCCTCACCCGCCTGCGCTATAAGATCGAGTATTCTGCGGTGGCGTTCGAACTCATGCCAGAGGAGTTCACGCTGCGCGAGCTTCAGGATGCTTACATGGTCATTCTCAACGACCAGAAGCTGGACAAAGCGAACTTCCGCAAGAAAATCCGTGAGGCGCGTATTGTCGAGCCGATCAACAGCTATCGGGCTACGGGCGGCCGCCCTGCCCGGCTGTACCGCTTCCGCGCTGATGTCCAGTTAGAAACAAAAGCGCGCCGGATTTTCCCCTAGTCACGCCTGGAGAAAGGACTGTGCCCCAATATGGAACTCACACCGCTCGAAATGCCGGCCAGCCCAGAGCTGCGCCGTCTGGTGGCAGAACGCCTGGGCTGGCACATGCGCAAGGTATGGGTAGGATCGCGCGGTGTGGAGTACGACTATATCGTGTACGACAACAACGACCGCCACATCTTCCAGCAGGAAATTACAGCCGCTGACCTTCAGGACGAACCAGCTGCCGCCGAAGCCGTTTGGCTAGCCGCCATGAGAGACGACAACTGCCCGCGCTGGGACGAAGACTTGAACGACGCCACCTGGCTTGTCGTAGGCCAAGACTACAAGATTTGGCGTGAAGGCGACCGCGCTTGTGCTTGGGTTGGCACGCCCGAACACGCCGCCTGTGCCGCCACTGAGGCGCTCGCCTTGGTTCGGGCGTGGCTTCTCTTCACTCAGGCACGCTGATTGACACCATTATGCCAGCGACAAAACGGACTGCGCTCCCGTGGACACAAGCGCGCCGTCCTGCATCTGCAGCAGCGGCACATAGTCGGGGTAGTCATGGGACTGGGTAAACTGCCACTCGCCCACGCTGTAAAGGCCGACCACGCCTTTAGAACGCCACACAGCAATCACAAATGGCAGCCGCCTGAAAAGCGCTTGAACCTGCGCCTCGCTTTGACTCATGTCAGAGCGGCGCGCCAGCATGCTGAGCGCGCTGCGCAGGCGTTTGCTGTCAAACGGCCCGCGAAATGACCAGATTTGGCGCGGCACATCGGATCGCGCCAGCAGAGGCGCAACAGACTCTGGCTCATCGGCGCGCACCTCGTCGAGTAGAATGCACGCAGCTGACTTTGATAGCGCAGCGCCAATCTGCTCACCAAAGGTGACCGCTGGTTCTGAGCCGTTTCGCCAGCGGGCTGTCAGCCGAGTTATACCTTCTGGCAGCGCCATCTCGCCCGCTCGCTCCACCGCAACTGTGCGCGCTGGCTCTGGCAGCAGCCAGGCCAGCGCGTTTAGCAGCGTGGTCTTGCCGGATTCTGTATCGCCTACGACTGTAAAGCCATACGACGACCTGACCAGCCGCGCAAGCAGCGTTTCGGCCTCTGGTGTGAGGAATCCCGCTGCTGTCAGATCGCTCAACGAAGGGGGCACCTCCGGGTGAACGCGAATATCAGCTGTGTAAGACGGTGTCAGCGGCGGCGTAATCAGGTTCAGACAAATGCGCCGGCCTGCTGCGACCAATCCGGTCTCAACCACAGGCTGGTCATCGTACAAATCCGTCCCCGCGTCAACTAGCATTCGCCGCAAAACACGGCGCATGTTTGCAGTGCTGTCGAACAGCGGGCCGACAGAGATCAAATCGCTGTGGCCATAGCGCACCGCGGCTTTGTCTGGGCCGTCAAGTGTGATCGTTGTTACGCGAGCGTCGCGCAGCAGGGCATCCAGCGGCCCATAACCGAACAGACGGCTGTACGCTTCCTGCACCAAAGTGGCCCGTTCATCAGCCGTCTCCAGTTGTATAGACTCTACCGCCAGCACGTAGTTGACGGTCTCATTCAACAAACGCAGCCGTTCAGCCGGAGTAGTGGCTTCTGCCAGGGCAGCGGTTCCGGCATATTCTTCTTCGAAAGCGTTCTCGATGCGTTCTAACAGCGCCTGAAACGACACATATCGGCTACCAAAACGAGACGGAACGAGTTTCGGCGTGTGTGTGTCGTCGGCCCTATGCGGGGATCGCGTATCGTGGTTGTGATTGTTTTGCGTCATGCTGTGCCCCCCTAACTGGTGAGCGATAACGGCTCAAGCTGCCGCAATCCCATTCTACAACAGCCTGTCGGCTGTGGTATACTTCACTGACCCATCGCCGCTACGAGGTCTCATAGAGCATTTCCATGAACATCATTATTACGGGTTCAATCGCTTACGACTATTTGATGCGTTTTCCCGGCCGCTTCGTTGAGCATTTTCTGCCCGACCAGCTTCATCAGGTCAGCCTCAGCTTCCTTGTTGACGATATGACCAAGCACTGGGGCGGTGTCGCTGCCAACATTGCCTTCACAGCGGGACTGCTGGGCCTGCGTCCGCGCTTGATGGGCACGGTTGGGCGCGACTTTGGTGATTACCGCGCTTGGCTGGAGGCAGCAGGGGTTGACACCAGCACGGTGCGCCAGATAGACGATGTGTTCACGGCGTCGTTTTTTGTGAACACCGATCTTGATAACAACCAGATCGCCTCGTTCTACACTGGCGCAATGGCTTATGCCCGCCATTTCTCGTTGGCTGATGTCTGGCCGGAAACGCCTGACCTAGTTGTAATCTCGCCCAACGATCCGCAGGCCATGATGAATCTCACAGAGGAGTGTCGGCAGCGCGGCATCCGTTTCCTTTACGATCCCAGCCAGCAGGTTCCCCGTTTATCTGGTGAGGACCTGGCACGCAGCATGCAGGGCGCGTATGCAATGGTTATCAACGCTTATGAGGCTGAGATAATCTGCCACAAGACCGGATTGAGCATTGATGACCTGCGCCGTTCCATCGAAATCCTCGTGATTACGCAGGGGCCGCACGGCTCGCACATTTATGCCCATGGCCAGCGTCACGAAATCCCGGCCTTCCCCTGCGATGGCATCAAAGACCCGACGGGCGCTGGTGACGCATACCGCGGCGGTTTCCTGCGCGGCTTAGCCTCAGAATGGCCGCTGCCACTGGCCGGCCAGATTGGGGCGCTGTGCGCCACCTACGCGCTGGAACACGTTGGGACACAGAATCACCGCTTCTCACTGCCGGAGTTTGTGGAGCGCTTTCGCACATTCTTCGACGACAGGGGTCTGCTTGACAGCCTGTTGGAAAACGTCAGCATGCCATCGGCTGACTAAGCGGCTTCTGTCTGTATCAGTTGAATGGGCAGCAGCGAGCCGCTCAACCTGAAGGCCAAACGCACTGGCGACAGTGGCGGGTTCGTGTGCTAGAATCGCGCAGTTAACGGGCCGTCAGCGGCCGCGCTTTGTGTAAATAGGAGTGTGCATGAGCATCCAATACGACGTCAAAAGCCTGGACCTCGCTACCGGCGGCCGCTACCGCATCGAGTGGGCAGAGCAGGAGATGCCAGTTCTGCGCGCCATTCGCGAACGTTTCGCTAAAGAAAAGCCGCTCCATGGCGTGCGCGTCTCAGCCTGTCTTCATGTCACAACAGAAACAGCCAATCTGGTCCACACGCTGCAAGTGGGCGGCGCTGATGTCGTGCTGTGCGCCTCCAATCCCCTGTCTACCCAGGACGATGTGGCAGCGTCGCTCGTTTCGCACTTCGAGATCCCTGTGTACGCGATCAAGGGCGAAAGCAACGACGTGTATTACGATCACATCAAAGCCGCGCTGGATCATAGGCCCCACATCACTATGGATGATGGGGCTGATCTTGTGAGCACAATCCACAAGAGCCGCCGCGAATTAATCAGCGACATTATCGGCGGCACTGAGGAGACGACGACCGGTGTGATCCGCCTGCGTGCCATGGCTAAGGACGGCGCCCTCGCTTTTCCCGTGATCGCCGTCAACGATAGCAGCACCAAGCATCTGTTCGACAACCGCTACGGGACTGGCCAAAGCACACTTGACGGCGTAATACGCGCCACCAACGTGCTGTTGGCTGGCCGCACTGTTGTGGTTGCCGGTTACGGTTGGTGCAGCCGCGGTATCGCCATGCGCGCCGCCGGTCTGGGCGCAAACGTCATTGTGACAGAGGTGGATCCACTCAAGGCACTGGAAGCCGTCATGGATGGCTATCGCGTCATGCCAATGCTCGATGCAGCTCCCTTGGGCGACATCTTCATCACAGCGACCGGCGACATCAACGTCCTCGACGCGCCGCATTTTGAGCGCATGAAACCTGGCGCGATTATCTGCAACTCGGGACATTTCAACGTTGAGATCAATATCCCGGCGCTCGAGCGGATGAGCGCAGGTGAGCCGCGCTTGGTACGCCCGTTTGTCCAGGAATACGTCGTTAATGGGCGGCCGATCTACTTGCTCGGCGAGGGCCGTTTGATCAATTTGGCTGCGGCTGAGGGACACCCGGCCAGCGTGATGGATATGAGCTTCGCTAACCAGGCCCTTGGCGCAGAGTACATGGTGAAAAACGCTAGCAGTCTCTCCCCCAATGTTTACGTCGTGCCTCAGGAGATTGATAACGAGATCGCTCGGCTCAAACTGGAGGCGATGGGCGTGAGAATTGACATCCTGACGCCTGAGCAGGTGCGCTACCTCAGCCAGTGGGAAGAGGGCACGTAACCTGCCTGTTTGCGCACGGCCGGTTAACCTGCATTGAGAGGAGGAAAGGAAAGATGGTGGGTAATCGCACGCGCTTAGTGGTGCTCATAGTCCTGACAGCGCTCTTTGCGACTGCCGCGTTTGCCAGCGCTCAGGCCGAGTCGCTTGTGCGCTTTGTTCACGCAGTTCCTGGCGCGCCACCTGTTGACGTTTTTGTGGATGGCCAGTTGACAGTTGCCAATCTGGCATTTGGGGAAGCGACACAGTACATCATCATGCCGCCTGGGGAAAGAAGCGTGCGTGTACGCCAGGCCGGCACAGACTCGCTCCTCTGGGAGCAAACTCTCCCGGTCGGCAGCGACGCAAACTACACCCTGGTCGCATCGTCCCCAGCCAGCCCAATTTTCACCGTTTACCGCGACGAAAACGACCTCGACCCCCTTGCCGTCGGTGTTGCCCGTTTCACCAGCATCCACGCAATCGCTGATGCTCCTGCCGTAGACGTTCTGCTGGACGATGGCCGCGCGTTGGTCGTGAGCCAGGCGTACAACCAGCCTTTTGGCACGCTTGACATACCGCTATTCACCTATAACCTGGTCATCACGCCAGCCGGCGCAGGTGTTGAGGGAGGTGTCTTCAACCTTGAGCTGCCCGTCCGCTTCAGCGGCACGTCCTATAAGCTCATCCTGTATGGAACCCTGAGCAATCCGCGTTACATGGTGCTCACCGCGCCAGTTCGGCCAGAGAACGAGGCCGGCACGGCGCGCGTTCGGCTGGTGCACGCCGTGCCTGGCGCGCCAGCTGTTGATGTGTATGCCGGTGAAACCCTGGTCGCCATGCTGTCCGAACCAACGGAGGGGGAGAACGCCACTGGTTTCATCGCGCTTCCTGCTGGCGATTATGTCGTAAACGTGCGCGAATCCGGCACGCAGACCACGCTCCTCAGCGGCACACTCAACGCCGGGGCGGGTCTCTATACCACCGCCGCCGTTGTCAGTCTTGGTGGCGAGCTGGCGCTGTCTACCTATTTCGACGACTTCAGCGCTGTTAACGCAGCCCAGCCGGTGCTGCGGCTCATCAACATCGGCCCGGGTGACGATAGCGTGCTGGCCGTAGTAAATGACGACGGCGCTTCGGGCGTCGAGATAGCTGCGGGTGGCGCAAGCCCGCTGATTTTCGTTCCTGCCGCCGGCGAGCTTACTGTCAATATCGAGGTCGGGGGGATGGCTCTAGAGCCGTTCACCGGCCAGTTTTACGGCGGCGTGTTCTACGACCATCTAGTGAGCGGAAGCCCTGCTGCGGCGCTGTTCCCGCTGCCTCCGGTGGCGTTAGCGCAGAGCATCGCCAGCGCGCCGGGCGCCCAAACCGCTGTTGCGCAGCTCCCGGCAGTTCCTGAGCTGCCCGCTCAGCCAGCCCAACCAGTTGAGCCAGTGCCTCAGCCGCCTGCGGCACAGGTCGAACCGACCCCAGCGCCAGTAATCGCGCCGCCCGCTGTTCTGCCGCCAGCCCCGACCTACACCGGCCGTGTTTTTAACCTCGATCCAGATCGCAATCTCCAGCTGCGGCAGTATCCAAACGTGCAGGCGCTGTCGCTCGGCGTGGTGCCTTTTGGCACGGTTTTCGCCGTCAACGGCCGCGAAGGCGGGCTGGCTGAGATTTTCAGCAGCGCCACACGCATCCCGCCGGACTACGTGTTTGTAGACCCAGTGGAACTGCTGGAAGATGAGCGCGCTGATCTGGCAAGGGACGAAACCTGGCTCTTCATCACGTATGACACGCCGGACGGCGGTCAAATTGACGCCTGGGTGCGCAGCGATTTTGTAGATGTGCGCGACGCCAACGGCCAGCAGGTTCCGCTGCGCAACCTGCCCACCGTGCCTGGCAATACGCCGGGCGAGTCCCGTAATACGTCAATTGCTCCACCTGTCGCCCGCCAGGATGTGACCACTGTGCGTGTGGTCAACATGCTCCCGACTGCCAATCTGAACGTCCGGCGTCTGCCCGCCGCCGACAGCGAGGTGCTGGCCAGGCTACCGCTCAATACAGTGGCTGAGTTTGTCGGCATTGGCGAGAACGGTGAGTGGGCGTTTATCCGCTACACAGCCCCTGACGGCGGCTCGGTGACGGGCTGGGCCAGCACCCAATTCCTCGCCTATGAGCTGAACGGCCGCCCTTCTACGCTTGAGGAGTTCGAAGCCCGCGGCCTGCTTCGCATCGTGCCAGAAGACACGCGCGGCGGCACTGGAACCGGTGTGGTGTTCCAGCCTGCCGTGCCCACTGCCGACCCGACACGTAATGCGATTGTCGCGACTGTTGCGCTCGATCCAGGCGCCAACCTCAACCTGCGGCGCACGCCTGATATCAACGCCGAAGTCATTGCGCCCATCCTGAGCGGCACTCAAGTTGTTGTCAGCGCCCGCACAGGCGATGGACGGTGGCTTCAGGTCACTTATGAGGGCCAGGAAGGCTGGATCGCGGCCCGAACTGACACAGCGGTTTTCGTGACGCTGTCGTTTAACGGACAGCGCTTCGAGCTGGCCAATGTGCCGCTGGCCCCCGGTGAAGTTGACACTCTGGGCGCTCCGGCTGGAGGCTGACGCCTCTCCCACAATTCCACACCATATGTCGTTCACACAAAAGTCCTGCGGCTGCCGCGGGACTTTTGCTTTACTGGTGAATCTTGCAAGGGCGAGTACAATGGCCTAGAGTCGAGATCGCGAGGTCATCATGAACCCTGCGCGTCATGTTCTGTTCCTGCTGTTGGCAATTGTCGCAGGGGCCTGCGCCCAGGCCGTACCGACGGCCACACCAACTGTTGAGCCAACCATCGCGCCAACCGCCTCAGCAACACCGCGGCCCACAAGCACTCCCTTTGCGCTGCCCGCAGCGCAGGAGCCTGCTGAGCGGGCATTTGTTCGTATTGTTCACGCCGCCGCTGAGCTGCAGCAGATAGATGTCTACGTGGAGGGCCTGGCAGTTGCCCCCTACCTCAGCTTTCGCCAGTTCACGGGCCTTACGCCCATCGCAGCCGGACTGCACCGAATCATAGTCTATCCTGCGGGCAGCCGTCCTGGTGATGTTGAACCGATAGCCCTGTCAACAGCCTTTGAGTTCAAATCTGGCGCATCCCGAACCATCGTCCTGAGCGGCAAACCAGACGAACTGGCTTTCATCGTTCAGGATGAATCTGCCGCTCTGCTCGACCGCGATCAAAGTCGGCTGGCATTGATAAACGCACTCCACAGTGCAGGCGAAGTCACCGTACAGCAGAACCACGTCAATCTGACGCCCCCACTTGCCTTTGGCGCAGGCAGCACCATCCCGTCTGCGCCAGCCGGAGAAATCACGCTCGATTTTACAAGCGCCAGCGGCAGCATTCTCACCTATACGCTCGATCTGCGGCCGCGCACAGCTCACACACTTATCCTGACTGGCCCAATCACTGCTCCCGAAGTAGTCCGTTTTGACGATCGTGTGCCCGGAGCAGCAGCTGTCCGCGTTGTGAACGGCTCGGCGGCCTTAAGCCCTGTGGATGTGTACCTGAACGACACACTGCTGGCTGCCGCGCTCGACTACACCCGCGCAGGGCCGCGTCAAACACTTCCCTCTGGCGTTTACTTAGTCCGGGTCTACCCTGCCGGAGCTGATCGCTCTCTCACTGAGCCGCTGGCGAGCGCTGACATCACGGCTGCTGAGGACGAGGGTACGACTGTTGTACTGCTCGGATCGCCAGGGGCAGCGCGTCTAATCACAGCGCGTGACAGCCTTGTACAGACAACACCTAACGCGGCACGAGTCACGTTTGTAAACACGCTGGACAGCGCGCCGCGTTTGCGTCTTAGTGTCAGCGGTCCGCCGCTGTCGCTGGCCTTTCTCGGCTATGGCGATCTACCTCAGACAGTTGAGGTGCGCGCTGGCGCAGAGTATGACTTCTACTGGAACGCCGCGGGAGCCAGCGAAACTGAGGCGTCTCTCGAAATCGCACAGGATGTGGTCTTTGAGGCGGGGCGCACCTATCTCTACCTGATTACAGGACGGATTGACGCGCCACCTGTGATTCTAAGCGAATACGTGGGTGTGCAGCAGGAGCTGCTTGGGCTGCCAGCCGAAGTTGCACCCAGCCCCACCCCCCTGCGACCAGCAAGCGTTGCAGTGGTCAACGCTGTGTTCGGCGGCGGACCACTGGACGTTTTTCTCGACGGAGCGCTGCTCGCCGAGCGTCTGGACTACGGAGATGCAAGCCAGCCGAGTTCAGCGCGTGAGGGCGTCTTTACGGTTACAGTTCGCTCCCCTGGCACAGCTGATCCTCTATTCGAAGATAGAGTCTTGTTCGACAGCGGCGTATCTTACACGCTGGTTCTCATCGGCTACGGCTTGGAGCGCGTGCTCGTTCTGCCAGTTGCAGAACCGGAGCTAACTGCAGTAGATGCGCCGCTGGCGCGTCTCATCAACGTCACTGCGGGCAAGCCCATCAACCTTGGGCTGGCATTCGCCATCGCTGTAGACCAATCAGTAGAGGCAAGTCGTTTCAGTTCCCCGCCGCGAACGGGCGCGCTGGCCGGCACACCAGTGACACCCACGTATCGCCAGTCCATCGGCTTCGGCGTGCAGAACGTTCCCAATGCCAGCTCAGTGCCGCCTGGCGGTTATTCGGCGCCAGGCCTGCTTTCAGAAGGCGTTTTCGATCTGCTCATCTTGGATGCCGATGCCGCCGCAATCGCTGCCAGGATTGCCAGCGTGCCTTTCGAACGCGGTGTGCGCTATGACGTCTACGCGCTCCAGCAGCCCGACTCGCCGATCGTGCAGGGGTTTGTTGTGCCTGTCATACTGGACTAGATCGTGCGAAAGAATCGGCCTTATAATGCTGCACACTTTGAACAGCGCGTTGAGGTAGAGCGGTGCGAATCCTGATAACAGGCGCTGCTGGCTTCGTTGGTCGGCATCTACTCAACCACCTGGCGAGCGCTGACCCTGACGCAGAACTGCACGGCACGGTGCTCAACGCAAGGGACAGCGTGCACTTAGCCGTTGTTTGCCACACAGTTGATCTCACTGCAGCAAACCAGGTTCGCGTGCTGATCAGCGGCCTGCGCCCAGATCGCATATATCATCTTGCAGCGCAAGCATCGCCCCGGCTCTCGTTCCAAGACCCCTGGGGCACACTGGCCAACAACATTCAAGCTCAGCTCAACCTCATCCTGGCCTGCCGCGAGGCAGGTATCCAGCCGCGTATGCTGGTTGTGAGTTCAGCCGAAATCTATGGCCCAGGCGATGGATCAGCGATCACCGAGGACGCGCCGCTGCAGCCCACCAGCCCCTACGGCGTGAGCAAGGCTGCCCAGGACCTGCTGGGTTTGCAGTATTTCCTCAGTGATAAGCTGCCGATTCTGCGCGCCCGCCCTTTCAACCACTTCGGCCCCGGCCAGCGCGAAGGGTTTGTAGCGCCAGACTTTGCCATGCAGATTGCCCGCATCGAAGCTGGCGCTCAGGAGCCAGTGCTGGAGGTTGGCAATCTCTCGCCCAGGCGTGATTTCACAGACGTGCGCGACATCGTGCGCGCCTACCGGCTGATTGTCGAGCATGGAGATGCTGGCGCGGCTTACAACGTGGCTTCAGAAACAACGCACAGCATTCAGGAGATGCTCGACACCCTGCTCAGCTTCAGCCGTTCAAGGATCACCGTTCGGGTAAACCCAGCGCGCATGCTGCCTGTTGACGTGCCGGTGCGGCTGGGCTGCGCGGCGCGCCTGCGCGCCGACACCGGCTGGCAGCCGCAGACGCCGTTTGAACAAACACTGCTTGACCTGCTCAACGACTGTCGCCAGCGTGTTAGGCTTGCGTCTGCGCGCTAGCACCCTCACTCGGCGCTTGCGCTAACGCTCTGTCATTACACCCAGGAGTAAAGACTAACCCATGAAATCCCGCCGCGCACTGATCACTGGCATCACCGGTCAGGATGGATCGTATCTGGCTGAGTTCCTGCTAGAGCGGGGCTACGAGGTTTACGGACTGGTGCGGCGCACAAGCACCTTAAACTTCGAACGTATTCGCCACATACAGGATCGGATCACACTCATTCCGGGCGACATGCTGGACCAGACCAGCCTCACCCATGCGATCGCCGAAATACGGCCCACTGAGGTGTATAACTTGGCCGCCCAGAGTTTTGTGCAAACATCCTGGAGCCAGCCGGTGTTCACCGGTGATGTCACTGCGTTGGGCGTCACCCGCTTGCTCGATGCAATCCGCGTGGTTGACCCGCAGATACGTTTCTACCAAGCATCCAGCAGCGAGATGTTCGGCAAGGTGCGCGAAGTGCCACAGCGGGAAACAACCCCTTTCTACCCGCGCAGCCCCTATGGAGTGGCTAAAGTCTACGGTCACTGGATCACGGTCAACTATCGGGAAAGCTATAACCTTCACGCCAGCAGCGGCATCCTGTTCAACCATGAAAGCCCGCGGCGCGGCCTCGAGTTTGTGACACGCAAAGTCACACATCACGCCGCTCGCATCAAGCTGGGGCTTGCTAACGAGCTGCGCATTGGCAATCTGGACGCACGCCGCGACTGGGGCTTTGCCGGCGACTACGTGCAGGCCATGTGGCTCATGCTGCAGCAGGACGCCCCGGACGACTATGTGATCGCAACCGGCGTTACATACTCGGTCGAACACCTGTTGGAAGTCGCTTTTGCCTGCGTTGATCTAGACTGGAAGAACTACACCGTGCAAGACCCGGCTTTCATGCGCCCAGCCGAAGTTGACCTGCTGGTGGGAGACCCGGCTAAGGCCGAGGCCGCCCTTGGCTGGGAACCGCGTGTATCTTTCGATCAACTGATTCAGATGATGGTCGAGTCCGACCTGCAGCAGCTCAAGAACAGCCTGAAATCGTGAAGCTGTTTGACACACACTGCCATCTCGACTTCGACGCCTACAACAGCGACCGCTCTGAGGTTATCGGCCGGGCGGCCACCGCTGGGGTTACCTATATACTCAACCCAGGGATTGACTTGGCCACCAGCCAGGCTGCTGTTGATTTGGCCACCCAATTCTCATCGGTCTACGCAGCCGTAGGCGTGCACCCGAACAGCAGCGCTGACTTCACACCCTCGCTCCTAGAAAGTCTTCATACGCTCACCGCGCGCGCAAAGGTCGTGGCGGTTGGAGAAATCGGCCTGGACTACTACTGGGATCGCAGCCCACGCAGCAGCCAGCTCGCCGCGCTTGAGCAGCAGCTCGCGTTGGCGTCTGATCTCTGCCTACCCGTGATTATTCACAACCGCGAGGCCAGCACAGACCTGCTGTCTGTGCTGGAAAGCTGGATTCCCAGTGTGCCACCTGCACTCAAACAGCGGCCCGGGGTTTTGCACTCGTTTTCCGCCTCAGCAGACGCTGCTGAGCGCGCGTTGGCGCTCGGCTTCTGCCTGGGCTTCACTGGCCCTATCACGTACAAGAAAGCCGATGAGCTGCGCGCCATTGCGCGAGCGGCGCCGCTGGATCGCGTGTTAGTCGAAACGGACGGCCCGTTTCTGGCGCCAGTGCCGTTCCGCGGTCAGCGCAATGAGCCAGCCTATGTTCCCTGCATTGTTCGCCGCTTGGCTGAAGTCAAGTGTTTGACCGAAACAGAGATCGGCCGCGCCACAACGTCCAACGCAAAGCGTCTGTTTGCTATAAACGACTGAGGGGCGCATAGGCGTCCCTCTTGTACCAGTAGTTAGTTTGAGACGTCGTTTTTCAGATACCTGCTCTTACTTCCAGCAAAGACAGCAGCCGCTGGCGCAGCGCTTCGAGCCTCATATCCATCCGCGCGTTCATGCTCGCCTCCGCCTGTGCCACTGCTGCGTCCACGAATGCGCTGACGTTCACGCCTTCAGCGCGCAGGATATCCCCCAGCATCTCACCAGCAGCAAGTCGCGCTGCGATGTCGCTGACCTCAAGGCCGGTCTGTTCAGCAGCTAGAGCGATCAGGTCCGTTCGCATACCAGCGGCCCAGCCGAGCGTTTCCAGCCCCAGATGTCCTTGCGCCGCGCGGCCGCCGCGCCGCATCTGCCCGAGCAGCGGGCTGTGCGTGCCGTTTACGATCGCTGTCACATGTGCCTCAACCTGTGCGACCAGCGCGTCGGCCCGCTCTTGAGTAATCCTGCCCGCGGCTGCCGCGGCTTCGATGCGATTAGTCGCGGCTTCTACTGCTGCTGCGATAACTGCGTCTGTATCGCCGCCGTTGGCCTCGATCAGGGCAGCCAGTGTGGTTCCGCTGCGCAGCCGCGTCATGACCTCAGGGATGCTGAGGCCGGTCTGCTCCTCGACCAGCGCCAGCAAATCGCCCATCTCACCGCCGGGCTGAACGGGACGCGGACCGCGCCACTGGGCACTTACAGCGGCTGCGCCCAACGCCAGCGCACAAATCAGCGCTCCGCCAATCACAGCTTTCCTGATGTTCATGTCGTCTCTCTCCTTTCGACAGCTTTACAGCGCGATGCTGTGTTGTAAACTGCTGCCATCATCGCTGCCAATTGTTATCAAAGTGTGTCCGGAGCGGTGAAATTCTGTAAACTCTTCTGGTACAATTGGCCTGCGCTGGAAAGGATGGCTGCGGGCTTGATTGACCTCTCCATTGTGATTGTGAGCTGGAACGTCAGCGCACTGCTGGCCAAATGCCTGGAGAGTGTTATCAGCAGTCTTCACACCACCCCAAACGGACTGCGGACCGAGATAATCGTCGTTGACTCGGCCAGCACAGACGACACCGTCTCCATGCTGGAGACGCGCTACCCGCAGGTTCGCCTGCTGTCGCAAGCCGAGAACCTGGGCTTCACACGCTGCAACAACATTGGACTGGCGGCAGCGCGCGGCCGTTACCTGCTGCTGCTGAACCCGGACACGGAGATTGTCGGCGGCGCGCTGCCGCAGATGGTTGCTTTCCTGGACACAAATCCGGACGTAGGAGTTATAGGCCCGCACACGCTCAACACGGACGGTACCACACAGTCCACACGCCGGCGCTTTCCCACCGTCCTGGTCGCCTTTTTGGAGAGCACATGGCTGCAGCCGTTCGCCCCACGCGCTGTGTTGAACCGGTATTACGTTGTCGGCCCGCCTGACACCGCGGTGCTTGATGTAGATTGGGTGCAGGGTTCCGCGCTGATGGCGCGCCGCGCTGTCTATGAGCAGATTGGCGCGTTAGATGAGGGATTCGTCATGTTCTCTGAGGAACTCGATTGGTGTCGCCGCGCCAAAAGCGTCGGCTGGCGCGTGGTCTACTTCGGCAGCGCGCAAATCGTGCATCACGGCGGCAAAAGCACCGATCAGGTCGTTGCGCTGCGCCACATTCACTTTCAGCAGAGCAAGCTGCGTTATTATCGCAAGTATCACGGGCGGCTTGTGGCGCAGACGCTGCGTCTCTTTCTGCTGCTTAATTATACTTGGCAGCTGGCGCTGGAGGCGTTTAAGGGTTTGCTGGGCCACAAGCGCGACCTGCGCGGCCAGCGTGTGCGCGCCTACTGGCAGGTGCTTCGCACTGGTCTGAGGATAAGCTGATGCGCATCGGTATTGTCACCGGGGAATACCCGCCGATGCAGGGCGGCGTAGGCGCTTACACTGATTTACTGGCGCGTCACCTGGCTGACCAGAATCAGCAGGTGTACCTGTTCAGCCGCGCTGGAACGCACAGCACCGATCTGCCGCTTGAAGCGGGCATCAGTGCGTGGGGGCCAGCCAGCCTATGGGCCGTACGCCGCTGGGCTAGAGACAGCCGCTTGCAAATCGTCTGCGTGCAGTTTCAAACGGCTGCGTTCGACATGTCACCATGGGTGCATTTTCTGCCGGATGCTGCTAGCGTACCTGTAGTAACTACGTTTCACGATTTGCGCTTCCCCTATCTGTTTCCGAAGGCTGGCCTCCTGCGTGACTGGATAGTTATGCGGCTGGCGCGGGCTTCTGCTGGTGTGATTGTCACCAATGACGAAGATGAGATGCAGGTTCGCCACCTGCCTCATACCGCTCTTATCCCAATCGCCAGCAACATTCTCGCTGAGCTTCCCCAGCCGTTCGACCCCGTCCCCTGGCGCAAACAAGCTGGCGCCAGCGCTGGTGATTTCCTGCTGGCTCATTTCGGCCTCGTAAATTACAGCAAGGGGTTAGACGTCTTGCTTGAGTCCCTGGCCGCGCTGCGTCAAATGGGCGTGCCGGCGCGGCTGGTCGTCATTGGCGGCGAGGTGGGTTCCAGCGACCCATCGAACGCTGCTTACGCCGCTAAGATCGAAGCGTTGGTGGCGCGCCTGGGGCTGGCCCCTTACACGCGCTTCACCGGCTACCTCCAGGATGAAGTTGCTGTCGGCAGCTTTCTTAAGGCCAGCGATATGGTTGTGCTGCCTTATCGGGACGGTGTCTCGCTGCGGCGCGGCAGTCTGATGGCCGCTGTTCGCTATGGCTGCCCGATTACGACTACTACCTCTCGTGTTGAGATTACGCTGTTCCGAGACGGGCATAACATGCTGCTGGTCCCACCTAACGACAGCGCTGCGCTGACTCAAACACTGCGCCGTTACTACGAGTCGCCTCAACTGCAGAACGCGCTGCGAACTGAAGCAGAAAACCTAAAGCACTTATTTGAGTGGCCGCAGATTGCCGACTGCTACATCCGCTTCTTCGAGCGCGTGCTTGGGGCACAGCGATGACCCTGGCTCGTGAACGCCTGCTTCTCAGCGCAGTCCTTCTGGCATACGTTGCGCTCGCGCTTACGTACAGCGTCGTCTCGCCGCCGTTCGAAGTCTCCGATGAGCTGTGGCACTACCCCCTAGTGCGTCACCTTGCCCAGAACAGCTTCCAGCTTCCCTTACAGGACTCAGCCAATATCGGGCCTTGGCGGCAGGAGGGCAGCCAGCCGCCCTTGTATTACCTGCTGGCGGCGGCGCTCACGGCTGGGATAGATACCAGCGATATGGACAACGTGCGCCGCATCAACCCCCACGCTGACATCGGCGTGGTACGGCCCGATGGCAACGTCAACATGATCGTTCACAAAGCTGATGCCGAAGCCTTCCCCTGGAGCGGCACAATGCTGGCGCTGCACGTATCGCGCTTCTTTTCAGTCGCGCTGGGACTGGGTACAGTGCTGGTGACCTATCTCCTCGCCCGCATGCTCCTTCCAGCTCACCCGGTAATCTATCTGGGCGCTGCTGCGCTGGTCGCTTTTCTGCCGATGTTCCTGTTTATCGCCGGCTCAGTCAACAACGACAACCTCAGCAATCTGCTGGGCAACCTGCTCACACTGCTTATTGTACGCCTGCTGCTGCTTGAGCGAGCGCCCAACTGGCGCGATTGCGCCCTGCTCGGCGCTGCGACAGGCGCAGGCCTGCTGGCCAAGTTCAACATCGGCTTCCTTGTCCCGCTGGTAGGGCTGGCGCTGCTGTTTGTCAGCCTGCGCCGCCGCGACTGGCGGCCGCTGGTCGTCGGCGGCCTAATCTCCGGTGGGCTGACCGTCGCCATTGCCGGCTGGTGGTATATACGCAATATTCAGCTTTACGGTGACCCAACCGGCTTAAACACGTTTCTTGACATCGTAGGCCGGCGCGCTGTGCCGGCCAATCTGGCTCAATTGTGGAGTGAACGCCACAGCTTTACACAGGCTTTCTGGGGGTTCTTCGGCGGTATGAACGTGCCGCTTCCGGAGGTTGTTTATGCGGTGTTTAACGCCATCGGCCTGGTTGGATTGGTAGGGGCGGCCGCGTTCTGGCTGCACAGCGCGCTCGCGCCGCGCCTGGGCTGGCGCGCTCACAGTCTGAACCTCAATGGCAAGCAGTGGCTGCCCGCCGCTGTGACTGTCGCCTGGCCACTGGTCACATTCGTTTCATACCTGCGCTGGACAGCCGAAACGCCTGCCTCACAAGGCCGGTTGGTGTTCGGCGCGCTGAGCAGCATTGCGCTCTGGCTGACTGTTGGTTTGGTTTGGTGGCTGCCAGCGCGGCTGCGCGGCTGGATGATGGGCGGAGTCGTTGTCTGGTTCGCTTTTGTCGCGGCTGTCACACCGTTTCTTGTGATTGCCCCAGCTTACGCTCCCCCACAGCAGATCACCAGTGCAGGGCAGCCTGTCGCGGTTTTCGCGCGCGACAACGAACCGGGCGCGCTTGCGCTTCTTGCTGTAGAAATTGTGTCTGAACGTGTGCAGCCTGAAGATTATGTCGAGCTGGTGCTCGATTGGGAAGTCGTTGAAACGCCTGCCCGCGACTGGAGTTTATTTGTCCATCTGGTAACGCCGGATGGTGTCATCTTCAGCCAGCGCGACGTGTACCCCGGACAGGGGGCACTGGCGACATCCGACCTCGAGCCAGGCCGCGCATGGCGCAACCCGGTCGCGGTGTGGACTCCGCCCGCAGCCTACGCTCCAATGCAGTTCGATGTAGCAGTTGGCTGGTATCACCTGCCTACTGGGCAGCGTCTGCTCCTGCCCAATGGAGGCGACGTTCTCATTGTTGGCCAAGCGCAGCTTGTCCCACGAGCCAGCGAATTTGACGTGCCCAATCCGCTCAGCGTGAACTTTGGCGGCCTGATTGAGTTGGTCGGTTATGAGCTAACCGACCTCAGCCCTGCCGCCGGCGACAGCGTTACGCTGACGCTGTTTTGGCGCGCGCTGCAGCCAATTCCCGACGACTACAAAGTGTTTGCCAACATTCTCGATCCCCTCACGTTGACCAAGCATGCTGCATCCGATGGTATGCCAGCGCAGTGGAATGCTCCCACTTCAACCTGGGCACCGGGGGCAATTATCGAAGATGCGCATACGCTGGCTGTTAGCCCAGGCGCGCCGCCTGGCATCTACGAGATTGAAGTCGGCCTGTATCGGGAAGCGCCTGACGGCACTTACCCGCGCCTGCGCATCTTCACGCCTGACGGTGGCCAAGCATTTGACTTTGTCAATCTGACGCGTGTGCGCATTATGCCAGAGGCTGCTTCGTGACTATGCGAAATACAGATGCGCTTGCCGTTTTCACGCTGGTTGCGCTGTGGCTGATGTTTTTTTGGCGGCTGTTCACACCGGTCGCTGGAGACCAGGCCTCACTTAAGCGCGGCGACTTTTCCGGCCAATTCGTCGCTTTTGGCGGCTATCAGTACGCCCGCTTGACAGCCGGCGAGCTGCCGCTGTGGAACCCTTACAACAACGGCGGCCTGCCTTTCATTGCCGACACGCAGGCAGCCGTGTTCTATCCGCCCCGTCTGGCAACAATTGCGCTGGCCAACCTCTCCGGCGCCGGTTGGACTTATCACGCCCTGCAGCTTGAAATGACAGCCCATGTGCTCGTCTACAGTTTGCTCATGTACGCGCTGGTGCGGCGCATGACGCTTGGACAGCAGGGCAGTGTTTTCGGCGGCTTGGTCGCTGCTGTTGTTGCGGCTTACGGCGGCTACCTCGCCGGCTATCCGCCGCTTCAGCTGGCAATCCTGGAGGCAGGCATCTGGCTGCCGCTGGCGCTGCTTGGCATCCTGGAAGCCACCCGCGCTGCGCCGCTGCGCTGGCCTTGGTTCGCGCTGGGCGGCGCGGCACTGGGCTTGTCTTGGCTGGCAGGTCACCCACAAACTAGCTACTTCCTAACCTGCCTCATGATCGGCTACTGTGCGTATCGGGTCTACCGGCTGCGCCAGCCATGGACGCGCGCTGCGGTCGCAGTTGCGCTCTTCGGCGCAGTTGCGGTTGGCACCTCAGCGGTCACGCTGCTGCCCGGCCTGGAGTATCTGCCGTTAACGGCGCGTGTGGATTACACGTTCGAGGCCAAAAGCAACGGCTTTCCCTTCCGTGACGTTGTTCAGGCGTTTGTGCCCGGCATCATGAGCCTGTTCTCGCCGCTGTACGCAGGTATTGTCGGGCTGGCGCTGGCCGCAATCGCGGTGTGGCGGCGTTTGTCGGAGAGCGCTTTCTGGGCCGCGGCGGCGCTGGCTGCGCTGGGATTGAGCTTTGGGGCCGGCAGCGCACTCTACCCTGCGCTCTATAACCTGCTGCCGGGCCTGCGTTACTTCCGCGGCCAGGAACGCGCCGCTTACATCGTGGCTGGCAGCGTCGCTGTGCTGGCCGGTCTAGGCGCAGCGCACATCGCCGCCTGGGATCGCCTGAAGGATTTCAAAGACACGTGCCGCATCCAGCAGGGCGTGACTCTGCTGCTGCTCATACTCGCTTTTGGTGCGCTGCTGACTCTGCTGGCGTGGTTCGGTAACGGTGAACAGTACGAACTCTACCTCAATGCCCTGTTTTTCAGCGCTCTGATCGCCGTGCTCACGCTGCTGGCCCTGCCTTACGCGCTCGCCAACCCCAATCAGCCTGTGCGCCTGGGGCTTCTGCTGGCGTTGCTGGTCTTCGAGCTGTTCAGCGTTAACATGGACTCTGACCGCGTCTACGACCCGATTCCGCCCGCCGAGCAGCTCTCCATGCAGCCGCCGCCGCTGGTTGCGCAGGCGCTTGCTGACCCAAACGCGCCTTTCCGCGTAGACGGCTTTCGCGGTCTTACTGACAACTACGGCAGCCTTTACGGCCTGGCAGATATGCGCGGCATCAGCCCGCTCTTCCTTGACGGCCCGTTTCAAATCATCGAGCCGGAAAAGATCAACCCCATCGCCTGGGAACTGTTCGCCGTCCGCTATGTATACTCGGATTGGGAACAACTGCCAGTAGAGTCAGAAATCGTCGGGCGCGGCACAGACCGCTATGGCCCAGTTAACCTGCACAGGCTCGCAAACCCACGCCCGTATGCTCACGTCGTCTATCAGGCAGAAATCGTAGACAGTGACGCTTTTGCGCGCGCCCTACTGGCTGATCCAAACTTCAACCCGCGCACGTCAGTCATCCTTGATGCAGCGCCAAGCGTGAACTTGCCCTCTATTGTGCCGACCAATGCAAGTGCGCAGGTGACAGACTTTGCACCGGAAGCCTTCACCGTTGCCGTTGATACGCCAGAAAACGCGATTCTCACGCTGGCGCACCCTGCATATCCAGGTTGGGAAGCGCGCCTGGACGGCCAGCCGGTTCCTATCTTGCGCGCTTACGGCGGCTTATCAGCAGTAGCTGTTCCAGCCGGCAGCCATACGATTAGCATGGCCTTCACACCACGATCTTTTGCCATTGGCGCAGCGCTCAGCCTTGTGACCTGGGCCGCTCTAGGTATACTGGCGGCAGCGTTCATTGTTGCCCGGGTGAGGCGGCCAAGTGTACGCCAGTAACGGCCTTCAGGATTGGTTTGCCAGCCGCAGCCCGACTGCGCGCGCTGTGCTGACTGGCGCCGCTGTCGGCGTCAGCGGCGGTCTGATTGGCCTGCTGTTGGCGGCCTTTGACCCGCTCATCGCAGCAGGCGTGACTCTCGGCGGATTAGCGGCGCTTTATGTGCTGACTAACGTCTCAGCGGCTCTGTATGCTGTAATAGCCGTGATTGCGCTGCTGCCCTTTGGCACACTGCCAGTGCGCGTTGGCTTCACCCCCACCCTGCTCGATGCAGCTATGGGCACGTTTCTCATCGTGTATCTGTTCCAATGGATGACAGGCCGACGTTCACGGTTTCGTCTTACGCCAGTCCACGCGTTGATCGCGCTCTACGTTCTCTGGCTAATGCTGAGCTTTGCATTGGGACTTCGCTATGCGCTTCCGACATCGGCCAAACTGCGCCAGTTTGCCGAAACACTGGTGAGCATCGGCATGGTATTTGTCCTTGTAGACCTGCTGCGCGATGTGGGCGCGCTGCGCCGCTTGGTACTGGTGCTCCTGCTGGCAATCGGCGCGCAGGCGCTCATCACGCTTGCGCTGTACGCCCTGCCAGACACAACCGCGGAGAACATTCTTGTCCGGCTCGCGCGCATCGGCTACCCCAACGGCGGTGTAATCCGCTACATCGAGGACAATCCGGCCCTCAACGAGCGCGCTATTGGCACTTGGGTAGACCCCAATGCGCTCGGTGGAATGCTGGCTATTTCCGCTACACTAACAGCGTCACAACTGTTCGCCAGCCGCCCAGCGCTGCGCTGGCGGTTTCTGATTGTTCTTCAAATGGCGCTGGTAGGCGCGGCGCTGTTCCTCACTTATTCCCGCGCATCAATTCTGGCTTTTGCTGCCGGCCTGGCAGTGATGGTGCTCGCGCGCTACCGCCGCTACATTCCTCTGCTGCTGGTCTCTGTGCTGCTTCTTCTGCTGCTACCGCAAACTCAGGTGTTCGTAAATCGCTTTGTACAGGCGTTTACTGCCTCTGATCTGGCCACGCAGATGCGCTTGGGCGAATACAGCGACTCGCTGCGTCTTATCAGCCGGTATCCGGTCTTCGGCGTTGGGTTTACGGGCACGCCAGAACGCGACCTGTACACCGATGTCGCCAGCATGTACCTTATCATGGCCAACCAGATCGGGCTGGTAGGCGTGGGCATTTTCCTGACCACCGTTCTCGGCGTGTACGTCTATGGGCTGCGCGCCTGGCGCCTTGTCCGTAACAATCCTGACCTGGATACCATCCACCTGGGGCTGCACGCCGCGCTGTTAGCCGCCCTTGTGAACGCCGCCGCCGACCTGTATTTTTTCCGGCTCGACTTTCAGGCGTCAATCAGCCTGTTCTGGTTCATCATTGCGCTGTGCCTGGCAAGCTCCCGCCTC
The DNA here is from genome assembly GCA_034435995.1 of Anaerolineae bacterium. Taxonomy (GTDB): domain Bacteria; phylum Chloroflexota; class Anaerolineae; order Aggregatilineales; family Phototrophicaceae; genus DAOTWC01. The sequence goes on along the minus strand of DAOTWC010000010.1, from coordinate 3,976 downwards.
GGTCTTGACCAGGCAGCCCAGGTTCCCGTGTCGGCCCGTTAACGGCCCGCTGCCTTGAATTTCAGCCTTCAACGAATTATACTCGCACTATAATCTCCGCAGTTTTTGGGAAAATACGAACACCATGCAGCGCGAGCGAATCGCCGACGATATCTACGTGTTTACCAGCGATCTCTACGCCCAGGTGACGGCCAGCGTGGTGCTCACGACAGCGGGCGCTGTCGTGCTTGACACCCTGGTTTATCCTCAGGAAACACTCCAGATGAAGCGCTTTATTGAGCAGCGCCTGGGCGCTGAAGTGACATATGTTGTCAACACACACTTCCACGCCGATCACACGACTGGAACCTGCCTGTTCCCAGGAGCACGCGTGATCGCTCACTCGCTCTGCCGCGAGCTTCTCGATCGTCGGGGACGTTCCAGCCTTGAGCGCGCACAGGCATCCACCGAGGAGCTGCGCGGCGTGCACCTTGTTCTGCCCGACATCGTGTTCGACTGCGGCAACCTGACACTTCATCTTGGCGGCAAAACTCTCAAGCTGTGGCATACACCTGGCCACAGCGCAGACTCGATCGTTTGCCTGCTGAAGGAGGATCGGGTGCTGTTTGCCGCCGATACCATTATGCCTGTGCCCTATTTCGTAGATGGCAGTTTCGATGACCTCCTTAATTCATTGGAAACACTCCGGGCCGAAAACCTCGATATGGTCATTCAAGGGCACGGCGATGTCATTTTGCGCGGCGAGATAGATAACAAGCTGCGCACCGACATCGGTTACCTGCACAGGCTGCAGGCAGCAGTAGATGACGCGCTGCTCAGCTCAGACACGGCGGCGCTGCTCGATGAGATCAGCATCGAAGACTGTGGTATCAGCCGCACGCTGCTCAACGGGGCAGTGGAGCAGCTTCACCGCCAGAACGTCCTCGCGCTCGCCAGTCAGCGGCGCGAGCTGATTCAACAGCCCCAAGTCTGACGCTTCTCCAAAGACGCTGTAATTGGACAAGAGGTGTGTGCCATGCCGGATGAAATCTACCTTACTGCTGAAGGCGCTGAGGAACTGCGCCAGGAACTCATTATGTTGACCACCGTGCGGCGGCCTGAGCTGGCGCGCAAACTGCGTGAAGCGGTCGAGGACGGAGACTTGAAAGAGAATGCGAACTACCACGATGCTCGCGAGCAGCAGGCGCTGGTGGAGGGTCGCATTCAGTACCTGGAGAATATCCTGCGCAGCGCACAGATTATCAGCAGGGACGCCACGTCGGATACGGTCCAGATCGGATCAGAAGTGACAATTCGCGAGGAAGGTAGTGACGAAGACGAGACCTACGTGATTGTGGGCGCTGCCGAGGCCAACCCGCGCGAGGGTCGCATTTCCCACGAGAGTCCTATCGGATCGGTTTTGTTGGGTCGAAAGAAGGGCGACATCGTGCAAGCAGTGACACCGGCAGGCAGTATCACTTTCAGGATACGTCACGTGCGTTAAAGTTCAGTCGATGACGCTGACTGACTGCATTGACAGCGCCTCTTGCAACAAAACAAGAGGCGCTGTTTTCTTCGTCAATCAATAACGCCCTGAGTCAGCTGCCACCCAGCGGGGTGAAATCCCCTGTGCCGCCGAAGGGGTCGTCGTCATCGCGGCGCGGGCGCGGTACTGCCGGCGGTGGAGCAGATGGCGAGAAAGGCGGAGAATACGGCTGCGGACTGGTGTAAGGCGTGGGCGCGGCCGCTGGCGGTGTATAGGCAGCCGGAGGTGAATATGGGGCCGGAGCCGGCGCGCCAAACGCGGGTGATGGCACTGCAGAAGCAGGGGCGCTCTGTTTCTGCCACACTGCCAGCTCAAGCGTAAACCTTTCAAGATAGCTGTTGGGCGGCAGAGGCCCTGTGCCATAAGCCATATCAACGATCCGCGCCTGCATCCGCAGGGTATTGGTTTCCAGCACTGCTGTTGCGCCCGGCTGCATAAGCACCAAATCGCCCTTGGTTTCTAGTTTGCTGCGCAGGGCGGGGTCCTGATAGGCATACTCAGAGGCCAGCACCTGAGTAACTGTGCGAACATAGTCCTCTTTGTCAAACAACCACACCTCAATCGCAGTTACTCGCTGCGTATCACCAGCGCCAATGGTCTCAGCAATCGTAGCGCCGCATTCGCCCAGGAACATGTCGTTGGCGTCCTCGATGCTGAACGACTCATCGTATTGGCCGCGGCCAGCCAGATACACAGACATTTTGCGAATCACTGGCTCGCCCAGCGCGCTGTCAGCCGCCGTTCCCTGCGCCAGCTTCTCTGCCTGCTTAGCCATACGGATCGCATCAATGGTTTTCTGGGTAGCCTCATCCGACACAACTCGACCGCCGCGCAGCCGCTTGATAACAGGTTCAACCAGCAGATCGCGAATTAGCAGCCCCCACAACACGCTGACGATGAAGAACAAAACGATCAGAACCAAAGGCGCAACAATGAAGGGCAGCACATTTTCCAGGGTGTTTGGCCTAGGCGCTGGGCGCCCCGGTTCAGCCCGTTCGGCGAGAGCGCGAAACCCACTCACCTGGATACCCAGGCGATCAACGATCTCAGTAGGGTTTTCTATAAAGCTGAGGCTGTTCACGATCTGCGCCTCAAACTCGGGGCTGGGCACGCCAGCGCTGATTGCCTGGCCATACCGATCTGCCAACAGGCTCACCCACTCATCCTGCCAGCCGCGCTCCAAAGTGCTGGGGTCCGCATCGTAGAACACCGTCGGCGCAATCCCGTAAGCCCAGATCAACCCCGCGACGACGCCGAAAACCAGCGCGAAGAACGCCCCTCGTGATGGGATGCTGGGTTTGAGAACTGGGTATATGCCGTTGTACGAGTTACGCAGCCAAGTGAAGAACTTTTTCATGAGCAGCGGCCTTTCGTATGACGCAGGCAAACCCCCGCAATCGGAAACTCCTCTTATTGTACAGGAGTTGCGGGGGTTAGGACAAACGGTGTTGTGCATTGCTGGCCTACAGCGGCTTCAGCTATAATGCCGGCCGATGAACGAGACACAGATTGCCCAAATTGAAGCTCGCCTCGAAAAAACCATAGAGGGAATCTTCGCCTATTTCTTTGGCAGGCGTATTCGCGCCCGTGACATGGCTCTACACCTGACCCGAGCTATGGAGGACGGGCTGAAGCCGTCCACTGACGCTGATACGCGCCCGTTCGCGCCCGATCATTATGCTGTCCATGTCAGCCCCGATGTGCAGCGCCAGATAGAGAGCAATTATCCGAATTTGGCGCAAACGCTTCGCGAACTTCTGGTGGATGCTGCAGCCAGCGCCGGCTATCGCCTGAAGCGCACGCCAACCGTTGATGTTGTGCCAGATGGTGCGCTTGGAAATGCGCAGTTAAAAGTTATTGCTCGACATGTGCGCATCCAGGACCGCACGGCCGTGGAACTGCGCCGCGTAGAAGCGCCATCAGAGCCAAGACCGCCCAACGCGCATCTGATCATTGATGGCAGACGCATTGTGCTATTGGAACAAGCAATCATAAGCATTGGACGCGGGCGAGACAACACGATTGTCCTGGATGATCCTTATGTCTCGCGTATGCACGCGCAAATCCGGCTGCGTTTTGGCTGTTACACCTTGTTCGACACTGACAGCCAGGCGGGCTTGTTCGTGAACAATGTGCGCATACGGGAGCATCGCCTTCAGCCAGGTGATGTAATACGCATGGGCGCAACGTCAATTCTTTATTTGGAAGACGACGCTGCCGGCACACAGACTGACTCGTTCGACTCTTTAGATGCTGACTGAACTGCTGTGAGCGCAGAAGTTGTCCTGCTGGTTCTGCGTGTGGTATCCAGCGCGCTGCTGCTTGGCTTGCTCTTGGTAATCTTGGTGGCTTTATGGCGCGACTATCGCGCAAGAGCGGCAGATTTAGAGGCCAGCCAGCGCAGCTATGGACAGCTGGTTGAAATGCAGCATGTTGATGGTGATTATGTCT
>DAOTWC010000009.1:0-26665 GCA_034435995.1 Anaerolineae bacterium | reverse complement strand
CTGGGGTCAGCCGGGCAGGGCAGGGGCGTGTAGCGCGCTGCGCAGCGGGCGCTGCGGCGTGTCAAATATCACGCAATATTAATGACCTGTAGGCCGACATTTGTGCATATAATCAAAACGTCGCAAGGACAGCACATCGTCGGGATACGCCATGCCAGACTTCGCCATTGACCCCGATTTCTCCGTCTATCAGCTTGTCAAACGCCTCTACAACGGCCCGATGGAGCTGCGCAGCCGCCGCCTCATGACCCACATCAGCTACACGATTGAGGACATGATACGGGTGGACCGGCAGCGCAACCGCCTGTTCTCCGGCTTCCAGCTCTTCAGCAAGTTTCTGACGCAGGAGCGGCGCTACCGCCAGATCGCCGCTTACGCCGAGTCCGTGTATGTCTTTGGCGTGAACGACGTTTCCCTGCCGCCCATTCCCCGCGTCACGTATGTGCCGCTGTCGCCAGGCGACCGCCTGAGCCAAGAGTGGTTTGTCCTGTCAGCGGGGCCGGGGTTCGGCAGCGCGCTGTGCGCCGTCGAGACCACGCGCATCACCGATCCCGACCACCTGCGCGCCTTCAACGGCTTGTGGACGTTCGACGCCGATATGGTTGACATTCTGCAGGAGTGGCTGAGCAGCGCGGTGGGCGCGCCGCCGCTGGCGCTGCCCGCGCGCTGACGCCCCCCTGCGCAGCGAACGGCGTTATACTACACGGCATGCGCCTTTCGCACCGCAGCAGGAGACAATCAGCGTGGATTTAGGACTCAAAGACCGCGTGGCGCTGGTGGCCGCCGCCAGCAAGGGGTTGGGCTACGGCGTGGCGCGCGCCCTGGCCGCCGAGGGCGCGCGCGTTTCGATCTGCAGCCGCAGCGCCGAGGGCGTGCGCGCCGCCGCAGACCGGCTGGCGGCGGAAACCGGCGCGCCGGTGATGGGCATCGCCTGCGACGTGACCGACGCAGCCGCGCTCCAGGCGTGGGTGGATCAGACAGCGGCCGCCTGGGGGCGCGTGGATGCGCTGTTGGTCAACGCTGGCGGCCCGCCCGCCGGCCTGTTCGTCGAACTGAACGACGCACACTGGCAGGCCGCGTTTGAGCTGAACCTGCTCAGCGCGGTGCGTTTGATCCGCGCCGCGCTGCCGCACATGGGGCCGGGCAGCGCCATCGTCACGATCACGTCGGCGGCGGCGCGCGAGCCGGTGGCGCGGCTGGCGCTCTCCAACGTGATGCGCGCCGGTGTGGCTGGCCTGGTCAAGACGCTGGCCGACGAGCTGGCCCCGCGGGGCATCCGCGTCAACAACCTGCTGCCGGGCCGCCTGGACACCGAGCGCGTCGCCCAGCTCGACCAGCACACCGCCGACAAGCTGGGCATCACCTTCGACGAGGCGCGGGCGCGGGCTGTAGCGGCCATTCCGCTGGGCCGCCTGGGAACGATTGACGAGTTCGGCGCGGCGGGGGCGTTCTTGCTGTCGCCGGCGGCGAGCTTCATCACCGGCGCGTCGCTGCGCGTGGACGGCGGCATGATGCGCTCGGTGTAGCGCCAACAGCGAGGCGAGCGCAGTGCACTGGGCATACACGGCCCTGCTGGCGCTGGCGCTGCTGGCCGGCGGCGCGGCAGCCGCTCAGCCAGCCCTGCCGCCGGTCTACTGCGGCGACCTGCCGCCGGCGGACTGCGGCCTGCTGCGCGGCGCAGTCGAACGGCTGGGGGAGATCGGCGCGGCGGCGTTTGACCTGTCATACGGCCGCTACGTCTATCACGGCGCAGACGGCAGCACTGATCTGCTGTTCAGCCTGACGGCCGCCGGCACAGCGCGGGCGCGGGGCGGCAGCCTGCTGACAGCCCTGAGCGCGCCAGCGTTTGGCGTGGACGCCGATCTGACGGTGACGCTGGCGCTGGGCGCGCCGCTGCGCGCGCGCTTGGCCGCGTTTGCCGACGGGCCGATGCGGGTGGTGCTGGCGGATGGCGCGCTGTACTATCGCTCTACCGGCGCGGACGGCGCGCCTGGCTGGGGGCGCTGTGATCTGGCGGCGGCCCTCGCAGCGCAGCCGGCCTCGGCTGCGGAGGCCGCCGGCGTTCCACTGCGGCCGTTCATCACCGGTCTAGACCCCATGGCCCTCGAAGCCGCGCTGGGGCCGGAGATCGCCCGGCGCTACGCGACCGTCACGCGCAGCGATTACAACAACAGCGCCATGTTCGTCACCGAGGTGGACATCCCGGGCCTGTACGCCAACCCGGACTTCCTCGCCCTGTGGGCTGAGCGCGCCGCCGAGCGCAGCATCGCCCGCCCGGATTTCGACAACCTGGCAGCGGCTGCCGCCGCCATCCTGCCGCACACGCTCAAGGTTGTGCGCTGCGGCGTGGACCCGCAAACAGGCTTTCTGAACCACGTGGACACCTGGGCGCTGCTGGACACAGCGGCCCTGCTGGAGGCCGCCCTGCGCGGGCACGACGTGACCGGCTGGGATATGTCATCCATGACGCTGACGCTCGACCTGCGCGCCAGCAGCGCAGCGCCGCCGGTCGCGCCGCCGGCGGAGGCGGTTCCGCTCGCCGCCGAGGCCTTGTGCGCCGATCTGGTGCGGCTGCTGTTCCTGCCTGGGCTGCTGCCCGCACAAACCGAAAATTAATAAAACTTAAGTTGACAGCGGCGGCGCTAGTAGACAACAATCGTCATAACGCTGAGTTTCACGCAAACGGCTGCGTCTGCGCGCCGAGGTTGCCATATGGAGAAAGTCAACAAGCTGTTTGCCCAGTACGCCGCCCTGCACCGCCAGGGCGCCCAATCCGACGAGATTTTCGCCGCGCTGCGCCCGGAGATCGAGGCCCTTTCCCCCAAGGAGCGCCTCAACCTGCGCAGCCGCATCCGCGCCTGGCAGGCCGGCGCGATTGACGCGCCGCGCATCAAGCCGCTGAGCAAGAAGGCGGACAAGCCGCCCCAGCCAGCGCCCCCGCCGCAGGGCTTCACCGGCCTGGCGGATGTGCTGGAAATGGAATACGTAGAGCCGTCACCGGCGGAGCAGGCGCCTGTCCCGGTTGGGCCGAACCACAAGGCCTGCCCGCACTGCGGCGTCAACAACCCGCTGGACGAGGCGATCTGCCAGGGGTGCGGCCACCTGCTGACGACCGACGGCCCCCGCGCCACCCGCAACCTGCTGCAGACCAAGGAGTTCTTCCTCAACCACGAGTTCTTTGGGGCGGATTACACGCTGGAGCTGCGCGTGCGCGACACGGGCAAGGTGTTCAGCCTGCGCCCGCAGGAGCGCAGCGGCGAGCTGGTGATCGGCAGGGTTGAGGACAGCAAGGCGCTGACGGTGGACGTGGACCTGAGCGACCAGAACGGCGAGGCCTTGGGCGTGTCGCGCGTGCACCTAGCCCTGCGCTATGACCGCGACTACTAGACGGTGCAGGCCTTCGATCTGGGCAGCGCCAACGGGTCGTTCCTCAACGGCCAGCGGCTGTACCCCAACGAGAAGCGCATCGTGCGCGACAGCGACGAGCTGCGCCTGGGCCGCCTGGTGATGCGCGTCAGATTCGCCCGCCCGGCGTGAGTTCCACCGGCGCGGCCTGCGGCGCGGCTGGCTGGCGCGCTGGTATCTTGCTCATGGCGTACTCGGCCAGCGCGGCGATCGTCAAGCTGGGGTTGACGCCGGGGTTGCCCGGCATGATTGAGCCGTCAATCACATACAGCCCCGGGTAGTTGAACACCTCCAGGTTCACATTCACCACGCCGTCGTCGGCGCTGGCCCCCACCGGGCAGCCGCCCAGCAGATGGGCGGTGGCCGGCATCCCCAGCAGCGTCTCGGTGATAGTGTCCTGCGCGATGCCGTTGATGCGGCGGGCAAAGGCCCGCGTCAGCCCGTGCGACAGCTCCACCGGCGGCGTGATCTTCTGGCCGGGGTCGAGCCGCGACACCAGCCCGCGCCGGAACAGCGTGAACACGCTGCGCCCCAACCGGACGCGCATCGTGCTGTCGGTGGTCTGCATCAGCAGGATGATGGTGCTGCGCTGCGCCCATTTGCCCCACACGCGCACCGACAGGAACTCGCCTGGGCGGCGCAGCGTGTGCAGCACGATGTTGAGCAGGCGGCGCGGCACGCTGCCGCCGGTCTCCAGCATGGGAATGGCCAGGTTGCGCATGAACGACGACCCCGCCGGATAGCGCACCGGCTCTAGGCGCGTCACCTCGTCCACGTTGAAGATCGAGCCGATCGCGATGCCGGTCGAGTAATCCGGCCGGCCGCTGAAATCGCGGCTGGTCGCGCCGGTGAGCGCCTCATTGTTGGTGCGCACCAAGTCGCCCAGGCGGCGCGAGAGCAGCGGCAGCGTGCGGGCCACGTCGCGGCAGTGAAAGAGCAGGCGCAGCGTGCCGGTGACGTGGGCCGAGACGACCACGTTGGCGGCGCGCACCACACAGCGGCGGCGCTGCCAGGGCAGCGCGGTAGTGCGGCGGTAGACCACTTCGTAGCGCGCGCCGTCCGGCTGATCCGGCGGCAGCGGGCGGATGTCAACCGCCTCGGACTCGGCGCGGATTTCAGCGCCGTACTTTTCGGCGAAGTACAGGTAGTTCTTCACCAGCGTGTTCTTGGCGTTGTAGCGGCAGCCCACCATGCAGCCGCCGCACTGATTGCAGCCGGCGCGCGGCGGGCCGTCGCCGCCGAAGTACGGGTCGGGCACAGTCTGGCCCTCTTGGCCCGGCTGGCCGAAGAAGATGGCCACGTCGGTGGGGCGGAAGGTGTGCTCGCGGCCCCATTCGCCGGCGATATCGCGCACGATCTCGTCAATCGGCGTCAGGTGGACGTTGGGCGTGACGCCCAACATGCGGCGGGCGGTAGCGTAGTGCGGGCGCAGGATGGTCTTCCAGTCCTGCAGCTCGCGCCAGCCGGGCGCTTCGAACAGCTTGGCGTCCGGCTCCATCAGCACGTTGGCGTAGACCAGGCTGCCGCCGCCCACGCCTGTGCCGTGCAGCACCATCGCGTCGTTGAGGAACGTAATGGCCTGGAAGCCGAAGCAGCGCAGGGCCGGCAGCCATAAGTACTTGCGCAGGTTCCAGTTGGTGCGGGGGAAGTCCTCGTCGCGGTAGCGTTTGCCCTTCTCCAGCACCAGCACGCGGTAGCCCTTCTCGCTCAGCCGCATGGCCGAGACGCTGCCGCCGAAGCCCGAACCGATGACCACGTAATCAAAGATCTCTGCTGGCATGAAACGGCCTTTTGTTGGAACTTAACAGCAACATTGTACGTCTCTACTATATCCCTATCTGCGGCGGGCTGTGAAATTTCTCATTTGCCAGCCGCTTTTTACGAATTATGTATAATCGAGCAAGCGCAAAAGCGCAGCACAGAGAGGAAAGCAACACATGAAACGGTTGGGGATAGGTGTCATTGCGGCGGCGGTGGCGCTGGTTGGCAGCGCACTGGTCTACGGCCAGGAGGCGGACAGCCCGGCGCTGATTGGCACGGTGTGGCAGTGGCAGGAGACGCTGATGAACGACGGCACGCGCTTCGCGCCGGAGGACCCTGCCAATTACACGGTCGAGTTCCTGGCAGACGGCAGCCTGAGCATCCAGGCGGACTGCAACCGCGCGACCGGCGCGTACACGCTGGACGGCAGCAGCATCAGCGTCGTCGGCGGCGCAACCACGCTGATGGCCTGCCCGGATGACTCGCTGGGCAGCGAGTTCCTGGCGCAGCTCGGCAGCGCGGCGATTTTCTTCTTCCAGGACGGCGAGCTGTATCTGGACCTGAAGTTCGACAGCGGCACGATGCGCTTTATGCCCCAGCCGCCCAGCCTGACCGGCACAGTGTGGCTGTGGCAGGAAACGCTGATGAACGACGGCGCTGTCATTGCGCCAGACAACCCTGCCAACTACAACATCCTGCTCGACGACGAGGGCCGCTTCACCTTCCAGGCAGACTGCAACCGCGGCAGCGGCGGCTACACAGTTGAGGCCGACGGCCAGATCAGCCTGATGCCGGGGCCGATGACGCTGATGGCCTGCCCAGAAGGCTCGCTGGGGGACGTGTTCGTCCAGCAGTTGAGCGACGCCGCCATCTACTTTTTCCAGAACGGTGACCTGTTTATGGACATCAAGTTCGACAGCGGCACAATGCGCTTTGCCGCCCAGCCCTCTGCGCTGGCGGGCACGTCGTGGGTGGTGACCGTCTACAACAACGGGCGCGAGGCGGCTGTCGGCCCGCTGCCGGAAACCGAGCTGACCGCCGCGTTTGACGCCGAGGGCCGCGTCAGCGGGTCGGCGGGCTGCAACAGCTACACCGCCAGCTTCACGACCACGCCCGACGGCGGCATCAGCATCGGCCCGGCGGCCTCCACGCGCAAGTTCTGCAGCGCGCCGGAAGGCATTATGGACCAGGAAACCGCGTTCCTGGCGGCGCTGGCCAGCGCCGCCACCTACCAGGTGCGCGGCGACATGCTGGAGATGCGCACAGCGGACGACGCGATCGCGGTGATGTTCGTCAAGGCGGAGTAAGCGCCAGGCCTCGCCCCCGCCCCGCTGGCGCGGGACTCCCCGTTTGAAGGGGGCGGGGGTGAGGTTGAACCAGCTGGCGGCGAGATGAGGTGTGACATGATTGCGAGCAAGCAGATGACGGCTGAGGATTTTCTGGCGTTTGCTGGGCAGCACCCGGAGCGGCGTTTTGACTTTTTGGACGGGGAGATGGTCGAGGTGTCGCCCAGCAGAGTGCACAGCCGCATTCAGGCGTTGATTGCCCGTTTGCTTGGAAACTACGTGGATGAACACGGATTTCCTGCCGCAGCACACACGGAGGCGCTGCACGAGCTGGACGGCGTGAAGTTCTTGCCGGACGTGTCGGTCAACCGGGACGAACCCGGCGACCTGCCCTACTTCACGCAGCCGCCCCTGCTGGCCGTCGAGATTCGCTCCGAGACGCAGTCGCGCGAGGCGCAGCGGCGCAAGGCCCGCGCTTACATCGCGCGCGGCACGGCGCTGGTGTGGCTGGTGATGCCAAACGAGGGCGTGGAGGTGCACCGTCCAGGCCGCGAGCCGCTTGCGCTGCTGCCGGACGACACGCTCGACGGCGGCGACGTGCTGCCGGGGTTCGCCGTGCCGGTGCGCCGCCTGTTCGAGCGGTAGGAAACGGCTGTGCTGGCTGCCACGTGTCTAAACCTCACCCCCGCCTCGCTGCCGCGGGATTCCCTCTTTCCACATGAAAAAGGGTTGGGGGGTGAGGTCTACTCTTCCGCTTCCAGCCTCTCCGGCTGGATCAGGCGCATGAAGTAGCGCACGTTGGCCGTTAGGTCGCGGCTGTGGCGGTGCAGCCCGCCGCCGATCAGATACACCACCTCTGTGCCGTAGACGGCGTTCATCAGCGGCACTTTCTCCATCGTCATGCCGCCGCCTGGGGCGGGGAAGCACGGCTTGAGGTGGCCCATCGCGTCCTGCGTGCCGGCGACGATGCTGCGGCACTCGTCTACGCTGAACGAGAAGCGCCCGCCAAAGTTGGGGTAGATGCTCATGTCGGCCCCAGCCAGGCGCTGAAGCTGGCCGTAGAGCGCGTAGTGCGAGATGCCGCTGCGCGGGCTGGTGACCATGCTGCCGTAGAACGACGGGTGGCTCATGATGGGCAGGTTGACGCCGTCGTCGTCGGCCAGCGCGCGCATGGTGTCAAAGCCGACAATGCCGGGGCAGATGAGCAGGCCGCCCGCGCCGGCGTCGCGCGCGAAACGAGCGTACGCTGCGATCTTATCGGCGGGCGCGGTGATGTTGGGCAGGTAGAGACAGTTAAGGCCGGTTTCGCGGTTGGCGCGGGCCACGGCTGCCGCGCACTGCTCGACGCGCGTTTGGAACGGGCTGAACGGCTGGTTCGCCAGGCCGTGATCGTCCTTGATTAAATCCAGCCCGCCCAGCGCGAAGCGGTAGGCCATGTCGGCCAGGTCGGCGCTGCTCAGGCCCATCGGCTTGAGGGCGCTGCACATCAGCGGGCGGTTGTGCACCTTCACCAACTGCCGCACGCCGGCGCGCCCGAAGCGCGGCCCTTTGAAGCGCGCCAGCAGCGCCGGCGGCAGGTCGAGCCGCATCAGCCGGATGCCCGGCTTGATGCTGATGTTGCCGAAGATCACGTTGAGAAACTGCGCCAGGTCTGGCCCGGCGGTCTCGACAGCGTAGCTGATGACCGCCTCCCAGCGGCCCGATTTCAGGCGGCGCAGGCGCTCGATGCGGCCGATGATGTGATCGCGGATGTCGCCCTCTGGCGCGAGGTCGGCGGGAAACTCGATCGTCTGCTCGATGGTGATGTCCTCGGCTTTGGCGCGCGCCTCGGCCTTGTCGCCTGTCAGGTGATAGACTGCGCGGAAGCGCTCGCCGGACAGCCCCACAACGGCGGGGCGTTCGGGCAGGGTCATAGCGCCTCCGCTTTGGCGGCGCTGTGCACCGGCTGGATGCGCACTTCAGCCAGGTCGGATTCGGTGACGCCGGTCGGCTGGCCGATGAGCTGCTCGACGGCGCGCACCAGCGCGCTGGCGTCCAGGCCGTAGGCCTTCATCAAGTAGTGGCGGCTGGCCCCGTGGGCATAGGTGTCGCGCAGTCCCAGCCGCACCAGCTTCTTGGCCAGGCCCTGCTCGGCGATGATCTCCGCCACTGCTGACCCCAGCCCGCCGATGACCGTGTGGTTCTCCAGCGTGACGACGCCGTGCCGGGCGGCGGCAATCGCTTCGGCGATGGCCGGGTCGGTGAACGGTTTGTGCGTAGAGATGTGCAGGTGGGTGATCGAAACGCCGCGCGTTTTCAGGGCGGCGGTGGCGCGCATGGCCTCTTCAGTGGTGATGCCCGCGGTGAAGATCGTCACGTCTTCGCCCTGGCTGAGGACGCGCGCGCGGTTGAGGGCCATCGGCTCGTCGCGGCTGAACAGGCGCGGGACTTCGCCGCGCAGCATGCGGATGTAAACCGGGTCGCGAACAGCGTGGGCTGCGTCCAGCACTGTTTCGACCTCAGTGGCGTCGCCGGTCTCTAAGATTGTCATGTTGGGCGTGGCGCGCATGATGGCAATGTCTTCGATTGCCTGGTGCGTCACGCCGCCGGGCGTTGTAATGCCGGGCAGGAAGCCCACCAGCCGCACCGGCAGGTTGGGATAGGCGATAGACATCGCGAGCTGATCATACGGGCGGCGGTAGATGAACACGGCGAAAGTGTGCACCCAGGGTTCGAAGCCCTCGCGCGCCAGCCCAGCGGCGAAGCCCATCATGTTCTGCTCGGCCATGCCCATCGAGAAGAAGCGCTCTGGGTAGGTGTCGCGCCACTTCCCCACCTCGCACGAGTTGGTTAGGTCGGCGGAGAGCACGACGACTTCGGGCTTGTCGGCAGCCCATTTGATGAAGTTCTCAACATGGGGACGGATGACAATTTCCACAATCAGCCCTCCTTGACCAGCGCCTCGAAGGCGGCCTGATAGCGGTCGCGCTCTTCGGCGGATTTGAAGCGCAGATAATGCAGCTCCGGCGCGCGCTCCTGCAGCAGCGGGATGCCGCGGGTGGGGTCAGTGCGGGCCAGCACGACCAGCGGGCGGCCGTCGGGGGCCAGCTCAGCGGGGGCAGCCAGCGCCTCCAGGTCGTGCCCGTCCACCTCAAAGGCGCGCGCGCCGAAGGTCTCCAGGCGGGCGCACAGCGGCTCGACGTTCATCACGCTGGCCATCAGGCCGTCGCACTGCTGGCCGTTGACGTCCACGTAGATGCCGACGTTGTCCAACCGGTAGAACGACAAGGCGGCCAGCGCCTCCCACGTCTGCCCTTCTTGGAACTCGCCGTCGGTCATCAGCACCCAGACGCGGCCCGGCTCGCCCTTCAGCCGCCGCCCCAGCGCGATGCCGCCTGCCTGGCTGATGGCCTGCGCCAGCGAGCCGGTGGTCGTCTCAACGCCGGGCGAGTGCTCCGCGCCGATCATCTCGACAGTGCTGCCGTCCTGGTTGAAGTGATCGAGCGCGCTTTCGCCCAGGCGGCCCACCTCGATCAGCGCGGCGTAGAGCACCAGCGCGTAATGCGCCGGCGAGAAGATGAAGCGGTCGTACTGGGGGGCGCGCGGGCCGTTGTACGCGCCGCCGCTGATGTAGTGCGGGTTGTGCGGCCCCGGCACGCCGGCGAACGGCGGCGGGATCAGCGGGGCTTCGCTGGGGCCGAGCCGCATGATGCGGGTGTAAAGCGCGGCGAAAATCTCTGCCGATGAGCACGCCTGGCTGAGGTAGCCGCCGTTGTTCTTCATGACGTGCTCGAACACGCGCCGCCGGATGTTGTCCGCGACGCGCTGTGCCTGCTGCGTCCAGTCAATCGCGCGGTGTGCTGTCATGAACGTGTCCTTGTTTGCACTAAAATGCACAAATGTACACAACGTGTATAAACGTTCATTGTCCAGAATAGCACCAAACGCCCGCGTCGTCAAACGGTGCAGCGCAAAACTTAACGCAGCCGCGTTGTGAGTTATCGCGGGGCGCGGCGGGCTGGCGCTGGCTTGCCCACTTGCTCTAGCGCGTGCCGCGCAGGCGCGGGTCGAGCACGTCGCGCAGGCCGTCGCCCAGCAGGTTGAAGCCCAGTACGATCAGCACAATCGTCATGCCGGGGAAGAACATCACCCACCACTTGCCAGAGGCCAGCGCCGGCTGGCTCTCGGCCAGCATCTTGCCCAGCTCAGGGTACGGCGGCTGCTGCCCCAGGCCGAGGAAGCCCAGCGCCGCCGTTTCGATCACGGCTGTGCCCAGCAGCAGCGTGGACTGCACGATCAGCGGGGCCAGGCTGTTAGGCAGCACGTGCGCCAGCATGATGCTGCCGCCGCTGGCGCCTACGCTGCGCGCCGCCGTGACATACTCGGCGCTGCGAATGGAGATGGCCATCGAGCGTGTGAGGCGGGCGAATACCGGAATCTGGGTGATGGCGATGGCAATCATGCCGTTGGTCAGGCTGGCCCCGGCCACTGTCACCAGGGCGATGGCCAGCAGCAGCGACGGAAAGGCCAGGATGACGTCCATCGCGCGCATCGTGGCGCTCTCCACCCAGCCGCCCAGGAAGCCGGAGATCAGGCCGATGGTCGCCCCCACGGCAACGGCAATGACGACCACGAACACGCCCACGCCCAGCGACACGGACATGCCGTGCCCCACGCGCCGCATCACGCTGCCGCCGTTCTTGTCCGCGCCAAAGGGGTAGTCGCACGACATGCCGCCCTCCGGCTGCGGCTGGCCGTTGAGGACGTTGGTCAGCCAGCCCACCACGCAGTCCGGCGGGCGGTAGCGGGCCGACAGGCTGTTGTCGCGCACGGGGTCGTAGTTGTCCAGCAGCGGCACGAGCGCCGCCAGGCCGACCATGACGATGACGATAATGCCGCCGATGCGGGCGCTGGGGGTGGCGCGCAGGCGGCGCATCAGGTCGGTGAGCTGCTCCCAGCGGACGGCGAGGGCGTCGCGGCGGGACTGGCGTGAGGCGCTGAGGCGAACAGTGGTGCTCATCGGACTACTCGTATGCGGGGGTCTACCAGGGCGTACAGGATATCTACCACAAAGTTAATGATGATGTAGATCAGGGCGATGATCAGCGTCACCGACTGGACGATGGGGTAATCGCGGGCGACGATGCTGTCGAACAGCCATTTGCCGATGCCCGGCCAGGCGTAGATTGTCTCGGTGAGCACCGCGCCGGAGAGCAGCGTGCCCAACTGCAGGCCGATAATGGTGATGACCGGCAGCAGCGCGTTGCGCAGGGCGTGGGTGAAGATCACCGGGCGCTCGGCCAGGCCTTTGGCGCGCGCCGTGCGGATGTAATCCTGGTTCAGCACCTCCAGCATGGCCGAGCGCGTGATGCGGGCGATAATGGCCAGCGGGATGGTGAACAGCGTCAGCGCCGGCAGGATCAGGTGGCGCAGGGCGCTGCTGAGGGCGGCCCAGTTGCCGCTGAGGAACGAATCCACCACCAGCAGGCCGGTGCGCGTTTCCACCTGCATGGTGGAGTCAATGCGGCCGATGAAGGGCAGCAGCCGGAAATGCACGCCGAAGATGTAGATCAGCAGCAGGCCCAGCACAAAGATCGGGATGGAGACGCCCAGCAGCGCCCCGAACATGGTGGCCGTGTCTATCATCGAGTTGCGCCGCACTGCCGAGAGAATGCCCAGCGGCACGCCGATGGCGGTGGACAGCGTGATGGCCACCAGCGCCAGCTCGACGGTGGCAGGGAAGCGGTTGCGCAGCTCGTTGGCGATGGGGATGTTGCCGCGCACGGTGTTGCCCAGGTCGCCCTGCAGCAGGCGGTTCACCCAGATGACGTACTGCTCCGGCAGCGGCTTGTCCAGCCCCAGGCGCTCGCGGATGGCGGCCACGTTCTCTGCCGAGGCGCGCTCGCCCAGCAGGGCGATGGCCGGGTCGCCGGGAATCAGGCGCAGCAGCATAAAGACAAGCACCGACACGCCGAAAACGACGGGGATGGACTCGATGATGCGGCGGATCAGGTAGGTTGACATGGGCAGTTCCGGGGATCAAGCGAGCGCAACACACGTTATTCTAGCGTTGGCCCCGAATTACGCAATTATTCGCGCGCGGGCGTCCTTGCGCAGGCGCATTCGCGGAAAAGGGGGGCAGAAGCGCCAGGGAGCGCCTGCGCCCCCCGCTGGCCGCCGCGCGCCACTTGCTGTAGACTATCGTTGGTCTGTAGTTGTTGGTTGTGACGACAGACTGGCAGCAGCGATGAGATTGGCGACTGCCCTATGGCTGACGTATTCATCTCGTACTCCCGCAAAGACGCCGATTTCATGCGCCGCCTGCACGCCGCGCTCAGCGCCCAGCAGCGCGACGTGTGGGTAGACTGGGAGGATATACCGCTCACCGCCAACTGGTGGCAGGAGATTTGCGCCGCCATCGAGGCGGCCGACACGTTCATCTTCATCATCAGCCCGGACTCGATCGCCTCTGAGGTGTGCCGCAGCGAGATCGAGCACGCCGTCCAGAACAACAAGCGCTTCATCCCTCTGCTCTACCGCGACATCAGCGGCGTGGACAAGAACCTGATCCACCGCGCCGTGCAGGCCCACAACTGGATTCCGTTCAGCGACGAGGCCGGCTTCGACGCCGCCTTCCACAGCCTGCTGCAGGCGCTCTCGCTCGACCTTGACCACGTGCGCAAGCATACGCTGCTGCTGGTGCGCGCCAAAGAGTGGGAAGGGCGGGGCCGCAGCGCCGACTACCTGCTCACCGGCGCGGAAACTGTCGAGTACGGCCGCTGGCTGGAGGCGGGCCGCGAGAAAGACCCCAAGCCGACTGAACTCCAGCTCGATTTCATCCTGGTCAGCCAAGCAGCCCGCAGCCGCCGCCAGCTCCGCTTTCTGGGCGGGGCGCTGGCCGTGCTGGTGGCGCTGCTGGCCCTCAGCTTGATCGCGTTCACGCAGAACCAGACGCTGGCGGCCCTTAACGCCCAGGGGACGGTGGACGCCGGCGAGCGCACGCGCATCGCCCAGGACTCGACGATTGCCGCCCAGGGGACCCAGCAGAGCCTGGCTCAGGCCGAGGCCACCCGCGCCGCCCGTTCCACCCAGAGCAGCCTGGAGCTGTTGCAGCTCAACGCCACGATCTTCGCCCAGGCCACCCAGCGCGGCATCGAGCGCACGCAGCAGGCCGCCACCAGCGCCGCCCAGGAAACCCGCGTCGCTCAGAGCGCCGCCGACGCCATCAGCGAGGCCGAGCGCCTGATCCTCACCACCACGCTGCAGGCCGAACGCGCGCTGGCCACCGCCGCCGCTCAAGCCCAGCAGACGCAGGTAGCGCTGCTGCTGGCCCAGGGCCAGGCCACCGCCTACGCCGCCAACGTCACCCTGAACGCCGTGCTGGCCGCCCAGACCGCCAACGCGGGCGACTTCTCCAGGCAGATCGAACAGGCGCGCGCCACCGCCGCCGCCGCCAACGCCACGCTCGACGCCGCGCTGACGCAGCAGGCGGCGCTGCTGGCCGAAAACGCGTCTCTGCTGGACAGCCTCAACGGCACGGCGGTCGCATTGGGCCTGCTGCCCCCCAGCGGCGACGAAGACGACACGCTAAACGGCTCGCTGACTGGCGCGCTCAGCGCCGTGACGCTGGCCAACGCGGCGCTGCGCAGCGCCCCCGACGCGGCCGCGCCGGTCAGCGGCGCCCTGCCGGCCGGCACAATCGTGATGGTGGTGAGCATCAGCGCCGACGGCGCGTGGTATCGCGTACAGCTCGACAGCGGGGCAGCAGGCTGGCTGCCGGCGGCGCTGGTGGGCGTCCAGCGCGAGACCATCAGCATCCCGGAGGCGGCGATCACTCCCTCACTTACGCCGTCGCCCACGGCCAGCTTAACCCTTACGCCCAGCGCCACAGCCACGCCCAGCCTCACCGCCACGGCCGCCCCTACCAGCACACCGCCGCCCAGCGCTACGCCCACGCCGGCTGCGCCCATCGCCGGCCAGTGGTTCGTCAGCCCAGCCGGCAGCGACGCCAACGCCTGCTACAATCCGGCCGTGCCCTGTCGAACCATCAGCGCGGCGCTGGCGCTGGCCGCGCCCGGCGACACCGTCAACCTGGCCGCCGGCGTCTACACCGAGCGCCTGCGCCTGACGCGGCCGGTCACGCTGGCCGGCAGCGACCGCCAATACGTGGTCATCAGCGGCGGCGGGCAAGGCACAGTGATCGCGGTGGCCGCGCCTGCCCGCGTCGCCCTCAGCGGTTTGACTGTCACCGGCGGCCGCACGCCAGACGACGGCGGCGGCATCCTCAACTACGGCGACCTCACGCTGCGCGACGCGCGCGTGGCCGGCAACATCGCCGACGGCAGCGGCGGCGGCGTGGCCAACTTCGGCACGCTCACGGTGAGCGACAGCGCCCTGGAGGACAACTTCGCCGGGGAAGCGGGCGGCGCGATCTTCAACGCCGCCGGCGCGTCCCTTGCACTGGATGAGACTACCGTGTCGTTCGCCGGCAGCGCCGACGCAGCCGGCAGCGAGACACCGGTCGCGCAGCAGCCAGCCGACGCAGCCGCCTGCCCCGCGCTGGCGCTGGCTGCGCTGCGCCAGGGGCAGTGGGCCTGCGGCCCGCTTGCGCCGGGGCAGGTGTGCATCGCCAACCCAGTGGTCGAGACTGAGGCGGCCAGCGCTGACCTGGCCGCTGGCGAGGCGCAGGCTGTCGAGGCGCTGCGCCTCTCACCGCTGAACCGTGAAGAAGGCACGTGGGGCATCGCGCTGGTGGGCGCTGACAACGACAGCCTGTTGGTGGCCTTTGGCGCGGCCCGCGCCCTCGACCCGGCCTGGCCTATCGGCCAGCCGGCCCTGGTGCACACACCGGCCGACACGCTCAACCTGCGCGAAGCGCCCGGCCTCGCCAGCCGGCGCATCACCGAGATGTCCAACGAGACGCGGGTGGTCATCATCGGCGGGCCGCAGCAGGCCGACAACCTCAACTGGTGGCGCGTGCGCCTGGAAGACGGCACGGTCGGCTGGGCCGCCGACAAGGTGCAGGGCATCCGCACGCTCATCATCCTCGGCGCAGAGCCGATCACCATCGGCGACACGCTGGCCATCGCCGCCACCTCGCTCAAACTGCGCGAGCGCCCCGGCCTGCGCAGCCCGGAGGTGGTGACGCTGGTGCGCGGCTTTGATCTGCTGGTGCTGGATGGGCCGGCGTCGGCCAGCGGCCTAACGTGGTGGCGTGTGCGCTCGCCGCGCGACGGTGAGGGGTGGGTGGCCGCCGCGGTGGACGGCCAGGCGACAGTCGCTGTGCAGGAGCGCGGGCCGCGCGCCGGCGGGGCCGAAGCCTACCTGTTCCCGGCGGGCGCTGCCCCGGCCTGCCAGCCCGTTCCGCTGGCGGGCGTGACCGTTCGGCACGGCAGACGCGCTGTGCTCGCCGGCGACCGGCTGGCGTTCGAGTAGCAGGCAGATTAACCAGCGCACGTCTGCGCGAAACGGGGGCGGAAAAGAAAAACGCGCTGCGGTGTGGTGGCCGGCAGCGCGCTTTTGCTTTTGAGGCGGCTGTGCAGGGTGTTTCGAGGACATCGCTCAGCGCCCCAGCGTACTGAGCACCAGCGTCCAGATGGGCAGGCTGCGCTGGCCGTGCGGGCGGCGCTGGACGGCGCGCGCTTCGTTGATGAGCCGCTGTCGGTCGCGCTCGCGCCGGTGGCTGTTGAGCAGGATGTCGTTAGTGAGGTAGATGTTGCTCGGGTTCATCGCTGTTTTCTCCTTGTGTGTCAGAGTGTGTCAGATGCGCCGCTCAGCCGCCTAGAGCATCCCAATCCGGGTCATCAGGGCCAGGATTAGCTTGCGCTGCGCGCTCAGCTCGCGCTGCTCAGCCTGGGCCAGTTTCGCCAGGCGCTGCTGCTCGGCGGCGCGGCGCAGCTCTTTGATGCGCAGGTGGGCGTAGATTGCCTCTTGCATGGTCGTCTCTCCTTCTCTGGATGTCTTTACTATCCCACAAAACGGGCTTGCAAGCGCCGGGCAGACGGCCAGTCTTGGCATCGTCCTCTGTTCGATGGCTGACCTATCCACCTGTACAGGCGGCCGCCGGCGCGCGCCAGCGTTCAGCTCCTGCCCCTCGACACAAGGACAGTCTACCACATTTAGAACACGTGTTCAACTGCGAGTTTTCTGCCAAGCGCTCTTCTGTGGGATTGCGTAGGTCATCTTAGCACCATCATGAACCTTTGTGAACCCTCAATTTCTGGGGGATGGCTGACAAACCAAAACGTCCGCCGCCGCTGTGACGCTGAGCTGTCGTGGCCGGCATCTGGCTGGTCACTGCGCGCTGGAAGCTGTAAACTACAGGCCGTGAGCAAACCAGGCGAGGAGCGCCACCATGACAGCGCCGATCAGAGAGATGGCCACACTGGCGGATTTCGATGCGTTCATCCGCCTGCCGGAGAACAGCGACCGCGTGTTTGAATTCATCGGAGGGGAGATTGTCGAAGTGCCGTCCAATCCGCTGGCGTCCAAGATTGCAGGCCTGATTTTAACCGCGCTTAATATCTACCTACGCGAGAACGACATCGGCCACGTGACCGGCGCAGACGGGGGTTATATGGTGGGCGGCGAGCGCTATGTGCCTGACGTGGCGTTCATCTCGTATGCGCGCCAGCCAGAGCTGCCAGCCTCTGGCTACAACCCCACCCCGCCCGACCTGGCGGTTGAGGTGGTCTCTGACCCAGCCAGCGGCGAGGAGCAGCAGCGGCTGCGCTTCAAGGTGAGCCATTACACGGCGGCGGGGACGCTGGTGTGGGTGGTCAACCCGGCGCAGCAGACGGTCGAGGTGCACGCGCCAGGCCAGCCGGCGCAGCTCGTGGGGCGGGACGGCGCGCTGACGGCGGCCTGCCTGCCGGGGTTCGCGCTGCCGCTGGCGGCGATCTTCCCGAAACAAACGGAGCAAAAAAGCTGACAGATGGCAGACGGCTGCCGGCCCCAAGCTGGCGCGCTCAGCCCTCTATGACTGCCGCCCCTGGCGCGGCGCTGCACACGTAGACCTGCGGTTCCAGGCCGGTGCGCGCGTAGTAGCTGGCCGTGACGGCGCGGGCGAAGTCGTCGGATGCGCCGGCGCGCACCAGCGCCACTGCGCAGCCGCCAAAGCCAGCCCCGGTCATGCGCGCGCCGTAACAGCCGGGATGCTGCCGGGCACAGTCCACCATGATGTTGAGCTGGTCGTTGGTCACCTCGAAGTCGTCGCGCAGGCTGGCGTGGCTGGCGTCCATCAACTGGCCCAGCGCGGCGGCGTCGCCCTGGCGCATGGCGGCGGCGGCGGCCAGCGTGCGCGCGTTCTCGGTGATGACGTGGCGGGCGCGGCGGCGCGTCACGTCATCCAGTTCGCCGGCGCGGGCCTCGAACTGCGCCAGCGTGACGTCGCGCAGGGCGGGCACGCCGAAGTGACGGGCGGCGGCCTCGCACTGGCTGCGGCGCTCGTTGTAAGACGAATCGACCAAGCCGCGGCGGGTGGCGGTGTCCAGCACGACGGCCAGCGTGCCAGGCGGCAGCGGAACGGCCTGCGTCGCCAGCGTGCGGCAGTCAATCAGCAGCGCGTGATCGGCCTGCCCCGCCGCCGAGATCATCTGATCCATGATGCCGCAGTTCATCCCCACCCACTGGTTTTCGGCCTGCTGGGCCAGCCGGGCCATGCGGGCGGCATCCCAGGGCAGCTCGGCGACATAGGCGAAGGCGCGCGCCGCCGCCAGCTCGGTGGCCGCTGACGACGACAGGCCGGCCCCGATAGGCACATCACCGGCGATCACGCCGTCCCAGCCGCGCAGCGCGTAACCAGCCTCTTGCAGCGCCCAGGCCACGCCCTTGATGTACTCGGCCCAACTGGGCGGCTCGCGCAGGAAGGCGTCCAAGTCGAACACCAGCAGGTTGTTGAAATCGAGCGAGTGCAGGTGCACATAGCTGTCAGGGCGTGGGCGCAGCGCGATGTAAACGGCGCGGTCAATGGCCATTGGCAGCACAAAGCCGTCGTTGTAGTCGGTGTGCTCGCCGATCAGGTTGACACGGCCGGGCGCGCGCACGACGGCAGTCGGCGGCGCGCCGCAGCGCTGGACAAAGGCGTCAATTACGCGGGCTTGGGTGGTCATGGCGCGGGCCTTTCGGGTGGTTTGCCTTCACTCCCGCCGCAGCCCACTCCATCCCTGCGGCGGTTTGATGCATTAAACCCCTGCACAGCGAATGAGGCGAATCAAGGGCGGGCGGTGGGGGCAGGGTGCAGATCATGTCAGCTTGTAGTGCGTCTCGGGCAGCGCGCGCAGGCGGGCGGCGGCCTGCTCCGGCGTGATGTCGCGCTGCGCCTCGCCCAGCATCTCGTAGCCCACCATGAACTTGCGCACTGTCGCGGAGCGCAGCAGCGGCGGGTAAAAGTGGGCGTGCAGCTGCCAGCCGTCGTGATCGCCGTCGTCGTAGGGCGCGCCGTGCCAGCCCATCGAGTAGGGAAACGACACCTCAAACAGATTATCGTATTTCGTCAGGTGGCGCTTGAGGATGTCGGCTAGGGCGTCGCGCTCGGCGTCGGTCAGGTCAGGCAGGCGCAGCACATGGCGGCGCGGCAGCAGCAGCGTCTCGAACGGCCACACGGCCCAGTACGGCACGACAGCCAGCCAGTGATCGTTGACGACAACCACACGCTCCTCGCGCGCCAGTTCCTGGGCAGCGTAATCCAGCAGCAGCGGCGCGCCGTGTTGGGCGCAGTAAGCGCGCTGGCTGCGGTCCTCTTTGACGGCCTCGTTGGGCAAGACGCTTTCGGCCCATATCTGGCCGTGCGGGTGCGGGTTGGAGCAGCCCATGATCTCGCCTTTGTTCTCGAACACCTGCACCCAGCGGTAGGTCTGGCCCAAGTCGTCGGTTTCGGCGGCCCAGGCGTCCACCACGCGGCGGATGTCGGCGGGCGGCATTTCGGGCAGCGTGAGGTCATGGCGGGGCGAGAAGCACATCACGCGGCACGTGCCGCGCACGCCCTGGACGCTGAACAGCGGGTGATCGGTCGGAGGCGCGTCGGGCGCGTCAGGCAGCAGGGCGGCGAAATCGTTGGTGAACACGAAGGTGTGTTCGTATGCCGGGTTAACGACGCCGCCGGCGCGGGCATTGCCAGGGCACAGGTAGCAAGTTGGGTCGTACGGCGGACGATCGTCCTGCGGCGGGCGCTCGACACGGCCCTGCCAGGGGCGCTTGGTGCGGTGCGGCGAGACCAACACCCACTCTCCGGTGAGCGGATTCAAGCGGCGGTGGGGGTGGTCAGCGGGGTTGAACATGTGACAGCCGCCAGTCTCTAGTCGTAAGTCGTTAGTTTGCCCCCTGCGAACCTGCGTTCGCTGTCCCCGCTCCGTTTTCGGAGCGGGCGTCGGGGGGCCGGTTTACGGTTTCTGCGCTGCCCAGTCGGGCAGGGCGAAGATCGCGTCCAGCGTGAGCGCCAGGCCAGGGAAAAGCGCGCTGGTATCCAGCGCGTCGCTGCCCCGGCGGTAGATGCGCACCTCCGGGTCAGCGCTGCGCCGGTACTGGTAGACCTCGCGCGTGTTGGGGTAGACGATCCACACCTCATCTGTGCCCTTGTCGAGATACGCGCGCAGTTTGGCCTGCACCTTCCCCGCGTCGTCGCCGGGCGAGATTACCTCAACGGCCAGATCAGGCGCGCCGGGGTAAGGCCGTGTGACGTCCCAGCCGGTGATGAGGTTCGCCCTGCGGATGAACGACACATCGGGCACGAACGAGTCCTTGAGGCCGCCGGCTTCGGAATGCATCAGGTACAGCAGGCCGTCGAAGAAGACACAGCCGAGGCTGTTTGCTGTCACGAAGAGCTTCAACGGGTCATAGATGTTTCCCGCAATCAGGTGATGCAGCATTCCAACCGGTGACATCTCGGCAAGCTCCCCCTCAATGACCTCGACGCGCGCGTCCGGCCCCAGCGCCAGCAGCGCCTCCAGTGTGAGCGGCGCCTGTTCGACGGCTTCCTGTTCGCGTGGTGTGTCAAGCATTGTGTTCACCTCGGTGAGTCGTCAGTCACCAGTCGCCAGCTTACAGCCAGAAAGCTGATGGCTGACGACTGTCAGCTTGCTAATTGTACGGCGGCAACCAGCCGGCGTGCGCGGCGATCAGGTCGTCCACCAGCGCCCAAATTTGGTCGAGGCTGAGTTCGGCGGCGGTGTGCGGGTCGAGCATGGCGGCGTGGTAGATGTGCTCGCGTTTGCCAGTGAGCGCCGCCTCAACGGTGAGCGCCTGCACGTTGATATTGGTCTGCACCAGCGCCGCCAGGTGCGGCGGCAGCGCGCCGACCTTCGTCGGCTGGACGCCGTTCTTGTCCACCAGGCACGGCACTTCGACGCAGCAGCCGGCCGGCAGGTTGTCAATCAGGCCGCGGTTTTCGACGTTGCCGTAGATCACGCTGGGCGCGCCGGTCTCCACGCTGTAGATGATCTGCGAGCCGTACTCCATGCTGCGCTCGACAGTCACGGCAGCATCCGGCGCTTCGAGCTGGTCGCGCAGCGCCTGCCAACTGGCGATCTGGCTCTCGCAGCGCGCGATGTACTCATCCAGCGGGATGTTGAAGCGTTCGATCAAGTCAGGCCGGTCGCGCTTGATGAACCACGGGACGTACTCGCTGAAGTGCTCGCTGCTCTCGGTGACGAAGTAGCCCAGGCGCGTGAAGACCTCGTAGCGCACGCGGTTCCAATCTGGCACGCGGCCCTCTTCGACCACGCGGCGGATTAGAGGGTACAAGTCCTGGCCGCTGCGCTCGAAGCGCAGGTAAAACGCCATGTGGTTGATGCCAGCGCATAGATAGTTGATCTCGTCGTAGGGCACGCCGATGTCGTGCGCCAATTGGTGGGCCGTCCCCTGCACGCTGTGGCACAGGCCGACTGTCTTGATGCCAGTGGCGCGGTAAATGGCCCAGCAGTTGATCGCCATCGGGTTGACGTACTGGAGCAGCAGCGCGTTAGGGCAGAGCTGCTCCATCTCGCGGCACATGTCCAGAAAAACGGGGATCGTGCGCAGGCCGCGCATGATGCCGCCCACGCCCAGCGTGTCGGCGATGGTCTGGCGCAGGCCGTATTTCTTGGGAATTTCAAAATCAACAACGGTGCTGGGCTTGTAGCCGCCAATCTGGAACATGGCGATGACGTAATCCGCGTTATCGAGGGCGCGGCGGCGGTCGGTAGTGGCTTCGACTGCCGGGCGCGCGCCCAGCGCGGCGGCGACCTTGTGCGCCACAATCTCAGACGTGCGCAGACGCTCAGGGTCAATGTCGTGCAGCGCCAGCGTCGAGCCGGCCAGTTCGGGGTAGCTGAGGATGTCGCCCATCAGGTTCTGGGCAAAAACGGTGCTGCCAGCGCCGATAAACGCAATTTTGGGCATGGTGTGTGTCCTTGGAACGGGAAACCGTGCCCATATTATATCCTTACGCCGCCTTTTGTTAGCAGTGAAGTGATCTGGCGGCGGGAATCGCGGGGCCGTTGTGTCTTGCGCGCTGGATACATAAGCCCGCCAATTTGAGGGCGAATTTCGGAGGGTGTCTATTGTGATTGCTGCGCTGAATGGTATAATCCGGCGACTTTTAACGCCTCCTGTCGGCTGTTGTCATGAATGCCTTTCTGCTAAGACGCCTCGCACAGGCGATCCCTACGCTTTTTGGTATCTCTCTGCTGTCTTTTATGCTTATGCTGGCAACACCAGGTGATCCGATCACGACAATCACCTTTCGCCCCAGCAACGATCCTGGCGCGGCGCAGACCCTCCGACGTCAGTTAGGCCTCGATCAGCCACCGCTTGTGCAGTACGTTTACTGGCTGATTGGCAACGACTGGACCATGATTGACGTGGACGGAGATGGAGAAGGTGACGTTTACGGGACACGCCGGGGCGTGCTGCGAGGGGACTTTGGGCAGTCTATTCAGCTCAAACGCCCGGTGCTGGAAGTGATTGGCGAACGCATACCGGCTACGCTGCTCCTTTCTGTTCCGTCCATCCTTCTAGGGTATTTCGTCGGCATCGTCATCGGTATGCTGGCAGCTCTCAACCACCAGCGCTTGCTTGATCAAGCTACGCGTGTGTTGTCTGTGGTCGGAAATGCGATCCCCAGTTTCTGGTTAGGTTTAATGCTGATCCTGATTTTCAGCGTTAACCTTAATCTGCTGCCGATGAGTGGCATGCGCGACATCACACAGCGAAACGCGGGCTTTAACCTGCTGGACAGCCTGCCATACATGATTATGCCGGTGACCGTGTTTGCGCTGGGGATTATCTCGGTCGTCTCGCGTTACACGCGCGTGCAGATATTAGAGGCGCTGGCCCAAGATTACGTGCGCACTGCGCGCGCGAAGGGGCTGTCTGATCGCATGGTTTGGCTGATCCATGTGCTGCGCAATGCGCTGATCCCAATCGTGACGCTGTTGGGTGTGTCCATCGGCTTTTTGCTGAGCGGCGCGGTGATTATTGAACAAGTTTTTAGCTGGCCAGGATTAGGTCGTCTAGTCATTGAGGCTGTCAGCCAGCGCGACTATCCGGTCATTATGGGTTCGGTGATCATCAGCGCAGTAATGTATATCCTCGGCCTCATGATCAGCGATCTGCTGTACGGTTTGGTAGACCCACGCATTCAGCTCTGATGTGAACCCTCACATCCAGCTCTGCTGTGGAGAGCGCTTCAGCGAACTTGAGCTGCTGACACACGTTGATGAGGTGAAACACATGACAGCCAGTGTCGGATCCAGTGGTGAGGCCGTTTCGAAATCAAAAGTGGTGCGCCTAGAAGCCGCGCAGTCGCGTTCGCTGTGGGCAGAGGCGCTGCTGCACATCCGCCGCGATCGTTTGACCCTGCTCGCTATTTTCATGCTGGTGATGCTGACGCTGGCATGCGTGTTTCTACCGCCTCTGATCGAACAGGCTTTGGGGGTCAGCGCCACTCGCACTAACGTAGCTGACCGCTATCGTCCACCGGGCTTTGGGAACTATATTCTGGGAACAGATAACCTGGGACGCGACCAGTTCACGCGGCTGCTCTACGGAGGGCGTGTTTCCCTCGGCGTTGCTTATGGCGCAAGCGTGATGTCTATTACAATAGGCGTAGTGGTCGGCATGCTGGCTGGCTATTACCGCGGGCTGATTGACGATCTGGTGAATTGGTTCATTACGACGCTCTCGTCTATTCCCACTATCTTCTTGCTGATTCTAGTCTCTGTAATTTTTAGCCCGACTCCAGAGGTGCTCATCATTTTGCTGGGGCTGCTGGGGTGGATTACGACCTGTCGTCTGGTGCGCGGGGAAGTTCTGGGCTTGAAAGAGCGCGATTTCGTAGTCGCAGCGCATTCGCTGGGCGCGCCTACGCATCGCATTATGCTGCAGCATATTCTCCCAAACGTAATCTCGCTGGTAATCGTCACCCTGACAATTGATGCTGGCTCTCTGATTTTGATCGAGTCAGGTCTGAGTTTCCTAGGACTGGGCGTCCGGCCTCCAACGCCATCCTGGGGCAACATGCTGACGGATGCGCGCACGTATCTAGCAACAGGACAGCACCTGATTATCTGGCCTGGCATCATGATCTTTGCAACGGTGCTGTGCTTTTTCTTAGTGGGGGATGGCCTGCGGGACGCTTTTGATCCGCGCAAAGTGCGCAGCGCCAAATAGCGCCAAGTAAGAAACTGAATAAAAAGGGGGGCGCTGGATGGCGCTCCCCCTTTCCCTGCAAGGCTGCTAGCTTTGGCAATCAAAGGCTAGCGGATGCCCCAGTTCACAATCTCCCAGTTCGGCGGGAAACTCCACTGGCCGATGAAGGCGTTCTCAATGCGCGGGTTGAGCACGTGCACCTGCGTCGTGCTGACAAGCCAGTCGTAAGCGACGTCGTTGAGCGCAATCTGCTGCACTTCACGGTAAATCTGGTAGCGATCTTCGACGCTGCAGCCAGGCATTTTGCGCGCCTTGTCGAGCAGCTCATCCATGCGCGGGTTTACATAAGCAGCCAGGTTGAAACCGCCGCCGCCCAGAATAACGTTCTTGCTGTGCAGCAGGTTGTAGGCAATTCCATCAACCTCGGTGCCGCCACCGAAACCGACCACCGTGATATCGTAGTCGCCTGGCAGCAAAACATTGCCCAGATAGGCGCTCCACTCTTGCTCGATGATGTTGATCTTGATGCCCAGCTGGCTGAGCTGATCCTGCATGATCAACGCGGCGTTAGCCCACAGATCAACCAGTTTGCTGTAGACCAGGTCAACTTCGAAGCGCAGGCCGTCCTTGACGCGCACGCCGTCGCTGCCCATGACCCACCCCGCTTCTTCCAGCAGCTCCGCCGCGCGCTCTGGGTTGTACTCCCAGTAAGGCAGGTCAGACATGTCATACGCGCCGTAGAAAGCCGGAACAATCGGCCCGGTCAGCGGGACGCTTTCAGCCAGCTCGCCCTGCGTCATAGCCAAAGCCAGCTTGTCATAGCCCATCGCAACAGCTTGGCGCACCCGAATATCGCCGAAGAAACGATTGGGTGTGAGCTGATTGGGATTGCCGTCCGCATCGTAGGCGTTCTGCAGGTTCGAACGGTCCTGGAAATTCATGATGACGATGGGCGAGTTGGCATTGGGGTACAGGAAACTGTTGAACCGGTCGCGGTCGGTCAGCTGCTCGAACTGATCGGGATACATGAACCCATAATCAACCGTGCCGGTTTGCAGCGCCTGGTTCAGCGTTGCAGGGTCGGCGACGATGCGGTAGACGACGTAGGGGATATTAGGAACGCCGCCATAATAAGTGGGATTGGCGCGCAGACGGACAAATTCGCCAGCGCTGCGCTCATCGAACAAGTACGGGCCGCTGCCAACATCAGGAGCGGTGTTCATGGGCGAAGTCATGAAATCGCTGAAATCGGGCGCAAACTTGTGCGCAGGAAGCGGACCGAGCACGCCGAATGCGCTGCCCCAAACGGTGCAGTCCGGTTCAGCGAGTTTGATAACAAACGTTTTATCGTCAACGATTTCGATTGAGGAAATCGTGCTGACGTCCTGCTTGCGCGGCGACTCAACCAGATCAGATAGAATGGCTTCGTAAGTGAATTTCACATCACCAGAAGTGATCGGCGTTCCATCGCTCCATTGTGCATCCTCGCGAATGGTGAAAGTGTATTCCAGACCATCCTCCGAGACTGTCCAAGACGTCAGCCCAGGCTCCGGAAGGCCAGTTTCAGGATTGGTGCGGAACAGACCTTCATAAATCGCGTTGATCACGTTCAGCGAGTTGCCATCGGTGGCTAATGCTGGGTTCAATGTGGAAATATCTCCCCCGACCAACGACCAGATGAGCGTGTCGCTGCTTTGCGCGCTGGCGCTTGCCGTCAGCGCCAGGCAGAAAATTAGAACCAACAGCCTGAGTTTCATCATACGTTCTCCTCACTGCATTCAGCCTGCAAAAACCTACCGACTCAACTGTGGAGAACAATCTCCGGCAATAATCAGTCTCCACAGAGAATTCGCAAGATATTACCGTGTATTTCCGGTCTTTTCCAACACGTAGCGATTCATCCAATCGAGCAGCGCTTCGTTGTGCGCACGCCGGACAGCCAGCGCGCCGTTGAGCGAGGCCGCATGTGCTGAGTTGGGCAAGCGCAGCATCTCAACGATGCAGCGGTTGGCCTTGAGTGTGGTATAGAACTGCTCAGATTGTTCCGGCGGGCAGCGCCAGTCATTTTCACCCTGGATCAGCAGCGTAGGCGTCTTGCAGCGGTGGGCATACGTAATCGGCGAACATTTCGCGTAGATTTCGGGAATCTCATGCGGGTGCCCACCCAGCTCTTGCGTGGCGAACCAAACGCCAATGTCGCTGACGCCGTAGAAGGAAACCCAGTTCGTAACCGGGTTTTCCGGCACAGCAGCTTTGAACCGGTCTGTTTGCCCGACGATCCAGCAAGAGAGGTTGCCACCGCCGGATAAACCGCAAACGCCCAAGCGGTCTGGGTCTGCCCAGCCTTTGGCGATAACGTGATCAACACCAGCCATTAGGTCGTGGTAATCCAGGTTGCCCCAGTCGCCTGTGATGGCGGTTGAGAACTCGTCGCCATAGCCGGTAGAGGCGCGGTGATTGATCATCAACACGGCGTATCCTGCTCCACAGAGCATCTGCGCGTCAAAGTGATAGGCATGCCCAAATGCGCCGTGCGGCCCACCGTGAATAACCAAGATAGTGGGAAAAGGGGCTTCACCGTGGCGCGGCATGAGCAGCCAGCCTTCGAC
>DAOTWC010000008.1:0-75185 GCA_034435995.1 Anaerolineae bacterium | reverse complement strand
ACACCTCACCCCCGCCCCGCACTGCGGGGCTCCCCCTCTCCATGCGGAGAGGGGGTTGGGGGGTGAGGCAGGGGGTGAAGTGCGCCGCTTACATGCCCGGCACGTCAGCGCCGCCGGGGCGCAGATCGGGCGCGGGGGCGAAATCGGTCATCGGGACCAGAATCGGCACCAGCAGCTGGCGCTCGCCGGCGGTGACGACCAGCGGCGGGTTGTTCGGCCCGGCGGGCGTCTGGCCGTCCTGGCCCAGGTAAGCCATCATGGCGATGCGGTTGGCCGAGAGGGCGCGGCGGTTGCCGGTGAAGTCAATCGTCTGGATGCCGCCCATTGTGTCGTAGACCATCGTCTCCAGCGTTTCCTTCATGGCTGCGCCGGTGATGTTGTCGAAGCCAACGCGGTTGCCGGTCTGAATGTAGGCCTCGATGAACGTGTCCATGTTAGCCCACGCTAGGATGTAGGCGATGTTGCGCACGGTCAGCGGGCGCTGCGCCGCTTCGGCGGCGGCGTTGATCACCTGGATGCCAGGGTGCGCGCGCTCTGTCCACCAGCGGAAGGGCAGCGAGCCGATCAGGCCGTTGGTGGAGGGCAGGCCGTCGCTGCCAAACGTCGCCTGGCCCAGCAGGCCCACCGACGTGTCGAGCGCCCAGTTGACGCCGGCAAACGTAACCTGGTCCTCAATGCCCATGTCAACGATGGTCTTGGCCACCAGCGCCGGGCCGCTGGCCAGCGAGTTGGTGTAGAGCACGTTCGCGCCGGCGTCCAGCAGGTTCTGCACCTGGCCGGTGATGTCGGTGGCGGTGGGCAGGAAGTACTCCGCGCCGGCGTAGCCCACACCAACCGACTCGCAGTAGGCGCGGGACTCAGGTGTGTCGGCTGAGCGGCCGAACGCGCCCTCCCAACTGATATGGCCGATGACCGGGTTGGGGAAGCGGTCAGGGTTGGCAGCCAGGAAGTCGCACATAGCGCCCACCTGATCGGCGTACAGCGGGTTCGTGCCGAAGATCCAGCCGGGCGTCTGGCCGTCCTCGCCGTACAGACCGGGCACAGACCCTGCCGAGATGAGGATGGCGATCTCGTCCTGCGCTACCTGTTCGCGCAGCAGCTCTGCGTCGGCGGAGGCGTACAGCAGCATGATGGGCGGCTTGGGCGTCAGGCTGGAGAAGCGGTCGTAAATAGCGCGGGTGGCGTCCTGCACGCCAGCGGTATCGTCGAACTCCTGCGCGATGGTCGCGCCGCAGATGCCGCCGCGCTCGTTGAAGTACTTGGCAGCGTCCTCAAAGCCAGCTAGCAGCGGCTGGGTGATGAAGCTGTAAGGGCCGCTCAGGTCGCCGAAGTGGTACAGCTTGATCTCTTGGCCGGTCAGGTCTACGCCGTCGGCGCAGGCGGTGTGGTTTACCGTAAGGTCGGGGATCTCGTCCTGGGCGAGGGCCGGAACCGCTGCCAGCAGCAGCGCCAGTACAACAACGATTAGGGCTATGTGTTTCATGTTTTTTTCTCTCCTCCAACATTCTTTGACACAGGTTTTCTCTGGTAGAGTGTGCGATACAGTTGTGCGGGCGTTCCCTCCCTCCTTCGCACAGCGGCTGCGTTCAATGCGAGAACGGGCGCAGCTTCCACGAAATTTTCAGAATTTCCCAGCGGTAGGCCAGGCCGCGCGGCTCAAAGACGAGGAAAATGATGAGCACCGCGCCGAACAGCAGCGGGTTGATGGCGGCGTTGATGCTGACTGCGTCAATGAAGGGCAGGAGCTGGGGCAGGTTAACGCGCAGCCCGGGCGTAATGGTGGGAATGACGAACTCTTTCAGCAGGTTGATGAAGCTCACGCCGAACAGCGCGCCCAGCGGGAAGCCGGCCCCGCCGATCACCAGCATCGCCAGGTACTCGATGGACTTGTTCAGTTCGAAGGCCGTCAGCGTCAGGCTGTTGGTGTCGTAGGCCATCAGCGCCCCGGCCACGCCAGCGTAGAGCGAGCTGATGAAAAACGCCTGCAGCTTATAAGCGAACACGTTGATGCCCATCAGCTCAGCGGCCAGGTCGTTGTCGCGCACGGCCACGAAGGCGCGCCCGGTGCGCGTGCGCGTGATGTTGCGCGCCGCCAGCGCCAGCAAGATCGAAAGCGGCACGATGATGTAGAACATCGCGCCGTCGCTGGCGAACAACAGCGGCCCCAGCGTGGGCACGGGCACATCCAGCGGGCGTGAGCCGTTGGTGAGGTGCTCCAGCGGGTGGTGCAGAATCCAGGGGATGATGAACTGGGCTGCCAGCGTGGCCATCGCCAGGTAGAAGCCCTTGACGCGCAGCGACGGCAGGCCGAACAGCAGCCCCACCAGCCCGGTGAACAGCGCGGCCAGCGGCAGCGCCAGCCAGAAGGTCATGCCCAGCTCGCGGCTCAGGATAGCGGCAGTGTACGCCCCGACCGCCATGAAGGCCGCGTGCCCCAGGCTGATCTGGCCGGTGTAGCCCATTAGGATGTTGAGGCCCTGCACCGCAATCACCAGCGTAGCGATGCGGTTGATAATGCCGATCCAGAACACCGGCAGCACGTCCAGCCCCAGCGGGCCGGCGCTGGTCAGGAACGGCACGGCCAGCAGCAGCGCGGTCAGCCCGAAGACGAGCAGCTTGTCGCCGCGGGTGCGGTTGAGCGCGATGTCCTGCGCGTAGCTAGTGTCGAAAACCCCTGAGGGGCGGATGTTGGCGGACATAAGTGGTCTCTCTCAAATGCGCTCGATGCGCTTCTGGCCGAACAGCCCTTCGGGCCGTAGGATCAGCACGATCATCAGCACAACGTAGGGCGCAAGCTGCTCACCGGCCTGCGTGCCGGGGAACAGCAGCGTAGCGTACTGCTCTGTCAAGCCGATCACCAGCCCGCCCACCAGCGCCCCAGCGATGGACTCCAGCCCGCCCAGCAGCACCGCTGGGAAGGCGCGCAGCGCCACAAACGGCAGCGTCACCGTCAGGCTGGTGGCGCCGCCCAGCAGCACGCCGCCCACCGTCGCCAGCAGCGCGGCGATGGCCCAGGCCGCCGCCAGGATCGAGCGCACGCGCAGCCCGACCGACTGGGCGAGCTGCTGGTTCTCGGCCGTGCCGCGCATCGCCAGCCCCACGTTGGTGAAACGGAAGAACAGCACGAAAGCCGTGAACGCCACCAGCGCCAGCACGAACGCGATCAAGAAGGCGCGGTCCACGATGATCGTCCCGCCCAGCGACTCGACGGCGTCAATGCGGATGGGGGCTAGGCGCTGCGGCATGCCCAGCGGGTTGAGTTCGGCGAAGATCGGCAGGTTGATCTGCACGCTGCCCCAGGTGAGCTGGGTGATGCCGCGCAGCACCTCGGAAACAGCCAGCGTCATCAGAATGGCGGTGATCAGCGGCTGGCCGATCAGCGGGCGGATGGTCAGCCGCTCGATGAGCAGGCCCAGCAGCACGGAGCCGGTCACCGCGCCAGTAATGGCGCGCAGCCAGGCCAGATCGTTGCCGGGCAGGGTGACGGTCATCATCAGTGTGAGGACGACAGCCGCCGCTGCGCCGCCGGCCAGATAGCGCGGGGAGCGCAGCGCGTTTGCGTTGAGGGTGGTCAGCACCAGCAGCACAGTCAGCGCGGCCAGCACCAGCGCCACCAGCGGCGAGACCTGCGCCGAGGTGAAGAAGGTGTAGAACACCAGCCCGCCGATGAGCATCATCCAGCCGTGCGCGAAGTTGAACACGCCCGACGACTTGTTGATCACCACAATGCCCAACGCCACCAGGGCGTACAGCCCGCCCACCAACACGCCGGTGATGGTGCTTTGCACCAGCCGGAACGGCTGCTGCGCCGCCAGCAGCGGCCCCAGCCACGCCAGCAGCAGCAGCACAACCACCAGGTAGCCGGCGGCGATCAAGTAGCGGCGGTAGTCCGACAGCGTTTGCGTCATACCGTGCACACCTTTACTGCTGTCTGCACGATCCCCGTGCGTCCGTCGCGGTACTTGACCTCGGCGCTCACTGTCACCGACTCCAGGTTGTTGTACATGGCGTTGAGCATGTCGCCGTACTTCTGCTCCAGCACGCGCCGCTTGAGCTTGCGCGTGCGCGTCAGCTCGGCTTCGTCGGCGTCAAACGCCTTGTGCAGGATCACGAACTTTTTAATGCGGGTGGCCGGCGGCAGCGTCTGGTTGACGCGCTCCACATCCTGCTTGATCAGGTTGTAAACCTCGTCCTTCTGCGACAGGTCAACCAGCGTGGTGAAGCTGATGCGGTTCTTCTCGGCCCAGCGGGCCACGTTGTCGAAGTCAATCGTGATGATGGCCGTCACGTAGTCCATGTCAAAGCCGCCAACCGCCATCGCGTCCTGGATGAAGCGGCTGAACTTGAGGCGGATCTCGATGTACTGCGGGCTGAAGCGCTCGCCGTTAGCCAGCTCGATCATGTCGCTCAGGCGGTCCAGGTAGTAGAGGTGGCCGTCCTCGTCTACGTAGCCGGCGTCGCCCGTGTGGAACCAGCCGTCGGCGTCCACCGCTTTGGCGTACTTCTCCGGGTCCTTGTAGTAGCCGCGAAAGATCGAGCGGCTGCGCACCCAGATTTCGCCCTCGTCCGATATTTTGATTTCGACGCCGGGCGGCGGCGTGCCCACGCTGGCCAGCTTGATGTTGCCGGTGTAGTGCAGCGTGTGGGCCTGGCCCTCGGTGCTGCCGTAGAGGTTCTTCAGTTCCACGCCCACCGCGCGGAAGAAGCGCAGGAAATCCGGGCTGAGGGCCGAGCCGGACGTGAAAGCCGTCCGCATCCGGGCCATGCCGATCTTGTCGCGCAGCGGCTTGAACACGGCGTACTCGCCCAGCCAGCGCAGGAAGCGCCAGTGCGGGCCAACTGGCCTGCCGGCGTCCTCCAGGTCAATGATCTTGTAGGCCACCGGCATAAAGGCGGCGAACAGCAGCCGGTTGATGGCGGTGCTGTCGTTGAGGCGCACGAACGTCAGCCCGGCGATGCCCTCCCAGATGCGGCTGGGGAAAAGCAGGTGGCTGGGCGCGATCTCGCGGATGTCGTTCTGGACGGTGTCCGGCCCCTCTGGGAAGTTGACGACGAAGCCGGTCGTCAGGTGGCCGGTCAGCCCCAGGCTCTGCTCGGTGATCCAGGCCAGCGGGCTGAACGACACGTAGTTATCGGTGGGATAGGACGGCTCAAGCTGGCGGGCGTGGCGGTTGCCGTAGATCAGGTTGGCGTGGCTGATCATCGCGCCTTTGGGCAGGCTGGTCGTGCCGGAGGTGTAGCTGAAAATGGCGATGTCGCCGCCGCTGCCCTCCGCCACCATCTGCTCCAGCAGGCCGGGGTTGCGCTCGCCGAACGCCTGCCCCAGCCGTTCCACGTCCTCGAACGGCATCAGCCAGGGGTCGTTGTAGTTCCACAGCCCCCGGTCATCCCAATAGATGACGCGGCGTATGTTGGGCAGCTTCTCGCGCAGGGCCAGCGCCTTGTCGCACTGCTCCTGGTCGTGCGCCAGCAGGAACACCGAGTCTGAGTTGTTGACAACGTACTCCAGCTCCTGCAGGTTGGCGTCGGTGAACAGGGCGGTAGTCGTGCCGCCAGCGCACCACACGGCGATCTGCGCCCAGTAGAACTCCGGGTCGTTCTCGCCGATGATGCACACCTTGTCGCCGCGCTGCAGGCCGAGGCTCACCAGCCCCAGACAGAAAGCGCGCACGTGGGCGCCGCACTCGTCCCAGGTGTACTCCTGCCAGATGCCGTAGCGCTTCTTGCGCATGGCGGTGCGCGGGCCGAACTGACGCACGCGCAGCCAGAACTGCTTGGCGAGCGTGTCCTCGTGCGGTTCCAACTCGGCGATCTGCACCTGCTCTTTTGATCGAATGATCGCTTCCACCGCTGCCATACTTACACTTCCTGACCCAGATACGCTTTGATAACGCGTTCGTTCTGTTTGATCTCATCGGGCGTGCCTTCGGCGATCTTCTGGCCGAAATCCAGCGCGATCACCCGCTCCGAGATGTCCATCACCAGCCCCATGTCGTGTTCGATCAGCAGGATCGTCATGTCCTGGCGCTCGTGGATGTCGAGGATGAAACGAGCCATGTCCTCCTTTTCTTCCACGTTCATGCCGGCCATCGGTTCATCGAGCAGCAGCAGCGTCGGCTCCAGCGCCAGCGCCCGCCCCAGCTCAACGCGCTTGCGCAGGCCGTAGCTCAAGCTGCCGACCGTCTTCTTGCGGATGCTCTCCATCTCCAGAAACTCGATAATTTCCTCGACCACATGGCGGTGGGCGATCTCCTCGCGGCGGGCTGGGCCGAAGAACAGCGCGCCGGTGAGCAGGTTGGAGCGCATGTGGATGTGGCGCGCCGCCATCAGGTTGTCGAGCGTGGTCATGTTGGTGTAGAGGGCGATGTTCTGGAAGGTGCGCGAGATGCCGAGCTGAGCGCGCTTATATGGGGGCAGACGCGTGATGTCGCGGCCTTCAAAGATGATGCGGCCCTGCTGCGGGCTGTAAAAGCCGTTGATGCTGTTGATCAGGCTGGTCTTGCCGGCGCCGTTGGGGCCGATCACGGCGGTGATCTTGCCCGTCTCTACCGTGAAGTTTACATCTTGCAGCGCCCGAATACCGCCAAAACTCAGAGAAATATTATCAACATGCAGCTTGGGCGGCGCATGTTCGTGCATATGCGGTTTACCTTGCAAGTCACAAAGAAACAAAAAGCAGTAATGTTAACGTCAGCAATCACATTCTATCCGAGAACGCGGGACGGAATCAAGCAGAAGATGATAATCAAATGAGTGTTTTATGCCATCCGGTCGCGGAAGCGCTGCCGCAGCAGCCGCACCCGCAGCCAGTCCACAATCTCGCCCAGCACTTCGGCCTGCTCCGGTTCATTGTGGATTTCGTGGTACAGGTGCGGATAA
Organism: Anaerolineae bacterium; assembly: GCA_034435995.1. Taxonomy (GTDB): domain Bacteria; phylum Chloroflexota; class Anaerolineae; order Aggregatilineales; family Phototrophicaceae; genus DAOTWC01. Next base: position 68,306 of record DAOTWC010000008.1, on the reverse strand, counting down.
AGCCTGAGCGTCTTGTCGTCGGCGGACGCCCTGTCGTACAGCAGTTGGCTGCCGCTGGGCGGCGCGATGCGGTCGGCAGCGCCGTGCAGGGCCAGCAGCGGCAGGCGCAGCGCGCCCAGGCGCTCGCGGGCAGGGCGCAGCGCCTGCAAGTAAGCGCTGCCCATGCGCGCTTTGACCCTGCCAGGGGCGCAGTAGGGATCGGCCATGTAGGCCTGCACCACCGCCGGATCGCGCGAGACAGCCTCAAGCTGGAGGTCAACGACGGGCAGGCGCGGCGCAAGGGCCGCCAGCGCGCCCGCCGCGGCCACCAGCAGCGGCGAGACAACCGTGTCAATTAGCAGCGGCGAGCCGGACGAGATGAACCCGGCCAGCCTGTCCTGGTGCTCAAGCGCGAACAGCGTCGCCAGGAAAGACCCCATGCTGTGGCCGTAGATGAAGGCGTGCAGGCCCGGATATTCGCGCTGTGCCAGGTCCAGCGCGGGCAGCAGGTCGGCGGCCGCCTGGCGAAAATCGGTGATGTAGACGCGCGGCTGGCCCTCGCTGCGGCCGTGCGTGCGGTGATCCGGCGCGTAGACGGCAAAGCCGGCGGCCGTCAGGCGCTCCGCAACGCGCTGGTAGCGCCCGGCGTGCTCAGCGATGCCGTGCGCCAGCAGCACCAGCGCTTTGGGCGCGTCGTCTGGCAACCAGATCGTGACGTGCAGGCCTATGCCGTCTGTGGCGCGTATGCTGGCTGACTGCTGACGCATGGCGGTTCCCCCTAAAAAACAAGCAGCGGACAGCGCGGTAAGCTGCCTGCTGAAAAGCGTGTACCAAGCATACATCTTGCCTTTCCTGATCGCAATCGGTGACACATGACACAACTGTTGGTACAGGCCGCCAGTGGGTTAGGTTATAATCGGCTTCTTCACCGCAAACAGACGCGGAGAGCAGACGGCTGTATGCGACCTGATCGCGCGCACATCTACGCGCAGGCCCCATTAGCCGATGTGCTGGGGGTGCTGCTGCGCCAGTTCAAACGGCTGCTGGAGGCCCGAGGCGTCGCCCTCAGCGACGCTGAAGTCAAGCAGCTTGCGGCTGATATGGCCAGCCGCGTTTCGCCGGGCGGGCGCGCCGCTGCGGTGAGGGCGGCGCTGAACGCGATCGTGGCCGAGAGCCTAGGCGTGCTGGCGAGCTGGAATCTCACCTTCGCCCAGTCGCTCAGCACCGAGATGGCGGCCATGCCCGGCTGGGAAACCACCGCCGAGTTCCTGGCGCTGGCCAACGAGAAGGCTAACGCGGAGCTGCGCATCGCCGCTGGGGCCACGCTGGCCGCCGCGCTGGGCGATCTGCGCCACGCTGACCTGCTGCTGGCGCTGATCGCGCACGACCCAGACGAGGTGGACGCCGTTGTGGCGCGGCGCGTGCTGACACTGCTCAGCGGCGTGGACGCCGACGCACCCGACTGGCTGGAGCAGGTGCGCGCTTGGCTGCACTCATAAGCAGATAGACTGCGCCGCCTGCACCACGCGGGCGTGAATACGCGGGTTGGCCGCGATCACGCCGTGGTTGCGGGCCAGCGTGCGGCCCTGTGTGAAATCCAGCGGCGCGCCGTCCACGTCGCTGACAACGCCGCCAGCGCTCTGCACGATGGCCGTGCCGGCGGCGTGATCCCAGATCATGTGTGGGCGCGCGCTGTGCAGGCGCGGCAGGCGCAGGTAGAGGTCGGCGTCGCCAGCGGCGATGCGGGCGTATTTCTCTTGGCTGTCCAGGCGGATTACTGGGGCCGCGCCCAAGCCCGCCGCTGTGCGCACCTGGGCCATCAGCTCGCGGCTGGCGTGGCTTTTCTCCACGCTTTCCAGCACGACAAGCGCGGCTGGGTCGGTGCGCTGTGAGACGCGAATGGGCCGGGCTGGGCCGCCCGCCAGCGGCTGGACGCTGGCCGCGCCGTTCTGCGCGGCGAAAATCGCGCCGTTTTGGCCGTAGTGCGGCGCAGCGATCACGCCGGCCGCCGGCTGGCCGCCGCGCAGCACGCCCACCGCGATCACGTAGTGGCGGCGCGCTAGGAAGCCTTTTGTGCCGTCAATCGGGTCAATCACCCAGGTGCGCTCAGCGGCGCGCCCCTGGCCGTGATCCAGCCAGCGCACCAAGTCGGCCACGCGCGCCGGCTCGCCCAGCGCCTCGCTCACCAGCGCTGCGACAGCCGTCTGGTCGGCGGCGGCTATCAGCTCTTCGAACTGCCGGCCGCTCTCCTCGGCGATCACCGCGTCGTCAGGGAAAGCGCGGCTGATGGCACGGCACACGATGGCCTGCGCGCCGTAATCGGCCAGCGTGACTGGCTCAGCGCCGGGCTTGCTGGCCGCGCCAGCGGCGGACTGCGGCGCGTCTGCCGCCGGCACATAGCGCGCCTGGACAATCCGGCACAGGGCCGCCGCTTGGCGCATTGCCTGGAGAACAGGTTCGAAATCGAGCGAAGTGTGAGTCATCGGCCAGCCAGTCTTTTGCTTTAAGCTCTAGGTCGCTGGCCACAGCGCGGCAGCGCGCTGCGGCGGGCGGCTGCGTCAAGTATATGCGAGCGGGCGCAAACCTCAAGTGCGCCTGCGCCGGACAAACGTGGGGCAGGCGCCTGGCGCGCAGTCGCCAGTCCGGCGTACAATCACGCTGTGATGAATGCACTTGCCCAGCTTGCCAACCGTCTGCGCCGCCTGTCGCGCCGCCAGCGCGCCGCGCTAACGCTGTGTCTGCTGCTGCTGGCCGGGGGCCTCTGGCTGCACGGCTGGCTGTTCGCCGATCTGCCGTCCATTGACAGCCTGGAGGCCGGGCTGGCGCTGCCGTCTACGCGCATCTACGACCGCAATATGCGCCTGCTCTACGAGATTCTGCCGCCAGAGGGCGGGCGCAACACGGCCATCGCGCTGGCCGATATTCCGCGCCACTGCGTCAGCGCCGTGATCGCCACCGAGGACGCCAACTTCTACAGCCACCCCGGCGTGGATCTGGTCGGCGTTCTGCGCGCGCTGTGGATCAACCTGCGCGGCGGCGAGGTGCTGGCCGGCGGCAGCACCATCACCCAGCAGGTGGCGCGCGTTACCCTGCTTGACCCCAGCCAGCGGGCCGAGCGCACGCTGCAGCGCAAACTGCGCGAGAGCATCCTGGCCATCCGCCTGCAAAACGCCTACAGCAAGGACGACATCCTCACGCTGTACCTCAACCAGGCCTACTTCGGCAACCTGGCCTACGGCATCGAAGGGGCGGCGCGCGCCTACTTCGCCAAACCCGCCGCCGAGCTGTCGCTGGCGGAGTGCGCGCTGCTGGCCGGCATTCTGCAGAACCCAGCCGCCTACGACCCGCTGACGCGCCTCGACCTGGCCCGCGAGCGCCAGGATGTGGTGCTGGGGTTGATGGTCAACAACGGCTACATCACGCGCCAAGAAGCCGCTGCCGCCCGCCGCGACAAACTCCAGTTTGCGGCTGCGCGCTTCCCGATCCAGGCCCCGCACTTCGTCATGGCCGTGTGGAAGCAGCTTGAGCGCAGTTGGAGCGAGGCGCTCTACCGCGACGGGCTGGACGTGGTGACGACGCTCAACCTCGACTGGCAGAACGCCGCCCAGGCCATCGTGCGCCGCCAGCTTGACTATCTCAACCACCCGCCGCCGGGGACGCGCGTCCCAGCAGAGGCGCGCAACGCCGCGCTGGTGGCGCTCGACCCCTTCACTGGCCAGGTGCTGACGATGCTGGGCAGCCCGGATTACTTCGACGAGACGATTGACGGCGCGGTCAACGCGGCGCTGGCGCTGCGCCAGCCGGGCAGCGCGCTCAAGCCGTTCACCTACGCCGCTGCCATGAACCCCGCCCGGCCCAACCCCTGGACGGCCGCCACAATGATCTTGGACGTGCGCACGCCGTTCATCACGCGCCGGCTGGAAAGCTACACGCCGGCCAACTTCGGCCTGGTTGAGCACGGCCCAGTGCTGGTGCGCGAGGCGCTGGCGTCGTCGTACAACATCCCGGCAGTGGTGGCGCTGGAGCAGGTGGGCGTGCCGGAGATGGTGCGGCTGGCGTCCAGCGCGGGCCTCAGGACGCTGGCGGCCAACCCGCGCCTCGATCTGGCGATCACGCTGGGCGGCGGCGAGGTGCGCCTGCTCGACATGGCGCAGGCCTACAGCGTGTTCGCCAACGGCGGCTACTACGTCGAGCCGGCGTTCATCCTGCGCGTGACCCGCCGCGATGGGGCGACGCTCTACGAGTGGCAGCCGCCGCGCCTAGAGACGCGCGTGCTGGACGAGCGCGTGGCCTTCCTCATCACCGACATCCTCAGCGACCCGGCGGCGCGCATTCCGTCGTTTGGGCGCAGCAGCGCGCTCGACATTGGCCGGCCCGCCGCCGCCAAGACCGGCACGACCACCGACTACCGCGACAACTGGGTGCTGGGCTACACGCCCAACCTGGTCGTAGGCGTGTGGGTGGGCAACGCCGACAACCGGCCAATGGTCGAGGTATCCGGCATCAGCGGCGCCGGCCCCATCTGGAATCAGTTCATGCGGCAGGTGCTGCGCGGCCAGCCGGAGCTGACGTTCCGCCGGCCGCCGGGGCTGGTGCGCGCGGAGGTGTGCGCCGCCAGCGGCCTGCTGCCCACGCCGGCCTGCCCGCGCCGCCGGCTGGAGTGGTTCATTGAGGGCACAGTGCCCACCGAGCCGGACAACCTGTACCAGACGTTCGTGGTGGACACAGCCACCGGCCTGCTGGCCGACGCAGCCACGCCGCCAGAGCGCCGCGCCGAGCGCGTCTACTTGGTGCTGCCGCAGGAAGCGCGCGACTGGGCCGCGCGCAGCGGCATCGAGCCGCCGCCGCCAGGGGCTGCTGTGCGCCCGCCGGACGAGGGCCGCGCCCTGCGCCTGCTGTCGCCAGACCCGTACACGGTTTTCGAAATCTCGCCCGTGCTCCCCGCCGACGTCCAGCGCCTGCGCCTGACGGTGGGCGCGCCGCCCGGCACGCAGAGCGTGACCTACACCCTCAACGGCGCGGACATCGGCACAGTCCGCGAGTCGCCCTGGGCGCTGTGGTGGCAGCTTGCGCCTGGCAGCTACGAACTGGTCGCGCGCGCTGCCCTGCCCGGCGGCGCAGTTGAGACGAGCGCGCCGGTGCGCTTCGCCGTCGTGATGGCCGCGACACCGCAGTCGCGCACGGTCAGCGACCCGGCCCTGGGGCCGGCATCACTGCCCGGCGATCCGCCGTGAGCGCTAATTTCTACGGCTGGTCAATGTCTGGTTGGCAGCGGTCAGATCAGGTGCTCGCCGCCGTTGACGTGAATCACCGCGCCGGTGATGAAACTCTCGCTGGCCAAGTAGGCCACAGCGCGCGCCACGTCCTCAGGGGTTCCAGTGCGGGCCAGCGGCAGCGGCGCGCCGATGCGCTCCCATTCTTCTTCAGTCATTGGCCTGCCAGACGGCTTCATGACCGGGCCGGGGATAACCGCGTTGACGCGAATGTCCGGCCCCAGGCTGGCAGCGCTCACCTGAGTAAGGGCCAGCAGCGCCGCCTTGCTCACGCCGTGATGGGCATATTCCGGCCAGGGACCGTCTGCGCCCTTGTCGCAGATGTTGATGATCACGCCGCCGGGTGGGTCGCTGCGGCGCATCACCGCGGCGGCCGCCTGCGTGCACAGGAAAGGTGCGGTCAGGTTGACGGCCAGCGTCTGCTCCCACTCTTCCAGCGACACATCCAGCAGGCGGCGTTTTTGGAACAGCGAGGCGCTGTTCACCAAAATGTCGAGGCGGCCAAAGTGCTCGCGCACCGCCGTAAATACGTCCTCGACGCCCTGGGCGCTGCTGATATCCGCCTGTACAGCGAAAGCGTCCACGCCCATGGATTTGATCTCCTGCAGTGTGTCGCGCACCGTTTCCGGCGTTGAAGCGTGATAATGCACCATGATGTGCGCGCCGCGCCGCGCCAGCTCCACAGCGATGGCGCGGCCTACGCGGTGCGCCGACCCCGTGACCAGCGCAACCTGCTCAGTGAGATCAATCTGCATTGGAAAGCGCCCCCCGGCCGGCAGCCGTCTCAATAGCCAGTCGGCGGCACGGCCAGCAGATAAAGCGTGGCCGCCAGCGCCACGCCCACCGGAATCAGCAGCGTGAGGGCGAAGATGCGGCTGTCGGTGCGCAGGTGCATGTAGAACAGCACCACCAGCACGGCCTTCATCAGCGCCAGCGCCAGCATCAGCGGAATGGTGAAGAAGCCGCGCGGCAGCTCGAAGATAATCACCTCCAGCAGCGTGGCAACCGCCAGCGCCCCGAAAACGACAGTGTAGATGCCGCCCGGCACGCTGAAGCGGCGGCCCAGCAGCTCCACCTCGTCGCTGAGGTATTCCTGATGCAGCAGGTCGTGCGCTTCGCTTTTGGCCTCGGCGGCGGCGCTGACGCCGCTGCGGCCGGCGGCCTCCACCATCGGCCGGCGAAAATCGGTCACATCGTCGTGAATGCGGATCACCGGGCCGCCGTCGCCCGCGCCCTCCTGCGCAGTTGTGTTCTCAGCGTCAGCCATCGCTCGTGCCCTCAAATCAGGTAGATGATCGTGAACAGGAAAATCCAGACGACGTCAACGAAGTGCCAGTACAGGCCGAAGATTTCGACGGCCAGGTAGTTGCGCGAGTTGTAGATGCCGCGCCACCCCCGGTTGATGACGCGCAGCGCCCACAGGATGCCCACGATCACGTGCGCGCCGTGGAAGGCGGTAGGGGCGTAGAAGCGCATCCCAAAGCCGCCGAAGGCCTCGAAGTCCTGCAGGGTGATGCCTAGGCGCGCCAGCTCATTGTACTCCACCACCTGCAGCGCCACAAAAGCCGTGCCCATCAGCGCCGTGAGCGAAATCCAGCGCACCAGCCCCTGCGGGTTGTCCTTCTGCGCCTCGCGCAGGCCCATCACCATGGCCCAACTGCTGGCCAGCAGCAGGAAAGTGTTGAACGTCACCAGCGCGATGCCCAGCTCCTCGTGGATGCCCTTGACGATCTCCGGGTTGTTGAAGCGGAAAACCGCGTAGGCCGCGATGAGCACCGTGAAGATAATCACCTCAGAGGCGAGGTACAGCCACATCGCCAGCTTGGAGTTGTAAATCTGCTCGCGCGACGGCGCGTGCGCGTCGTGTGCAGCTTCCACATGCGCGCCTTGCGCCAGCGTCATTTCGGTCATCAGGTCATCCTCCCCCGTTCAGACTGCGCTCGCGCCTTACCACGTTCTGCTGCCCGTCCAGCGAGCGGGGCGCGGGCGCGGCCGCTTTCACCCATTGATCCAGTAAGGCAGGCGGCGCAGCCAGCGCGCCAGCCCGCGCGCGCCGCTGCCTACTGCGTTCGTCACCTGGCGCGGCCACAGGGCCACCAGCGCGATCACGACCGCGTTGGCCAGCGACAGCCAGTACAGCGTGTCCGGCGCGCCCACCAGCACCAGGCCGATCAGCACGTAGTAGAAGGCCACGAACAGCGCAGCCCCCAGCGCCACGAACAGCGCGCCGCGCGCGCCGCCGCCCAGCGCGGCCAGCGCCAGCAGCAGCGCATTGATGATAACCAGCGGCAGTAGGTCGAGCGTGGGCAGCGGGCCGCTCACCAAGGCGGCGTACAGCGCGGTGAAAGCGCCGGCCACGGCCAGCGTAATGAGCGCCCGCGCCAGCCACAGCCAGCCGCGGGTCAGCCGCAGCAGCGCGCTCAACACCGCCCAGCCGATCAGCGCGAACACCGCCAGCAGCGCCAGCGAGGCCAAGATGTACGAGAAAGAGGGCACGCGCAGCCCTGGTTCGAACGGAATGATTAAGTCCAGGACGACCACGCCTGCCAGCGCAGCCAGCGCCAGGCTGACAGCGCGCGCGGGAATACGGGCCAGCGGCCCGCCGGCGGCGGCCGGCTGCTCGTCCTCAGCGGCCAGCGGGCCGGGGCCGAGCGCTGTGCGCGGCACGGCGGTCACCTCGGCGACGCCGCGGTTGAGGGCGAAGAAGATAAAGCCCAGCGCGCCAGCCACCACCGCCAGCGAGACGAACATGAACGCGACAAAGCCGATCAGCAGCAGAAGCTGGCTGATGATCAGCGTGTGGCCCAGCAGCTGCACCTCGACAAAGCCGTTGGCGGCGGTGCTGCCCAGCGGGTCGCTGGTGGTTTGCAGCGTGGGCGCGCCCGGTACCAGCGCAAACGCCACAATCACCAGCAGCAGCACCAGCAGGCCGGTGGTCAGCAGCCAGATGTAGCTGCCGAGGATAGTGGTCGGGGGCGCTTCGGCCTCTTCCTCGGCCAGGGCCAGCGCCAGCTGTTCGGCGTGTTCGGGGTCGTGCGCGTGCTCGCTCATGCGCGGGTCGAAAGCGCCGATGCCCCACAGGAAAAAGCCCACAGCCGTAAAGCCGCCCAGCACCAGCGACACACCGGGGTCCTGCACGGGTTCCAGGCCCTGCAGCGCCCGAATGGCCGTAACGAGCGCCACGCCCAGCAGCAGGCCTATGATACCCATCGGTACAGCGCGGCTCAATCCAGGTCGCATAACGCTTCTTCCTTCCCCACACGTACCAGCGCCGGGATCCACCCCGACATCACTATACCGCTAGATCAGGTAAAGAACCACGAAGAACAGCAGCCAGGCGACCAGCACAAAGTACCACAGCCCAGCAGCGCCCTCCACTGGCCAGAAGTTGAGCGGGCCGTAGCGCCCGGCGCGCCCGCCGTTGTAGACGCGCAGCAGGATGAAGCCGATGACGATCGCGTGCACCAGGTGGAAACCGGTCATCATGCGGAACACATCACTGTACAGGCCGGTGTACGGAATGGCCAGAAATTCGTAAAGCATGATCGCCGCGAAGGCAGCCCCCAGCCCCAGCGCGCCGCGCCAAGCTGTGAGGAACGCGCTCTGTTGGTCGGCGCGCACGGCGCGCAGCCCGCGCCGCGCCAGGGCCGCGCTGGCGGCCAGCGCGACAGTGGCCAGCGTCACCGGCAGCCAAGGAGCCGGGTCAACGCCGGCGGGCGGCCACTGGGGCGAGGTGGAACGAATCTGCCAGTTGACGATCACCAGGCACACGAAGGCCATGATCCAGGAAATCTGGAAGACGAGCAGGCCGGTGCGCTTGTTGCGCAGGGCCTGCAGTTCTTCGCGGGAGAGGTTCTGTTCTAGAAAATCGCGCTGGGCTGCCTGCTGCATGGTTCTCGCTCGCAATCTCGCCTCACCCCTGCCGCTGTAAGGGCTTTCCCCTCTCCCAGATGGGAGAGGGGGTGGGGGTGAGGTCTGTACGGTCAGAAGAGGATCAATCGCCAGCTGGGGCCGGGGCGGGCCGCGCCGTCACCTCCGAGGGCGGCTCGCTGGGCGGCGGGAAGCGCTTGTCGAGCACATCCAGGTAGGTAGCGGCTTCCGGCGTGCCGTAGCCGTAGGGGTCGCTGAACTGCACCGGCTCGCCAACAAAGTTGTACGGCGGCGGCGGCGAGGTCGTGGCCCATTCCAGCGTGAGGGCGCGCCAGGGGTTCGCGCCGGCCCGCTTGCCCACATACAGGCTGGCGACCATGTTGTAGAGCAGGATGAACGTCGAGATGCCCAGCACAAAGGCCGCCACACTGATAATCACGTTGGTTGTCTGGAACTCCGGCGCGTAGACCGCGACACGGCGCGGCATCCCCTGCAGGCCGGCCAGGTGCTGCGGGAAGAAGGTGAAGAAGAACGAGATGTAAGTCACGACGAAATGCGCCACCCCCAGGCGCTCGTTGAGCATGCGCCCGGTGATCTTCGGCCACCAGTGGTACAGGCCGGCGTAGATGCCGAACACGCTGCCGCCGTAGAGGACGAAGTGCAGGTGGCTGACGACGAAATAGGTGTCGTGCACGTGGATGTTGACCGGCACAGACGCCAGCATCACGCCGCTGATGCCCCCGATGACGAACATCGAGAGGAAGCCCAGGCCGAACAGCATGGCGCTGGTGAAGTGAATTTTGCCGCCCCACAGCGTCCCCAGCCAGCTGAAGATTTTAATGCCGGTGGGCACGGCGATAATCATCGAGGTGATCATGAAGGGGATGCGCAGCTCTGGCTGGAGGCTGGTGAACATGTGGTGCGCCCACACGGTGAAGCCCACCAGCGCGATCGCCATGCTGGAAAGCGCGATGGCGCGATAGCCGAAGATCGGTTTGCGCGCGTGCACTGACAGCACCTCAGAGAGCACGCCGAAGGCCGGCAGCACCATGATGTACACTGCTGGGTGACTGTAGAACCAGAACACGTTCTGCCACAGCAGCACGTCGCCGCCAGCGGCCGGGTTGAAGAAGCTGGTCCCCGCCACGCGGTCGAGGATGAGCAGCGTCAGCGCGCCGGCCAGAAACGGCGTGGCCATGACGATGATGATCGAGGTGGCCAGGATAGCCCACACAAACAGCGGCATCTGCCAGATGCCCATGCCCGCTGGGCGCATGTTGAGAATGGTCACGATGAAGTTGATCGCGCCCAAGATAGACGAAATGCCCAGCAGGTGCAGCGACACGGCCCACATTGTCTGACCGTCGCCGGGGCTGAACATCGTGCTCAGCGTCGGGTAGCTCGTCCAGCCGGCCTCGGCCTGGCCCATGAACCACCCCGCCAGCATCAGCAAACCAGCCGGCGGGATGAGCCAGAAGGCAAAGGCGTTGAGCCAGGGGAAGGCCATGTCTTTAGCGCCCAGCATCAGCGGGATGAGGTAGTTGCCAAAGCCCGCCAGCATGGGGATGATCCACAGGAAGATCATTACCGTGCCGTGAATGGTGAACAGCGTGTTGTAAGCCGTGCCGTCGGCCATCATATCCAGCGCCGGCGTGAGCAGCTCCCAGCGGATGAGCATGGCCAGCGCGCCGCCGAAGATGAAAAAGAACAGCGCCGTTGCCATGTACTGCACGCCGATGATCTTGTGGTCAACGCTCCAGCGCAGGTAATCCCTGACGCGCAGCGAAGGGGCTGGGATGGCCCGCCCCAAACCCTGCTGTGGTACGGTGATGCTCGCCATTGGTTAACCCTCTCTCTGCTGTTCCACGCCCGCTAGCGATACTCAGACACAATGCGTTCCAGGTTGTCTAGGTCGCACGCGGACTCGCCGCTGGCGGTCAGCGTGCACAGGTAAGCGACGATGGCGAAGTGGTCGTCGGGCGGCATATAGTTCGGCGCGTTGGGGTCGTTCGGCTGGAACTGCGGCATCAGGTTGCCGAAACCAGGGACCAGATACTCGCCGGGGAAGTAGATCGAGCGGTCGAGGTATTCCTCAGCCGTCTCGCCGGGGACGCGGCGGCCCGCCCGGTCGCCCACGCCATTGAGCGACGGGCCGGTAATCCCCTGCCAGCCCAGGTCATCCAGCACGTGGCAGCCAGAGCATGGGTACACGCCGGCGGCCAGCAGCGCCCGCCCGCGCTCGACCGGGTCAGCCGGCGGGTTGAGGGCGGTGTTTACCGCGTCGTCAAACCAGGATAGATAGGTGGCTTCGTCGGGGTGCACAACGATGGTGGCGCGCATCTGGCCGTGGCCGCTGCCGCACAGCTCGGCGCACACGATCGGGTAGCTGCCAGCGCGGGTAGGCGTGAAGCGCACCTCGGTCGTGCGGCCGGGCAGCAGGTCCTGCTTGATACGCATCGCCGGAATCCAGAAGGCGTGCTGGCTGTCGTCAGTGCTCATCTCCATGCGCACCGGCTGGCCCACGTAGGTGTGCAGCTCCTTTGAGTTGATGGTGATGTTGTTCACCGGGTCATTGTAGGCAAACGACCACACAAAGCGCGCGCCGGTGGCCCGCACGGTCTGCTCGTCAGCGCGCGCAGCGGTGGTGTTGACCCACACCTGGAAGCTGTAAATCGTAATCACCAGCACGATGACGGCCGGGATGAGCGTCCACACCACTTCCAACGTTGTGTTGCCGTGCATCGGCGCGCCGTCGCTGCGGTCGCCGCGGCGGGCACGAAAGCGCACGACAGCGACGACCAACACGCCCTGCACCAGCAGGAAGATGGCTGCGCCCACCGCCAGCAGGAACTTGAACAGGTCGTCCACCTGCTGCGCCTGGGCCGAAGCCTGCGGCGGGAACAGCAGCGGCGTGAGTTCGGCAATCAGCAGCCCGCCGAACACGAGGAGGAGAAAACCGGCAGCAATCCACAGAACGGTGCTGCCCTTGACCGGGCTGGTGTTGCGAGGAGCGATCATATCCGCTTGTCTCTCTCAAACAATGTCACAGACAGAAACAGGTGCGGCCACCGGTGACCGGTGGTCGAAAGTCGTCAGCCACAGTTGGCGCTGTCCGTTCAGGGTTCGGCGTGCGGGGCAGCGGGCGCGCCGCAGCCAGACGGACACACCTTGTTCCATTTTACACAATACTGCTCTTTTGGCAAAAGATTCTTAGAATCTGTCCAGTGACACTCATCATATGTTTATTCTGACAGATGTCCACCGCAGCGTTCTTCCCGGCCAGCGCGTAGGCCGCTCAGTATAGCGCAGGCCGGCGCACCGTGCCAGCGTATGTGGCGCGCTGAAACAGCAAATCAGCGTCGTTCTTGCCGCGGTGTGATAAACTTGCGCAAACACACAGCCGCCTGCGCGCACTCAAGCGCGCGCGGCTATCCCCACGTGAAAGGCAGTGGCAAATGCGCGATTCACTAAAACTGTTCGCTGTGCGGGGAATCAACATCCGCCTTCATATCACGTTTCCGCTGATCTTGATTTGGGTTGTCTTACAGTTCGGCCTGCTCACTGGGCAGGGCTGGGATGGGGCGCTTTTTGGCGTGATCGTCACCCTGCTTCTCTTTGGCATCGTGGTGCTGCACGAATTAGGGCACAGCATCGCCGCGCAGAACTACGGCATTGGCGTTCAGGAGATCGTGCTGCTGCCTATCGGCGGCGTGGCCAGGCTCGAAACGATCCCAGAAAACCCCAGAAAGGAGTTGGTTATCGCCGCCGCTGGGCCGGCGGTCAACTTCGCCCTTGCCGTCGTGCTGCTGGTGCTGGATGCGGTGTTCGGCCTGGGCGGCAGGTTCGACAGCCCGGAGCAGATGGTGGCGGCGATGACAACGGTTAGCGTGCCGGCGATCTTCAATTACATTTTCGTCGTGAACCTGTTCCTGGCGCTCTTCAACCTGATCCCGGCCTTCCCGATGGACGGCGGGCGGGTGCTGCGCGCTCTGCTGGCGACTCGGATGGATTACGTCCGCGCGACGGCGATCGCAGTGACGATCGGCCAGAGTCTAGCGTGGCTGATGGGTCTGTGGGGTTTCCTAAGCGGCGCTTTCTTTTTAATCTTGATCGCCGTCTTTATCTACTTGGGCGCGGGGCAGGAAGGGCAGATGGTGCAGGTGCGCCATGTGCTGCGCGGCCTAACCGTGCGCCACGCTTATTCCCGTCAGACGCGCGCGCTGCCGCCGGACGCTACGCTGGAAGACGCCGTGCAGCATATCCTGACAGGTTTCCAGACCGATTTTCCGGTGTGCACTGGCGAACGGCTGGTCGGCCTGCTGACATACAAGCGGATAGTGGAAGCGCTCAACGAGCACCAACCCGGCAAGGTTGTTTCAGCGGTGATGCTAACGGATGTGCAGCCTGTCGCGCCGGACGACGATTTGTTCAAAGCGCAGCGCCGGATGATCGAAGAAAACGTTGATGTGCTGCCCGTGGTGGAGGGCGGGCGCTTTCTGGGCCTGCTCACCAGCCACGACGTGAATGAGGTTTACCTGCTGGCGTCTGCTCAGCCTAACCTGCTGCCAAATCTCGAAAAAACCGGCGTCATGCGCAGCGGTTGAGGCCGCGCTGCGCGTGCCCGTCTGGTTCAGGGCAGCTTGACCTGCGCCAGGTCCAGCGCTGGGCCGTCCTTGCACGCCAGCGCCACCGCGCCCTGGTGCAGCCGGATCATGCACGCCTGGCACGCGCCCGCGCCGCACGGCAGGATGGGGCGGAACACGCCGAACAGATAGTGCCGGGGGATGTCGGCGCGCAGCGCCTGGAACATGTCCCACAGCCGCTTGAAGCGCCCCAGCTCGTCGTCCGGGTGGACAACGGCGAACACCTGATCCGCCAAGCCGACCGTCATCACGCGGTCGGGCCAGTTGAGATCGGCGTCGCCGCGCACTACCTCAACCTCTGGCGGCAGATGCGTGGTGCGGTAGCTGGCCGCGCTGCCCAGCAAGATGACAGTCACGCCCGTCTGGTTGTCCAGCAGCAGCGGGATCATCGGCAGCAGGGCGGTAGGCGGCGTGTCGAATGCCAGCAGCAGCACGTTGCGCAGCGTGCGGCGGAAGCGGTATGGCTCGCCCACTGGGCCAAGCACGTCCAGCGTTTGGCCCGGCTCGTAAGCGCTGGCGGCCGGCCGCTCGACCAGCACCGACGCGCCGTTGAAGCGCACCGGCCACCACTGTTCGCGCAGGTAGGGGGCCCAGCCGCTGCCCGCCCGCACCAGCAGCGTCTGGCCGGGCAGCATCTCGACCAGGTGGGGCGGCAGCGCCAGCTCGACGTGCTGCACCTGCTCGTTCACCCCGCGCACCCGCTGGATAATCACCTGGGTTTCATACATACAGCACTGGCCTCTGCCTGCGGCGCACCCATCCGCGCTCCAGTGTAACACCAACTCAGCGCGGCAGCTCGGTTTTTGACATATTTACGAATGTGAAGTAGATTTTCTGGCCACGCGAAGATGGTTTGTATAGGACTATATAAGACCATCGGCCCACGCACAGCTTGGGCGGCGTTTTCGTTTTGAGCTGCTGTAATCAGTTAGTAAGGAGGAGTAAAAATGGTGAAACGCATTTTGACAGTGGCGCTGCTGGCGCTGGTTGTGCTGGGCACAGCGGTGGTGGCAGCACAGGATACCGGCACGCAGCTCGGCCCGATCACACAGCGTGTGCTGGCGCGCGGCGAGCTGATCTGCGGCGTGAACCAGGCCGTGCCCGGCTTCGGCCTGCTGGACACCAACACCGGCGAGTTCTCCGGCTTTGACGTGGACTTTTGCCGCGCCTTTGCCGCTGCCCTGTTCGGCGACTCGACCAAGGTATCGTTCCGCTTTGTAACCGGGGCTGACCGCCAGGCTGTGATCCAGAGCGGCGAAATTGACGTGCTCTCGCGCAACACCACCTGGACGCTCAGCCGCGATACGCTGTGGGGCGTCACCTACATGCCCATCACCTTCTACGACGGCCAGGGCATCGGCACTACCATCGAGAGCGGCATCGAGACCATCGAGGACCTGGACGGCGGCTCGATCTGCGTCCAGAGCGGCACGACCACCGAGCTGAACATCACTGACGCCATCACCTCGCGCGGGCTGAGCGTCGAAATCCAAACCTACCCCGACGCCGACTCGACCTGGACAGCTTTCGAGAGCGGCCGCTGCGACGCCTGGACGACTGACAAGAGCGGCATCGTCGCTTTCCACGCCGGGCGCGCGGCTGACCCCAGCCTATACAAGATTCTGGACATCACGCTGAGCAAAGAGCCGCTGGCCCCGCTGTCGCCCCAGGCTGACCCGCAGTTTGCCGACATCCTGACGTGGGTCATTTTCGGCATGATCCAGGCCGAGGAGTTCGGCATCACCAGCCAGAACGTGGACGACTTCCTCAACAGCTCCGACCCAGCGATTCAGCGCCTGTTGGGCCAGGGCGGCAACGACTCCGGCAACTACCTGGGGATCGCCAACGACTTCATGGTGACGGTGCTCAAGCAGGTGGGCAACTACGGCGAGGTCTACCAGCGCAACCTGGGCGTGCCGCCGTTCAACCTAAGCCGCGGCCTCAACGATCTGTGGACGAACGGCGGCCTGCTGTACGCCCCGCCGTTCCGCTAAACCGCTGCGCCGGTGCGCCGCGCTGCCGGCTGACACCGACGTGATCGCTCGCCCCCGGCTGCTGTCCGCGCTGGGGGCGAGGACTGCCTGTATTTGTTTCAAGGAGAGCGCTCCGCGATGTCCTCAGCGCCCCAGCCTCGCAGCCTGATTCCCGCCTTCCTGCGCGATGTGCGCGTGCTGCAGGCCATCGGCCAGATCGCGTTTGTGATCGTTGTGCTGTTCGTGTTCGCTGAGCTGGCCGACAGCATCGGTGGGCGGCTGCGCGCCAACAACCTGGTCCCGAACTTCACCTTCTTGCAGAACCGCGCCGGCTTCGACATCGGCGAGTCGCCGGCCTGGTACTCCGGCAACAGCACCTATCAGCAGGCGTTCCAGGTGGGCGTGATGAACACGCTGCGCGTGGTGATGATGGGCCTGCTGCTGTCCACCGTGGTGGGCGTGCTGTTTGGCGTTTTTCTGCTCAGCACCAACTGGCTGATCCGCACCATTGCCCGCGTTTACGTAGAGGTGCTGCGCAACACGCCGCTGCTGGTGCAGTTATTCGTCTTTTACTACGTTATCATGTTCAGCCTGCCCACGCTTAACCAGGCGCTGACTATTCCCAACGAAGGGGTGCTGTTTCTGCCGCTGCGCCTGGCCCTCTACCCGCTGCTGTGGTTTGCGGCGCGGCGCGCTCTGCACCACAACCCGGCCGACGACCAGCGCCGCGTGGCGATTCTCTCCGGGATCGCGGCGGGCGCAGTAGTGACCGAGGCCGCCTTCTGGCTGGTGAACAACGCTGCCGGCTGGCAGGGCACGCACGGGCGCGGCGCGCTCCTCAGTACGCCGTTTCTGATTTACTTGGGCGTCAGCCTGCTGCTGCTGGCCGGGGCGGCGCTGGCGCTGCCGGCGCGCTGGCGGCCGCTGGGCCTGGGGACCTCCGCCGGCCAGCTCGCCGCGGGCCTGCTGTTCTACCTGGGCATCACGCCAGCGGCGGCCCTGCGCTTTGAGGTGTTCCCCTGGTTCTATATCAGTATCCGCGGTTTTGTGCTGCCGGAAGTGCTGGTCACCGCCCGTTTCCCAGTGTGGATGGCGTTCGTCAGCCTGGGGCTGCTGGCGGCTGGGGCCGTGTGGGTGTACGGCGGGCGGCTGGCCGAGACCAGCGGCCGCGTGATCCCGCGCGGGCGCTATGCCCTGCTGCTGATCGTGGGCCTTGCGCTGTTGGGCTGGCTGGTGGTGAGCGCCGCGCCCGCCCCGCCCACCGTCCAGATCGAGCAGGGCGGCCAGTTGGTGGCCGTCCCGCTGGAACAGGCCCGGGCCGACGGCCTGCTCACGACTGCTGACGAGCAGCTCTACAACCAGGCCCCACTGCTGGTGCTGCGCCCGGAGCGCCAGGGCCTGCGCTTCGGCACGGGCGTGCCGGTGTCGCCAGAGTACATGGCGCTGCTGCTGGGGCTGGTGGTGTACACCTCGGCTTTTATTGCGGAAATCGTGCGCGCCGGCATCCAGGCTGTGCCCTACGGCCAGATCGAGGCGGCGCGCGCGCTGGGCCTCAAGACCGACCAGGTGCTGGCCGTCGTCATCCTGCCGCAGGCGCTGCGCGTGATCATTCCGCCGCTGGGCAACCAGTACCTCAACCTGGCCAAGAACTCCAGCCTGGGGCTGGCGATCGCCTTTGCCGACCTGTTCCAGGTCACTACCACCATCATGAACCAGTCCGGTCAGTCCATCACTGGCATCACGATGGTGATGATCTCGTACCTGATCCTGAGCCTGGTGATTTCTGGCGTGATGAACTGGCTCAACGCGCGTTTCAAGCTGGTTACGCGGTAGGGAGACACACATGACGGCGCGCGAACCGATCAACCGCGTCTACACCGACGAGCCGCTGGTCAAACCGCCGCCCATGCTGGTGGTTGGCCCGCTGGCGTGGGCGCAGAAAAACCTGTTTCGCACGTGGCTGGACGCGCTGCTGACGGTGGGCGGCGTGCTGTTGATCGTCTACACCGTCACGACGTTCATCACGTGGTCGGTGCGCTGGGCCAACTGGTTCGCCATCACGTTCAGCCTGCGCCAGTTCATGATCGGCCGCTTCGAGCTGGGCCAGGAGTGGCGGCTGGAGTGGATGGCGCTGTTTATCGCCTTCGCAATCGGGCTGGCGCTGGCCGCCTGGGGGCGCGCCCAGCCGGTCGCGGTGCTGGTGGCAGTGGTGCTGCTGGCGCTGCTGTTCGCGCTGCCGCCGGTGTTCGCCGCCGTGCTGCCCCAACCTACCGCCTACTACACCGTCAGCAACACGGCTGTCGTCAGCGGCTCGGTGCGCCAGGAGCCGCTGGAGCGGGTGGCCTTCACGGGCCGCGCCGGCGAGACAATCACGCTGCGCGTGGCGGTAGATACCGGCGTGAACGACGCGACGCTGGCGCAGTTGGTCGGCTTTGGCGATGCTACCGCTAACACGCTGCGCAACGCCGCCGCCAACCGGCTGGACACGCTGGCGCGTATCGCCGAACTGGAGCGCCAGCTTGCCGGCGACGCCATCACCGCCAACCAGCGCGCTCAGTTCACGCGCGAGCTGGAGCGCCTGCAGGCCCCTGACCCCGTTGTTGACACCTACGCGCTGAACCTGCAGCCCGTGAACATCGCCATCTTGGACGCTGCCCTGCAGCCGGTGGCCCAGACAACGCTGGACGCGCAGTCCGCTCCGTTCACGGTGGAGCTGCCGGCGGACGGTTGGTACGTGCTCGAAAAGACCGTTGCCGGCGGCGAGCCAGGCGTGGTGCTGCTGGCGACGACTGGTATCTATCCCACACTGGAGCGCACCTTCACACGCCGGGCCGAAACCCTGCCCGACGGCACGATCGCCGCGCCGCAGCGTGTCAGCCAGTACGTTCGCATGACGGACGGCTTCGCCCTGGGCGACCGCCGGCCCAGCAGCGGCGGCCAGGACCTGGTCTATGTGAACATCATCGAGAATCAGTACCGCGGCGACCGCGGCCTAAGCGACTATCTGCGCGTCTATCTGGGGCCGTTCATGAGCCAGATCAGCCTGCCGCTGCTGCTGCTGTTCGTCAGCGGCGCGCTAGGCTACCAAGCAGCGCGCCTGCTCGACCGGCGTTACTCGCGGGGCGAGAAGCCGCGCCGGACATCGCAGCGGACGGCGGCCTGGCTGCTGGTCGCCATCCCGCCGGTGATGTTCGTGCTGGTGTTGGGCTTCAGCGGCAGCACAATCCTGCCGCAGACCGACTCGCGCCTGTGGGGCGGCCTGCTGCTCACCGTGCTGCTGACCATCGTGGGCATTCTCGGCTCGTTCCCGTTGGGCGTGCTGCTGGCGCTGGGGCGGCGCAGCCACCTGCCGGTGGTGAGCGCCACCTGCACGCTGTACATCGAGCTGGTGCGCGGCGTGCCGCTCATCACGGTGCTGTTCATGTCCATGCTGCTGCTGCCGCTGGTGAACCCGGCGCTGGCCGGCCCAGACACGGCCGTGTACCGCGCGATGGTGGCCGTGCTGCTGTTCAGCGCCGCCTACCTGGCGGAGAACGTGCGCGGCGGCCTCCAGTCCATCCCGCACGGCCAGGAGGAGGCGGCCAAGGCGCTGGGGCTGGCCGGCTGGCAGATCACGCTCTACATCATGCTGCCGCAGGCGCTGCGCGCCGTGATCCCGGCGCTGGTGGGCCAGTTTATCGCGCTGTTCAAGGACACATCGCTGGTGGCCATCGTCGGCCTGATTGACCTCACCGGCATCGCCCAGGCAGTCGTGGCCCAAACCGAGTTCTTGGGCACACGGCGCGAGGTGTTCGTCTTTATCTCAATCATCTACTTCATCTTCAGCTACGCGATGGCGATGGTCAGCCGCCGCATCGAGGCCAGCGGCTCTGGTATGACGCGGCGCATCTAGCGTGACCAGCGGGGGAGTGGTGACTCTCCTTCGGCAAAAGGCATCTGAGGACTGGTAAATTTTGCGGATACATGTGGGGTTATTCGACGCTTAGAATCACCGTCCGTATCCATGACTTCACCACTCCCCGGCATCTGGCCCGTTTGACGCTGCGCCTGGCCGCCGCTATACTTGAGCCTGCTGCGCTCCACACGACCGAGGTCCAGCCATGGCCGAAGAAATGCCGATCAACCCTGACATGTTTGCCATTCTCCGCTGCCCGGTAGCGGTGCACTACAAAGACCGAGGGCCTGATCCTGGCCGCCTTGAGCTGGTAAAGGGCTGCTGGCTGGTCAGCGCCGATTCCGGCTACAAGTACCCCATCCGCGACGGCATCCCGGTTCTGCTCGTCGAAGAAGGTGAAAAGTGGAAGGACACCGCTGTAGACGACCTGCC
Organism: Anaerolineae bacterium; assembly: GCA_034435995.1. Taxonomy (GTDB): domain Bacteria; phylum Chloroflexota; class Anaerolineae; order Aggregatilineales; family Phototrophicaceae; genus DAOTWC01. The sequence goes on along the minus strand of DAOTWC010000008.1, from coordinate 48,241 downwards.
TGTGCCGCCGCCCGCTGAGTCGCCGCCCGCTGAGTAGCGCCCACCCCGCCTTCGCCGGCGGGGTTTTCATAGGCGCGCCCGCCGAATTGCCGCCCGCCGCCGGCAATGCTATACTGCCAGATAAAATATCCTGCGTCTCGATCCCGAAGTGGTGAGCTAATGGCCGACTCCCTCTCTTATGAAGCGCCGGCCCACGCGGCGGCCGCCCTGCCGGTCACCATCCCGTCCCGGCTGATTGGGCGCGACGCTCTGCTGGGTCGGGTGTACACCTTTCTCAAAGAGAACCGGGCAGTCCAGGTAACTGGCGCGCCGGGCAGCGGCAAGACGGCCCTGGCTGCCACGCTGGCCGCCGCCTACACCGAACAGCCGGGCGGCGTGCTGTGGCTGGACGTTGACAACAGCAGCATTGAAAGCCTGCTGGTGCGCATCGGCCGGGCCTACGGTGTGCGCGAAATCACCAGCACTGAATACCCGCTGGGGATGGTGGGCGCGGTCGCCAACACCCTCACCCGCCACAAGCCGCTGGTCGTGCTCGACGGCAGCCTGAGCGATCAGGTGGCCCAGGCCTTCGTCGCGCGCTGCGCGCCCAATCTGCCGGTGTTGTTCACCGCCAGCGCAGAACTGTCGGCTTCGTGGCCAAAAGTCGAGCTGGGCGGCCTGGACATCGCCCACGGGGCGGCCCTGTTCAACCTGGCCGCCGGCCTGCCCGATACCGCTGAAAGCGGCGCTAAGCCGCTGGTTGAGATGCTGCGCGGGATGCCTTTCGCGCTCTGCCTGGCCGGCGCTGCCGCCCGCGCCGCCAAACAATCGCCCGACCAGCTCGCCACTGCCCTGTCACAGATTCCGGGCGCGGCCAACGCGGACCCCGTGCTGTTGGCCCTGACAGCCGCTTTCCGCAGCCTGAACAGCGCGCTGCAGGGCATCATCCTCATGCTGGGGGCCACGTTCAACCGCCAGGCGTCCGCCGAGATGCTCAGCACCATCAGCGGCGTGCCGCAGGAGACGATCAACCAGGTGATGAACGCCCTGGCCGCGCAGTACCTGGTCGAGAAGCTGGAGCGCTTTGGCGCGCCTCACTACCGCCTGCACGAGGCAACCTACGCCTTTGCCCAGACCTGGCTGCGCGGCTCGCAGCGGCTGGAAAGCCTGCAGCAGAAGGTGCACGACTCCGTGCTGGCCTACGCCGAGACGCACACCGCGTCGGGCAGCGCCGATCACGACCGGTTGGCCGCCGAACTCGACACGTTCCTGGCCACCGCCGAGTGGTCGGCCGGGCGCGGCGACCGCGACACCGCCAGCCGCCTGATCATGGCGCTCACCCAGGCCGGCGATTTTGTCAAAGAGCGGGGCTGTATCTACGAGCTGCTGCGCCTGCGGCGGCTGGCCGCCAGCTCGACCAGCGCCTTTCCAGCCTATCCGGTCCCGCCCGCCGCCAGTTTTGCCTCCGGCGCGGAAGCCGAGCCTGAAGACGAAATCGCCGGTGACGCCGGCCCGGCCGAGGCGCTCATGCGCAGCCTGTTTGCCGATGAAGACGACGACCTGGCCTACGACGAGGAGGACGAAGCGCTCGGCGAGGGGGAGGGCGACACCGATCTGGAAGCCGCGCCCGCATGGCTGACCGAAACGGCCGGCGAAGAGGATGAAGAGGCGGCTGGCGAAGCCTTGCCGGATGACATGCCGGCCTGGCTGCGCGCAGACCTAGACGAGGAAGAGGGGGAAGGCCGGGGTGAGGGCGAAACCGGCCGCGCCAGCGCGCCGGCCCCAGTGGCCGCGCCACAGGTGGCCGCGCTGCAGCAGGAGGAGGACGAAGCGGAGGGCGAGGAATCGGTGGCCCCTTACCGGCCAGCGGCCGCGGCGGCCAGCGTCGAGTCGCTGTTTGCGGCAGTGGCCGCCCGCGAAGCAGCGCCTGCCCCTTCTGCGGCGGAAACCGAGGCTGACGCCCCCACAGCGGGCAGAGCTGAGGCCGAGACCGAAGAAGAAGAGGCTGACGAGGCCCCGGTGGATGAGCTGGCTGCCCTGCGCACAGCGCTGCTCCAGGCCCGCCAGCGCGGCGACCGCGCCCGCCAGGGCAGCCTGCTCATGCAGATCGGCGCGCTGCAGATCGCGCGCGGGCAGCGCAGCGAGGCCATCGCCACCTACGGCGAGGCGCTCACACTTTACGAGGACAGCGGCGACGATCACAAGGTACTCGACGTGCTGGACACGCTGTCCGCCCTGATGGTGCGCACCAACAACGGCCAGGCTGCTGTGCTGCACGCTGCCCGCGGCGTGCAGCTCGCCCAGCGCCTCAACGACCGGGCAACCGAGCTTCAGCTTTACGCCACGCTGGGCGATGCGCGCCAGCAGCTTGGCGAAAGCGCCGACGCCGAGCGCGCTTACGGCCGCGCGCTCGAGATCGCCCGCAGCACCGATGACACCCAGAACGAAGCCTTGATCCTGTTCAAGCTGGGCTACGCGCAGCTCGACAACAGCGACCCCAGCGGGGCCATCAACAGTTGGGAACAGGCGCTCAAGCTCTTTCGGGCGCAGGGCAAGCGGGCCTACGAGGGGCGCGTGCTGGGCGGCCTGGGCACGGCCTACGGCGACCTGGGGCAGTGGAGCGAGGCGATCCGCTTTCACTCGTCTGCGCTGCACATCGCCCGCGAGGTGGGCGACCGCGACGAGGAGGCCCTGCAGCTCAGCTACCTGGGCTACGCCGCTGTGCAAACCGGCGACCTGGGCCAGGCCGTGCTGCGCTACCGCCAGGCGCTTCACCTGGCCTACGAGAGCGGCGACCGCGACAACATCGTCAGCACAATCGTGGATTTGGCCCGCCTGCTCACGCGCGGCCCGCGCCACCTGGGCATCGCGCGCCTGCTGGTGGAGGACGCGCTGCGGCTGGAGCCGTCGGATCGCGATGTGAACGACCTCAAGGCGCGCATCGAAGCCGACATCGCTGCCCGGCAGGCCGCCGGCATCGAGCAGCTTCCAGTTACAGGCACGGCCCAGGAGTACGCCGCCAACGCCTATCGCCTGCTGGAGAGCTGACAGGCCCTGTCGCCGCTCGCCGCGGCGGTCTGCAAGCCGTGTCAGGCGGTCTCAGTTAGTTCGTGAATGATCGGGCTGCGCAGCAGCGATTCGCGCAGGTCGGGATAGGCGTCCAGGCTGGCGGCGATTGCGCGCAGCGCCTGCAGCGCCTGCCAGTTGTAGTGATCGGCCGTGGCTGGGTCGCTGCTGGCGCGGCCCAGCGCGTAGTAGCACAGCCACACATCGCGCCCGCCAAAGACCAGTTCGTTCTCTAGAGCCATGTGCAGCGTCGCGCTGGCGCGGGGATCGTTCAGCTCGTGCTGCGCCCACCCCAGCCAGAGCAGGCTGCGCGCATGGAACACGTTATTGCGCCCGCGCGTCTGGTCAGCCAGCGCCCCCGCCAGCGCCTGGCACGCCGTGTAGCTGCCGGTCATGAGCAGCGCCTGGGCCTCCGCTAGGCCCAGCAGCAGCCCCGTGCGCGCGTTCTGCTGGCGCTGCTGGCCGGCCTTGCGCAGCAGCGCCAAGCCCTCGTCGGCCTGCCCCAGCGCCACCAGGCACACCCCGCGCACCGCCCGCACAACTGGGTCATCATAGCGGATGCGCGCCATCAGCGCGGCGGCTTCGTCGCACAGCGCCAGCGCCTGGGGATAGGCCAGCAGGTTGGCGTAGATGTAGGCGAGCTGGCGCAGGTCAAGAATCTGATAATACAGGTTGCCGTCGGCGCGGTTGCGGTCGGCCATGCGGCCGGTGTAGTACAGCGCAGCGGCAAAATCGCCTCGCTCCAGCGAGATATTGCCAAGCGTGGCCATCACCTGCGTGATCTCGCGGTGGTGCTGGCCCTGTTCGGCCAGCAGCAGCGCCTGCTGCTCGTATGAAAAGCCCTCGTCCAGCCTGCCCTGCACCAGATAGAGGTTGCCGAACGTGCGCAGCAGGACGGCCTGCTGGCGCAGGTTGTCCGCTGGGACTAGGTCGCGGGCCGCTGTCAGGCGCGCCTCGGCCTCCTCATAGCGCCCCAGGCTGAGGTAAGCGCTGGCCAGCGTGATGGCAGCGGCGGCTCGTTCCTCGCGCATGTGGTGCGACGGCAGCTCGTCCATCAGCATGAGGGCCGTCTGGCTGGCGGCGCTGGATTCGTCGTAGCGATCCAGCGCGTTGAGCGCTATGCCCTGTGTCAGCCACAGGCGGCTTACCAGCGGGAGAGCGATCTCGCGCGGGATTTCGCGGGCGGCGTTGAGGCCGCCATCCACCATCTTGAGCGCTTCGTCCAGCAGGCCGCGCTCCAGGCGATTCTCGGCCGCCTGCAGATATGTGGTGAGCGCCTCGTGGTGCTGCTGGCCCTTCAGGTAGTGATCAGCCAGCAGGGCCAGGTAATCCGGCCAATCATGCACGCGGCTCGCCAGCCAGTGTGCCGCCTGGCGGTGATAGGCCTCGCGGTTGGGCCGGGTGAGCATGGCGTAAGCCACCTCGCGGTACAGGGTGTGGCGGAAGTAATACTCGCGCTCGCCCTCGAAGCTGCTGTTGTGCCGCTGCACGATAATGCCGCGCCCCTCCAGGCTTTCCAGCGCGTGCTGGACGATCTCTGGCCCGGTCACGGCCGCTACCGCCCCGGCCCAGAACGTCTGCCCCATCACGGCGGCGACCTGCAGCGTCTGGCGGATTGTCAGCGGCAGCTCGTCTAGGCGGGCCTGCAGCAGCGCCAGCAGGCCGTTGGGCAGCTTGTAGGCCATTGTGCTGTAGAGGAACAGGTTCACGCGCCAGCGGCCGTTCTCCTGCGGCTCGAACACGCCGCTGTCGAACAGCATGTGCAGGAACTCCTCAACAAACAGGGGGTTGCCCTCGGCGCGCTCGCGGATGAGCGCGGGCAGCGTGTCCGGCACGCGGTCTACATGCCGCAGCACCGTGTCAATCAAGGCGGCGGTGTCGGTTTCTGCCAGCCGGGTGAGCTTGATGCGGGTGTGGGCCGGGCTGCTGGCCTGGTAGTCTGGGTAGTAATCCTCCAGCTCTGGGCGGGCCGTGGCCATCAGGACGCCGGGCTGGTCGGCCAGCTCCTGCGCCAGGTACTCCAGAAAGCCGAGCGACTCCTGGTCGAGCCACTGTAGGTTGTCCACCGCCAGCAGCAACGCCCCCTGCTCCGCCAAACCGTGAAACCAGGGGATCAGCGCCGCGTACACCGCCTGCCGCTGGCCAGGATTGCCCGGTTTGAGGGCGCGCACGTGCTGGCGGTTGTCGAAGCCGTAGCCGGCCACAAAACCCATGACCTCGGCCAACTGAGCTGCCTGCGGGTGCGGCCAGCTCTGCGTCACATACGCCTCGATGAGCTGCTCTGCCTGGCGGCGCGGCGTGTCCTCGCGCAGGTTGCAGTTAGCGGCCAGCAGATTGGCGAACAGGCTGTAGGACACGTGCCGCTTCTCGTAAGTGCCAGCCACCGTGAGCTGCGTGAACGGCAGGTCCATCGCGCGGAACAGCGCCTCCTGCAGCAGCCGGCTCTTGCCGATGCCCACGTCGCCGGTGATCGTCACCACCTGGAAGCGGCCGGTCTCCAGCGCCTGCTGGCAGGCCGCCAGCAGGTGCTCCAGCTCCGCCCTGCGCCCCACAAACGCCGTCTCAATGCCGGCCACGGCGCTGGATGTGAGCTGCGCCGGCCGGTGCCCGCGCCAGCCGGCCACCGTGAAATACTCCACCGGCTCGTCAAAGCCTTTAATCTGAATGACAGGGTGGGCGTGCGCGACAAAGTGGCTGCGCACGCGGCGGTACGTCTGCGCGTCAATGACCACGCCCCCTGGCTCGCACAGGTTCTGCAGGCGGGCTGCCAGGTTGGTGGGCGTGCCCACCGCCAGCAGCTCCTGCTTCTCGTCGCCGCCGATCAGCCCCACCACCGCCCGCCCAGTGCTGAGCGCGATGCGCACGGCGAAATCAATGCCGTGGCGGTCGCGCACGCGCCGCGCGTATTCCGCCATCGCCTCCTGCGCCGCCAGCGCCGACGACACAGCCCGCACGGCCTCGTCGCCCTGGCTGTGGTGCGCGCCGAAATAGCACAGCAGGCCGTCGCCCAGATACTGCCCCACCTCGCCGTTCCAGGCGTGCACCACCTCGCTCAGCCGGCGGTGCGCGCCGCTGATGATCGCCTTCCAGTCCTCGACTTCAAAACGCTCCGCCAGCCGCGTCGAGTCGTGGACGTCCACGAACATCACCGTCAGCAGGCGGATCTCGTCGGCAGCTTGGGCCGGCCCGCCGTCCGCCGCGCTGACCTGCACCGCCCGAATCTTGTCGTACAGCGCCAGCACGATCTGGTTGTAGGCCTCGTCGGAAAAGGCGTCGCGCCGCGCCAGCACCTCCGCCAGCGCCGCCTGGAGCTTGCTCACCTGGGTAGGGTTATCTGCCATCGCGCCTTACCGCTTCTCGTCCCAGGCCCGTTCACAGCGGCAGCCACAGCCCAAAGCGGCTGCCGCCCTCTTCGCGGTTCTCGGCCCACACGCCGCCGCCATGGCGCTCGACAATGCGCTTGACCAGGCTCAGGCCGATGCCCACCCCCTCGATGTCGCGGGTTTCCTCGCGGTCAGAGCGGTAATAGGGCGTGAACAGGTTGGGCAGGTCCTCGGCCTGCAGGCCAAAACCGGTGTCCTCCACCACAAAATAGAAGCGCTTGTCCTGGCTGTAGGCGCGCACGGTGATTGTGCCGCCATCCGGCGTGTACTTGATGGCGTTGGTGAGGTAGTTCTCCATCGCCTCGCGAATCAGCATCGGGTCCACCATCAGCCGCGGCACTTCGTCCAGCAACAGGACGCTCTCGATGCGCTGGCGCTTCTGCGCGGCGCGGTGGCGCAGGCTGTTCAGAAGCTGGACGATCAGCTCGCGCGGGTCAATCTCGATGCGGGAGTCGCCCTCGGCCAGCAGGTGCTCGATCAGGTTGTTCATGCGGGCGGTGGCCTCGTCAATGATGGTCACGCATTCGCGCACGTGCTCCGGGCCGTCGTCCAGCGGCAGGTCCATGCGCAGCAGGTCAAAGGCGGTGATCACCTGGGCCAGCGGGCTGCGCAGGTCGTGCGAGACGATCTTGAGCACCTCGTCCTTGAAGCGGTGCAGGTCGCGCAGGGTGGTTACGTCATGCATCACGATTACATAGCCGAAGCGCCCGCCGCGCTCGTGCGGCTGTTCCCAGGTAGACATCGTTACCTGGTAGTCGCGGCCGGTTTGCTCGGAACGCGTTTCGAACGGCCACAGCTCGCTGGGGCGCGCGCCCCGGCTGACGATGTCGAGAACGGACGCCAGGGCGGTGTCGCTGCCGGCGTAGTCGCGCAGGCTGGCCCCCACCACCCGGCTGGCTGGCAGCAGCTCGCCCCGGCCCAGCAGCCTGCAAGCGGCGTCGTTGAGCAGGATGATGCGGCCGTCTTCGTCCAGCACGAACAACATGTCCGGGATGGCGTGCAGCACCACCTCAAGCTGGCGCTGCTGCGACTGCACCCGGTTGAACAACTGGGCGTTGCGCAGCACGACGGCCGCCTGGTTCACCACAATCGTGACCAGCCGCAGGTCGTGCTCGTCGAAGTGATGCGGTTCGGGGTGGTCGAGGGTGAGCACGGCCACCACTTCGCTGTCGTGCATGAACGGCACGCACAGCGCCGAGCGCACCGTGCGGTCGTCGTCCGGCAGCGTGCGCCAGCGCGAATCCAGCAGCGTGTCGAACACCACCGCACCCTGGCGGTGGCGCACCACCCAACCGGCCAAGCCCTCGTCGAACACGGCGCTGACGTCAATCACGGACTGGCGCGGGTCTAGGTCGCGCGCCAGGAAGATGTGCTCCCAGTCAATGCCGCTGTCGTCGCGCAGGATCAGGCTGGCGCGCGCCGCGCCCACCGCTTCCGAGGTCAGCTGGATGACACGCTGCATCACCCGATCCAGGTCAAGCACGGTCAGCAGCTGCGACACTTCCGCCAGCAGTTTGAGGTCTTCGTAAGTAGGCTGCTCTGCGTCAAACGGTAGCATAGCTGTCGGGTCTTTCCTTCACGGCGCGCTCCATGAGGCATTCAGTGAACCACATCCCTGCCGGATGAGCAAGGACTCTGCACGCTGCTCGCTGCGGCGCGCAAACGGCATATATGCGCCTCTATTACAAATTATAGATGAAAAAGCCCGCCTTCGTGCGTGAAGACTACAAAGGTTTAAACAAAAAAGCCCCGCAAGACAGGGCTTATATAACGCCGTGAATTCGAGGGCGCTTAGGGAGAAGACATGTTTGGGTTGTGCCCGACGGTGTACCCCCGGCAGGATTCGAACCTGCGACCCAACGCTTAGGACGCGCCGGCTCTGTCCTCTGAGCTACGGGGGCGGCTGACAACCGATTATAGTGGGCGGCGCGCGCCCGGTCAACGGCCCCGACCGCTGGCTCAGCGCTTGCGCACTGTCAGCGCCGCAGCCCGCAAGGGCCTGCGCACTGCCTGTTGCCGGAAGTGTGCTTGGGTGTATAATCCGTCTATCTGAGGGTGTCATTGGGCCGGCGTGCGCCGCCCTGCCGGGTAGAGATGAGCCATGGTAGAAGTAGTTATTGACAGCATTCGCGTGAGCTTGATGGATCAGAACCGGATCGTCGTTCTAAAAGACACCGCCGGCGACCGCTACCTGCCGATCTGGATCGGCCCGTGTGAGGCTGATGCCATCACCATCGAGCTGCAGGACCAGCCGATCAAGCGCCCCCTGACACACGACCTGCTCAAGACCGTGATCAGCGAGATGGGCGGCAAGGTTATCCACATCTTGATCAACGACCTGCGCAACGACGTGTACTACGCCCGCGTGCTGGTGGACATGGGCGACCGCCAGGTGGAGATTGACTCGCGCCCCAGCGATGCCATCGCCCTGGCCGTGCGCGTCAAGGTGCCGATCTTCGTGGCCGACACTGTGATGGATCGCGCCGCCATCCGCGAGGAAGAAGACGTCGAAAGCGAGTCCGCGCCGCCCTTCAGCGAGGAGGCGGATGAGCCGCGCCTGAGCGCCTTCGCCGATTTCCTCGACACGCTCGACCTCGACGACCTGGAAGACAGCGACGACTGATCCTCGGCGGGCGCGCGTCCGCGCGCCGGCCGCGCTGCACCGGGCGCGCACAGGCACATCTGGCACGCGCCCAGCTTTGATTCAGTGGGGGGCCATGACCGACACCTACTACACCTCGCCCGATCTCGCTATCCCTGTCTCGCTGGAGGCAGAGGAAGCGCTGTTGGGCGCGGTGCTCACCAACGTCAACGCCTATCACAGCGTAGCGTCGTTCCTGCGCCCGGACGACTTCTACCTGATGCGCCACCAGTGGATCTGGCAGGCAGTGGCCCGCATCGCCGAGCGCGGCGAGGATTACGACTTCCTCACGGTGGGCGAGGAGCTGCGCAGCCTGGGCCGCTTCGAGGAGGTGGGCGGCCAGCCGTACCTGCTGCACCTGATCAGCAACACGCCCACCTACGTGCACGCCGAGGTCTACGGGCGGCTGGTGGAGCGCGCCGCCCTGCGCCGCCGCCTGCTGGCCGCCTCTGACCACATCCGCGCGCTGGCCCTGGACGAGGGCAAGGCCATCGAGACAGTCACCGAGGAGGCCGAGTCCGTCCTGCTCAAAGTGACTGAGAGCCAGCTCAAGCGCGACATTGTGCCCATCCGCGACGCGGTAAGCGAGTACTTCGCCCGCATCGAGCACCTCATCAACAACCGCGACGTGGCGCTGGGCCTGCCCACCACATTCAAGGCGCTGGACACGCTGCTGGGCGGCTTGCAGAAATCGGACCTGCTCATCTTCGCCGGCCGCCCCGGCATGGGCAAGACGTCTTTCATGCTCTCGGTTGCGCTCAACGCCGCCCGCTTCGACAAGCGCATCGTGATCTTCACGATGGAAATGGGGGCCGAGCAGATCGTGCAGCGCCTGATCTCGATGGAGACCGGCATCAGCATGCAGAAGCTGCGCCTGGGACAGATTGACCACGCCGAGTGGCGGCGGCTGGTGGAGGCAGTGGACCGCCTCAGCCGCTTCCACATCTTCATTGACGACACGCCGGCCATGACGCCGCTGCAGATGCGCACCAAGTGCCGCCGGTTGGCCCATGAACACGGCGTTGACCTGGTGATCGTGGACTACATCCAGTTGATGAACGCCGGCGGCATCTACGACAACAACCGCGTGCAGGAGGTGAGCTACATCAGCCGCAGCCTGAAGGAGCTGGCGCGCGAGCTGAACGTGCCGGTGTTCTCTGCCGCCCAGCTGTCGCGCGCGGTAGAGCAGCGCCAGGACAAGCGCCCGCAGCTTTCAGACCTGCGCGAAAGCGGCAGCATCGAACAGGACGCCGACATCGTGATGTTCCTCTACCGCGATGAAGTGTACAACGAGGGCACAGACCAGACCAACCTGGCCGATGTCATCGTGGCCAAGCATCGCAACGGCCCCACCGGCACGATCACGCTCTACTTCGACAAAACCATCACCCGCTTTCTCGATTCGACGCGCCACAGCGTAGACTTGGGGCAGCACGCATGAGCGCTTTCCGTGGGTTCAAGGCGGGCCGCGTGCGCCACATCCGGCTGCCAGCCACCTTCTTCAGCGACCTGCTGCCGCTGATAGACGACCTGGCCGAGCTGCAGGTCACGCTGTTCTGCTTCTACGCCCTGCACCAGAAGGAAGGGGACTACCGCTACCTGCGCCGCCGCGATTTCGACGCCGTCCCCTGGCTGGCCGAGGCGCTGCGCGCCGCCTGCCCGCAGCAAGACCCGGCCGAGGCGCTGGACGCGGCGCTGGCGCGGGCTGCGGCACGGGGGACGCTGCTGCGCGCACGCGCTGCGCTTGACAGCGGCAGCGAAGACCTGTATTTTCTCAACACAGCCGCCGGCCGGGCCGCCGTGGAGCAGATCAACGCCGGTCACTACCGCCCCGGCGACGCTCACCGCCCGGTCGAGATTCTGCCCGAACGGCCCAACATCTTCGCGCTGTACGAGGCTAACATCGGCGCGCTCACGCCCCTCATCGCCGACGAGCTGCGCGATGCCGAGGCAGAGTACCCCGCCCCCTGGCTGGAAGAGGCGGTGCGGCTGGCGGTGGAGCACAACAAGCGCAGCTGGCGGTATATCCGCGCCATCCTGGAGCGCTGGCACAGAGAGGGCAAAGACCGTGGACTCGCTGGCAGACCTGATCAAGCAGAAGGGAAAAAGTATATTTCCGGCCAATATGCCGCCTTCATCAAACACCGGGCAGATGAATAAGGACGAAGGCCGCTGCCGCTTGTGCGGCAAGGCCCCTCTGTGCGATGGTTTGGGCTTCATCGGCTACGACGTGCCGATCAACGACCCGCGCTTCGGCAAACTGTACCGCTGCCCCAACAACCCAATCGAAAACGACAGCGAACGCCGCGCGCGCCTGCGCGCTATCAGCAACCTGGGCGCGTTTGCCGACAAAACGTTCGACTCCTTCCGCCTCGACCGCCTGATGCTTACTGCCCACGAGCACGAGTCGCTGAGCCTGGCGTACCAGACGGCCCGGAAATACGCCGAACGCCCGGACGGGTGGCTGCTGCTGACCGGCGGCTACGGCTGCGGCAAGACGCACTTGGCGGCCGCCGTGGGCAACGCCCGCCTCGATTGGGGCGATTACGTGCTGTTCGTGACCGCGCCCGACCTGCTGGATCACCTGCGCAGCACCTTCGGCCCCAATTCCGAAGTCGCCTACGACCAGATGTTTGACCGCATCCGCGGCGCGCAGCTCCTCATCCTGGACGATCTGGGCGCGGAAAACCCCAGCCAGTGGGCGCAGGAGAAGCTGTTCCAGCTCCTCAACCACCGCTACAGCTATCGCTTGCCCACGGTCATCACCACCAACGTCGAGATTGACGCGCTGGACGCGCGCATCCGCAGCCGCCTGGTTGACGACCGCGTGGTGCGGCGCATCGCCATTGCCGCGCCCGATTTCCGCACGCCGCGCGCCAGCGTCCAGAACGAAATCACGCCCATCGCCAGCTGCAGCGGCATGACGTTCGACACGTTCGACACGCGCACCGGCCTGGGGCACGACGACCAGGCCAACCTGGAGTTCGCGCTGGGCGCTGCCATCCGCTTCGCCGATCAGCCGCAGGGCTGGCTGGTGTTCACCGGCCCGTATGGCTGCGGCAAGACGCACCTGGCAGCCGCCATCGCCAATGCTCACCACCAGCAGCAGCACCAGTTCGCCACGCTGTTCGTCAATGTGTCGGACCTGATTGACTACCTGCGCCAGGTGATGGGCGGCGGCAGCGCCAACCAAGCCCTCTTTGAGCAGCGCCTGCGCGCTGTCCGCGACGCGCCCGTGCTCATCCTGGACGATCTGGGCGGCAGCGAGCTGACCCCGTTCTGGCGCGACAAGCTGTTCCAACTGCTGGATTACCGCTACACGCGCGTCCTGCCCACCGTCATCACCACTGCGCGCACCATCGAGGAGCTGGACAAGCGGCTGATCAGCCGCCTGCTGGATGCGCGCCGCTGCGGCCTGGTGGCCATCACGGTGAACAGCTACGCTGAGCGCATCAGCGCGGGCCGGTCCTTATGGCGCTGACCACCGCCATCTCGGTCACGCCGTTCGAACGCCGCTACCGCGCCCGCCTGGACGATCTGCTGGCGTCCAGCTACCACGTGCACACGCACCTGGACTGGCACGACGCCGGCGAATGGCTGGACGCGCACACTGCGCCGGCCCGGCTGGCCTGGCTCGATGGCCGGCTGGTGGGGCTGCTGGTTGTGTCCGAGCCGCTGCACGCCGCGGCCTGGGTGCGGCTGGCGGCCGTGGACGACGCCGCCCCAGCCCGCCCGGCATTGGAGGCTATGTGGCGCGACCTGCTGCCGGAGCTGCAGGCCGCCGGCTTGGGCACAGTGTCCATTCTGGCAGCGCGCGCCTGGATTGAGGACTATCTGGCTGGCCTGGGCTTCGCCTTTGACGAGAACGTGGTCACGCTGCAGCGCAGCGGCCCACCGCCAGAGACGGCGGCCGTCCCCGGCCTGGCGCTGCGCCAGGCGCTGCCAGCGGATCTGGCGCACATGGCCGCCGTTGACCACGCCGCTTTCAGCCCGCCCTGGCAGCTTTCCCTGGCCGACCTGCGCCAGGCGCAGCGCGTCGCCAGCAGCAGCACTGTCGCCGTGCTGGACGCGGCAGTCGTTGGCTACCAGATCAGCACGCTCTACCGCGATGGCGCGCACCTGGCGCGGCTGGCGGTGGCCCCTGCTGCCCAGGGCCAGGGGATCGGCGCGGCGTTGGTGGCAGATGTAATCGGGCGCTTTGCCCGGCGCGGCATCGCCCTGATGACCGTCAACACGCAGGCCAGCAACCAGCGCTCGCAGCGGCTGTATCGGCGGCTCGGCTTCCGCCACAACGGCTACGACCTGCCGGTGTGGACAGCCGGCATCCCACCGCAGGCGAACACCGCGCCTTGAGCCTGATAACATCTGGTGCCCCGTTCGCCTAGTTTATCTGTTGGCCTGGTCGCGCCAGCGCACCAGCCGCTCCGCCAGCGCGAAATCCCACGGCTCGCCCATGCCCAGGATCATGTGCGTGGCCCCTGCCTCAGCGTATGCGTCTAGGTGCTTGTTTACGTCCTCGGCGTTGACCGACACTGTGCGCTCAATCGCCGCCGGGTCGCGCCCCACCTCGGCGCACCACGTGTCCAGAACGCGGTTCTTGTGCGCCCAGGTTTCCGGCGGGCCAAAACCGTTCCACAGGTCGGCGTGCTGGGCCGTCAGCTTCAGCGTGACCTTCTCGCCGCCCCCGCCGATCAGAATGGGAATCGGGCTGCGCAGCGGCGGCGGCACCTCCAGCGCCATGCGCCGCTTGATGACTGGCAGCGCCTCGCCCAGCGCGCGCAGGCGGCTGCCTGCCGTCCCAAACTCGTAGCCGTATTCGACGTAGTCGCGCTCGAACCAGCCAGCTCCGATGCCCAGGATCAGCCGCCCGCCGCTGATGTGATCCACGGTTTTCGCCATGTGCGTCAGCAGCGCCGGATTGCGGTAGCTGTTGCACGTCACCAGGCAGCCGACCTCGGCGCGGGTCGTCAGCGCCGCCATGGCCGTCAGCAGCGTCCAGCCCTCGAAGTGGCTGCCATCTTTCTCGCCGTACAGCGGGTAGAAGTGATCCCAGTTCCAGATGCTGTCCACGCCCAGCGCCTCGGCGCGCTGTACCGCCCCGGCGTATGAGGCATACGTGGTGTGCTGCGGGTGAAGCTGCACGCCGACCTTGTACTTTGTCATGTCAACCCCTTCTGTCCAGTCGTCAGGTGAACGCCCTCGCGCCAGTATAACGCATCGCTGGGCTGCCAGCGGTGCGCAGGGCGGACTCACCCCATTGGACGGTCACGCTGCCAGCACAGTTAATTCATCCGACAATCGTGCGGGGCTAGTCGCTGATCTGTGTGGCGCAAGGGTCAGGACAGCACCGCAGTCACTCCACCGCTGTAACCAGGATGGGCGCGCCGTCGGTAATGATAACGGTGTGCTCAAACTGCGCCGCCAGGCTGCCGTCGGTCGTGCGCAGCGTCCAGCCGTCCGGATCGGTCTTGACGTGGATCGCGCCGGTGGTCAGAAACGGCTCCAGCGTGATGACCATGCCGGGAACAAGCTTGCGGGCGGCGCGGCGCTCGAAGTAGTGGGGGATGCTGCGCGGGTGCTCGTGCAGATGGCGGCCCACGCCGTGGCCGCCCAGCTCGCGAATCACCTGATAGCCGCCGCGGCGGGCTACGGCCTCCACCGCCCGCCCGATGGCGTGCATCGGCTGGCCGCCGCGCGCCGCGCCTACCGCCGCCTGCAGCGCTTCAAGCGTGTAGTCGCACAGCCGCTGCTTGGCCGGGTCTACCGGCGGCACGGGGATGCTGGCGCCGGTGTCGGCCCAGTAGCCGTCCAGCTCCGCCGACACATCAATGTTGACCAGATCGCCCGGCTGGATCACGCGCGGCCCAGGGACAGCGTGAGCGGCCTCGTCGTTGATGCTGATGCAGGTGTGGGCCGGGTAGTTGTAGGCCAGGATGGGCGCAGAGCGCGCCCCGTGCTCGCGCAGGAAAGCCGCGCCGACCGCGTCCAGCTCGGCAGTGGTCATGCCTGGCCGCAGCGCCGCCTGCATGTGCTTGAGCGTCAGCCCGACGATGCGCCCGATGCGCAGCAGCCCGACCAAATCGTGTTCGCCTTCGATAGACATGCGCCCGTCTTTCGCTGGTGTCGAACAAACAGGCCCCAACTATACGCCACAACAGACTGGCCCGACAAGGCGGGTAAATCTGGCCGCCGCCCAGTTTTGTCTTTATAATGGCCGCGTTCTAGCGGGAAAGAGACAGGCACGTGTCACAGCGTTCAAAGTACATCATCATCGTTGGCTGCGGACGGCTGGGCGGCTCGCTGGCCAACCAGCTCAGCCGAGACGGACACCAGATCGTCGTGATTGACCGGCGCGAGGGCGCGTTCGACAAGCTTTCGTCAGACTTCAGCGGCTTCCGCATCCTGGGCGACGCCAGCGAGATTGACGTGCTGCGTCAGGCGCACATCGAGCGGGCCACGCACCTGTTCGCCGTCACTACGCAGGACAACCTCAACCTGATGGTTGCGCAGATCGCGCTGACGCTGTTCCACGTGCCCACAGTGGTGGCGCGCGTGTTCGACCCGCTGCGCGAGCAGATTTACAGCGAATTCGGCATCGAGACAGTCAGCCCGGTCAAGCTGTCGGCCGAGGCTTTCCTAAAAGCCGTCAACCACAAGGAGGCCTAGGCGTGCGCATCATTCTGATCGGCGGCGGCAAGATCGTCTACTTCCTGGCGCGCCAGTTCATCGGCGAGGGCTACCACGTCACCATTATCAACCGCGACCCGCAGGACGCGCGCGAGCTGGCGCAGCGCACGCGGGCGACCGTCGTGCTGGGCGAGGGCAGCAGCCCGGAGCGCCTGGGCGAGGCCGGCGCGATGCGCGCCGATGTGGTGCTGGCCCTCACCGAGCACGACCAGGATAACCTGATCGCCTGCCAGCTGGCCAAGCGGCTCTACGGTGTGCGGCGCACGCTGGCGCTGGTTAACGACCCGGACAACGAAGACCTGTTCCAGAAACTGGGCGTGGGCGTGGCCTTTTCCGCCACCCGCGTGATCGCCTCGCTCATTGAACAGCAAACGAATTTCGACGATATCACGCGCCTGATGCCGATCGCCAACGGGCGCGTCAACGTCACTGATCTCCATCTGCACCCTGGCGCGCCGTCCATCGGCAAGACGCTGCAAGAGATTCCGCTCAGCGAGGGGTCGCTGGTGGCGTGTATCGTCCGCAACGAGGAGGTGCTGGTCCCGCGCGGGGCCACCCGCCTGCAGGCCGAAGATCATCTGATCCTCATCAGCCACCCAGAACACGAAGAGCGCGACCTGCGCGTGCTGTGCGGCCATCACTGAGCCATGCGCTACCGTGATTTCCTGCGCCGGCGCTACCGCGCGATGCTGGCCTACACCGGCGCGATTCTGGCGCTCATGGGGCTGCTTTACCTGCTGCCGCTGGCGCTGGTAGCCGTCTACCCGGCCGAGGCACACTGCGCCGGCGGCTTTGCCGCAGCAGGCGTGCCGCTGGCGCTGGTCGGGCTGGCGCTGTGGCGCGCCCTGCGCCCGGCCGAGCCGGTCAGCCTGACGGTGCAGGAGGGCATGGTGATGGTGGTCGGCGTGTGGCTGACAGCCATCGCCGTGGGCACACTGCCCTTTCTCATCAACAGCGGCATGACGTTCACCCAGGCCGTGTTCGAGACCACCAGCGGCTGGACGACCACCGGCCTGACAGTGTTCGAGCTGAACGGCGCGCCGCGCGTGATGCTGTTCTACCGCAGCCTGCTGCAGTTGATCGGCGGGGCGGGCTTCGCCATCGTCGCCCTCAGCGCCATCACCGGGCCGTCGGGCATCGGGCTGGTGGCCGCCGAGGGCCGCACCGAGCAGCTCGCGCCGCACGTGCGCCAGTCGGCTGAGATCGTGCTGCGCCTGTACCTGGGCTACGTCATCGCCGGCGCGCTGGCGCTCCGGCTGGCGGGCATGGGCTGGTTCGACGCAGTCAACCACGCCTTCACGGCGGTGGCTACCGGCGGTTTCTCCACGCAGCCGGCTTCAATCGGCCACTGGCAGAACCCAGTCATCGAGGCGGTCATCATTGCCCTGATGCTGCTGGGGTCGCTCAATTTTCTGACGGCGTTTATCCTGTTCAGGCGCAAGCTGCGGCCGGTGGTGCGCAACGGCGAGGTGCGGCTGGTGGCGCTGGTGCTGCCCGTCGCCATCGCGCTGATCGCCGTCAGCCTGGCCGCCGCGTTCCAGCTTGAGCCGCTGCAGGCGCTGCGCACCGCCGCCTTCGAGGCCGTGTCGGCCCTCAGCGGGACAGGCTTCAACATCGTCAATTACCGCGGCCTCAGCCATTTCGCGCTGCTCATCCTCATCGGCCTCATGACCATTGGCGGCGGCAGCGGCTCGACAGCCGGCGGCATCAAGCAGGCGCGCATCTACATGCTGTACAAGGGCATCGCCTGGGAGTTCCGGCGCGCGTTTCTGCCGGCGCACACCGTCAACGAGCCGGTGCTGTGGCAGGGCGAGAACCGCACGTTTCTCGATGACCGCCGCCTGCGCCAGGTGGCGCTGTTCGTCGCCATTTACCTGAGCGTGTTTTTCGCCGGCAGCGCCTGGGTGGCAGCCCACAACTTCGACCTGGAAGAAGCGCTGTTCGAGTTCGCCAGCGCGCTGGGCACGGTGGGCCTGTCCATCGGCGTGACCGCCGCCGACGCGCCCGCTACGCTGCTGTGGGGCCTGATCGCGGGCATGTTTCTGGGCCGGCTGGAGTTTTTCGCCGTGTTCATCGGCGTGCTCAAGCTGGTGAGCGACATGCCCTCGCTGCTGGGGCGCCGCGCCAACGGCGGCTGACCGCCTGCCCGCGCAACCGTGCGCGCTGCGCTGCGTAATAGGAGGTGAAACCAACCCGCAGCTCATACACATCTCACAGGGGGAAAAACACATGGCAGAGAAGCGCAGTTCGCAGGTGGCCACTGGCATCTTTCTCATCGGCCTGGCCCTGATTTTCCTGTTCAACCTGTCGGTGTGGCCGCTGATCATGTTCGTGATCGCCGCCGCGCTGCTGGGCGCGGAGTACGCGCACGACGGCACGCTCAAGCTGGGCGACAACCGCGTGATTGCCGCTCTCATCGTCACAGCCATCGGCCTGATTAACCTGGTTAACCTCAACATCAACTGGGGCAGCCTGTGGCCGATTGTCCTGATTCTCGTGGGGCTGTACGTGCTGTTTGGCGACCGCATCAAGTTCGGCGGGCGCTGACCAGGCCCAGATACCGGCGTCCACTCCTTGGCGCTTCGTCCGGACAGCGCATTGAGCAGCCTGAAGCAGCCCGACCGGCTGCTTTTTTTGATTCATCGAAAACTCAGCCGCGCCGCGCCGGTTAAGTGTTAAACTGACTGAAACAGCCGCTGCTTATCAGCCCGGCGCTGGCGGGCGGCGGCTGCCGAGTGTGCGTGAGTGGAAGCTGTGGAACCATGACCTACCGTAAGCTGTTTGCTGCGCTGGCGTGCGCCGGGCTGCTCCTGGCCGCGCTGGCCGCCCCCACCCTTGCTCAGGATGCCGAACCCGCTGCCGCCCCCGACAATATGCCCCCTGCCGTTATCGTCAACGACGAGGGCGGCCCGGCCATCATCACCGGCTCAGTGTCCTACACCAACCCGTTTTTCACCTCCGGCGTCGCCCAGCCGCTGGTCATCCTGGAGGATCAGGCTGGTTTTGTGGACCGCGACGAGACCTACCTGATGCCGGTCGAGTCGCAGGTGCTGGGGCAGATCACGTCTGACTTCTTCACCTCGCCCTTCACCTACAGCCTGACGCTGCCGCGCACGCCGCGCGGCGCGTTCCGCGACGTGGACAACAACGGCCGCGACGACACCGGCGTGCAGATTTTCGCCGTCGCCTACTGGAGCAACACCTTTGGCGACCCCTTCCTGGAAGAGCGCGACCTGTACGGCGGCGGTTGGTCTACAGCCTACGCCTCCACGCTCGTAAGCAGCGACTCCGACCGGCTGCGCGAGATCATCGGCGGCAGGCTGCTGGTCTACGCGCCGGACGACAACCAGGGCTTCCCGTCGGGCTTCGGCCCAGACGGCCTGCTGTTCACCGGCGATGAGCCGGTGGTGCGCCTGCCCGCTGGCTGGACGACAGTCAATCTCGATACCGACCCGTTCACGTTCGACCGCGCCGCCGAGCAGGTGATTGACCTGCTGGAGCCGCAGAGCGCCGCCGTGACCGATTTCTCCGGCCTGCGCTACCGCGACGCCTTCGACGCAATGGTGGACAAGCTCAGCCGCGAGTACGCCTTCACCGAGTACAAGGGCATAGACTGGGAGGCGCTGCGCGCGCAGTTCCGCCCGCGCGTCATCCAGGCAGAGAAGAACCGCAGCGCGCTCGACTTCCGGCGCGCCATCCGCGACTTCGCCCAGTCCATCCCTGACGGCCATGTGGCCGGCCCGCAGATTCCAGAGGACATCCAGGCGCAGTTCGGCGGCGGCCTGGGGCTGGCTGTGCGCGAGCTGGATGACGGGCGCGTGCTGGTCACGTTTGTGCTGGCGGGCGGCCCAGCCGACCAGGCCGGCATCCAGCGGCGGGCCGAAATCCTGGCCGTTGACGGCGTGCCGATTGCGGACGCTGTGGCCGCCGTGACGCCGCCCTCGGCCCCCTTCAGCACCGAACACAACCGGCGGCTGGAACAGCTCCGCTTTGCGCTGCGCCGCCCGTTGGGCAGCAGCGTCCAGCTCACGTTTCGTAACCCTGGCGCAGCCGCCGCGGAAACAGCGCGGCTGACGGCCACGCGCGAGTTCGCTAGCTACGCCGCCGGCGCGCTCACACCGCCGCTCACCGGCCTGGAAGTGCCGGTCGAGTTCCGGGCGCTGCCTGGCGGCTACGTCTACGCCAAAATCTACGGCTTCAGCGACAACGCCCTGCTCACCGTGCAGCTCTGGGAGCGGTTGATCCGCGCGCTCAACGAGCGCGGCGCGCCGGGCTTGGTGATTGACATGCGCCAGAACGGCGGCGGCAGCGGCTTCCTGGCCAACCAGATGGCGGCCTATTTCTTCGACACGCCGCACGCCCTGGGCAACTCGCTGCGCTACGACACCGTCCAGGGCGATTTCTACGCCGATGACCGCAGCCAGCGGCGCTTCTACCTGCCGCCTGAGGACCTGCGCTACCGCGGGCCGGTGGCGGTTCTGGTCAGCCCAGACTGCTACAGCGCGTGCGAGTTCTTCGCCTACAGCATGACGACCGACAACCGCGCCGCCATCGTCGGCCAGTACCCAACAGGCGGCCTGGGCGGCGGCGTGGAGGATTTCTACATGCCGGAGGGCATCCGTTTCCGCTTTACGGTGGGCCGCGCCGTAGACGCGAACGGCAGAATCCACATCGAGGGCGTGGGCGTTGTGCCCACAGTGCGCGTGCCCGTCACCGAAGAAACGTTGTTCAGCAGCGGCGACCCAGTCCTGGAGGCAGCGCTGGCGTATCTGCGCGGGCGCTGAGCGCGCAGGCCAGAGGCCGGCTCAAGCTCAGTTCAGGCGGCGCGCCAGCACCAGAATATAGCTGCCGCTGGTGTTGGGGTTGCCTTCCGCGCCGTCGTAGCGGCCTGCGCGAATGTAATACACGCCGCTGGCCGGCAGCGTGAAGCGCTCGATGCGGGCGTTCTGGCCTGGGCCGCTGTCGTCGTCGCGCACCAGCACGTTTCGGCTGGCGTCAAGCAGGCTCACCACCGGGTCGAGGTCGCCGTCACCTCGGTTCATTGTCACAGTGATGATGTCGCCGGCGCTGCCGCGGAAGGCGTAGAGCGCCTCCGGCGTCTCATCGCTGATGCTGCCGGTTATCGTCACGCCGTAGCCGATGCGCGCCACCCCTTCCGGCACGCCGTCGAAGGCGCTGCCCAGGCTCTGCAGCTCCAGCCGGTAGCCGCCGGCGGTGGTGCCGGCCTGGCCTTCAAAGCGCGACGCGATAATGTAGTACACGCCGTCGGCTGGGACGAGGAACTGGTCAATGCGGGCGTTCTGGCCGCCGCCGCCATCGTCATCGGTGGCCAGCGTGACCAGGTTGGCGTCGGCGATCGTCAGGAAGGCGTCCAAACTGCCGCCAGTGCGGTTCATGCGCACGGTGATCAGGTCGTTGGCGCTGGCCTGGAAGCGGTAGTAGCGGCTGAACCGGTCGTTGGTGATCGTGCCGTCCACCACGTCGCCGGGCAGCAGCGGGTAGGCGGTCTGCGGTGTGTTGCCCAGGCCGCTGTCGCGCGCTTCTTCCAGCGTGAGCACAAAGCTGCCGGAGCTTGTGCCGGCCGCCTGGCCGTAGCGCGAGGCGACGATGACATACGTGCCGTCCTCCTCGATGACCAGCCTTTCGATGCCGGCATCCAGCAGGAGCAGCGCACCGATCAGGTCGTCGTTGTCCGCCAGCACGAACGAGCGCTCATCCACCACCTGCAGGTACGAGTCTAGGTCGCCGGAGACGCGGCGCATGTAGATGTTGACGATGTCGCCGCGCCGAGCGCGGAAAGTGTAGTACAACTGCGGCTGCATGTCGCTGATGCGGTTGATCACCTGGTCGCCGTAGCGCAGGGCGCTGCCCGACGCCGAGCTGACGCCCACACGCTCGATGCGCAGCTCATACGCGCCGGCAGTCGTGCCCAGCGCGTAGCCGAAGCGCGCCACCACCACAAAGTAGCGTCCGGTGCGCGGGATGACCAGCGAGGCGACCTGCGGCACGCGGCTGCCGCCGCTGTCATCAAGGCTGGCCAGCACCGCGCCCGCGTCGTCCAGCACCAGCAGCACTGGGTCCAAATCGCCCTCAGTGACGGCCAGCGAGATGGCGATGACCTCGCCGCGCTGGGCCTCAAAGTAGTAGGCGGCGCGCGGGCTGGCGTTGGTGATGCGGCCGGTGTTGGCTGCGCCGAAAGCCAGGCCGCTGCTGCCGTCCTGCGCGCGCAGCGGAAGGCCGATCAGCGCTGCCAGCGCCAGCAGCGCCGCCAGCAGGCCGCGCCTCACGCCGCGGCCCGCCCCGCCAGCGGCAGGCGAACCGTGAAGGTGGTGCCGCGGCCCAGCGCGCTTTCTACGCTGATCGTGCCGCCGTGCATTTCGACTGCCTGCTTGGCGATCACCAGACCTAGGCCGGTCCCCGGCAGCCCCTCGACATTGGCGGCGCGGTGGAACGGCTCGAACAGGCGCGGCAGGTCCTCTGGCGGGATGCCAATGCCCTGGTCGCTGACGCGAATCACGGCCTCGCTGTCTGTCAGCGCCAGCGTCAGGCGCACTTCGCCGCCTTCTGGCGAGTACTTGATGGCGTTGTTCAGCAGGTTGACCAGCGCGCGGCGCAGCAGCTTGCGATCCACGCGGGCCTCAATGCGCCGGTTCAGGCCGGAAAACACCAGCCGGTGCGTGCGCTGCTGGTTGAGGCTCAGCTCTTCGAGGATGTCGCGCAGGTAGGTTTCCAGATCGAGCGTTTCGGCGTTGAGCGTCTCGCCCATGAAATCGGTCTTGCTGATGGTCATCACGTCCGACACCAGCTCAGACAGGTTGCGCACCTGGGTTTGGATGGCCTCCAGCGACTCGCGCTTTTCGGCCTCGGTGGTGCGGTCGCCGTACCTGAGCAGCATGTCGGCGGCCAGTTGAATCGAGGCCAGCGGCGTGCGCAGCTCGTGCGACATCATCGAGATGAAGCGGTCCTTGAGCAGGCGCAGCTCGCGCTCCTTCTCCAGCGCCACGTTCAGGCGCTCTTTGTCCAGCAGCTCGGCTTGCAGCCGCTTGCGCTCGGTGAGGTCCTGGACGATGCCGGTGTACATGGTGCGCCCGTCTACCTTCATGCGCGTCATGGCGATGTACAGGGGGAACAGCGTGCCGTCGCGCCGCCGCCCCACAATTTCGTGGCCCTGGCGGCCAGCGGTGACGGTGAGATTGGCCATGTAACCGCGGCCGCCGCCGGCGTAGCGCTCGTCCAGCAG
Source organism: Anaerolineae bacterium (assembly GCA_034435995.1). Taxonomy (GTDB): domain Bacteria; phylum Chloroflexota; class Anaerolineae; order Aggregatilineales; family Phototrophicaceae; genus DAOTWC01. Next base: position 25,245 of record DAOTWC010000008.1, on the reverse strand, counting down.
CGCGGCGAAACCCTGGCCGATCAGCTCCTCGGCGCGCTCGTAGCCGAACAAGCGCGCCGCCGCTGGGTTGAGCGTCTCGATCACGCCCTCGCGGTCGGTGGTGATGATGCCGTCCACTACGTTGTCCAAAATCGCTTGGATGCGCGCCTTGCTCTCGGCCAGCTCGATCTGCACGCGCTTGAGTTCGGTGACGTTCTGGTGGGCCACGATCAAGCGCACGTGGCCGTACCACTCGAAGCGCGAGACGCGCACGACGTACCAGCGCCGCTCAACCGGGCCGTGACAGGGGTACTCCAGGTAGAACTCGTCGGTCGCCAGCCCCATCACCTGGCGGATGCCGCGCGCTACCGCCTGCGCGTCGTCCACCGCGGCCGCTTCGCACACGGCCAGGTAATTCGTGCCGATGCCGTAGGATGGATCGCGAAAACCGTTTTCTTCGGCGAACTGGCGCCAGGCCCGGTTGACCTCCAGGATCACCCCGTCTTCGTCGAGAATGGCGATATGGGCAGACATGGCGTCGAGCGCCGAACGCACAAAGGTTTCGGCCTGCTGGTAAGACAGGTCGTATGCGCTGCCATTGCCCATCAAACTGAGTAGCACATTCGCTCCTGCTTGGCTCGCTGCTGGCAGTTGCCGTTAGTGTAACACACGTGCCAGCGCCGACGAAACAGGCAAATTGCCCGCCGCATATTCAGCAGCGGTATCAGCGAATCTCGGCCACCGCCCAGTGATCGCCCATGGCGCGGCGGCCCTTGGCCAGCCCTTCGCCCGCGCTGACCTGGCGCGTGAGGTCGGGGCGCTCCAGCGCCGCCGCCGTCAGCTCGACGCCCAGCCCCGGCCCCTGCGGGATGTCGAGGTGGCCGTCCGTAATCGTCGGCGTCCAGCCGCTGAGAATGGGGAAATAGGTCTTGTAGAAAGCGCGCACCGACTCGACGAAGTACAGGTTGGGGATGTGCGCGCCCAGGTGCATACAGGCCGCGTGGCAGATCGGGCCGGCGACGTTGTGCAGCACCAGCGGCAGACCGTAGGCCTCGGCCATGCTGGCAATCTTCCGCGTCTCGGCGATCCCGCCGTTCCACACCGGGTCGGTCATCAGAATCTGCGCGACGTGCTTCTCCATCCACTCGCGCAGCTGCCAGCGCGTCATCAGCAGCTCCGAGCCGATGATCGGGATGCTGGTGCGCTGGGCCAGCAGCTTGATCTCGTCGGCGTAGACCGCCGGCAGCGCGTCTTCCAGAAACAGGATGTTGTACGGCTCCAGCGCGCGAACAATGCGCTCCATGCTGGCGCGGTTCCAGCGGAAGTGGAACTCGATGCCGATCTCCACCGCGTCGCCCACTGCGTCGCGAATTTGGCGCACGGGGGTCAGGCCGCGCTCCACGTCCGCCAGGCTGATGTACTGGCCGAAGCTGGACTCGCTGAAGGCGTCGAACGGCCAGATTTTCATGGCGCGCACACCGTCAGCCAGCAGCGAGCGGGCCAGCGCGCCGGCGTCAGTGTGCCAAGCGTCGTAATCGGGGACCTGCGGCGTGCCGATGCAGGTGTTGTAAGTGGGGACCCGGTCGCGGGTGCGCCCGCCCAGCAGATGGCACAGCGGCGCGCCGTAGCGCTTGCCCATGATGTCCCACAGCGCAACTTCAAAGGCCGAGAGCGCCCGCAGCTCCGCGCCGGCGTAGCCGTGGTACATGATGTTGTCCATCACAAAACGCCACAGCCCTTCGATGTCGAGCGCGTCCTGGCCCAGCGCCAGCGGCGCAATTGTCCCGTGCAAGGCCCCTTTTGCGCCGGGGACTTTGTCCACTGTCTCGCCCAAGCCGATGATGCCGGCGTCGGTGTGAACGCGCACCACTAGCAGCCGGGGGTATTCCGCCCATTGCAGCGTCTCAATCGCGGTGATTTTCATGGGTCGTCGCTAATCTCTAGTCGCTCGTCTGTAGTTGCTTGCTGTCAGCGGTCAGCCGTTAGATAGACCTCACCCCCTCTCCGCACATACATGGCGGAGAGGGGGAGGTTTAAAGTGTCACACTTTCACCACTGTGTTTACCAGTGAGCCAACGCCATCAATTGTCACCGTCACGACGTCGCCCGGCTGGAGCGCGAATTGGCTGGGCGGCACGATGCCCGTGCCGGTCAGCAGCGCCGCGCCGTCCGGGTAGCTGCTGCTGCGCCCCAGATACTCGACCAGCTCGGCCAGCGTGCGGTGAATGCGCCCGGTGTGCACCGAGTCCGCAAAGACCTCAGCACCGCCGCGCGCGATTGTCACATGGATGGTGACGTCCGGCCACGCCGTCAGCGGGGCCAGCGCCACGCCCGGCCCCAACGCGCACGACCGGTTGTAGACCTTGGCCTGCGGCAGGTAGAGCGGGTTAGCGCCCTCGATGTCGCGGCTGCTCATGTCGTTGCCCGCCGTGTAGCCGACGACCTCCAGGGCCGGGTTGAGCAGCAGCGTCAGCTCCGGCTCCGGCACGCTCCAGGCTGCGTCAGCGCGGATGCCGACGGCGTCCAGCGGGCCAACTACGCGCTCGCCGCGCGCCTTGAAGAACAGCTCTGGCCGCGCAGCGGTGTAAACGCGGGCGTAGATGTCGCCGCCGTCAGCGGCCTCTTCCTGGCGGGCGGCGCGGCTGCGCTCATACGTCACGCCAGAGGCCCACACGTCCTGCGCGTCCACTGGGGCCAGCCAGTGATCGGCATCCGGCGCTGGCGGATGGTCAAACTGCGCCGCCGGATAGGTGTGCGCGGCGCGCTCCGCCGCCGCTGTTAGCTCGGCGATGGCCGCCTCAACGCGCCCGACGCTGCCCCGCAGCCAATCGGCCACCGAGCCGACCGCATCGGTCACGTCGCGCACTGCGCTGTCGCGCAGCAGGCCGACGCGCGCGGAGCCGCCGGCCAATCGAAAACGCACCAGCAGAGGGCGGTCAGGCGTCGTCATTGCGCTGCACTCCACACGATGAAGTTATCGGCGCCGCGGCTGGTGCGCAGCAGGCCGCGCTGCGTCAGCCGGGCTAGGTTGCCGGCCATGCCATAGCTGAAGTCCTGGTTGGCGGCGGGCGGCCAGCCGCCCAGCTTCGGCCCCAGCGTCTCCACTGCCTCGCGCAGCGTGAAGCTGCGGCTGCGGGCCAGCTCCAGCAGGCGCGCCTCCACGTCCAGGCAGTAGTCCTTGCTCGTCTGGATGAAAGCTGCCACGTCTTTGCCGGTCTGGTTGGGCCAGTGCGACGAGGCCAGCAGGTCAACCTCCATCGCCAGCAGCCGGTCCTGCGTGGCAACGTAGGTGTCTACATAGCAGTAGGTGGGCGGCATGGCCGGCGTCCAATCAGCGTTGGGGATGTGCGTCCACATGGTCGCCTCGCCGGCGATCAGCGTCCGGCTGCGCGGGTCGTAGATCGCCGTGTGCCCCCAGGTGTGGCCTGGCGTGTGCACCGCTTCGACGTACCAGTCTGCGCCCAGGCGGAAGCGCTCGCCGCCAGTCAGCGTTAGGTCGAGCGGGGCGCTCAGCGTCTGCGCGCGGATTCCGTCTTTGCCTGCGTCGCCGTAGCCGATGCCGTGATCGGCCTCGAACTGCGAGTAGCGCCCGCTGATGAGCGCCTCGGTGCTCTCCACCCACGGCCGGTCGAGTTCGTGGCACAGCAGCCGCGCGGCCGGCACAGCGGCTTTCATCGGCGCGCAGCCGCCCTGGTGGTCGAGATCAGAATGCGTGATGAGGATATACGTCAGGCGGGCCGGGTCGAAGCCGATGGACGCCATGTAGGGCAGGATGTCCTGCTGGGGGTTGTGGGCGCAGCCGGTGTCCACCAACATGCTGGCGCTGTCGCCCACCAGCAGGTATGTGTATACTAGCCGTCCCCCGCCGAACAAACACGGTATCTGATGAATGCCGGGCGCGATTTCCATGAACACGTCTCCAATCGTCAGCTGCTAGTCGTCAGTCTACAGTCACGGGCCGCTGGTCGCCAGTGGTTTGGGTATCGGCGGCCTCGCCCCAGCCGCGCTGTGCGCTGCTCCCCCGATCCCCAGTGGAGAGTGACCGGAGGAAATCCCCGCAGGGCGGGGTTGGGGGTGAGCTTATCTCGTCCACTGCTCGTCCACGATGCGCCAGATGCCCAGCGGGTTGCCGTCCTTGAGCGCGTCCGGCAGCAGGGCGTCCGGGAAATTCTGGAACGCAACCGGGCGCAGGAAGCGCTTGATGGCCGTCAGTCCGACGCTGGTGCTGTGCGGCGCGGTCGTGGCCGGGTACGGCCCGCCGTGCTGCATGGCGTAGACGACCTCAACGCCGGTGGGGTAGCCGTTCCAGATCAGGCGGCCCACTTTCTCGCGCAGCGCGCTGTACAGGCGGCCGGCGTCGGCCATTTCGCTGTCGGCGGCGTGGACGCTGGCCGTCAGGTTGCCCTCGACGCACTCCACCGTCGCCAGCAGGTCGTCGAACGAGTCACAGCGCACGATCAGCGTCACCGGGCCGAAGTGCTCTGCCTGCAGCGCTGCATCGGCGCGGAAGGCGTCCGATGTGGTGAGCAGCACGGTGTGCGGGTAGCAGAAGCCGTCCGCTTCGATCGGCGCGCCGCCGGTCAGCGCCTCGACGCCGGGCCGGGCCAGCGTGCCAGCGACAGCCTGCGCCAGCCCCTGCTCGACGTTGGCGTTGAGCAGCACGCCGGGCTGGCGCTGCCGCATCTCGTCCACAAACTGCGCGATAAAAGCCTGGGCCGCCGCGGACTCGATCACGAACACCAGGCCGGGGTTGGTGCAGAACTGGCCGCTGCCCAGCGTGACCGAGTCCGCCAGGCCGCTGGCGACAGCCGCGCCGCGCTCGGCCAGCGCGCCGGGCAGGATCACCAGCGGGTTGACGCTGCCCATCTCGGCGTAAACCGGAACTGGCACAGGGCGTGCCGCTGCCGCGTTGAAGATGGCGCGGCCCGCCCGCAGCGAACCGGTGAAGCCCACCGCCGCGATTCCTGGGTGGGTCACCAGCGCCTGCGCCATGTCCACCCGCGCGCCGTGCAGCAGCGAGAAGAAGCCCGCCGGGAAGCCCTCAGCCGCGACGGCGCGGGCCAGCGCAGCAGCCGTCAGCTCCGACGTGGCCGGGTGGCTGGGGTGCGCCTTGACGATTACGGGGCAGCCCGCCGCGAACGCCGAGGCGGTGTCGCCCCCCGCCACCGAGAAGGCCAGCGGGAAATTGCTGGCGGAGAACACCGCCACCGGCCCGATCGGGATCAGCATGCGGCGGATAGACGGACGCGGCGCGGGCTGGCGGTCGGGCTGGGCGCTGTCTACGATGGCCTCAACGTAGCTGCCCTCGCGCAGCAGCCCCGCGAACTTGCGCAGCTGGCCGGCGGTGCGGGCGCGCTCGCCCGTCAGCCGGGGGATGCCCAAGCCGGTCTCGCGGTCGGCGGTTTCCAACAATTGGTCGCCCAGCGCTTCGATCTCGCCGGCGGCGCGCTCCAAGAAGGCGGCCAGCCGCGCCGCGGGGTACAGGCGCGTTTCGGCAAAGGCCGCGCGGGCCGCCTGCACCGCCTGCTCGATCTCGTCCAGCGTGGCGTTGGCGTAAACCGGCTCCAGCGGCGCGCGCGTGCGCGGGTCGGTGGCGGTGAAGGTGTCGCTGCCGGCGCGGCTGGGCGCTCCGGCGATCAGGTGGCTGCCCGTGAGCGGTATCGTCATTGTGTTGGTCTCCTGTTCTCCTGCGGTCAGCTTTCGGCTGGCTGCAGCCAGCGCATCGGATGGTTGAGCACCTCGCGGTGCACCAGCGCCACGCCGCCCATCACGGCAGCGTCGGCCATGTGCGTCGCCAGCGCGATCTCCACGGAGTCGCGCACGTGAGGGAAAGCGCGGCGCGCCACCTCCTCGCGGATCACCGGCAGCAGAAAGGCATGCGCCAACGCCAGCATGCCGCCGAAAGCCACGCGCTGCGGGCAGATGATGTTGATCAGGCTGGCGATGCCCACGCCCAGCCAGCGGCCGGTCTCCTCCAGCGCCGCCAGCGCCGCTGCGTCGCCGCGCTGGGCAGCCTGCACCACCAGCGGCACAGTGAGCGCATCTAGGTCGCCCTCGGTGAGGGTGTGAATCAGCGAGCGCGGCTCGCTGGCCGCTTTCTCTTGAACACGGCGGAACAGCGCCTGCTGGCTGGCGACGGTCTCCCAGCAGCCGTGACTGCCGCAGGCGCAGGGCAGGCCGCCGCGCTCAACCGTCATGTGGCCGACTTCGCCGGTGAAGCCGCGCGGCCCGGTCAGCAGCGCGCCGTTGAGGACGATGCCGCCGCCGATGCCCACGCCAGAGCTGATGTAGAGCAGGAAGTCGCTGCTGCCGGACGGGCCGAAATAGCTTTCGCCCAGGGCGGCTAGGTTGGCCTCGTTGGAAATATAGAGCGGCACGTCAAACTCGCGCCGCAGCAGATCGTAGAGCGGCACGTCGCGCCAGCCCAGATTAGGCGCAAACAACAGCGTGCCCGCCCGCTCATCCACCAGGCCGGCCACCCCCACCGCCAGCCCAAACACGGGCCGGCCGCGCCGCTGCGCCAGCGCATAGACCTCGCGCAGCAGCCCCAGCGCGATGTCCATGGCGGCCTCCGGCTGGCTGCGCCGGGGCACCAGCGCCTGGCGCTGCACCACCGTCTCTAGGCCGAAGTTGACCACCCGCGTTGAAACGAAGCCCACGCCGATCTCGGCGCTGATGATATAGCCGGCGTCGGGGTTTGGCTCTAGGTCAATCGCCGGGCGGCCGATCTCGGCGGCGGCGCTGCTGGCTGTCTCGCGCACCAGGCCAGCGGCCATCAGATCGCGCACCATGCTCGACACGGCGGCTTTGGTGAGGCCAGTGCTGGCGGCCAAGCCGGCGCGCGAGACCGGCGCGCGGCGGTGGAGCGTGTTGAGAACAAGAGCGGTGTTCATCTCGCGCATAACAGTGTGATTGACAGAGCCGCGGCCGGGCATGGTTGTCGCCTTTTGAATTAGTTCATATTATGAACAAATTCCATTGTAGCCCGGCCGCGCTGGCGCTGTCAAGCAGCGGGAGCGGTAAATTTTGCGGACACACGCGGGTTTTTCTACGCTTAGAATCGCCGTCTGTATCCATGATCTTCACCAGTCCCACAGCAGTAGCCAGCTTGACAGCACACCCCTAACAGCATATAATCCACATTATCAATTATTGATAATTAAACCTAATGGTATTTCATGTCATCGCTTCCGTCAAGAAGCCGCCCGCTGCCCGCCCGCCCGCGCCTGCCCGCTTCACTGGCTGACCAGGTGTACACCGCCGTGCGCGACGCTATTGTGCACGGGCAGTTCGCGCCCGGCGACAAACTGGTGGAGCTGGACATCGCTGCCTGGATGGGCACCAGCCAGGGGCCGGTGCGCGAGGCGCTCCAACGCCTGGAACGCGATGGCCTGGTGGAGCGGCGCGCCCGCAGCGCCACCTACGTCACCGCCATCGCCGCCGACGAAATCTACGAGCTGTTCGCCATCCGCAGCCTGATCGAGGGCTTTGCCATCCGCCGCGCCCTGCCGCGCATCGGCCCGGCGCAGCTCGCCGAGCTGGACGACCTGCTGGAAGCGATGCGCGCCGCTGGCCAGCGCGACGACATGCGCGACCTGGTTAGCTGCGACATGCTCTTCCACCGCCGCATCTGCGAGTGGTCCGGCAGCGCTGTGCTGCTGCGCACCTGGCTGCCGCCATACTCGCAGATTCAGCGCTATGTGGCCCAGCACCACCGCGGCTACTTCGGCGACTTGGTGGTGGTGGCCAACACACACGCGCCGATCATCGCGGCCATCCGTCAGGGCGACCCGGCGGCAGCAGCGCGGGTGATACAGGATCACATCATGCTGATCTGGTCGTCGGTGCAGCCGCAGGGGGAGGCCGGTAATGACAAACGCCACACGCTGAAAATGACGGATATCACGTCGGAACCGCCGTTCGACAATGTACTATAAAGAAAGGTTTTTTAGTTTGTATATTAAATTTACTAAATCGGCGCGTGGGACGGCGCTGTTCTGGCCGCCGAGAAACCTGTTTTATTCTAGGAGAGCCTGCCGTGACACAACTCGAAACTGTTCAGCCACCCGATGCGCCGCTTGAAAAAGTCAAGTCCGCGCCATCCGGCGTGACGGGCGCTGTGCGCCGCCTGCTCCAGGTGCGCGAAATCGGCGTGCTGCTGGCCCTGGTCGTGCTGGTCATCGTGATGTCGCTGGCCAACCCCTCGTTTCTCACCGAATTGAACATCTTCAACGTGCTGCGCGGCATGTCCACCATCGGCATCATGTCCATCGGCGTGACGATGGTGATCGTTACCGGCGGCATTGACCTGTCGGTTGGCTCGGTGCTGGCGGCAGCCTCTATCATGACCGCCCGCCTGATGTTCACTGAGGTGGCCGACCCCTGGCTGGCGTTCGTGCTCGGTCTGGGCTTCGGCGGCCTGTTGGGCTTCACTAACGGCATGGTCATCACGCGGCTGAAGGTCAACCCGTTCATCGCCACGCTGGGCATGATGACCGTTGCGCGCGGCCTTACCTACCTGCTGGCGTCTGGCTTGCAGGGGACAGTGGCCAGCAACGTGCCCATGCGCAACGAAGCGGTGTCGTTCCTGGGCAACGGCTACATCCTGCAGGGCGGCATCCTGGAGCGCGGCATCCCCTTCCCTGTGATCATCATGTTCGCCCTCGTCATCCTGTTCACGCTGTTCCTGCGCTACACGGTGCTGGGCCGCCAGATTTACGCGGTGGGCAGCAACGAGGCGGCAGCGCGCCTCTCCGGCGTGCCGGCTGACCGCGTCAAGGTTTTCGTTTACACGCTGACCGGCGTGCTGGCGGCGCTGGCCGGCATCATGACGGCCGGCCTGCTGCGTACGGCGGCCACCAACGCCGGCAGCGGCGTCGAGCTGGACGTGATCGCGGCGGTGGTCATCGGCGGCGCCAGCTTGGCTGGCGGCGAGGGGACTATCATCGGCGCGATCATCGGCGCGGCCATCATGGCGGTCGTCCGCAACGCCTTTGTGCTGCTTCAGTTCCCCAACTACGCTCAGCAGATCACCATCGGCGTCGTCATCATTGCCGCTGTCGCGGCTGACCGCTGGCGGCGGCGCAACCGGTGATGCCGGTGATCGTCGGTCTTTTCGGTCAGAATAAACAAAGGAGGCTGCGCCTACAGACAGACACGCGCCACAGCTTGACCGGTGTTTGTTGAAGATGTTCTGTCAGATAATTTAAGGAGCTGCAACACCCATGAAATCTCTCAAGTTCCTGCTCATATTTGTCGTGCTGCTGAGCCTGAGCGCCGTCGTAACCGCGCAGCAGGCCCCCCTGACGCCGGATCAGCCGGAGTGATTTGCGTCGCAGTGCCAGCCGCTGGACGAGGGCGTGGTGAAGCCGCTCAACGTCATGCCAGAAAAGCCGCTGCGCATCGCTGTGCTGGGGCTGGAGAACAACCCGTTCTGGATCCCGGTCAAAGAGGGCGCGCTGGCCGCCGCCGCCGAGCTGGCCCCCTACAACGTCACGGTGGACTGGATCATCCCCGGCGAGACGCACACCGCTGACAACTTCGCCCCAGGCGTGGAGGCGGCTGTGGCCCAGGGCTACGACGCCATCGCCACCATCGCCGGCGACGCCGGCATGGCCCCCTTCATTGACGCCGCCGTCGAGGCCGGCATCCCGGTAGCCACCTTCAACTCCGAGACCGACGCCGTCAACAAGCGGCTGTTCTTCGTCGGCGCTGACCTCTACCTCCAGGGCCAGACAGCGGCCCACGCCATGGCTGAGGCCATCGGCGGCGAGGGCAAGGTGGCCATCATCACCGGCTTCTTCGCCGTCGAGGCCCACGAGCTGCGCCGGCTGGGCTTCGTTGACACCATCCAGGCCGAGTACCCCAACATCCAGATCGTCGGCGAGGTCGAGAACACCGACCAAGGCGACATCGCCTTCACCCAGGCCCAGGACTTCATGACCGCGCACCCCGACCTGAAGGGCATCTACGTCACGGCGGGCGGCCCGTTCGGCGCGGCGGCGGCGGTGGCTGACGCTGGCAAGGCCGGCCAGGTGTGGGTCGTGTCGTTCGACTTCGTGGACGAGACGATGGAGTACGTGCAGCAGGGCGTGATCTACGCCACCATCGGCCAGAACCCGTTCGCCCAGGGCCACGACCCGGCGGTGCGCCTGTTCAACTACCTGGTCGCCGGCAAGCTGCCGCCGTGCGCCCGGCTGGTGACCGAGGCCGCCATCGTGACCAAGGACAACATCAGCCAGTACTGGACGCCGGCTAACTAAAAACGAACCCTCACCTCGCCCCCTCTCCCGTCAAACGGGAGAGGGGGCGCGCTGCGCCGGGGTGAGGGGAAGTTCCCCCCTCAGAAGAAAAAGGAACGCATGGTGATGGCGAAAAACGGCGAGCAGATTTTGCAGGTGGAGGGCGTCTCCAAACGCTACGGCGGCGTGCGCGCCCTCGATAACGTCCGCTTCGACCTGAACTACGGCGAGGTGCACGCGCTGGTGGGCGAGAACGGCGCTGGCAAGTCCACGCTGATCAAGGTGCTGGGCGGCATCGTCCCGCGCGACGCCGGCCGTATCGTGTTCGAGGGGCGAGAGGTGGTTTTCCACACGCCGGCCGAGGCGCAGGACGCCGGCATCGCCATCATCCACCAGGAACTTTCGATGATGCCCAGCCTGAGCGTGATGGAGAACCTGTTCATGAGCAGCCTGGGCCGCGCCGGCGGCCTGGTGAGCTGGCGCGAGCTGCGCCGCCGCGCCCGCGAGGCGCTGGCGCTGGTGGACTTGGACGCAGACCCGGCGGCGATGGTGCGCGACCTGCCCATCTCGCAGCGCCAGATGATCGAGATCGCGCGGGCGCTTTCGGCCAACGCCCGCCTGATCATTATGGACGAGCCGAACTCATCGCTGTCTGAGGCCGAGACCGAGCGCTTGTTCGCCCTCATCGAGGCCCTGAAGGCGCGCGGCATCGCCATTATCTACGTCTCGCACAAGATTAACGAAGTGCTGCGCATCTCTGACCGCATCACCGTGCTGCGCGACGGCCGCTACGTGAGCACGATAGCCGCCGCCGACGCCACCGAGGACCGCGTTATCCGCATGATGGTGGGGCGCGAGCTGGACCGCAGCGCCCTCAGCAGCCCGGAGACAGTCGGCGGGCCGCTGCTCGAGGTGCGCGGTCTCAGCGGGCGGGCGTTCGAAAACGTCAGCTTTGATGTGCGCCAGGGCGAGATCGTGGCGTTCAGCGGCCTGATCGGGGCCGGCCGCAGCGAGGCGCTGCGCGCGGTGTTCGGCGCAGATCGTTTCACAGCCGGCCAGATCGTGTTCGAGGGCAAACCGGTGCGCTTTGGCTCGCCCGCCGAGGCGATCAAGCGCGGCATCGCTATGGTCCCAGAGGATCGCAAGGTGCTCAGCCTGTTCATGGGCATGGCGATCAAGGACAACATCGCGATGGCGCAGCTCCCCTACATGACGCGCAGCGGCCGCATCAACGAGCGGCGCGAGCGCGATTTGGTGCAGGAGTTCGTCCAGAAACTCGACATCCGCCTGGCCTCGATCTTCAACCCGGTCAGCAGCCTCAGCGGCGGCAACCAGCAGAAAACGGTGCTGGCCCGCTGGCTGGCCACCGGCCCCAAACTGCTCATCCTTGACGAGCCGACGCACGGCGTGGACGTGGGCGCGAAAGCCGAAATCTACGAGCTGGTGCGCGCGCTCGCGCGCCAAGGCGTGGGCATCGTGCTGATTTCGTCTGAGCTGCCGGAGGTGCTGGCGCTGGCCCACCGCATCGTTGTGATGCACGAGGGCCGCGTCACCGGCATTGTTGACCGCGCTGAGGCCACCGAGGAGCTGCTGATGAACTACGCCACCGGCATCCGCGACGATTTCGCCCCGGCGCTGAAGGAGGCCAGCGCATGAGCCAGCTTGCCGCCGAGCGCATTGACTTTTGCGGCTGGGATGCTTGCGCGCTCGACAACGGCCTGGTGCGGCTGGTCGCCGTGCCAGCCATCGGCGGGCGCGTCATGGCCTATGACCTCGGCCCGCACCCCTTCTTCTACGTTGATCCCGATCTGGCGGGCAAGCTGTTCACGCCCGAAGAGAACCAGGGCGATGGCTCGCTGGCCGCCTGGAAGAACTACGGCGGCGACAAGACCTGGCCCGCGCCCCAGGGCTGGGACAGCGACCAGCAGTGGCACGGCCCGCCCGACCCCGTGCTCGACACCGGCCGCTACACGCTCGACGAGCTGCACGCCAACGGCCACGCCGCCGTTGTCCGTATGACCAGCCCGCCCGACCCGCGCACCGGCGTGCAGATCACCCGCGCCTTCACGCTGCGCCCGCACACCAGCCGCGTTCAGGCCGATCTCACGTTCAAGAACACCGCTGACAAGCCCATTCGCTGGAGCATCTGGGACGTGGCCCAGCTCAACGCGGCCCGCCGCCTGCCCGACGGCGCGCTGGCCCACGATCCAGCCTGCGCCGTCACCGCGCCGCTCAACCCAGCCAGCCGCTTCCCGCGCGGCTATAACGTGATGTTCGGCGCGGACGACAACCCCCAGTGGCAGACCGACAGCGAACGCGGCCTGTTCCGCGCCCCCTACCTGTGGCACATCGGCAAGGTCGGCCTGGACTCGCCCGCCGGCTGGATCGCTTTCTTCGGCGGCGAGGCCGGCTTCGCCTTTGTCGAGCGCTTCGCCTACGAACCCGGCGCGGAGTACCCCGACGACGGCGCGACGGTTGAAGTGTGGACGGTGGGAGCAGGCCGGGTGGGCAACCTCGATTTCACCGGCCGGGCCATTTATCATGTCGAGACCGAAGTCCTCAGCCCGCTGCGCACGATCGCGCCGGGTGCAGCGACCTCCTTCACGATCGAGTGGGCCGCCTGCCGCCTGACCGGCCCGGTCGTGGCTGTCAGCGAGGCCGGCGCTGCCGCTGTGCCGCTGCGCGCCGTCCGCTTGGGCAGCGGCTACGCGCGCCTGACCGGCCAGTTGGGCGCGTTCGACCGGGGTGAGCTGCGCCTGGTGTGGCTGGATGCCGCCGACAGTGCGCTCGCGACCTGGCCGCGCGGCCTGGCTGATCCGCTGGGCGCGGTGCTGATTGACCGAGTCACGCGCCCGCCGCAGGGCGCGGCAGCGGTTGAGATGCGGGTAGCCGGCGAGGACGGCCAGGAGCGCCTGCTGGCCCGCGCCCCGCTGGAGGAGCGCTAGCCGTGCGCACACGTCAGATTCAGTACCTGCGACCCGACGAGATTCGCGCCGAACTCGAAAAGACGCCGGCGGCTTACCTGCCGCTGGGCCTGCTGGAGTGGCACGGCCCGCACCTGCCCTACGGCGTGGACGCGCTCAACGCCGAGGCTGTGGCGCTGGCCGCCGCCGAAATTGCCGGCGGGCTGGTGCTGCCCACAGTCTACTTCGGCACAGAGCGCGAGCGTGACCCCCGAACGCTCGAAAACCTGGGCTTCGACCGCGAGGCCTACATCGTCGGTATGGATTTCCCGGCCAACAGCCTGCCGAGCATGTACGCCGCCGAGGAGCTGTTCGCCCTCATGGTGCGCGAACACGTGCGGCTGGCCATCGCCATGGGCTTCAAGGTGGTGAGCGTCATCAGCGGCCACGGGGCGGTCAATCAGCTCGCCGTGCTGCGGCGGCTGGCCGCTGAGTTCAACGCGCCGGGCCGCTTCAAGATGCTGGTGGACGTGCCTTTCACCGTCGGCGCAAAGGGCATGGTCGAGGTGGGGCACGCTTCGCGCATCGAGACGGCTGTCATGCTGCACCTGGCCCCGGAGACGGTCAAGCTGGACGCCCTGCCGCCGCTGCCCGAGCCGCTGCGCAGCGTGGACTACGCCATCGTGGACTACCTGACGTTCGCCGGGCAGCCCACGCCGGACCACACCGTTCACGACGAGGACGACCCGCGCCGGGCCTCTGCCGCCGACGGCCAGCGCACGATCGAACGGGCAGCGGCGCACATCGCGCGGCGCGTGCAGGCGGCATTGGAGTAAGTCTTTAGTCGTCAGTCTCCAGCTATCAGCAAAAAAACAGACGCGAAGGCACATCGCGTTGTGACTGGCGACTAACGACTGAGGACTGACGACTACAAACTAGTGACTGGAGACTATCTGATGAACTCACGTGAGCGTGTCAAATTGGCGCTGAACCACAAGGAGCCGGATCGCGTGCCGTTCGACCTGGGCGGCACGGTGCTCACCAGCATCAGCATTCACTCGTACAAGAAGCTGCGCGCCTATTTAGGCCTGCCGGAAAAAGACATCGAGGTGATGGACATCTTCCAGCAGATCGCCACTGTTGACGACGACGTGCGCCAGAAGCTGGGCTGTGACGTGCGCAACGTTGCGCCGCGTTCGTCGGCTACCTTCCAGATCAAGATCAACACCACCGATATGCCCGGCTACGACTTCTTCCACGACGAGTGGGGCATCGGCTGGCGCAAACCCAAGGACGGCGGCTTCTTCTACGATATGTTCGACCACCCGCTGGCCGCCGCCACCACGATTGACGAGATTAAGAACTTCCCCTGGCCCAACCCCACCGACCCCGCTCGTTTCGTTGGCCTGAAAGAAGCGGCGCGCCATGTGGCGGAGGATTTAAGCGAGCTGGTCATCGCCGGCGGCATGGCGGCTGGCTTCTTTGAGATCACCTGCTGGATGCGCGGCTACGCCCAGATTTACCCTGACTTGGTCAACAACCTCAAGTGGGTCGAGTACTTGATGGACACCATCGTGGACCTCAAGCTGGCCTACTGGGAAGTGGCGCTCCCGCTCCTGGGCGATTACGTGGACGTCGTGCAGGAGGCCGACGACGTGGCCGGCCAGTTCGGCCTGCTTGTCAGCCCAGAGACGTACCGCAGGGTCATCAAGCCGCGGCACAAGAAGATTGTGGATTTCCTCAAAGCGCGCACCAACGCCAAGGTGTTCTACCACTGCTGCGGCGCGATCCGCGAGATCATTCCCGACCTGATCGAAACCGGCTTCGACATCATCAACCCGGTGCAGGTGAGCGCCAAGGGCATGGAGTCCAAGGGCCTTAAGCGCGACTTCGGCAGTGATATCGTCTTCTGGGGCGGCGCGGTGGACACGCAGGGCGTGTTCACCGACGGCACGCCGCAGCAGGTGCGCGACGAGGTGCGCCGCCGCGTGGACGACTTCGGCCCCGGCGGCGGCTTTGTCGCCGCAGCCGTGCACAACATCCAGGCCAACGTGCCGCCGGAGAACATCATGGCGATGTGGGAGACCATCCGCGAGTACGGCGAGTACGCGCCGGACAACGCCCCTGGCCGCCGCCCGCCGCAGTACTGGGAGAACTACCCCGAAGCGCCGGCCGCGCCCGTCCGCCTGGACTCCAGCCCGGACGCGCGCATCGCTGGGCGCGCCCTAACGCCCGAAGAAGCCGCCCAACTGCTGGAAAAGGCTGAGGCGCTGCCTCCGGCGCTGGTCAAGATGCAGGAAGGCATCATTGACGGCAACCCACCGGTGGCGCTGGCCGCCGCCAAAGAAGCCCTGGACGCTGGCATCCCAGCCACGAAAATCATCAGCGACGTGGTCGTCCCGGCGATGGAGATCGTGGGCGAGAAGTTCGAATGCGGCGAGTACTTCCTGCCGGAGATGATGGCCTCCGCCCTCAGCACACAGGGCATCATGAAGCTGCTGCGCCCTATTCTGGCGGCGGGCGGGACCGAGCCGGTGGCCAGGGTGGTTGTCGGCACGGTCAAGGGCGACCTGCACGACATCGGCAAGAATATCGTGGCGATGATGTGGGAGGGGGCGGGCTTCGAGGTGATTGACCTGGGGCCGGATGTGCCGCCGGAGAAGTTCGTCAGCGCCATTCAGGAAAACAACGCGCAGCTTGTGGGCATGTCGGCCCTGCTGACGACCACCATGCCGATGATGGGCCGCACCGTCAAAGCCATCGAGGAAGCGGGCCTGCGCGACAAAGTCAAGATCATGGTGGGCGGCGCGGCAGTCAGCCAGTCGTTTGTAGACGAGATCGGCGCGGACGGCTTCGCGCCCGACGCCAGCGCCGCTGTGCGCAAAGCCAAAGAGCTGCTGGCGCTTGAGTAGCGCTTTAACGCGCCTCGTCCCCTATGCCTGTCCGCCTGGAAACGGGATGGGGGCGAGGCGCGCATCTGCCTCATTCAGAATCACAATCATGGAGACCCACACCGATGACATACCAACACATGACCGGGCGCGAGCGCATCCTGGCCGCGCTGCGCCACCAACCCGCTGACCGTGTCCCCTGGGTGCCGTTCGCCGGCGTGCACGCTGGCCGGCTCAAAGACTTCAGCGCGCGCGAGGTGCTCACCGACGCCGACAAGCTGTATGAATCGCTGCTGGAGGTCAACCGGCTCTATACGCCGGACGGCCAGCCGGTGCTGTTCGACCTGCAGGTGGAGGCGGAAATCCTGGGCTGCGAGCTGCTGTGGGCCGACAAAGCGCCGCCGTCGGTGGCGTCGCACCCGCTGGCGAACAGCCTCACGCCGCCGGGCCGCCTGCCAGAGAAGACTGACGGCCGCCTGCCGTTGATTCTGGACGTGATGAGCCGCATGAAACAAGCTGTGGGCGAGACGACCGCGCTCTACGGGCTGGTGTGCGGCCCGTTCACGCTGGCCTCGCACCTGCGCGGGACTGAAATCTTCATGGACATGATGTTCAACCCAGACGAGCTGAGCGCCCTGCTGGCCTACACGCGCGATGTCGCGCTGCGCATGGCCGACCTGTACATCGAGGCGGGCATGGACGTGATCGCCGTTGTGGACCCGCTGGTGTCGCAGATTGGGCCGAAGCACTTCGCCCAGTTCCTGCACGCCCCGTTCACCGCCATCTTCGCGCGCCTGCGCCAGCGCGGCGCGCTGTCGTCATTTTTCGTGTGCGGCGACGCGACCAAGAACATCGAGGCGATGTGCCAGACCGGGCCAGACTCGATCTCGATTGACGAAAACATTGACATCGCTGCCGCCAAAGCCATCACCGACCGCTACAACATCACCATTGGCGGCAACATCCCGCTGACCACCGTCATGCTGATGGGCACGCAGCAGGATAACATGAAGTTCGTGGTGGACCTGCTGGACAAACTCGACCACCACAACCTGATCGTTGCGCCCGGCTGCGACATGCCTTACGACACGCCGCCGGAGAACGTGATCGGCGTGGCGCAGGCCCTGCGCGACCCCGAGGCGGCCCGCGCTGTGCTCGCCAGCTACGAAGCGCCCGACCTGTTCGACATTGACGTGGCGCTGCCGGACTACGCCCACCTGGAACGCCCGCTGGTGGAGGTGTTCACGCTGGACTCAGATACGTGCGCCGCCTGCGGCTACATGCTGGTGGCAGCCCTGCGCGCCAAAGCCGCCATCGGGACGCCGGTTGACGTGGTGGAGTACAAGTTCACCGTGCCGGAGAACGTAGCGCGCTGCCGCAAGCTGGGCGTGAAGAACCTGCCCAGCATCTACATCAACGGGGAACTCAGGTACTCGTCCATTATCCCCAACACCGACGAGCTGGTGACAGCGATCAAAGCGGCTGCGGTTCAAACGCAGGCGCAAACCTGACCCCCACTGCGCGCCCACCTCACCGCGGTTCTGCTGGCGTTGAGGTGGGCTGGGTGTCGTCGTCGCCGCGCTCCGGCTCTTGCAGAGGCGGGCGCGGCGGCGGAAGCGGGCGCGTGAAATCGGCGTAGAGGCGGACGGCGGCCAGCGCCAGCCCGATGATAATCACCACGACGATCAGCAGGTCGAAAAACTGCGGCGTCAAAAAATCCAACGATTGCCTCCGGTGGAGCGCTGGGGCGGTCAGGGCCGCGCTGAAGGCGCGTCATCGGCGGCGTCGCGCCAGGCGGGCAGTTTGATGCTGAACGTGCTGCCCACGCCTTCCTCGCTGCGGAACCACATCCCGCCGTTCATCGCCTCAACCTCGTGCTTGCACAGGTACAGGCTGAGGCCGTAGCCGAACTCGCCGATGATCTGCGGCTGGCGCGAGCGCTGGAACGGCTGGAACACCCGATCCTGCTCGCGCGCGCGGATGCCGTAGCCCTCGTCTATCACGTCAATCTGCACGCTCTGACCAACAGCAGCGGCGTTGATGCGCACTGGCGTAGCCTTCATGCTGTACATGATGGCGTTGCGCAGCACATCGCGCAGCACTGTCGCCAGGTGGCTGGGCGAGGCGCTCACGGCCAGCCCGGGCGGCACGTTCACTTTCAGCCGGCCGCGAAAGTCGTGCGGCTCGGCCTCAGGGTCGAGCAGTGTGATCTCGTCCAGCGATTCGATAAAGTCCTCGATGAAATCGCTCAGGGCGATGCGCTGGCGGCCGGCCCGCACTGCGGCGCGCAGCGTGCCGGTGCGCAGCGCTTCCAAGCGGCCCAGCAGATCCATCAGGTTGGCGGTGCGGTACATGTGGGTGGCGATCAGCCGGTTGAAGCCGCCAATCCGCTTGACCAGATGGCCCACCGGCTCGTCCGGCCGCATCCGGCCGATGCTCTGGTTGATGAGGCGCAGGTGGCCCTGGGTGGCCTCGGCGGCGTCCTGCACCTCGCTGCGAAAGCGCCCGATCAGGTCGTTGATGATGGCCCAATCGGGCGCGTCCACTGTGATCATGGTGTACAGGTCGCCGCCGCGCCCCGGCACGATGGCCGCCCAGCAGGGCACGTACTCGCCGGCGCGGTAGGTGTGGAAGCGCACCGGCCGCGCCGAGTCCAGCGCTTGGCGGCGGGCGCTGTCAATGTTCACGGTGGGATCGTGGTGGCCGCTGTTGAACAGCACGGCGGCTGCCGTCCAGCCTTCACTGCGAATCAGCTTGAGATCAGCGCCCAGCAGAGTGCGCGCGGCCAGGTTGTCCAGCACCAGGCGGCCGGCGCTGTCGAAGATCAGCACGCCCTGGCCCAGCCCGTCAAGCACAGCCTGGAGGTCGAGTAATCGGTCAGAATCCACGTTTGCGGCCTCTGCGGGTGCTGCTTTAAGCCAAGTCAAGCTGTTCCAATTTTATACGGTTCTGGCGTTTGTGCGAACCGCGCTGGCAGCAGCAGCGCCGCGCGCGAACGTGCGCTGAGTGTGGTGCTGCCTCCAACCCGCGCCCCGCCCGCGACATAGCAAATACAGCGCCGTCGGCGCAAGGGTATTTTTAGGCCAAAAGCCTATCATGCGGGGTGTATACGCCCGAACAGCACCAGGACTGCTGCCACATGGAAACCCCAGCCGTTTTCGCGCCGCCGGCCGCTGCCGAGTCTGCCGCTGCCACCGCGCCCGCTCAGGTCAAGACCGAGCGCTATGCTGCCATTGACATGCTGCGCGGCGTGGCCATGCTGGCCATGGCGCTCGACCACGCCGCCTACTTCGCCCGCACCGAGTTCATCGCCGAGAGCTTCAACAGCATCCGCCCGACCATCGAGTCGTGGCCGCACATGCTCACCGGCTTCATCACCAACATCGCCTCCGGCATCTTCTTCACGCTGGCCGGCACAAGCGTCGCCTTCTTCGAGAAAAGCCGGCGCAAGCAGGGCTGGAGCGAGGGGCGTATTACCCGCTTCCTGCTCACCCGCGCGCTGATCCTGCTGGCCCTGGATCAGCTCATCAACCGGCTGGTATATCAGATGGACTTCGCTTTCACAGTGCTGACAGCCATCGCCTTCTGCCTGGCGGTCATTGCTTTTGCCCGCCGCCTGCCGCTGCCAGCCACTGCCGCTGCCGGCCTCGGCCTGCTGCTGGTCTACCCGCTGATCGTGGCGCAGTTCCCCTATGACCCGGCGCAGCCGCCGCCTGACCTCATCAAAGCGCTGTTCCTGTTCGGCATGGACGCGCCGCCGTTCGTCGAGTTCCCGGCGATGGGCTGGCTGGGGCTGGTGCTGCTGGGCTATGTGTGGGGGCGGCTGCTGCTGGCCGGCAAAACGGCCATCTCGCCGCGCCTGCTGTTGTGGGTCGCGCTGGCCGGCTTCGCTGCGTTCTTCGCGCTGCGCCTGCTGGGCGGCTATGGCAACCTGCTGCCATACCAACCCGACTGGCCCTGGTTCTACTTCTTTATCGAGAACAAGCAGCCGCCCAGCCTCACCTACCTGCTGTTCAACCTGTCGGTGGCGGCGGTCATTCTGGCGGCGATCAAACTGGTGGAGCGCCCGCTGGTGCGCAGCGCGCCGGGCTGGGCGCTAACTGTGCTGGGGCAGACATCGCTGTTCTTCTTCGTGGCGCACCTGTTCCTGTACGCCTTTGTGCTGGCCGTCCTCATCCCGCCCACGTCGCTGCAGGGGATGGGCATCGTACGCGGCTACCTGATCTCCGGCCTGGGCGTGCTGATTCTCATCCCGGTGTGCGCCGGCTACCGCCGCCTGCGCCGCCGCTACAGCGTCCTCAGCTACCTGTGACGCCGGCGCGCCACGGCAGAACAAGGCATCACTGCGGCAAACGGCCAGGACTGATTGTCGCCCAATGGCGGCTTGTCGCCTGATGGCGGCTTGTCGCCTGATGGCGGCTTGTCGCCTGAGGCGGCTGGTTAAAGCCGTTCCTAACCGCGCTGCAGAACAAATCTGACGCGCGCCCCTGCCCCTTGCGGCGTCCTGCGGTATACCACATTGGCATTACATGGTACACTAACGTAAGAAAATAGGACATACCGCACCAACACAGGACGCACTACCATGCTCACCCAGGCTAACCTGAGCGTTCCCCTTGACCGGGACGGCGAAGAGCCGATCTACCGCCAGTTGATCCGCCACATCCGCCTGCAAATTGAGAGCGGCGCGCTGCCCCCCGGCGCGCGGCTGCCCGCCAGCCGCGACCTGGCGCGCCAGTTGAACATCAGCCGCATCAGCGTGGTCAACGCCTACGCTGAGCTGCGCGCCCAGGGTTACCTGAGCGCCCACGCTGGCCGCGGCACGTTCGTGGCCGGCGACAGCAGCGCCGGCCACGCCAACGGCGGCAGCGGGAACGGCCATGCCCATTCAACCGCCGCCGAAACCCCTTCCTCGCCTGACCGTTCGATCCGCGAGATGATGCGGCTGGGGCGCAAGCCGGGCGTGATCAGCTTCAGCAAAGGCTCGCTGCCCATCGAGTTCTTCCCCGTGCAGCACCTGCGCGACGCCATCAACGCCGTGTTGGACCGCGACGGCCCCAACGCGCTGGGCTACGAAGCGGGCGAGGGCTTTGCCCCGCTGCGCGCCGCCGTGCGCGACTACGTCAGCGCGCTGGGCATCCGCTGCAGCGCCGACCAGGTGCTCATCACCGGCGGGGCGCAGCAGGCGCTCGACCTGGCGATTCAGGCGCTGTGTTCCGAGGGCGAAACCGTCGTCACCGAGAACCCTACCTACCTGGGCATGATTGACATCGCCCGCGCGCGCCGGGTGCACCTGCACGGCATCAGCATGGACAAGGATGGGATGCGGCTCGACGAGCTGGAGAACTATATCATTGACAACAAGCCGCGCCTGATCTACGTGATGCCCACGTTTCACAACCCCACCGGCGGCGTGATGCCGCTGCACCGCCGGCGTCAACTGCTCAACCTGGCCAACGACTATCACATTCCGGTGCTGGAGGACGGCGTTTACCACGAGTTCCGCTTCGAGGGCGAACCTATCCCGCCGCTGAAAGCGCTGGACGACAGCGGCATCGTCATCCACGTGAGCGCCTTCACCAAGATGATGCTGCCGGGCATGCGCATCGGCTATCTCATCAGCGACAGCCGCCACTACGAGCGGCTGGTGCGCGTGAAAGAAGCGGCTGATATCTCCACGCCCGGCCTCAACCAGCGCGCCATCCATCTGATGCTGGAGCGCGGCGTGCTGTCGCAGCAGTTGGAGCGCAACAACCGCGAGCTGCACCGCCGCCGCGACGTGGCGCTGGCAGCCGCCCGCCGCTATCTGCCGCCGGGCACGACCTGGAACGTGCCCGAAGGCGGCATGTACCTGTGGGTGCAGCTGCCCAAAAGCGGGCCGAACGCCGCCGAGCTGTTCGTCACAGCGGTGCAGATGGGGGTGGCCTACGCTATCGGCAGCGTGTTCTACACCAACAGCTGCGGCAGCCACCGCCTGCGCCTGAACTACGGCACCAACCGCCCCGCCGACATCGAGGAGGGCATGCGCCGCCTGGGGCGCGCTTGGCGCGAGCTGGCCTGCGACTACGACGAGATTGACAAGTCGCTGCTGCTCTGATCGCCAGCGCCCAGCAGCGCCCGCCGCGCAGCCGCTGCGCCCTGAAACAGCCGGTCCTCAAAGCGCCGGGCGCGGTAGTCGCTGCCGGCCAGTGCCATGCGCGGCGGCAGCAGCGCCTCGATCTCGCCCATCAGCCGGTCGTGCCCTGGGTCGTGCGGGTCCAGCGCGTGCGATTCTGGCCAGTGATCGGCGCGGATAACCAGCGGCGCGGCGGCCAGCTTCAGGCCGCGGCACACTTCGGCGGCCAGCGCGTCCGGCGTGGTCTGCGCCAGGGGGAAGCGCACGCCCACCTGGGCCAACACGTGCCCCGGCGGGACGCGGTGCGGGCTGGTAGTCCAGCGGACGAAGGCACAGGCCGGGTCCGGCGGGCAGGTCAGCGGCAGACGAATGTCAGCGGCGCAGAAGCCAAGCGTCACGCGGGTAATGGTGTCGTAGCGGAAGCGCAGCAGACGCAGCGCGATCTCCGGGACAAAGCCGTAAAACATGCGCTCGGCGTAGCGAGCCGGAGCCGCCACCACCAGCGCGTCGGCGTCGCACACCAAGCCGTTCTCCAGGCACACGGCGAAGCGCCGCCCGGCCAAGCCGATGCTGCTGACCGCCATGCGCATGAGCGCGCGGCCGCGCGTCAGGCGCGCTGCCAGCGCGTCCACCAGGGACTGCGCGCCGTCCTTAAAAACCACCAGGCGCGCCCCATCGGGCAGGTCCGCCACTGTGTCCAGCGCGTCGCTCAGGCCGAGGGCGTCCAGCAGCGGCCAGGGGCGCGTCTGCTTGAGCACGAACGGCCCGCCGTCCAGCACCCAGCCGGCGCGCCGCTCGCTGACTACGCTGCCGCCCAGCCGCCCCTTGACCTCGATCAGGGTGTAGGCAGCGCCCAGCCGTTCCAGCTCGTAGGCGGCGGCCAGGCCGGTGACGCCGCCGCCGATCACCAGCGCGTCCATATAGCCTACGCGCCCCACGACAGCGCGTCGCGAGCAGCGCGCAGGGCGTCGCGCAGGCGCGCGCTCTCGGAGAGCGTGTCTACTGGCGCGAAGCCGGGAGCGCTCATGTACTCGACGCACACCACGCCCTGGTAGCCGGCTTGCTGCAGCGCGTCCAGCACGCGCGGGATGTCTATCCGGCCGCCCTCGAAGGGCGTCTGCGGTTTGCCTTTGGCCGCCTGCCGGATCTGCACATGGCGCGTGTGCGGCAGCAGCGTGCGGATGTCCACTTCGTTCACGCCCTGGGTCACCATGTGCGCCCAGTCAAGCGTGAGCGCCAGCCCCGGCACGTCCTTGAGCAGCCGCAGCGCTTCGTCCGGCGTCTGCGCCATCGAATCAGCGTGCGGTTCCACGCTCACGCGCAGCCCGGCGTCGGCCCCCAGGCGCACCATCTCGCGCAGGGCAGCCGCCGTCCGGTCGCGCGCGTCGGTGTCGTCGGCTGGATGCACCAGCCCCGGCGACAGCGTAATGCCCGGCGTGCCCAACGCCTTAGCGAACGGGATCAAAGCGCGGTATAAGCTCAGGTCTTTTTGGCGTTTGTCGTCGTCCGCCAGCGAGATGCGCGGCAGCAGCAGGTACAGGTCGCTGAGCTGGAGGTTGAACAGCGCCAGATCGCCTTTGATCTCGGCGGCGGCGCGCAGCGGGTCAGCGGCGGCGCGCGGCGCGTTGAGGTTCGGCCCGCTGCCGATGTCGGCGCAGCGAAAGCCGAGCCGGGCAATCGTGCCCAGCGCCTCCGTCAGCGTGAGGTCGCTGAAGGCCCAGGTGTGGCAGGCGAACTCGATCATGGCGGGGAGTATAGCGCGGCCAGCCCGGCGCTGACCAGGGCCGGGGTTGCGCGCCGCGCCCGGGCCTATACAATCATCCCGGAACTGGCACATCAGGGATACGCGCATGACACACGCGCTGGTTACGGGTGGGGCGGGCTTCATCGGCAGCCACTTGTGCGAGCGGCTGCTGGACGCCGGCTGCGCCGTCACCGTAATTGACAACCTCAGCACCGGCCGTTTCGAAAACATCGCCCACCTGGAAGGGCGGCCTGGTTTTCGCTACGCCATCGAAGACATTCGCAACATTCTCGTGATTGACCGCCTGGCCAGCGAGTGCGACGTCATCTTCCACCTAGCGGCGGCTGTGGGCGTGCACAAGATCATCAGCCAGCCCATCGAAACCATCGAGGTCAACGTGGGCGGCACGGAGATCGTGCTGCGCACGGCGCGCCGCTACCGGCGCAAGGTGGTGATCGCCTCCACGTCCGAGGTGTACGGCAAGGGCGTGCGCTTCCCCTTCCACGAGGACGACGACACGCTGATCGGCCCAACGATCCGCAGCCGCTGGAGCTACGCCACGTCGAAGGCGATTGACGAGTTTTTGGCCCTAGCCTACCATAAGGAGATCGGCCTGCCGGTGGTGATCGTGCGGCTGTTCAACACCGTTGGGCCGCGCCAGACTGGCCAGTATGGCATGGTGATGCCGCGCTTCGTGCAGGCCGCCCTGAAGGGCGAACCGATCCGCGTCTACGGCGACGGCCAGCAGCAGCGCTGCTTCGCCAATGTCACCGATGTGGTGCAGGCCATCCACGCGCTGGCCGAAGCGCCTCAGGCGGTGGGCCAGGTGTTCAACGTGGGCAGCAACGAGGAAGTGACCATTCTGGAGCTGGCGCAGCGCATCAAAGCGCGCGCTGGCAGCTCCTCAGAGATCGCGTTTGTGCCCTACGAGGAGGCTTACGAATCCGGTTTCGAGGACTTCCGGCGCAGAATCCCCAGCCTGGATAAAATAAAGCAGGTCATCGGCTGGACGCCGTCCACGCCGCTGGACACGACCATTGACCAGATTATCGCCTATTACCGGGAGGTGCAGTCCCATGCCTGAGATCACCCGCCAGCAGCTCATCCTCGCGCTGATACCCGCCGGCCCCAACCCGCGGCTGGCCGGCGTTAACCTCCAGCAGCTCGACATGACCCGGCTGGACCTGAGCGGGGCCAATCTACGGCTGGCCTTCCTCACCGGCGCCAACCTGCGCGAGGCGCTGCTGCGCTCCGCCACGCTGTTCTTCGCCGACCTAGCGCTGGCCCAGCTCCCCGGCGCCGATCTCAACCGCGCCAACCTCACTGGGGCCAATCTGACCGGCGCCAACCTGCAGAACGCCAACCTGGCGGG
>DAOTWC010000007.1:0-29052 GCA_034435995.1 Anaerolineae bacterium | reverse complement strand
CCCTCAACGTCGTCCCGGCGCGCCAGGGAAACCGCCCGCAGCAGGTTGAGCTTGCCGCGCTCGACGCGGCGCTTCAGCCGCCCGCTGTGACGCTGGTCGCCTCCAGCCACTTTGGCGACGGCCTGCTCGACCTGGAGCGCAGCGGGCGCGTCGTTGCCATGCACGCGCCGACCAGCCCCGCCGACCCGCTGGCCCAGTCCGCCTGGGCGCGCGCGCTGGCGCTGGCCGAGGGCGATTCGCTGTGGTACGTGTCGTGGTTCGCCTCTGGCCACCCGGACAACTGGCAGGAGCGCGCCCTGTTCGAACAGGCCTACTTCGCCGCTGAGCGCCCGGTCAGCGGCCACCGCGCCCTGTGGTTCAGCCTCGCGCCGGACCCGCCCGCGCAGCCTGGCGGCTGGCGCTTCGGCCCAATCGCGCTGGAGGCATATAGCATCGAAACGGCGGTGGACGGCCTGCGCGTCGCGCTGCGCTGGACAGCCAGCGAACCCAGCCTCGCCGATTACGCCTGGTTCGTTCACCTGCTCGACGCCGACGACGCGGTTGTGGCCCAGCAGGATCGCGCCCCGCTGGGCGGATTCGCGCCCGCCGCCGGCTGGACCCCCGGCCAGCGTGTGACCGACCGGCTGTTTTTCCCGCTGCCGCCGGGAACAGATACCGCCGGCTGGGCGCTGCGCGTCGGCTGGGTGAACCCGATCAGCGGCGACCGCCTGCCCGCCGCCGCGCCCGATGGCGCGCCCCTGCCCGATGGCTTCGCGCTGGTGCTCGCCAGCGATTAACTGGCGGTATCTTGCGTCTATAATGAGTGTAGTTCATCGCGCCTCGCTCCCGCCGCGCTCTGCGCGGCTCCCCTCTCCATTGGACTGAGGGGGTTGGGGGTGAGGTCAGGAAAAGGAATGCTGACTTGCGCTCGATTCTGCTCTGCCTGTTGATTGCACTCGTTGTCGCCCTGCCGCTAACCGCCCAGGACAGCGCCCCGCCCATCAGCGCCGCCCTGCTGGCCCAGCTTGAGGCCATCGAGGCCTTCGTCCACAACCAGCGCGGCTTGGCAGCGCTTGAACCGGTCGAGCGCCGCTTCCCCACCCGCGACGAAGCGATCGCGCACCTACGCGCCCTCATCGAAGCCGAACTCCCGCCGGAGACCAACCGCCTCGTCTCCGACTTCTACATCGCCTTCGACCTGCTGCCGCCCGGCAGCGACTACCGGGCGCTGTACCTCAGCCTGCTCGGCCAGCAGGTGGGCGGCTACTACGACACCAGCAGCCGCACCATGAACACGCTGCTGCTGCGCGGCAGCGCCCCCGGCGACTCGCTGCCCCTGCTGGAGCGAATCGTCTACGCGCACGAGTACGTCCACGCCCTGCAGGATCAGCACTTTGGCATCGAGGCGCTGCAGGCCGCCGCCGGCGATGACACTGACCGCGGTTTCGCAGTGCTGGCCCTGCTGGAAGGCGATGCCACCGTCGTCATGAACGCCTATACCAGCGCCCTGTCGCAGCGCAGCCCGCTGGGCGTGGGGCTGGCGCTGCTGCTGCAGAGCGCGCAGAGCGGCGGCCTCACGTTCCCGCCAGGGACGCCGCCCATCCTGGAGCGCGAGCTGCTCGCCGCTTATCTCGACGGCGCGGCCTTTGTCAGCGCCCTCTACCGCGCCGGCGGCTGGGACGCCGTCAACGCCGCCTACGCCAACCTGCCGCAGTCGTCCGAGCACATCCTGCACCCGCAGACGTACTTAGACGGCGACCAGCCCCAGGCCGTGACGCTGGCCGCGTTCGACCTAGGGCCAGACTGGGAGATCATCGCCGAGTCAGCGTTTGGCGAGTTCTACCTGCGCGAGTATTTGCGGACGCAGCTCACAGCCGCTGCCGCCGCCGGAGCCGCTGCCGGCTGGGGCGGCGACCGCTACCGCCTCTACCGCCGTGAACCGGACAGCGCGTTGGCCTGGGTGCTCAAAATCGTGTGGGACACCGACGCCGACGCTGCCGAGTTTGCCGCGGCGCTAAACGCCTTCGCCGCGCAGCGCTTTGCCGGCGCAGAGCCGGTCAGCGGCTGTTGGGCCGGCGGCGCGGACACGCTGTGCTTCGACGACAGCGGCGGCGCATCGCTGCTGGCCTTCGGCCCCACGTTCGACGCGGCCCGCGCCCTGCTGGCAGGGCAGCGTTAGGGCAGCAGCTCGAAGTGTTCAGTGTGAGATGGACGCATCATGTGGAAGTCACGTCGGTCAAGCGTTAGCAGCCGAGCTATCTGAAGCCGTTCAGCGAGGGATGCCACGCTGGCATCAACAAAATCTACGCGAGAGTCGGAGTAGGTAGACAAGATTTCCGCTGCGCGTCGAATGTCATCGGACTCCAGCCCTGTGACAACAAATTTGGTTCGAGGAAGCTTGACGAGAAAATCAACAACACTCGATATGCCGGCTTCCCTGTGGAGCAGATAAGCTATTTCCGTGAGCGCTGTCTGTGGTAAATAGATCACACGTTGTTGCAGATACACTTGGTGACATGCCTGATGCGCTCTGTCTTTGCGGTTCATGAGCGCTACAACAAAACCTGTATCGGCAACAGCGATCATTCGGTCGGATCATCCGGTTTCTGCTGTGTGCCAAGTTCCAAACCTAGGATGTCCTCTGCCTGTTCAGCCAAATCTGGCCGACATGAGAACAGCAGTTCCTCGTTCAGCAGAGGATCGGTCTTTTCGTCGTAATCCCGACCCTGGATGGTCTGAATGAAAGCCAGCACATGTGCCACCTGTTCATCCGAGAGCATCTGTAACTGGGCGATTACTGCATCCCGTAGTGGCAAAGCATTCATTGACAACCCGCTCCTAAGTTTCACCACCTCAGACCGCCAGCAGCCGCTGAACCGGCAGCGACAGCCCCGGCAGCACAGCGCCGCCGTCGAGCGTGTCGCCTGCGCCAAGTGTCTGTGCTGCTGCGCCGGGCCGGTACACCTCGACGCCCTCGCCGGGCATCACCAGCCACACCAGCGCCGCGCTGTGCTCGATGTAGGCGCGGGCCTTGCGCCGCTGCGCCTCGCGCGACTGCGTGTCCGAGCGAATTTCAACCGCCAGCAGTGGCGGAGTCGTGAAGTAGGGCTGTTCAGATGCTTCATCGCGGTTCACCGACACGTCCGGGATGAACAGCGCGCCGCCAAGATCGTGCAGCACTTCGATGTACACTTTCGCATCTTGGGGGTGCTGCTCAAGATACAGCGCCAGCAGATGCGCGATCAGCGCCTGCAGCCGTCCGTGTGTTTTTCTCGGCGACACCTCAACTATTTCCCCGTCCATAAAGTCGAAGCGCCGGTCCGAGTGCTGCTCGGCCAGCGCGATGAAATCTTCCGCTGTCAGCTGCTTCTGCCCAATCACATCGCACCTCACTGCCCTATCGGGCTGTCTTGGCCGCCTCAATTGTAACACACCTTCTAACGTTAAGGGCCGGTATTCACACCGGCCCTCACTGTAAGCTGATAGCTGGCGGCTGACGACGCTACTTCAGCCGCCCGGCGTAGCCCTTCGGGTTCTGCCGGTGCCAGTTCCACGCCGTTTCGATAATCTGGCGCAGCGTGTTGTACTTCGGCTGCCAGCCCAGCTCCTCGATGATGCGCGTGCTGTCGGCGATCAGCACCGCTGGGTCGCCAGGGCGGCGCGGCCCTACCTCCGCCTTGATCGCGCAGCCGGTGACCTCGCGCGCCATCTCCAGCACCTCGCGGATCGAGTAGCCCTTGCCGTTGCCCAGGTTGTACTTGCGGCTGCGGCCGTCAGCCAGCGCCTCCAGCGCCAGGATGTGCGCCTCCGCCAGGTCCATCACGTGGATGTAATCGCGGATACACGTGCCGTCGGGCGTGTCGTAGTCGTCGCCGAAGATGACCAGCTTCTCGCGCTGGCCCAGCGCCACCTGCAGGATGATCGGGATCAGGTGATACTCCGGCGTGTGATCTTCGCCGATGTGCCCGTCGGGGTGCGCGCCGCTGGCGTTGAAGTAGCGCAGGCAGCAGCTCGCCATACCGTACAGCCGATCCATCCAATAGAGCTGGCGCTCGATGATGAACTTGCTCTCGCCGTAGGGGCTTCCGGGGACAATGCGCTCCTCGGCGCTGATCGGAATGCGCGCCGGGTCGTCGAACAGGTTGGCCGTCGAGGACAGGATGAAGCGCTTTACGCCCTGCGCTGCCGCCGCCTCCAGCAGGTGGCTGGCCGCCACCGTGTTGTCGCGCAGGTACAGCCAGGGCTGCTCCATGCTCTCGCCCACCAGCGTGTGGCTGGCAAAGTGCATGATGCCGTCAAAGCGGTGCGCGGCGAACACCTGCTGCACCGCCGCGCGGTCGAGCAGGTCGCCCTGAATAAAGGCCGCCTGCGGGTGAACGGCCTCGGCGTGGCCGGTGTACAGGTTGTCGAAGGCCACCACCTCGTAGCCTCGCGTGACCAGCATGTCCACGACGTGGCTGCCGATATAGCCCGCCCCGCCCGTGACCAGGATTTTCATGGCTGTGCGCTCCTTAAATATGAGTGCGTATGACACCGGCCCTGATTGTGACGGCCGCACCCTAACGTGCGCCTAACGCCCCGCCTAGGGCGGCGGCGGCGCGCCGCGGTTCACGCCGGGCGCGGCCACCACCACCTCATACGTCCCGTTTTCGTCTAGAAAGCGCGTGATCGGCGAGGCGTTGCGCAGCAGGTTCCACAGCACGCGCACATTCTGGCCCTCCAGCCACTTCGGCTCGCCGGCTGCGGCCAGCTCCGCCAGGCTGAGATTGGCCGCCGCGCCGTCCCACAGCAGCATGGGCACGCTGGGATCGTATTCCACCTCGCGCACCGTTACCCAGGCCGCCGTCGGCAATACCAGCACCGGCGCGCGGCTCAGCGTCTTGCAGGCGTTGACCACCGTCTCGAAGTAGTCCGGCGGCCATCCGGAAAAGGCGTCCGCCTTGTGCTCGCGCCCGCTGACCGCCACGTACAGCGTCTCGACCACCGGCGGCGTGTCGCTCGGCGGCAGCAGATCGGCCTGGCTCTGGTAGTTGAAGAACTGGTAGACAATTGTCAGGTACGAGATGAAATCCTGAATCTGCTGGTCGGTGAGCCGGTCCTCCAGCACCTGAACGTTGAACTCGCCCAGCACGTTGGTCCACACCACGCGGTTGTCGCCGTAGATCGTGCACAGGGGAATGTCGTTGCCGCGCAGGAACGTGTCGGCCCCACCCTCAACATCGGCGCGGAACACCACGGTCTGCGGGCTGCGCTCCCATTGAATCACGCTGCCGCCCGCAAACTGCGGCTCGGTCGTGCTGCCGCCGCTCTCACAGGCCGCCAGCGCCAGCATCAGCGCCAGGCCCAGACCCGCCAGCAAGCGTGCCATCGCTCTGCCTCCTCGTTCGTGTGCGCACGTTCTGATTGTATTACAACCCGCGCAGGGGGAACAATCGAGAAGCTGGCGTTTCTCGCGCTTCAGCGTGCGCCGTTTGCGGTAAGATAAGGGTACAGAGGCCCGAAACGCTGCACCATGGAGCTGCATCCATGTCCAGGAAACCCGCACACGCCCGCCGCCTGCGCGACCGCCGCCAAGCCAGCCCAGCCGGCTGCGCCGTGTCAGTGCTGGTCAGCGCTGTCCTGACCGTCGCTCTGCTGGCCGCGCTGGTGGCCGTCCTTCGGCCGGACGCGCTCAGCGCGCCGGCGGTGGCCCAAGCCGTCACCCCTGCCTCGCCAGACACGCCGGACACGCCGCCCACCGACGCGCTGGCCCCGACGCCGCAGCCTGGCGCTGTCATACGCTCCAGCCAGTCGGTCAACGTGCGCAGCGGCCCCGGCGTCGGCTTCGACGCGGTGGCGGCCGCCGCGCCCGGCACGCCTGTGACGATCACCGGCCAGGACGAATCCGGCGGCTGGTACAGCGTGCGCCTGCCCGACGGGCGCCAAGGCTGGGTGGCAGCGGAGCTGCTGGCGCTGGACGGCGCGCCCGCCAGCGATGCGCCGCCGCCCACCGCTGACGTCACGCCCACGCCGGAGCCGGCTGTCTGCGACCCAGACGAGCTGCGCGCTTGGTGGGGCATCGCCGTGCCGGCCTATTACCAGATGATGTTCACCCTCGACCAGCTCGGCCAGGGCTTCGACGTGGACGACTACCAGCGCCTGTTCGACGCCGCCCGCGCTGCCTACCGCGCGTTCGACGACGCCAGCCCTCCCGCGTGCGTCGCGCCGGCGCGGGCCGAGCTGTTGCGCGGCTTTGACGAGACGCTGGCCGCCGTGCGCGACGCAGCCAACAACAACGCCCCCAGCGCTGCCAGCCGCGCCAGCGCCGCCCGCAGCGCCATGGCCACTGGCCTGGCAGCGCTGGCTGCCGAACAGGGCCTGACCCCCAGCGCCACCGGCTGCGGCGCTGAGTTCTGGAACACCGGCATCGCCGCTGATGTGGACCGCGTGTTCGCTATCGTCGGCTCGGTCAACATCAGCACCAGCGCTGCCGCCGACCTGCGCAGCACGGTCTTCGAGCTGCAGCGCATCCGCCGGTATATGGGCAAGCTGGCCGCCCCGGACTGCGTGCGGCTGGCCAACCAGTCGCTGCTGAGCGGCGTGGACAGCTACATTGCCATGTACCAGGCCGCCGCCACCGGCGATCGCGCCGCCGCCGCCAGTGCCGAAGCCGCCGCCGCCGGCCAGATCAACACCTTCCGCGTCGAAATGCGCAAGCTGGGGTTATGACCGCGAGGTAACACGCTGACCTCACCCCCCAACCCCTCTCCAAATGGAGAGGGGGAGTCCCGCGCAGCGGGACAGGGGTGAGGTTGGCTACACCGTGATGTTGTACAGCGCGCTGGCCGTCGCCGTGTCAAAGCTGACGAACGCCAGCCGCACCGTCGCCGTGAGCTGGTAGCTGTCGTAGTACGGCAGGTGATCCACGCTGACGGCGATGCGCCGGCGGTAGCCCACCACCCAGCCGGGCCGGTAGACGCACAGCGCTGTGCCCTTGGTGTTGCTGCCCGGCGTGGCGCTGGCCTTGCCGTCAGCCTTGGTCAGCGGCATCTCGGCGCTCACCACCACCGGCGCGCCGTCCATGAAGCCGATCTGTCCGGTGAGCGCGGTGGCGTGTGGCCCGGCCTTGTCCATCGTCAGGAACTGCTCCAGCCCCAGCAGCTTGGCGTACGTGCCGCCGTCCACAATCCAGCCCAGGTCCGACGGGCGCGTGCTGTAGCGCCCCGGCATCTTGAAGCGCGCAGCGCGCAGCTTGGCCAGGTCCACCGCGCCGCCTGCGTCCACGCGGTTGGCGGTCGTCGTCACCAGCGGCAGCTTGCGCAGCCCGTCGAACGCCAGGTAGCGCGCCGTTGACGGCGGCTGCGCGTCGTCCAGGTTGATGTTGCCGGCAGCGCTGGCTGTTGTGTCGCCGTTAAGCAGCACGTGGTCAATACTGTCGAGGATGGCGCGCATGGCCTGCTGGCGGTACAGGTTGAGCACCGGCACGACCGCGTCCTCCACCAGCTCCGCGCTGAAGCCCACGCGCAGCGCCAGCTTCTTCGCGGTCAGCGTCACCTTACCGCTGCCGATCTTGCTGTCGGGGATGACGCTTGCTGCTGAGTCCAGCGTGAGCTGCGCCTCGCTGGTCGTCTCCGGCACGTAGTACACCACCGGGTCCGCCCCCTCAATCGGCAGCTCGAACGGGTTCGACGGCATCTCTACCGCCTGGAACAACGGCAGGATCGTGTTCTCCAGCCGCGCCTTGTGCCAAATCTGCGCGCTCCACAAGTCCGGGACCCATTCGTCGCCGAAGCTGGCCTGCGTGCTGTAACTCAGCTCGTCAGCTTTGGTGGCCGTCAGGCCAGCCTGCCGCACCTTGTGCGCCAGCGCGTTGGCGTAGCGCTCGCTCACGCCGCGAAAGCCGCGCCCGGCGCGCAGCAGCACATAGCCGTGCAGCAGGTCGAAGGCGTCAAGCGCGTCGTACTCGCTGCTCACGCGGATGTCCTTCACCGCTTCGGCGGCGCTTCCCAGCGGCAGCCGCTTGCGCGCTGGGCGCTCGCCCGCTGTCATTTCGTCGTGCATGTCGTTGATCCCTTCTGCTGATGTGTCGTGGTCGTTCACGTAGGGGCGAAGCGGCGCTTCGTTCGCTGTCAACCGCGTCGCATCCAGCCCCAGCAGGGCGTAGGCGCTCTTGATCGTGTTGACGTCGGTGCGGCGCGGCTCAGCCGGTGTAGGCGTCAGGCTGCCTTCGACCACCGGCCAGCGCACGATGCGCCCGTCCGGCGCCACCTCCACCAGGTGCGGCAGGCTGCCCGACGACCAGCCCAGCGCGCCGCGCTCGATCAGCCCGCGCACTGCCCGCACATAGCGCTGGCGCAGGTCAAGCTGCGCCTCGGCCCACAGGCCCACGTCATCGGCGCGCAGCGTGTCAATCACGCCCACCAGCGCCGTCTTGAGACGGCCGTCGCGCCCGTGCTGATACAGCACCGGCCGGCGCGCATACCAGTCCAGTGCCAGATCGGTGTCCGGCGTGAAGTACTCGCCGTGCAGGTCGCGCTGGTCGGGGCCGCCCCACACCACCAGGTAGCCGCCAATGCGCCCCGCGCCGGCGTCCAGCGTTTTGACTGTCGTGTGCATCGTTCCGTTTCTCTCCGCCAATGTGCTGCCCGTCGTGCGGCTGCCTCAGCCCGTCCACACGCGGCTGTCGAGTGGTGCAGACGCGGGCCAGCCATGTGGGCCGGGCGCGCGCCGCCGCCGTCCGCCCGTGGGCGCGGCGGCCCGCGCGCGCCGGGCCGTTGTTAAGCTGCCATCCGCGCCTAAAATAGCACATAAGTTCACATTCGGGGCACACATCTGCGCGCACATTTGCGCGCACAAATGTCCGCCTCGCCCCACTGCCAAAACGCCCCCCTCTCCAGATGGAGAGGGGGTTAGGGGGTGAGGTCAATATGGACAGGGGGCAGGAGGTGAGGTCAGTACGCGCCTTTGCGCATCAGCACCGAGGGGATCGTCCAAAACAGGATTTGCAGGTCCAACCAGATCGAGTAGTTGCGGATGTAGTGCATGTCCAGGCGCACGCGCTCTTCGTACGTGATGTCGCTGCGCCCGCTGATCTGCCACAGCCCGGTAATGCCCGGCTTTACCGTGTGAATGTTGAGGCCCCATTGGCCGTAGCGCGCCACTTCCTCCGGCGTAATCATACGCGGCCCCACCAGGCTCATCTCGCCGCGCAGCACGTTGACCAGCTGCGGCAGTTCATCTATGCTCGTCTTGCGCAGGAAGTGACCGATCTTCGTGATGCGCGGGTCGTTCTTCAGTTTGTAGTGCGCCTCGTATTCAGCGCGCGCCGCTGGGTCGCGCGCCAGCAGGTCCTGCAGCACGGCGTCGGCGTTGACCACCATCGTGCGGAACTTGAAGGCGTCGAACTCCTTGCCGCCCACGCCCACCACGCGCCGCCGGTGAATGATCGGGCCGGGGTCGGTGCGCTTCATGATGACGATGATCGCCAGGAACAGCGGCGACAGCGCAATCAGCCCCAGTGCCGCGCCGACGTAGTCTAGGACGGCCTTCATCACCACGTTGATGCCTGTCAGCCGCACGCGGTTGACGCTGATCATAGCCATCGAGCCGACGTCCTGCACGCGCACGCCGGTGGTGAGCATCTCGTACATGCCAGACGACAGCCACACGGCCACGTCGTCCACGTTCACAAAGCGCTTGAACAGCGCCAGCAAGTTCTCGCGCTGCACGCCGCTGGTTGCCACGATCAGGAGCTCGATGCCGAAACGGGCGCACAGCTCCTCAGCGCGCCAGGTGGGGCCGTGCACCGCCACGCCGGGCAGAATCTCCTCACCTACCGCAATCTCGTCGTCTAGGAAGCCCACCACGTTGATGCCGATGCTGGTGGCGCTCATCAGGTGCTCGGCAATGGCCACACCCTCGGCGTTAGCGCCCACGATGTAGGTGGGCGTCATCAAGTGGCCGCGCCGCCGCAGCGCGAACACGACCCGGCGCAGCGCAAAGCGCCCCGTGCCCACAAACGCCACCGCCAGAAGCCACGACATGATCAGCCAGCCGCGCGCGATCATCAGCTCCGGCACCATGAAGCTGGCCACGATCACCAGCATGATGCCGGCCGTGCAGGCGTTGAAAACGAACTGGTACTCCTGGTGGCCGGCGAACAGCACCGCCGGGTCGTACAGTTTGAACAGCTTGAACAGCAGCAACCACAGCGGCAGCATGACCAGCACGAACGCGGTGTAGAAGACCGCGTCCTGAGCGCTGTCAGTGGCGAACACGCTGGCGGTCACGCCGACGAAGCGGAAGTAGTACGCCACCAGGAACGCCAGGCCCAGCATCAGGAGGTCCAGCGCTGCCAATCCTGTTCGCACCGCGCGCATCTTGCTGGTGCTGCTGCGGCGCACATCCTCCAGCAGTTGGGCAGGGCTGAGCGTGAACCCCTGGGAGCGGGCTGGCACGGTGTGGATGAGCTGCGTTCCCAAATTTGCTCCTCCTTTTCCTGTTTAAAGCCCAGGCAGGGCTTCAGGCAGCAGGCCAGCGCCGGCGGCGCGCAGCCGCCGCGTACAGGGCCTCAAAACGGGCTGCGGCGCTGTCCCAGGTGTGTTCGGCTTCCACATAGCGCCGCCCGGCGGCCCCCAGCGCGGCCCGCCGTTCGGGCGCGCTGAGCAGCGCTACGATGTGCTCGGCAATGGCCTCTGGCGTCTCGCCCACCAGCAAATCGCGGCCCGGCTGCGCCGCCAGCGCTGAGCTGGCTTGTGGAGAGCAGACCACCGGTGTTGCCATTGCCATCGCCTCCAGCACCTTGTTCTGAATACCAACGCCGTACCGCACTGTGCTCACGGCCACCGCCGCCTGAGCCAGATAAGGGCGCAGGTCCGGCACGTAACCAGTAACATTTATCCTAGGGCGCTGGCCTAAAGCCTGAATAACAGGGGCTGGGTCTTTCCCTACAATTTGCAAGCTGGCGTCTGGTTGGCGTTGCCATACTAGGGGCATAATCGTGTTGGCCAGGTCCTCCACCGCCGCCACGTTGGCGTGATAGCTCATCTTGCCGGTGAACACCAGCCGCAGCGGGTCGCGTTCTACATCCAGCGGCTGGAAGTAATCCAGGTCCACGCCGTTCGGGATCACCGTCACCCGCGCCGGATCGCAGCCCAACGCCACCAGCGCCTCGCGGTCAGCGGCGCTCGTCACAGCCACTTGGGCGAAGCGCGCGGTCAGCCGGCCCTCAAAGCGCCGCGTGCGCCCCAGATCGAGCGCGGCCAGCAGGCGGCTTTTGGGCGTGGGCGCGTCTTTCAGCACCTTTTCGAACAGCAGCGCGATGCTGTCCACCGAGTCGAACACCACCGGCAGGCCGGCCAGCGCGTCGGCCAGCAGCGCCCCGCGCAGATGCTCCACGTGCGCCACGTCGAACCACCCGGCCGCGATGACTTCCCGCGCCCGGCGCGCAAAATCTGCCGAGCGCGAGTAGGCGGCCTGCAGCGGAGTCCGGCTGGGCAGCGCCGCCAGCCCGTTGAGCAGCGTGCGCCCGCGCCCGTGCGGCACAACGTGCACCGCCGCGCACACCTCGCGCAGCGCGTTCAGCGGCTCGGCGGCGTCGCTGGGCGGCTGCAGCGCCAGCAGCGTAATGCGATGGCCGCGCGCCGCCAGCGCCCGCAGCAGGTTGTAGGGCCGCACGCGAATCAGCGACGGAATGTACGGGCTGATGAACAGGATGTTCATGCTTGCGACACACGCGCGGCGTAGATGTCGTCCAGCGGGCGGCAGGCCTGCCGGTAGTCGTACTGCTGCACAGCGGTCTGGCGGCCTGCCTGCGTGATCTGCCGGTTTAGCTCAGCGTCGGTCAGCAGGCGCACCGTCGCCTCGGCAAACGCTGCCGGGTCGTCCGCCACCAGAATATCCCGCCCGTGCGTCACGCGGATGCCTTCGCAGCCCACCGTCGTGCTCACCATCGGAATGCCCTGAGACAGCGCGTTGAGAATCTTCACGCGCATCCCGCCGCCAGCGCGCAGCGGCACAACCATCACGCTGGAGTCCTCCAGGAACGGCAGCGGGTCGGCTACGTAGCCCGTTACCGTGAGCGTGCGGTCGGCGCTGCTGCGCCGCACGATGCTCTCCGGCGGGCGCGCGCCGATCAGCGTGCAGCGCACGTCTGGCACCTGCGCCTTCACCAGCGGGTAAACTTCGTCGAGAAACCAGTTGATACCGTCAATATTGGGCGGCCAATACATCGTGCCGATGTGGACAATGTGCGGCCCCGCCGGCCGGCGGTTGATCAGCGCCTGCTCGTCGGTGTCAATGGCGATCGGGATCACGGCGATGTCGTCCTGCGCCCCCGCTTCGATCAGCAGCCGCTTGTCCTCCTCTGTCACCGCCGTCACTGCGTCAAACTGGCGGCACAGCCAGCCCTCGTAGGTTTTCAGCAGCCGCCAGTCGCGCTGCAGCAGGTACTTCATCGGGTTGGTCGGCGCGCTCGTCTCCGCCAGCCGCTTGTAGAGCATCCACAGCGCGTTGTGCAAATCAAGCACACGGCGCGCGCTGCGGAACGGCAGTGCGTACTGGCCCATATTGGTCTGATCGGCGTGCACCACCTCGAACGGCTCGCTGGCCAGCGCTTGCAGCGCCGCGCGCATCTCCGGGCGCTCATCGCGCAGCATCATCCAGGGCTGGCCGGTGCGCAAGCTGTCCAGCAAGAAGCGCAGGTCGCGCGCTTTGGAACGCGCCATAGGCACGGTGATAACCCGTTCGCACAGCGTTCGCAGGTGGTGGATGTGTTCCGGCTTGTCGCTCTCGCGCACAAACGAGACCAGCGTTACCTGGTGCTGCTGCGCCAGGTACTTCAGCACGTAGTACGTCTTGACTTTCGGCCCGCTGTCCGGTGGATAGGGCAGAACCT
Source organism: Anaerolineae bacterium (assembly GCA_034435995.1). Classification (GTDB taxonomy): domain Bacteria; phylum Chloroflexota; class Anaerolineae; order Aggregatilineales; family Phototrophicaceae; genus DAOTWC01. The sequence continues at coordinate 16,199 of DAOTWC010000007.1, read as the reverse complement.
GTGTGAGCAGCAGAACGCGCATCGTTTCCTCTCTGGCATGTGGTCAGGCGGCGGCGGTGCGGGCCAACGACGGCTGCTGCTGGCGGGCCACCATCTGCGCCACGCGCTGGGCGTGGGCGATAACGGCGTTGCTGGTCGGCAGGTCCGGGTAGACCTGGCTGGTGTTGGCCAGGTACACGCCGTCATATGGTGTCTGAACCGAGATGAGCGTATCAGCAGCGTTGAGAAAGTGCACTGGCTCGGCGTAGCGCGCCCGGCTCACCACAAAGTGGCGCACGTGGGCGGGCCGCAGATCGGGGAAAATCTGGCGCAGCCGCAGCAGCCAAGCGTCGCGGATGTCGGCGTCGCTCACGCCCATCCAGTCGCTGTCGGGCGCGGTGAACTTGGGCAGGTAGACCACGCGGCCGCGCGCGTCCAGCGGGTGTGGCAGCTCGACAATGCTGGAAAACGGGCTGGACGGGTCAGTGAGGTTGAGCATCCAGTAAGGCGACAGCGGCCGGTCCAGCACCAATACCGGGCAGATCAGGCCCAGATAGCGCGAACGCGCCAGCGACGCCAGGTAGAACTCGTCGGCGCCGGGGATCAGCCGGGCGAAATCGGATGTAGGCATGGCCGCGACCACAGCGTCGAAGCGCAGCACGGCGCTGTGGGTGCGCACCTGCTGAAACGCCCTCTGGCCGATCTCAATCTCGCGCACGCGCGCGTTAGTCATGATCTGGCCGCCGCGCGCCTGCACCGCCGCCGCCAGCGCCGCGATCAGCGCGCCGCAGCCGCGCCGCGGCACGGCTGCTGACACCTGCAGCCAGGGCAGCCGGCGCGCCGCCGTCATGCGCCGCAGCCAGCTCCACACATACGTCGCCGGGATTTCGCGGTACGCGCCGTCGAACTTGGCCTCCAGCAGCGGCGCCCAGATGTTCTCGAACACCTGCGGGCCGCCCAGCCGAACCAGCCAGTCGCGCGCCGGCACGGCGTCTAGCGCGGCCCAGTCGTGCGTGCGCAGGGCCGCCGCCGCTGTCCGGCCTAATCGGAGACGGTCCAGCGGGCGCAGCGGGGCGAACGCCAGGAAGCTGCCCAGCGTGCTCATCCCGCGCAGCACGCCGTTGTGTACGAAGCCGGTGCGCACCGGCGCGAACACCAGGTCGCTCTCCAGTCCCAAAGCAGCGTAGAGGCCGCGCACCTGGCGGTCATCCGGCAGAATGGCGTGAGGGTAGCGGGGAATCGTCAAGCCGTCGTCCAGGTTCAAACCGCTGTTCAGCCCGCCTAGATCCGGCGCCTGTTCGAGCAGCGTTACCGCGTGCCCGCCCTGCGCCAGGTAATAGGCCAGCGCTGCCCCCATCAGTCCACCGCCAATAATGCCAATCTCCATGAGAACACAACTCTCTTGTGCGCTGCTGCGATACGAAAACACGGTTGGAGCAGCCCAACCGTGTGTCAGTATAACGATTCGCCTTTACCAAAACTTAAAGACCGGCTTGGTGTGCCTAACAAAAGCCTAACTATAGCTGCATCTTTTCAGCGGCGTGGCCTGAACCCGCGCAGCGCCAGCACGCCGCCGCACAGCACCAGGCACACAAAAACGGCCGAGAGCAGCGTCTGGATAGCGTATAGGTCACTGGTCGTACGCACGTTCACCTGCTGCTCAATCGGCACGGCAGTGGGGAACGGCGTTGTGGTTGGCTGGAAGCGCTGGACTGGTGTCGCAGTCGGCTGTGGCACTTCAGTCGGCCGGAATTCCTGTGTCGGCCGATTTGGCAGTGTCGGGCGGCGGTAGCTGTACATGACGTAGAGTTTTCGGTTTTCGCCTTGCAATTGATCGCCAACTCGATTGAACCACGTCAAGTGGATGTCGTTTTGAGGGCCTACAGCCGCTCTGGGCCACTCTGGATAATTCCCTTCAGCCTGATAAATGAGTTGAGGCGTGCGCCATGCGTTCTGCCGAAACTCCACGTGAAAGAGGCCTGGTGCGTCAATTGGAGAGCTGCCATCGCCGAACGCAGCGACGAACAAGTGCGTGATGCCAGTCATATCTGTAACAAGCTCGCTGTCATCCAAAACAGCGCTGGCGACATCGCGCGCTTTGATGCCGCCAATTGGCGCTGCCTTTGTCCATGTCGCTCCTAAATCGGTAGATATTTGGTAGTAGATATTCGTGTCAGCATCGTTAGCCGATCGCCACACAATCAGGAGCGATCCGTCTGCTAACTCCGCGCCGGCAGCGTTGAAAGGTTTTCGCCCATCCCCATCAAGAAATATCGGCTCAGACCACGTGAGACCGTGGTCATCTGAGTGAACGATCCCCACACTCTTACGCTCACCGCGTCCTATATACCAATCGAAACCTTCATCCCACAACACATACAAACGGCCGCTTGGCCCTTGCCACATGCTTGGCTTCTCTGAGCCTTCTATCGTATTTGACAGATTCTGCGGCTGGCTCCAGTTTCGCCCATTGTCTGCCGAACGCCTATAAATCAGATCAGCGCAAAACGCGCACGGATCGCTTTCCAAGCTGACGACCTGGCCGGTTATTCGCTGTGTTCTTAAGTTCACACCCTGCGCGCTGCTGACTGCGTGCAGTATGTCCTGATCGTCCGCGAACAGCGTCACATAGTAACCAGCATCGAGCTGCTGCGGTGTGCTCCAGTGTATCGGCCAATCGGCCTGATCAATTAGCGCCTGTGCGAAATAATGATCAGTGCCATCGCGGTAAAAAACGTGCAGTTTGCCGTCACTCGTGGTTACTACTTGATTGCGCACAGTGTAGCCGCCCTCGCCGGTGTAGATCACATCGCGGGGAACGGAGAATTCGCCATTCAACGGGCGGAAGGCGTAGAAAAGCACGTCGCTTTCACGCGTTCCTGGCGCAACATAGTACCATGCCACATGCACTGTGCCGCGCACGTCTACCGCCACGCTCTGCCACCACCCCGGCCCCAGCACAATTGGCGTGCTCCAAGTGGCACGGGACGACTGCCCGGCTGCCGGCAGCGCCAGCGCAGCGCACGCTGCCACCAGCGCCAGCGCTGCCAGCCATTTGAACTGGGTGCGACCTGTCATTCGTTTGTCAACCTCTAGACAGCTAAGGGCGGGGCTGCAACCTGCCCCCCTGCCGGTTCAACAGCCGCCAGCGCCAGCCGCTGCGCCTGGTAATACAGCGCAATCGCGGTGCCGGCCAGCACCCAATGCCAGATCGTGTAACTGACGCCGCTCAGCGTTTGTGTGTAGGTGAACGGCGTGACCCAGTCGCCCAACATCATCGCGCCCAACGAGATCACATACGCGGCGCACAGCGAGGCCGCCAGCCCGTGGTAAAACCCGCCGCGCGGCACGTTCTGGTACGCGCGCAGCACGTACCAACCTATACCCCCCCACAACCACAGGTACATGACTGTTCCGAACAGCCCAGTCTGAGCAAAGATATCAACGTAGTTGTTGTGCGAAAGCTGAAACAGCCCGCCAATGTAGGTTGTTAGGTAGAAGTAGTAGCCGGCTGGCCCCGTTCCGAACAGATAGTGATCGCGCACAATTTGCAGTGTATGCTCATACGCCGCCACCCGCGTGACCCCGGACTCGGCGCTTTCGTCAGCGAACGTCTCCTCCACAGCGGAGAAATTGGCCAGAATCAGCACCAGTGCTGCGACACCAGCAGCCGCAGCCAGGCGGGGGAACCTGAGCGCTAGCACCACACTCAACCCCGCAACCAGCGTAACCCATCCACTCAACCACGTGAAGCGCATACCAACCGCTACATAGGCCCAGCCTGCGATAAGTAACAACAGCGCAATCTGGACAGCGCGTCGCATCTGCCTGTTGAGCAGCACCTGACCGGCCGCCAGCACACCCACCCACGCTATGAACTGGCCGCCGGCGTTGACTAGGTCCGGCAGCAGCGGTGCGTTTGTAAGCGCAAAGGGCAGTTCGAGCGCCCCCACGAACGCGAACCAACCGACAATAAACGTGAAGGCGTGTGCCGACCGCAGATGGTTGGCGAACAGCAGCGCCGTCAGCGGAGATATAATCAACACCAGCCCAGTCATGGCGCGCGGCAGCATCTTGTCGAACATCAGCGGACGCACGCTGGGAACAACGTAGTACATGCTCCACACCAGCGAAATCACCACCGCCAGCGCGAACAGCAGCGCCGGTGCGATCACCCACTTTCCCCGCACCCCCGCCACCGAGCGCTCCACCACGAACAGCCGGAACGCCCACAGGCCGATCAGCAGCACCAGCAGCACCAGCACCAGCTTGATGTCCGTGCCCGTCCCGGTACCGACGCCCAGGTCAAACACCGTCGAGACCACCAGCACGGCCAGGCACATCAGCTCCATGTGGCGGTAGGCGAACACCGCGAACGCCAAGCCGGCAAAGCCCGCCACCACGCCAACCGCAGCGATTCGCCTCTCCTGCAGCAGAACTGCAGTGAGCACCGTCAGCGCCAGGCACACCGCAATCAGCAGCCCGCGCACGGTCAGGATGTGATAGCGGTCCAGCAGGTAGTAGTGCGCGCGGCCGATGATGGTCTGAATGGATCGGTTGAGGTGGTGCGCAGCGCCGATCATTGCCAGCTACTCGTCCTGCCCCTGGGGCGGGCGCGTGACGTAGTCCAGCAGGGCCGCGCGCTGTTCGCGCAGCTGCTCCGGCAGCGCGTGAGCGCCGTTCGGCGTAACCGACGCCGGCTGCAGCGTCTCGTCAGCCCGCCCTGGCTCGACAGCCAGAGCTTCCTGCACTGGCAGGTTGGCCAGCAGCGCGTCAATATCGCGCTCGCGCACCCACGCGCGCAGCAGACCGCGCCGCGCGGGCAGGTAGCCGCTGCTAATCCACGTCTTAACCGTTCGCTCGCGAACGCCCAAGCGCGCCGCCGCCGCCGCCAGCGAGTACAGCCGCTCGCCAGAGCGATCCTTAATCACGCTGGCTCGCAGCGCCAGCCCACCCCGGCGCGGGCTGCGCAGGTCACGGTTGATGCGCTCGGCGCTTACGCGGCCGGGGCTGCGGTAGTAATAGCCGCTGCTGTACTTGCTCGTCACTTGCAGCCGCACCCGGTTGAACGCCACACCCATAATGTTGATGTCCGGACTGGACTGCAGGTTGGCCAGCGTGCGCTTGAGCTGGCTCTGTGTCGTGCGCCCTGCCCGCACCACAATCACCACGCCGTCGCTGGCCTCTGCCAGGAACACCGCGTCGTGGCCGCCAATTGTCGGCACCGAGTCCATCAGCAGGATGTCGAACTGCTGTATCAGCAGATGAACCAGCGCCGCGAAGCGCGGTTTGCTCAACAGGCCGGCCGGGTCAGCCGTGTCGCGCCCGCACGTCATCAGCGTCAGCCCTTCATAGCCGGTGTCCAGCAGGCAGCGCGGCAGCGCCTGCTCCAGCGGCTCTTTCGCTGCCAGCAGATCAGACAAGCCCCGGACGTTCGGCAGCCGAAACAGCTCGTGCAGGTCGCCTTTGCGCATGTCCCCGTCAATCACCAGCGTGCGCAACCCGGACTGAGCAAACGCCAGCGCCAGGTTGGCTGTCGTCAGCGTTTTGCCGTCGCCGGAGTCGTAGCTGGTAATAGTGACCGAGCGCGGGTGGCCGCCTTCGGTCTGAATCATGATCTTGGAGCGCAGCTGGCGCAGCGCCTCAGCTTCAACCGAACCGGGCATAGTAACCATGTAAAGCGGCAGCTTGCTGGCCGGCACGATGCCTATTGGCCCCAGCACCGGCTGGCCCAGCACGGTGGCGCCTTCGGCTTCGCTCCACTGCAGGCGGTCGTCGAAAAAGGTGATGAAGACAATCGTAATGATCGCCAGCGCGCCGCCGGCCGCGCCCGCAATCACCAGGTCCAGCGTGCGGTTCGACGCCACAGGCCAAAAGGAGGGCACAGCCAGCTCGAACAGCGTTACCTGCCCGCGCGTGCTGCCGGTAGTCTGGCTCAGGTCGGTGTACATCTTGCGCAGGTCCTGCACCGCCTTGCGGATCTGCTCGCGCTCGGCCAAGTTCTGGGTCAGCTCAAAAGCCGATGTCAGCGTGCTGGCCTCCGCCTGCAGTTCTCGGTCGCGCTGCTGAAGCTGTGTGATCTGCTGCTGAATATCGGCCAGCTGCGCAGCCACAAACGCCTGATCCTCGCTGACGGCCGTGCCCCGGCTCTGGTTGACCAGCTCCTGCGCAATGCGGTTGGCGATGAGCGCTGCCCGCTCCGGCAGCGTGTCCAGCACTGTGATCTCCAGCAGGGACGCCTGGAAGTTGATGCTCACTTCCATCATCTCGTTCAGCGCTTCTGGCGCGAGGTTCAGGGCCAGGTCGTCAATAACCGGCTGCAGCACCGTGGCGCGCCGCACCAGCACCGAGTACGCCTGCACCAGCGAATAGTTCGGGCCGGAGAAATTGCCCTCACGCACGTCTTGGCCGATCAGCACCGTCGCTTTCGACGCGTAAATATCCGGCTGTTCGGTGCGCACGAAGAAACCCACACCGACCCCCAGCGCCACTGCCACCACGATGAGCCACCACCAGCGAAGCAGCGCGCGTATGAGCGTAGAAAGCGTTGACGTATTCACGGTCACGACACCTCACGGACGAGATTACGCTTTTAGTTTATGAAGGGCAAACTTACACATTCCTAAACGTTGGGCGCGGCGCCAGGCCCTGGTTAGGGGCGGGCGCCGCTGGCGGCTCACAACTCGCTGCAGTCCCACACAAAACCGCAGCGCTGGCAGCGCACCTTGCACGCCAGGCGGAAGGTTGGCGCGCCGCACAGAGGACACACTGTCGAAAGGGTGTAATTGGGGAGGGGCGGCTGCGGCGGTGGTTCTGGCGCTGGCCGCGCGCCGCTGTCGTCAGTTGGCTGCATCATAGCGCACACCGCCTTAACACAGAGCGGGTATCCGCCTGGATGCCCGCCCCGCCAGAGGCGACGACCGGATTCGAACCGGTGTATCAGGCTTTTGCAGAGCCTTGCCTTACCACTTGGCCACGTCGCCAGTGTGACACATTATAAACCGTTCGCTGACCGCTGGCAAGATCAGCGCGCCAGAAACGGCTGCGCCCCCGGGTCGGGGGCGCAGCAGAAAACGCGGTGTTCATCACGACCCCGGCAGAAAGTCGTTGGTGAACGCGCGCTGAATATCAATTGGCGCGCCGATCAACTGGCTCTCGACCAGAAAGTCGGTAAACCGCTGCCAAACCTCTGCCCGCTGTTCCCCCCAGCGCGGCGCATCCCCCTGATATTGATCCGCCAGCCACAGCGCGCTGGCGCGCACCAGCGCCGCATCGAGCTGTGGCTCAGCGGCGATCAGCAGCTCAGCCGCCGCCAGCGGGAAACGGATCGCGACTTCGTAGCCTCGGGCGGTGGCATGCATAAAAGCGCGCACCACCTCTGGATCGTTCTGGACATGCTCGGCCGACGTGATAATCAGCGGGGTGTAGTAGTCGGGGATGCAGTCGGCGTAGTCGCGCAGCATAATGACGTCCAGGTCAACGCCGCGAAATTCGGCCTCAATCCCCTCCCAGCCGTAGTAAATCCAGCCGAAATCCGCTTTGCCTTCTTTCAGCACCTCGATCATATCCACCACGCCCAGCTCAGCGTAGCGGCGTCCCCACTGCGCGCCGTCGCAGCTTATCAGCCGGGATAGAATCGCCTCGGCAACCGAACCGCCGCCGTAGTAAGTGAGGTCAGCCAAGTCTGCCGGGCGTGTCAGCGGGTTGCGCTCGGCTGCGCTGGCAAAGCCGGTGGTGTTGTGCTGAATGACGGCCGCAACCGCCACGATCTGCGCGCCCTCAGCCAAGGCAAACGAGGTGTACTCCTGATAGTTGATCCCGAACTCAACTGCGCCAGACTCCACAGCTTCGATGACTTTTAGGTCAAGCTCGCCGGGTTGAACAATGTCCACGTCTAAGTTGACATCGTCGTAGAAGCCGAGCGCTTGTGCGACGTAGAAACCGATGTGATTGGTGTTGGGTGTCCAGTCGAGCAGAACACGCACAGACCGGCGCTCAGGCAGGCGAACATCCGGCTTTTCGTCTGTTTGCGCAGAAGCGGGCGCGGCTGCTGCCGCCGCCAGCCACAGCGCAGCGATAAGAGACAACAAGAACCGATGCATGGTGTGCTCCTCTCTAGTCACACTGCTGACCAACGATGATGAGACAGCAAGCGCGAGCGGAGCGCGCAGCATGCGACAGCTGTTCGGTTGGTGTGCGTTAGCGCTGGGACGGACACTGCAGGCAAAACCGCTGCAGCGTGGGCAAAGCAGTGGGGAAAGGGACACCACGTTCACTCCTTACGCCAGCATTACCTGGTTCAAGTTCGAGGGTCGGTATCCGCTAGATACCCTCTCAGCCCGATGCTGTCGAGCTCCCCTGTACGCTGTGCTGTTGCTTAAAACATACGCAGTCTCCTCAAATCTGTCAACCCTCATGTCTAGGCGGTATCTCGGATCGGACAAGGCATTAAAACCACGCCGCGCCCCCTGGATCAGGTGTCGAACACCAGCGGCACAACCTGCAGGCTGCTGGCGTCGAAGCGGCGCGCGATCTGCGCCAGCGTGTCGCCCGTCTCCGGGTGCGCGTAATCCGGCGCGAGGTCGGCCAGCGGCACGGCCAGGTGCGCGCAGCGCAGGATGTCGGGGTCGGGGACATGCCAGGGCTTTGCGCCGTAATCCAGCGCCTGATCGCCCCACAGCGCGATGTCCAGGTCAATCGTGCGCGGCGCGTTCTTGTTGTGCGGGCTGCGCTGGCGGCCCAGCGCCTGCTCGATGCGCGCCAGCACGTCCTGCTTGAAGGCCGCTGGGTCAAGCGCCGTCGCCACCTTCACCGCCATGTTGTAGAAGTCGGGCTGATCGGCAAAGCCCTGCGGCGGCGTGCGGTAGACCGGCGAGCGCGCCAGCACGACGCAGCGCTGCGCCAGCAGGCGCAGCGCCGCCGGCAGGTTAACTTCTGGCGCGATGTTCGACCCCAGCGCCACGTAAGCGATAGTCAGCGGCTCAGGCGAAGTCATCGGGCGTGCGCTCGATCACCACACCGACGCTGTCGGAGAAGCGCAGCGCACCTGGCTTGTGCACGCGCACCTGCACGTAAGGCGCGCCGTGCTCAACCACAATGCGGGCGATCTCGCTGGCCAGCTTCTCCACCAGGAAGTACTGCGACGCCTCAACATGCTGGATGATGGCTTTTGTCACCGTGCGGTAGTTGAAAGCGTCGTCTGGGTTGTCGGTCTGTCCGGCCCGGCGCATGTCCGCCCCGATGCGTAGGCTGATCACCACATCCTGCCGGTCGCCGCGCTCGTGCGGGCTGAAGCCGATCACACAGCGCAGGCGCAGGTTGTCAATTTCAATCGTGTCCATTCGCTGTTTCTCATAAGAAGTTAAGGCGACTCAGGGTAAGGCTTTATGCTACCAGCATATCCTAAAATACGGCCTCTGCCACGCACCCCCCGCCTGCCCGCCGCCCTTGTCAAATGCGCCGCGGCGCAGCGTTAGGGTCGCGTGAAGTGGGGTTAAGAGTCAATTAGCAAAGCGGTAATCATATCACCTAGTGCTGTATAGTGAGAAGCGACACACACAGAAGCGTCTCACATCAAGAGAGAGCGAAAGACGATGAACGTGTACTACATGAACGAGTTTAACGAACGCGCCAACGGCCGCCACAACGGTCACCACAACGGCCACGACCACAGCCGCGAGGTAGAACTGGCTGAAACCGACGGCAGCATGGCGCTCAAGCTCCAGTCGCCTGAATTACTGGAGATGTTCGAGCTGAACCTGCCGCCGGTTGACCTGCCGCGCATTGAAGCAGCAACCTACGACATCCTGGAGGCTGTCGGCGAGGACCCGCAGCGCGAGGGGCTGCAGCGCACCCCCCAGCGCGTGGCCAAAGCCTACGACGAGCTGCTCAGCGGCTACCGTGTGGACCCGGCTAAGCTGATCAACGAGGCTGTGTTCAACGTCGAGTACGACGACATGGTCATCGTCCGCGACATCGAGTTCTACAGCCTGTGCGAGCACCACATGCTGCCGTTTATCGGGCGGGCGCACGTGGCCTACATCTCCAACGGCAAGGTGATCGGCCTGTCGAAGATTCCGCGCATCGTGGACATGTTCGCCCGCCGCCTGCAGGTGCAGGAGCGCATGACGCACCAGATCGCCCATTTCCTGGACGAAGTGCTGCAGCCGCGCGGCGTGGCTGTCGTGTTGGACGGCGTGCACATGTGCGCCATGATGCGCGGCGTGAAGAAGTCGCAGTCGAGCATGACCACCAGCGCCATGCTGGGCGTGTTCCGCGACGACGAAAAGACGCGCACCGAGTTCATGAACCATATCAACCGGGGCGGTTCCAACTTCGTCTTTGGCGCATGATACACACACTAGATCATCACGGCGGCCCGCCAGCGCAGCGCTCGGCGGGCCGTTTTGATTCTTTACCCCGCTGCCGCGCTGTCCGCGCTATGCTGTGAGCAGCGCGCGTTCAACAGGAGAGGACACACCAACCGATGCCGGCCTCCCCACACCGCTTTCCCTGGGCCTGTCTGCTGCTGGTGCTGGCCGCCGCTGCCCTTGCGCGCGGGCTGGTGCTCGCCAGCGGCGCGGTGTCGTTCCACAGCGACGAAGCCATCGTCGGCCTGATGGCGCGCCACATCAACCAGGGCGCGCGCCCCGTCTTCTTCTACGGCCAGCCGTACATGGGCACGCTCGACTCATGGCTGGTGGCCCTCGGCTTCCGGCTGGCGGGCGAGTCGGTGCTGACGATCCGGCTGGCGCAGAGCGCGCTCTACCTGTTGACCACGGCCAGCGCGTTCGCCCTGGCCTGGCGGCTGACGCGCCGCCGCGCTGCTGCGCTGGTAACCGGTCTGGCGTTCGCGCTGCCGCCGCCGCTGCTGGCTGTCTACACGACCGCCTCGCTCGGCGGCTACGGCGAAGTGCTGCTGCTGGGCCATCTGGCGCTGCTGCTGGCGCTGCCGCCGCGCGCGCCGGAAAGCGTCCGGCGGCGGGCGCTGCGCTGCGCCCTGCTCGGTCTGTGCGCCGGGCTGGGCTGGTGGGTCAACGGGCTGATCATCGTCTACCTGCTGCCGGCGGCGGCAGTGACGCTGGCCGCGCTGGCGCGCCGGCGGCGCGGGGCGCTGCTGGCGCTGGCGCTGGCCGCCGCTGGATTCGCTGTCGGCAGCGCGCCCTGGTGGGCCTACGACTTCGCCCACGACCACGCCGCGCTGCGGCTCTACCTGGGCGCGGTGCAGTCCGCTGATTACGCCGGCCAGCCCGTGCCTGTCGCGGAGCGCCTGGCCGGCCTGGCCCTGTTCGGCGTCCCCGCCGCGACTGGCCTGCGCTTCCCCTGGGCGGCCGATTACTTCGCGCTGCCCTGGGGGCTGGCCGTCCTCGCTGCGCTGGCGCTGGGCTTCTACCGCCTGCTGCGCGCCCCGCTGATCGCCCCGTCCGGCCGGGCACTCGCCGCCGGCCTGCCGCTGGCGTTCGGCGCGGCGTTCCTCTTCTCCAGCTTCGGGGCCGACCCAACCGGGCGCTTCTTCCTGCCGCTGCTGCTGCCGCTGGCGCTGGGCCTGGGCGTCTTGGCGGCCGAGCTGGTGGATACCGGCGGCCTGGCGCGGCGCGCGCTGGCAGCGGGCCTGGTTCTGCTGGTCGGCGGCTATTGGGCAGCGGGCACGCTCAGCGCCGCGTCCAACCCGCCCGGCCTGACCACCCAGTTCACCGCCGAGTCGCACATCCCCAACGACCACGACGCCGCCCTGATCGCCTTTCTAGAGGCCAACGACCTGCGGCACGGCTACACCCACTACTGGGTCGCCTTCCGCCTGGCGTTCCTCAGCGGCGAGCGCTTGCAGTACAGCCCGGCGCTGCCTTACCGCGCCGACCTGCGCTACAACCCGCGCGATGACCGCTACCCGCCCTACACGGCGGCGGCGCGCCAGGCGCAGCGCACAGCCTACATCACCGCCGGGCCGCCTGCCCTGGACGCCGCGCTGACGGCTCACTTCGCTGGCCAGGGGGTGACTTACCAATGGGCGCGCATCGGCCCGTTCACCGTCTACTACGACTTCGACCCATCGCCCCCGCCCCCGCCCGAGGCTTGGCCACCCGCCGGTTAGGGCTGTTTCACACCGGATTCAAACGTTTTTAAGACTCCCTTTAAGGCTTCGTTCGTACAATCAACGATGAAAAACGCACAGCGCAGAGAAGGTAATTTATGCCTGCGGACTCGAAATATCGCTGGTTGCTGGTCGGCCTGCTGCTGGTCGTCACGTGGCTGGGCGCGAAGAGCCTTGACGCTGATGGCATCTGGTTTGACGAGTGGTGGTCGTTATACAACGCCGGGGCCACTTTGTTCCCCGGCACGCCGCTGTCCCCCGCCGAAATCTGGAATCGGGTGGCCGCCGAGGACCCTTGGCAGACTCCCGGTTACCCGCTGGCGCTGTCGGCTTGGGGCAACCTGACCGGCTGGACGGAGTACACTGGGCGCGCGTTTTCGCTGCTCACCGGCCTTCTAGCCGTGGCGGTTGTATACCGGCTGGGCTGTGACCTAGGCAGCCGCAGGGTGGGGCTGATGTCGGCGGCGGCCCTGGGCCTGAGCGCGTGGTTTGTCTTCTTCCTGCACGAGATGCGCGTCTACACGCAGCACGCGCTGCTGGCGGCGCTTGTGCTGCTGCTCTACGTCCGCATTATGCGGACGCCGGCGTGCCCTCACCCGCTGCTGTATCTGGCGCTGGCAGCCGCAGTCGCGGCCTTCCTGTACACCCACTACTTCGCCGTCACGTTCACCGGGGCGGTTCTGGGCTGGCACGTGCTGGCCGGGCTGCGGCGCGGACAGCGCGACCGCCGCTGGTGGCTGGTGATCGCCAGCTTTGCGCTGGGCGGCGCGCTGCTGCTGCCCTGGGTGATCAACGCGCTGGAAGTCGTTGGCGACGCGCGCGCATCCCAACGCCACCCCCACACCCTGGGCACGCTGCTGAGCATGATCCCTAGAGGGTTGTACATATTCAGCAGCGCAACCCTGGGTCTGTTCGGCCTGCTGGCGCTGCTGAGCCTGCGCAGCCGCGCCGCGCGCAGCCTGTGGCTGCTGTACGCTGCTGTGATGGCGCTCAACTTGGTCGTCTGCGCTGCATTGAGCATCGGCGAGCCGCGCTATATGTTCGGGACTGTTCCGCTGCTTGCCCTCATCGCCGGTTTTGGCGCTGCCAATCTGGGCCAGCGCGGCGTGCCGGCGGCGGCCATCGCCGCCGTTTGGGCAGTGGCCGGGCTGGCGGCCGAAGGCAGTTTTGACTTCCGCCGGTCTGTGCAGAACACGCCGCCCCAGCCCCTGCGCGAGATGGCGGCTGTGCTGGCCCCGCACCTGCAGGACAACGATGTCACGATCAACCTGCTTGGCAGTGGGCTGTACGCGGGGCTTCAGCTTCACCCATTCGATTTCTATTTCCGCGCGCTGCCGGGGCGCAAAGAGATCGTCGAGATCGAGACGCTGTTCACTGCCGACCGCTACGCCGAGCGCCTGCGCGAAGCCGTCGGCGGCGCGGCGCGCGTGTGGATCACCTACGCGCCGCGCTTCCCGCTAGAAGAATGGTCGCTGGTGCAGTACCTGTTGGGCCAGTGGAACCTGTACCAGTGCATACAGCTTGCCGACACAGACGACATGCGCGTGCAGGGCTTCGGGCGCGTTGACCGCGCCGCGCCCGCGCTGCGCTTCGAGCCAGGCGTGCGCGTGCAGGCGCTGGCCGCGCCGGCTGTTGTATCCGGCAGCCTCGACATCTGGCTGGGACTTACAGTCCCGCCCAGCGTCCCGCCCGACACTTACTCGGTCGGCGTATACCTGCTGGATGCGTCCGGCGCGCTTGTCGCACAGTCCGACTTCGGGCTGCCGCCTGCCGGGACAGCCTGCCGCCTGCGCAGCATCCCGCTGGAGCGCGTGCCCCCTGGCCGCTATGACATCCGAGCAGCGCTCTACGACTGGCGCACTGGTGAGCGCATCAGCGGCGTTGGGCTGGACGACGAAAGCGGCGCGCTGCTGCGGCTGGGAGCGCTCGACCGCTGACGACCTGGGCCGTCAATAAAAGCGCCGCCCGTCCACGCAGCAGGCAGACAGGCGGCGCAGGAAATGCGCTTAGCGCTGGCGGCGCGTCAGGCGATGGTCACGTCCTCGCACAGGTACACGTCCTGAATGGCGTTGAGCAGGGCCACGCCGTCGGCCATCGGGCGCTGGAACGCCTTGCGCCCGCTGATCAGGCCCATGCCGCCGGCGCGCTTGTTGATGACAGCCGTCGCCACTGCCTCGGCCAGGTCGCCCGCCCCGCTGCTGGCCCCGCCGGAGTTGATCAGGCCGATGCGGCCCATGTAACCGTTGGCCACCTGGTAGCGGGTGAGGTCAATCGGGTGGTCGCTGGTGAGCTGCGTGTAGATGCGCTCGTCCAGCTTGCCATACGACGACCCGCCGGTGTTGAGCGCCTTGAAGCCGCCGTTGCTCACCGGCAGCTTCTGCTTGATGATGTCAGCCTGGATCGTCACGCCCAGGTGGTTGGCCTGACCGGTGAGGTCTGCCGATGTCTCGTGGTTGACGCCGTTGACCTTGAAGCCGGGGTTGCGCAGGTAGCACCACAGCACGGTCGCCATGCCCAGCTCATGGGCGTAGGCGAACGCCTCGGCCACCTCGACGAGCTGGCGCGTGCTCTCCGGCGCGCCGAAGTAGACGGTCGCGCCCACAGCCACCGCGCCCATGTTCCAGGCTTCTTTCACCGTGCCGAACATCACCTGGTCGTACTTGTTGGGGTACGTCAGCAGCTCGTTGTGGTTGATCTTCACCAAGAAGGGAATCTTGTGGGCGTACTTGCGGGCCACCGCGCCCAACACGCCGAAGGTGGAGGCGACGGCGTTGCAGCCGCCCTCGATCGCCAGCTCGACGATGCCGGCTGGGTCGAAGTAGCGCGGGTTCTTGGCGAACGACGCGCCGGCCGAGTGCTCGATGCCCTGGTCTACCGGCAGGATGGACAGATAGCCCGTGCCCGCCAGGCGGCCGTGGCTGAACATCTCCTGCAGGCTGCGCAGCACGCGCGGGCTGCGGTCGCTCTGCGCGAAGACCGTGTCCACGTAGTCCGGCCCCGGCAGGTACAGGCTCTCCTTCGGAATGGTGGTGCTGGTGTGGTTCAGCAGCGAGTCGGCGTCGCTGCCCAGCAGCTCGGCGATCTTATCAATTGTCAGGGTGGATGTTGCAGGGACAGCAAGGGCCATAATACTGTGCGGCGCTGGCGGGCGCGCTGCGATCTGCGGCGGGACCAGCGCCTTCCTCCTTTCGCCTCAAACAAGCGGTCAGATCGTTAAGTGTGAATTTGTGCCTCACCAGACAGAAGCTCAGCGGGCGCTGCGCCCGGTTCACATCAGTGATGACGGCCCAATTATACCGGAAAATCCACGCTTGACGAACGGTTTTGCTGCTACAATGCGAATCAAACAACGCTGTAATCTGGGTTAATTCGCCTATGACGCTTAGCTGCGCCAGCGTCCACAGCCGCCTGCGCCGGCTGTGGATGCGCCTCACCGAGCCATCGCCCGCCCTTGCCGACCCCGTCGCTCGGCGCGACGCGCGCCTGCTGACCGCCGTGCTGCTGGCCTTCGCCGCGCTCTACTGGCCCACTTCGCTGGCGCGCATCGCCCTGCAAACGCTCACGCCGCCGTACGTCGGCGCAGTGCTGGCCAGCACCGTCTTGCTGTTTGGCTTGTACCGGCTCAGCCGCACGCCGCGCTTCCGCCTGGCTGTCTGGGCGATTGACGTGTATATGACGGCTGTCGTGGTCGCCGTCTTCATCAGCGACCCGGCGCTGGCGCTGGACAACCTGGCCCCGCTGTACCTCATGCTGGCGGTCATTCTCACTGGCCTGATGCTGTCGGTGCGCGCTGCTGTGCTGGTGGCCGCCGCGGCGCTGGCGCTGACAGTCCTGGTAGTGCTGGTCAGCGCGCCGCCAAGCCATGAAGCAGCGGCGCACAGCACCGTCCAGCTCAGCGTGATCATCGCCGGTCTGAGCGTGGCGCTGGCGGCCGTCCAGCAGCACAACCGCCGCACCATCGCGCGCCACACCCAGGCTTTGGCCGAAAGCGAGGCCAGCCAGCGGGCGCTGTTCGAGGCGCTGTCCGACCCGGTGATAGTGCACCACCAGGGTGTGATCGTCCAGGTCAACCCGGCGTTCGAAGAGACCTTCGGCTACACGGCCGACGAGGTGATCGGGCA
Organism: Anaerolineae bacterium; assembly: GCA_034435995.1. GTDB lineage: Bacteria > Chloroflexota > Anaerolineae > Aggregatilineales > Phototrophicaceae > DAOTWC01. Next base: position 8 of record DAOTWC010000007.1, on the reverse strand, counting down.
GCAGGGGG
>DAOTWC010000006.1:0-5249 GCA_034435995.1 Anaerolineae bacterium | reverse complement strand
ACCATACAGGTGAGGAATGGCGACAGATCGCATGGGGCTTCTCCAGGTTGGTTTCGTTTCGCAACTCAACCTTACTGGAAAATCGCTGGCTTTCCTACCCATTCCTCTCGCTCATCTGTTCAGTGTCCGGTGGCTAGTTCTGCGGTATACTTTTAATGTTGTCAGAAAGATGCCTGACGGGCGCAATCATAGCCCCTGCGCCCTTGTTCCGGCAAGCCAATCGGCTGGAACAACCTGTGTGTTGACAGCGAAAGGAGATGGGCGCGGCTGAGCGCTGCCAAAGAGCAAGCCGCGCGCACAGGTATGATCGAAAGCGGCACGATTCGACCGATCAATATCAACGAGGAAATGCGCGGCAGTTATCTAGATTACGCGATGAGCGTGATCGTGGCGCGCGCGCTGCCCGACGCACGCGACGGCTTGAAGCCCGTGCACCGGCGCATTCTGTACGCTATGCACGATATGGGCCTGCGTTACAACGCGCAGTACAAGAAGAGCGCGCGCGTAGTTGGCGATGTGCTGGGCAAGTACCATCCACACGGCGACAGCGCAGTGTACGACGCGATGGCGCGCATGGCCCAGGACTTTTCGCTGCGCTATCCGCTGGTGGACGGCCAAGGCAACTTCGGCAGTGTAGACGGCGACAGCCCGGCGGCCATGCGCTACACCGAGGCGCGGCTGGCGCGGATTGCCGAAGAGCTGCTCGTTGACATTGACATGGACACGGTCAACTTCGTTGACAACTACGACGGCACACAGCAGGAGCCGGAGGTGCTGCCGGCGCGCCTGCCGAATCTGCTGCTGAACGGGGCCAGCGGCATCGCCGTCGGGATGGCTACCAGCGTTCCCCCGCACAACCTGCGCGAGCTGGCGGCCGCGATTGCTTACATGATTGACCACTACGACCGCGCGGACGACATCACTGTTGACGAGCTGATGCAGTTTGTGACTGGGCCTGATTTCCCCACAGGGGCGATTGTTGTCGCTGGCGATGAGCTGAAAGAGGCTTATGCCACCGGCAAAGGGCGGGTGGTTGTGCGGGCGCGGGCTGAGATCGAGGAGATGCGCGGCGACCGCCTGCGCATCGTGTTCACCGAGATCCCATACCAGGTGAGCAAGTCGGCGATTATCGAGCGCATTGTGTCGCTGGTGCGTGAAGGCCGGCTGGATCAGATTGCTGATCTGCGCGACGAGTCCGACCGGCGGGGCATGCGCCTGACAGTGGAGCTGCGACGCGGGGCGCAGCCCCAGAAAGTGCTCAACCAACTTTACAAGTACACACAGCTTCAAAGCACATTCAGTATCCAGATGCTGGCACTGGTGAACGGCGAACCGCGCACGTTGGGCCTGCGGCGCGCCCTGCAGATCTACATCGAACACCGCTATGAAGTCGTCGTGCGGCGTTCTGAATTCGAGCTGCGCCGGCTGCGCGCGCGGGCGCACATCCTGGAAGGGCTGCTAAAGGCGCTGTCCAGCTTGGACCGCGTGATCCAGACGATCCGCTCATCGCCCGATGTCGAGACGGCGCGGGCACAGTTGATGAACCGCTTTGACCTGACGGAGTTACAGTCCAACGCCATTCTCGAAATGCAGCTCCGGCGGCTGGCCGCGCTGGAGCAGCAGAAGCTGCGCGACGAGTACGATGAGGTGCAGGCGCGCATCGCGTATCTCGAAGAGCTGCTGGCCTCGCCGCAGAAAATCCTGGCTGTGATCCGGGAGGACATCACGGAGCTGGCGCAGACGTTCGGCGATGACCGACGCACCGAAATCCAGTATGACGTGCTGACCGACTTCAACGAAGCCGACCTGGTGCGCGAGGAGGAAGTCGTCATTTCGCTGACCAGCCGCGGCTACATCAAGCGCGTGCCTTCCAGCGCCTACCGCGCGCAGCGGCGCGGCGGTAAGGGCGTGATCGGCATGGCGACCAAAGAAGAGGATGTCCTGGTGGAAATGCTGGCGTGCAGCAGCCACGATAAGCTGCTGTTCTTCAGCGACAAGGGCAAAGTCTACAGCGAATGGGCATACTTCATTCCGGAGACAGCGCGGGCGGCCAGGGGCACGTTGGTGCACACGGTGCTGGCATTGGACAGCGATGAGCGCATCACCGCGGTGCTGCCATTTAACCCCACTGCCGAAAGTGAGGGTTACTTTATCATGGCAACGCGCTACGCGCGTATCAAGCGTGTGCACCTGAATGAATTCCGTGACGTTCGCCCCAGCGGTCTGATTGCAATCAGCCTGGACCCAGGCGATACGCTGCATTGGGTGAAGTTCACCAACGGCAACCAGGACGTCGTTCTGGCTACTGATGCTGGCCAGAGCATTCGCTTTCACGAGTCCGAAGTGCGCGTAATGGGCCGGCCGGCTTTTGGCGTGAACGCGATCAAGCTCAAGGAAAACGACGCCGTGGCTGGCATGGACGTTATCGGCCCGGATGACACGCACCTGCTGGTGGTGACACAGAACGGCCTGGCCAAACGGACAGCGCTCGACGAGTACAGCACGCGCGGGCGCTATCGGTTGGGCGTGCGCACCCTGGCGCGCAGCGAGAAAACCGGCCCGATTGTGGCCATTCGCTGTGTTAACGCGCGCGACGACATCATGCTTATCACGCGCGAGGGCGTTGTGCTGCGCACCAGCCTCGACCAGATCAGAGAGACAGGCCGCAGCACGCAGGGCGTGACGGTCATTAACCTGGCCGATGGCGATGCTGTCGTGAGTGTGGCGATCATGGAGGGCGACCACGGCGGCGAGGTCGGCGCGCCGGGCGTCAACGGCGGCTAGGTTCTGATCACGGCGCACAGACGGCAGTGCTTGGAAAAGCAGCGGGCGCTCACAGATCATTGTGAGCGCCCGCCGTGTTCGACTCAGGGTTGGGCGAGGCTTTCTAAAGTTATTCCTCGTCTTCTTCAACCTTGCCCCGCTGGATAACTTCTGGCTCAGCCAGTGCGCCGGTTTCCGCTTCAGCTTCTTCCTCGGCGCGGGCGGCTGAGGTCTGGGCGACGCGCACGATCATTTCATCGGGGTCGTTGAGGATTTTGATTTCTGGCCCTAGGTCTAGATCGCGGACGTAGATCGCATCGCCGGGGGCTTTGAGCACGGAGATATCCACCGGGATAACATCGAGCAGTTTGCTGGGCAGCGTTTCGATCGTAATGGTGTTAGTGCCGGTGAGCAGCATGCCCAGGCCCATATCCACCGCTGGGCTGTCGCCTTCCAGATGGATGTGAACATCTGCGCTGATAGCTTCACTCTCATCTACAGCGAAGAAGTCGGCGTGAAGAATGTCGCCGCGCAGCACGTTGCGCTGGACTTCCCGGGCCAGCACGGTAATGGTCTTGTCGTCTACCTTCAGATCAATCAGGTGCGTGCCGCCGGCTTTCATGAGGGCCACTTCTAGCGGACGGTAGGGGACCTGAAGGGTCAGCGGCTCCGTCCGAGGGCCGTAGACGATGATTGGGACGATGCCCTGCGCGCGAAGCTGGCTGACCTTTTTGCCGACCAGCGTGCGCGGTTGTGCTTCAAGGGTGATATCAGCCACGCTGCTTGCTCCTTTATTATTACAGCTTGGGTTAGCGCCAGTCGGGACCAGCGCGCGTCAGGCGGAGTGGGTCGCTGGCGAAAACAGCGCATAACACAATACCTGCCAGCCGCCGGCATTTTAGAGCAGGGCGGCTGGCAGGTCAATACTCGGTTGTGTGCCTGAGTCCGCGCTGGCGGCGCGCTGCTTCAGCTTATGGGCAGCCGGACATTCTGCTCTACCCAGCCAGCGTGCTGCCACGCCCCCGCGCCCGACAACAGCCAAGCCATTACGGGCAGGCCGGCCTGCTCGCAGCGCCGATAGACATTGCTGAGCTTTACGCCGTTGTTCGCGATCCCGTCAGCAGGGCCGCCCTCGGTGATAATCACGCTGCGGCCGCGGGCAGCGTCGCGCCAGCGCTGCGGCTTCAGGTCTATATCTGCGCCATCGCCCACGAAATAGGCGTGCACACCCACCCAGTCGCTGTTTTCGATGGCCTCCGCGCACTGCTCAAGGAAGCGCCATTCGTCCATGCGCGACAAGCCAGACAGCGCCAAGTCTCCGCCTGGGGAGAGGGCTGGAAAGCCGATAGTGATGTTCGGGAGCGCGTCGCGGTAGCGGCGGATAACCTGCATGTACCAGCGCGTGAACTCAGCGCCGCTGCGCCAGGCTGTGCCGAAGCCTTCGACGCTGACGTTCGGCTCATTGTGGACGGCGATGTGCAGCTTGGCGCTGCTGTCAAATGCGCTGGTGAGGGCATCGCGATATTCGCGCAGGCGCGGCAGTGTGTCGTCCACGAACGCCTGCGGGTCTGGCGAGATCGGGCGGTGTGTGGCAGCGCGGACGATAAAATCGCTCACGCCGGCATCGCGAAACCGTGACACAGCCAGCGCTGCCTGATTTGGTTCGTAGGCAACGATCAGGACCGACTTGACCTGATTGTGCTTGACCAAGTCCAGCTCCTGATCAGTTGGGGCCCAGCCGCCAGCGTTAGCGTGAACGCCGCGCGCGGCAACGACCACCGGGCTGGGGATTGTTATGGTAGTAGGCGTTTCTGTGCGGACACCTACCGGCGTAACTGCCTCGACCGGCGTCTCGGGTTCGGTGAATTCCTGGGCAATCCAACCACCTGTGACCAGCTCACGCCAGGTAAACGAGTCCGCCAGGAAGGCGGCATCCTTCACTTCAACGACGGCCAGATACGGAATAACGTACTCTGATCGGGCCGACGTGGACGGGCGGGCGCGCACATTCAGGCCGCGCAGCGCCATAACGCGCAGCCGTTTGCCTGAAGGCGGTTCGATGACCATAGTGGCTTCGTCGCGATACCACGCGTGCGGGTCAATATAGTTCTGCTGCACGCGGTTTTTGTCTTTGCCGGGCCAGTCAAGCGCGTTGTTGATCCGGCTGATGTCAAAATGCAGATGCGGACCGGTAACACGGCCAGTAGAACCCAGCGTGCCGATTACTGTGCCGGCGTTTACCTGCTGGCGATTGGCGACAGTGATAGTAGCCAGGTGGGCATAGCGGCTGTATAGGTTGGTCTTGTGCTCAATGAAGACGAGGTTGCCGAACCCATTGCTGCCTGCGTTTTCTGCCCATTTCACGATACCGTCGGCGATGGCGTAGATTGGCTCACCGCCTTGTGGCGAGCGCGCCAGATCGTGGCCGGTGTGCCAATCGCCAAACTGGCGGAAGTACGCCTCGGTGCAGAAACCCGATGTGATCA
>DAOTWC010000005.1:0-28285 GCA_034435995.1 Anaerolineae bacterium | reverse complement strand
CAGCCCGTTGAAGGCACTGCGCTGCGCTTCATTGCGTTAGAAGACGTTCCGCTCGACGCGGTAGACGCAGTCTTCCTGGCGCTCCCGCACGGGGTGTCCGCGCCAGTAGCGGCGCAGGCGCTGGCGCGTGACGTGCGCGTGGTTGACCTCTCTGCCGACCTGCGCCTGGATACGCCCGATGCCTATCAGCGCTGGTACGGCAAACCGCACCCCAATCCGGAACTGCTGCCCGCGCCGTATGGTCTGCCGGAAATTAACCGAGAACAGCTGCGGGGCGCTAAAGTCGTCGCCGCGCCAGGCTGTTATCCTACCACTACGCTGCTAGGGCTGTATCCGCTGCTGCAGGCCCATGCTCTGGCCCACGGCGCACCGGTGATTGTAGACGCAAAATCCGGCGTTTCTGGGGCAGGCCGTGAACCAAAACCCAACACCCATTTTGTGGAGGTCTTTGGCAACCTGTCACCTTACAATCCCGGCAGATCGCACCGCCATGTAGGCGAAATTGAGCAGGAGATGCACAAGGTTAACGGAAAAGTGGGCACGCTTGTGTTTACACCCCACCTGCTGCCAGTTGATCGGGGTCTTATGGCGAGCATCTACGTGACCCTTGCTAACGACTTTTCAAGCGATCAGGCGCAGGCGCTTTACGAAGAAATCTACCAGACTGAGCCGCTTGTGCGCGTGCTGCCTCCCGGTCAGCAGGCAACGCTGCGCCACGTTGTGCGCACCAATCTGGCGGCGGTCAGTTTGACGCCCGTGACGCCGCGCTACCTGCACATCACCAGCGTAACCGACAACCTGCGCAAAGGGGCGGCCAGCCAGGCTGTGCAGTGCTTTAACTTGATGTTCGGCCTTAATGAGACGGAGGGCCTGTTGTGACCGCGCCGCCTGTGCCGCCGGTTGTCATGAAGATCGGCGGCAATGAGATTGACGATCCGGCTTTCCTAGCCGGACTAGCGCCAGTGGTGCTGTCGGTGGGCGCGCCTGTGATTGTTGTGCACGGCGGCGGCAGGGAAATCGCTGCGCTGCAGCGGGCGTTGGGCATTGAACCGCGGTATCTTGACGGCGTGCGCGTGACCGATGCTGAGTCGCTGGCGGTGGCCGAGATGGTGCTGCGCGGCGCGGTGAACACCCGCCTGGTGCGCCATCTGCTGGCTGGCGGCATCATGGCGCTGGGCGTCAGTGGGGTGGATTTAGGCCTGATCTGCGCTGAGAAGATGTTTCACCCAGAAGTTGACATGGGCTTTACCGGCGTTGTTACAGATGTGCGAGCCGACATCCTGCGCGGCTGGCTGGCCCAGGGCATCATACCAGTGATCGCGCCGATTTGCCTGGGTGCTGACAACGTGTACAACGTGAACGCGGATCACGTGGCAGGCGCGGTGGCGGCCGCTGTGGCGGCTGACTGTGTTGTCTTTTTGACAAATGTCGAGGGCGTGCTGGTTAATCACGAGCCGCTGCCGGCCCTGGACGAGCAGAGCGCGCGCAGTTTGATCGCTGAAGGCGTGATATTCGGCGGCATGATACCGAAAGTGCAGACAGCGCTGCAAACGCTAGAATTGGGCGTTCGACGGGTGGTTATCACAAACCTGAAAGGGCTGCAGACACACGGCGGCACAGTGTTCACCCGCGCTGTGCACGCCGCTAAGGATGAGGACAAGGGGGACGATGAGCACAGCAGTTGATCCAACCGCGCACACACTGGAATTGGAACAGCACTATCTGATGCAAACCTACCGCCGTCCACCGTTTGTGCTGGCACGTGGTGAAGGCGTAACACTCTACGACACCGACGGAAACGCTTACCTGGATTTCGTGGCCGGCATCGCGGTTAACGCGCTGGGATACGGCGACCCTGAGCTGACACGGACTATCCAGCAAGCTGCTGAGAAGCTTATCCACGTGAGCAACCTGTACAGCACTACACCGCAAGCTGAACTGGCCGCTGAGCTGGTTAAGAGGTCGTTTGCTGACCGTGTCTTTTTCTGCAACAGCGGGGCAGAGGCCAACGAGGGCGCAATCAAATTCGCCCGCAAGGTGGTGTTTGATTCGGGCGAACCCGGCAAAACCGAAATCGTGTGTTTCACGGGTGCTTTTCACGGACGAACGATCGCTGCAGTGTCTCTAACACCCAAAGAGAAATATCAGAAACCGTTCGCGCCGCTGCTGCCGGACGTGGTGATTGCGCCTTTCAACGACTCAGAGGCCGCAGCGCGGCTTATCACCGGTCGCACAGCCGCTGTGATTGTCGAGCCGGTACAAGGCGAGGGCGGCATCAACGTGGCGCAGCCGGACTTTCTGCGGACGCTGCGTGCGCTCTGCGACCAGCACCGCGCTGTGCTGATCTTCGATGAGGTGCAGTGCGGCATGGGGCGCACTGGCAGGCTCTGGGCGCATGAATGGGCCGGCACAACACCTGACATTATGACGATCGCTAAACCGCTGGCTGGCGGACTGCCCATCGGGGCCATTTTAGTGAAGCAGGCAGTAGCAGACCATCTGCATCCGGGCGATCATGGCTCAACGTTTGGCGGCGGCCCGCTGGTGACCAGCGTTGCCAAGGTCGTGCTGGCGCGGGTGAGCCAGCCGGCCTTTCTGGCACAAGTGGAGGACACCGGCGCCTATCTCATGGAGCGTCTAGAGGAGATCAACAGCCCGCTAATTAGAGAGGTGCGCGGGCGCGGCTTAATGGTAGGGTTGGAGCTTGAAGTGGAAGCTGCACCCCTGATAACGGAGGGCTACAAGCGCGGTCTGCTGCTGGTCAACGCTGGCGAGAAAGTGCTGCGGTTTATTCCGCCGCTGATTGTTCAGAAGGCGCAGGTTGACACCTTGATCGCCCACCTAACCGACATGCTGAGGGAGTTGGAGCGTGGTTGAAATCGTATCTTCCATTGAGGCCGTGGCCGGTTTCAAAGCGGCTGGTGTGCACTGCGGCCTCAAGAAAGATGACCGGCTCGATCTGGCGCTGATCGTCAGTGACTGCTCGTGCGCTGCCGCTGGGGTGTTCACCACTAATCAACTGCAAGCAGCGCCCGTGCGCTATGATCAGGAACTGCTGCGCCGCGGCAGCGCTTCGGTTCGCGCTGTGATTGTCAACACCGGGAGCGCAAACGCCTGTACCGGCCCCCGGGGAGACGAAAACGCGCGCGCCACGGCACAATATGTGGCTGAGCGAGTGGGGTGCACAGCGGATGAGGTGCTGGTGCTTTCGACCGGTGTTATCGGCACGCAGCTGCCAATGGACAAAATCCGTGCCGGTATCGCGCAGGCCGCCGGCGCGCTCGGCGATAACTGGCAGGCCGCTGCGCAGGCGATCATGACGACGGACACGCGGCCAAAGCTGGCGTCGGTAACGGTGACCGATGCTGGCGGCGTGTACCAGATCGCGGGGATTACCAAAGGCGCAGGCATGATCGCGCCGAATATGGCGACGATGCTGGGCGTGATCGTCACCGACGCTGCCCTCTCGCCGTCTCAGGCCCAAGCCGCACTGTCGGCCGGCGTTGCAGTAAGTTACAACCAAATCGTGGTGGACGGAGACATGAGTCCTAACGACACGGTGCTTCTACTGGCGAACGGCGCCAGCGGCGTAAAGCCGGATGTGGACGTGTTTCAACAGGCACTGACAGCGCTGTGCGAACGCCTAGCACAGGCGATCGTGCGCGACGGTGAAGGCGCAACCAAGTTCATTGCACTTGAGGTGCGCCGGGCCAGTGACGACGCAGCCGCCCGGAAGATCGCTCACACAATCGCTACATCGGCGCTGGTCAAAACCGCCTTCTATGGCAGCGATGCCAACTGGGGGCGTATCATCGCAGCGGCGGGGCGGTCTGGCGTGCCGTTCGATCCATCGCGTGCGCAGCTGCAGATGGCTTCGGCAGTCAATGGGCGCAGGCAGGCAGTGCTGTTGTTTAACGCCGGTGTGCCAGCGGATTATTCGGAAGCGCTGGCGGCGGCGATCATCGGCGCGCCTGACGTGCAGGTGACGCTTGACTGCGGCCTGGGCAGCGGTGAAGCGACGGTGTGGACGTGCGACCTGAGCCACGACTATGTGACGATTAATGGAGCTTACCGGACGTGACGGGAGGGAACATGCGCGGTGTGCTCGCCCTGGAAGATGGGCGCCTGTTTCCCGGCGTCGGCTTTGGTGCGCAGGGCGTTCGAGCCGGTGAAATCGTGTTCAACACGTCTATGACAGGCTACCAGGAAATCCTGACCGACCCGTCGTATTACGGCCAGATTGTGGCAATGACAGTGACGCACGTCGGCAACACCGGCGTGAACCCAGAAGATGTGGAATCGGACAGAGCATGGGTGTCGGGGTTTGTAGTGCGGGCGCTCAGCCCGGTGGTGAGCAGCTGGCGTGAGCGCGGCACGCTGGATGAGTATCTCAAGGCGGAGGGGGTGATCGGCTTGACTGAAGTGGCAACGCGCGCGCTGGTGCGTCACATTCGCCAGCGCGGCGTAATGCGCGCCGTGATCGCGCACGGGCCACCAGCTAGTGACCCGCAGGCGCTGGTCGAGATGGCGCGGCGCGCCCCAGACATGGCCGGCGCTAACTTGGTAGACAGCGTGACGTGTGACGAGCCGTACAACTGGACGGAGCGCAGTGACCCGCAGTGGTATCGCGACCATCGCTACGATCCGGAAGGGCCTTTAGTAGTGGCCTATGACTTCGGCATTAAGCGTAACATTCTGCGGCTGATGACCGACCGCGGACTGCGCGTGACCGTTGTGCCGGCGCGCACGCCCGCCGCCGAGGTGCTGGCGATGAAGCCAGCGGGGGTGTTTCTGAGCAACGGGCCGGGAGACCCGGCAGCAGTGACGTATGCTATCGAAAATGTGCGCGCGCTGTTGGGCAAGACACCGATATTTGGCATCTGCCTAGGCCACCAGATTATTGGTTTGGCGTTGGGCGGCAAAACTGAGAAGATGCGCTTTGGGCATCGGGGTGGCAACCAGCCGGTGAAGAACCTGCTCACCGGCGTGGTGGAGATCAGCAGCCACAACCACGGTTTCGCCGTCACGCCGGACAGCGACCTGGGGGGCGCTGAGATTACGCACATCAACCTGAACGATAACACTGTCGAGGGCCTGCGCCACGAGGGGATGGGCGTGTTCAGCGTACAGTATCACCCGGAAGCGTCGCCTGGCCCGCACGACTCCCTGTACTTGTTTGATGCGTTTGTGGAACGGGTGCATAATAGCGGTGAAGGTAAGCGGTAAAGCGATCATATGTTTCGCTTGAGAAAGATAACGATCTCGTCGAATACCTGATGCCCCCACGTACAGATATCAATACGATCATGGTGATAGGCTCCGGGCCGATTGTGATTGGCCAAGGATGCGAGTTCGATTACAGCGGCGTGCAGGCTTGCAAGGCGCTGCGCAGCCACGGCTACCGCATTGTGCTGGTGAACTCCAACCCGGCCACGATCATGACGGATCCGGAGTTTGCCGATGCAACTTATATTGAACCGCTGACGCCTGACATCTGTGAGCGCATCATTGAGGCGGAGAAGCCAGACGCTATCCTGCCAACTGTCGGCGGCCAGACGGCGCTCAACTTGGCGCTGGCCCTGCGCAACCAGGGCGTCCTGGAAAAGCACAATGTCGAGCTGATTGGCGCGTCTATTTCGAGCATTGAGCTAGCAGAGGATCGCCAGCTGTTCAAAGACGCGATGACAGAGATCGGGCTGAAATCGCCGCCGAGCGAAGTGGTGGGCAGTGTCGAGCAGGCGCTGCGCGCAGCTGAAACGCTGGGGTATCCAGTGCTGGTGCGCCCATCGTTTACGCTGGGCGGCAGCGGGGGCGGTATAGCGTACTCGCCCGACGAACTGCGCTTGATCGCTGAACGCGGCATCAAGCTCAGCCCAGTAAACGAAGTGCTGATTGACATGAGCCTGCTGGGCTGGAAAGAATACGAGCTTGAGGTCATGCGCGACAACAGCGGCAATTTTGTTGTCGTGTGTTCGATTGAAAACCTCGACCCGATGGGGGTGCACACCGGCGACAGCATTACTGTGGCGCCAGCCCAGACGCTGACAGACAGGGAGCTGCAGCGCCTGCGCGACATGGCGCGGGCGGTGCTTGACCGCGTTGGGCTGGCGACGGGCGGCGCGAACGTGCAGTTCGCCATTAATCCTGCTGACGGCGAGGTATACGTTATTGAGATGAATCCGCGCGTGTCGCGGTCGTCGGCGCTGGCGAGCAAAGCCACTGGTTTCCCAATCGCCAAAATTGCAGCGCTGCTGGCGGTGGGTTTCCGCTTAGACGAAATCCCTAACGACATCACCCGTGTGACGCCTGCCAGCTTTGAGCCGTCGCTGGATTATGTGGTTGTCAAAATCCCGCGCTGGAACTTCGAGAAATTCAGCGGTGTTGATCCAGTGCTGGGGCCGCAGATGAAAGCGGTAGGCGAGGTGATGGCTATCGGGCGCACGTTTCCGGAAGCGCTGCAAAAAGGTGTGCGCGCGCTGGATATCGGCGTAGCTGGGTTTGGAGCCAAGCTGGACGATGTGCCGCCGGAGGCGCTGAGCGTGCCCACGGCGCAGCGGCTGTTCCAGGTAGCAGCGGCCATGTTCCGCAACATACCATCTGAGCAGATCGCGAACAATACACGCTTCGATCCCTGGTTTGTGCGGCAGATGATTGACACGATGCGCATTCAGCAGACCATCATCAGCAAGAAGCTGACGCTTGATCGGCTGGATCAGGCTGACTTCAACAAGCTGAAGCGCTACGGCTATGGCGATGCACATATCGCTCAGCTTGTTGGCGTTGATGAGCGGGCAGTGCGCGAACGGCGCAAATCATTTGGGGTTGTGCCGAATTACTACCGGGTTGACACATGCGCGGCTGAGTTCGAGGCGCACACACCGTATCTCTACTCCACATACGAAGAGGACGATGAAGCCCACCCGACGGCGCGGCGCAAGGTAATGGTGCTGGGCGGCGGCCCGAACCGCATCGGCCAGGGCATCGAGTTCGATTACTGCTGTGTGCACGCCTGCTTTGCGCTCAAAGAACTGGGCTTTGAGACGATCATGGTCAACTGCAACCCGGAGACCGTGAGCACGGATTATGACACAGCCGACCGACTGTACTTCGAGCCGCTGACTGCCGAAGATGTGCTGAACGTCATTGAGAAGGAGCGACCTGACGGTGTGCTGGTGCAGTTTGGCGGGCAGACGCCGCTCAACATTGCGGCGGCGCTGCACGAGGCCGGCGCACCGATCTGGGGGACGTCAGTCGAAACAATTGATCTGGCAGAGGATCGGGAGCGGTTTGGCGCGCTGCTGCGCCGTTTAAACATCACTCAGCCGGAAGGTGCGACGGTGCTCACGCGGGCAGAGGCCTTGGAAGCCGCTCAACGCATCGGCTATCCCGTGCTGGTGCGCCCCAGCTATGTGCTGGGCGGGCGCGGCATGGCGATAGCGTTTGACGACGCTATGCTGAGCGCATGGCTGGACAGCAGCGTTGAGTGGACAGGGCATCCGGTGTTGATTGACCAGTTCCTCGACGACGCCTTTGAAGTGGATGTGGATGCGCTGTGCGATGGCAGTTACGTCACGATCGGCGGCATTATGCAGCACATTGAAGAGGCGGGCGTGCACAGCGGCGACTCAGCGTGCGTGCTGCCACCGTACAAGATCAGCATGTATCACATCGAGATTATCCGCGAGCACACGCGGCGCATTGGGCTGGCGCTGGGCGTGAAGGGGCTTTTCAATATTCAATTTGCTATCAAGGACGACGTGGTCTACGTGCTGGAGGTTAACCCGCGCGCCAGCCGCACTGTGCCATTTGTGAGCAAGGCGACAGGCCACCCGCTGGCGCGCTACGCTGCGCAGATTGCCGCCGGACGCACGCTGGCAGAGATCGGTTTTCTGGAAGAGCCGCCGGTTGATGGCTTCTTTGTCAAGGAAGCCGTGCTGCCCTGGCAGAAGTTCCCTGGCGTGGACGCACGTTTGGGGCCGGAGATGCGCTCCACCGGTGAAGTGATGGGCCACGCAGCCAGCTTCGGTCACGCTTTTGCCAAGGCGCAGATCGCAGCAGGTTCGCCGCTGCCGCAGGAGGGCGCGGTGTTTATCAGCGTGAATGACTACGATAAAGGCGCTGTTGTCAAGATTGCGCGCGATCTGCACGCGCTTGGTTTTCGCCTGGTGGCAACCCGCGGCACAGCCCAAATGCTGGCGCTGGTAGGCATTCCGGCTCAAACGGTGAACAAAGTCAGCGACGGTTCGCCGCATATTGTAGACGCCATCCGGGCAGGTGAGATCGCGCTGATCATCAACACGCCGCGCGGCGGACAGGCCCACTACGACGGCAGCCTGATTCGCGGCGCAGCCCACCAGTACGGCGTGCCGATTGTCACGACGCTGAGCGCGGCAGTGGCATCGGTGCAGGGCATCCGCGCGCTGCGCCAGAAACCGCTGAGTGTGCGCAGCCTGCAGATGCATCACCAGTTGAGTTAACCGGTGTTTTCAGCGCGGCTGACAGCCATCTTGCATTCTGTGCAATACGGTGACTCAGGGCGCGCAGTTCGTCGCGCTGTTTTTTTTGCCTGCTGTTACCCTAAAGCCTGACGTTGAACTCTGCGCCGATTGCATCGCTGGGGCTGGGCGTGGTCATGCTGTGTGGGTCATTCTGCCTCTTCGCCAGCGCCAGATCATTAGAACCAGGCCGGCACCTGCCGCCAGCAGCCAGATTGTGCGGCGGCGTGGACGAGAACCAAGTGAGCGTCGGTTAGAGTTAGAAATGGACAGCAGCGAGTGCCAATCTGGCACGAGCGCTGGATCAGGCGGGCTGTAGTGCGCCCGCCATAAAGCGAGATAGGCTGCTGCTTCTGCCTCCCACCTTGCGTTGTCCCACCCAAGCTCATCCTGACAGATGTGTCTGATACGCGGCAGCAGCGCTGCGCCGCCCTCAGGCAGCAGCAGGCCCAGGCGCACACGGCGCAGCAGCAGATCGTCCAGATGGCACACGCCTTCGGCGCGGGCTGCCCAGCGCAGTTCAGCCCACAGCGTTTGCGTGCCTGGGACTGTTTCGAGTTCCCCCGGCCGAGCCGCGGCAACCAGCGCCGGCGCATTCACGCCATAGCGCCCCAACAGACGACGGCGCGCAGCCTGGCTCAGTTCCTCCCCACCGGTTAGTTGTGCTGGGGCTGGAGCCAGCGGTGGAGCAGGTTCGTCAACAAGCGACGCCTGTGGAAACTCCTGTATGATCTCGCGCAGAGCTTGAAGCGCCGTGGCTCGGAACGTGGTCAGCTTGCCGCCCGTCACAGTGAGCAGGCCGTTTTCATGCCAGATAACATGTTCTCTTGACTCGTGAGACGGGTCTTCTTTGCCCGTTCCGATAACCGGCCGCACACCGGCAAACGTGGAGACAATATCCTCTGTCGTTACAGCGCTGCCTGGGAACTGGTGCGCAACGGCTGCCAGCAGATATGCAGCTTCTTCCGGACTGATACGTGGTTCAGTGTTCAGCGGCTGGTCGTGGTCGAGATCGGTCGTGCCCACCAGTGTAACGCCCTCCCACGGAAGGACGAACACAGGTCGTCCGTCTAGTGGATGCGAGAAAGCGACAGCCTGGGCAACCGGCAGACGCCAGCTGGGCAGTATCAGATGGCTGCCGCGCAGGGGACGTATGCGCGCTGGCATTTGAAGCTGGCCGCGCAGGCAGTCAGCCCAGGCGCCAGTGGCGTTGATCACTGCCCGCGCGCGAACATCTGCTGTGCGGCCATGAATTTGATCGTGCAGGCGCGCGCCGGCTGCCTTGCCGTCTTCAAGCAGTAACAACTCGTCTGCGCGCACATAATTGAGCGCGCGTCCGCCGCTGGCTACCGCTTCTTGCAGAAGCCTCAGCACCAGCCGCGCGTCGTCAGTCTGGGCGTCATTGTATCCGAACCCGCCTGCCAGCCGATCTAAACGTATGAGCGGCGCGAGCATGCGAAAATCTTCAGCCTGATAGTGGCGGTGCGTCCACTGGCCGGCCATCAGGTCGTAGAGCGACAAGCCCGCGCTGTACGTAAGACGTCCCGGTTTGCTGCCGCGCTCTGTCGCCAAGAGGAAACCCAACGGCTCAACCAAGCCCGGCGCGCAGTTAAGAAGCTGCTCACGCTCCCGCACAGAAGTCCAGGTCATCCGCACCTGGCCGGATGCCAGATAGCGCAGGCCGCCGTGCACCAGCTTCGAGGAACGGCTGGATGTGCCCCAAGCGAAATCCCGCTGTTCCACCAGCAGCGCGCGCAGACCAGCCCTGGTTGCCTCACGCAGGATACCAGCGCCAGTGATGCCGCCGCCGATAACCAAGACATCCCATTCCTGGTTTATTTGCGACCAGATGACCTCGCGCCAGCCGCGTTCCCACATAACCTAGCCTGCTGAGAGCAATTTGCCGGGGTTCATGATGCCGGAGGGATCGAGCTGCGCGACTGCGCCTTGCAGCGCTGCAAGGCCCGGCGCACCTTTCTCGGCTGCGAGATAAGCAATGTGATCTGTGCCCACACCGTGCTGGTGGCTGATTGTGCCGCCGTTCATGACAATCGCTGCGCTGGCCGCGTTCTTGAATGCAGCCCACAACGCCACCGTCGCATCTGGCTCAGCCTTGAGGGGAAAGATCAGCGTGGTGTAGAGGCTGGCTCCGTGCCGGTAGACATGCGATACATGCGTGAAGATGTGCGCAGGCACGTTGTGTTCTTCAGCCGCTGTTTGAAGCGCTCTCTCAATGGCATTTAGGGCTGTGGGCAGGCGATCCCATGAAACAGCGGTTTCCAGCGTATCTACGGCGTAGCCTGCATCCCACAACGTGTTGCGCAGATACGGCGTGCGGAAACGCAGCCGCTTCCACTGCCGGCCCAGATAACTACTTGGGATGGTCACGCCGCCGTGATGCCGTGCCACAGAAAGAGCGGCGCGCAGCGCGCGCCGCACCTGCTTGTGACTGCCTGTGGCGCCCAGCATCAGCATGCACTTGTCTTGTCCCACGCCGCGCATGGCCAGCAGCCGTTCCAACAAGGCGGCTGCGCGCCGGTGACCGGCCAGGCGAAGAGTTGTTTCGGTTTCGGCGGCTGTGCTCAGCCGAAGCATGGAGAGCTGCAGACGGTCCTGCACCATCTGGCGAACGGCTCGCAGGCCGCGAGCGAAGTCCGCAAAAAACACTGCTTCGAATACTTCACGCTGCGGCAGCGGCGAGATGCGGACAACGGCTGACGTAATGATCCCCAAACGTCCCTCCGATCCCAGGACGAGATGGCGCAGGTCTGGCCCGGCAGCCGAAGCAGGGAAGGGGGGCAGCTCAAATGTCCCTAACGGAGTCTCTAACGCGCCGCCAGCGAACAAATCCTCGATGCGGCCGTACAGCAGCGACTGCTGGCCGCTCGAACGAGCTGCGATCCAACCGCCCAGGGTGGAATAGTCGAACGACTGGGGGAAGTGACCGAGCGTGTAGCCGCGCGCTCGCAAATGGGCTTCTAGGTCTGGCCCGGTGACGCCAGCGCCGAAGGTGGCCAGTCGGCTGGTTTCATCCAGGCTGTGCAGCGCGTTCATACGGCTCATGTTGACCGTGAGCACTGGCCGATCGCTTGGCAGCGGGTTAATGTGACCCACAACGCTGGTGCCGCCGCCATAAGGGATGACACTGGCCCCTATGTGCTGAGCATACTGAAGCAGGCTGCGCACATCCTCGGGGGTTAGCGGATAGGCAACACCGTCTGGAAATGGCGCCGGCTGGCCGCTGCGGAGGGCAACCCAGTCTGGCAGGCTTTGACCGCGCGCATGGCGCGCCCGGCTCTCAGGGTCCTTGGTGACAAGCGGATGGTCAGACAGGCGCGACTGTGGGACACCCGCGATTACGCGATCGAAGGCTGCATCGTTGGGTGGTTTCTGTCGGCCCAGCCGCTCGACCAGGTAAGCCAAAGCACTTGCTGGCAGAGGATAATTTACTGTGGTGTCGCCCCATCCGTTCCAGCGGCGCATCTTACACCTGTTCGGCGCTAACGCTGGCTTGCTGCCACAGCGCGATACTCTGGCGCATGACCGACCGGGTCGCATTTTCCGCAGCTGCTGCGTCGCCCTGTGCCGCTGTGTCAGCAAGCGCGGTGTAGTAAGCGCTGGATGACGCGCGGCCTTCAGGCAGGCTGAAATAAAGCACTGCGAGCTGTTGGTAGAAGCTGGCGAAAGTGTTCAGAATGAGGGCGTAAACAGGGTTGCCAGAAGAAACGGCCAGTGTTTTCTGAAGCGTCCAGTCGAAGCGAGCGTAGGCCTCTGCGGACTCGCCTAGGCGATCGTGCCCGGCAAGCGCGGCGCAGACGCTGGCTGGTGCGCGTTCGACAGCAAGGCGCGTGTAAGTGGGAGCGAGATCGAGGCGCACCTGCAGAAGGTTGGGCACGAAATTGGGCGGCAGGTGCTGGCTGCAGCGCACAATACCGCTGAGCACATTCAGGCCGCCGTCTACCCAGAAATCAGTCACCAACGTGGATTTGCCTTGATGCACCACTATCCAGCCGTCACGTTCCAGCCGGCGCAGCGCCTCGCGCAGCGTCGGCCTTGTGACGCCGAGCAGGACAGCCAGCTCACGCTCGGCGGGCAGAGCTGAGCCGGGCACGAAGCGCCCTTCAAGAATGGCGAGGATGATGGCTTCCTCGGCGCAGTCAACTGGTCTCTGAGGGGTATTGTGCTGCATCAAAGGTCCCCCGCGTGCGATCAAATCCGGCGCTTAAGAACTGGTCTGACCAGTTACATAGAGCATTACATAACCTGCGCACGGTGTCAAGACATGTGAGTCGAACCTTAACACGGCTGTTGCTGTTTGATGCGTGGGTTGTGCTAGAAGCGTGCAGCGGGAGAAGGTGGGCTGGGTCAGGGATGGTAATCGTGCAGGATTGAGCCGCCAATGAACTCGCGCAGCAGCGATGTATCCGGAATCATGGCGATCTGTTCAGGGGTGAAGGGCTGTACCCAGCTCAAGAACGACAGCAGCCGGTTGGCTTCGATGTGCGCCGGCGTGCCAGGTCGTGCCTGAAGCAGCAGCGGTTCTACCAGCGGGCGCAGAGCCGCCAGCTCGTAAACCAGCGCTGAATTGAACATTGAGTCCGCGTTTTCCTGGAATGGAAAGATGTTCCGCTTCTCCCCGCGGCGAACGCTCTGCCAGCGCAGCAGCGTGTCGGTCACTGTGTAGCCGCGCAGGCGGGCATCCCGCACGATGCGCCGCAGCAGACGCACATCGGTAGTAGGCACGCGGTTGTGCGCGTCAATGTTGAGCTGAGTGAGCGCAGACACGTACACACGGTGGACCATGTCAGCGGGAAAGCTGGGCAGCAGCGCCGGGTTGAGGCCGTGTATGCCCTCGATAATGATGATCTGGTTGTGTTGAAGCTGAACATTGGTGCCAGTTTCGCTCTTGCCACTGAGAAAGTTGAACCGCGGCAGTGTCACCGGCCGACCAGAGACTAATTCGAATAGGTGTTGGTTGAACAGCTCCAGATTGACCGCTGCCAGCGCCTCGAAGTCGTATTCCCCGTTCTCGTCCCTCGGCGTTTTGTCGCGGTCAACGAAATAATTGTCTAGTTCGACGGTGAATGGGCGCAGCCCATGTGCCAGAAGTTGGATTGCCAGACGCTTGGAGAAAGTTGTCTTGCCGGACGCTGAGGGGCCGGAAATCAGGACGAGGCGCGTGTTATGTTCTTTGTATTTATCGCAGATTTCGCGCGCAATGAACGCGACACGCTGCTCGTGCAGCGCTTCTGCCACTAGGATAAGCTCGTTCACGCGGTTCTCGCGCACAATGCGGTTGAGGCGGCCGACATCCTCCACGCCCATACGCCGCAGCCAGTCGTCTGCCTCGCGAAAAACCTGCGTCAGCTTGCCATGAGCCGCCATATCGCCGAGGTGAACCGGGTTTTCCTGGCGCGGATACTGAAGGATAAAACCGGGCGGCGCTGGCAGCAGACGGAAGTACTGCAGGCAGCCCGTCGCCGGGACCATATAACCGTAGTAATAGTCGTCGCGCCCGCGCAGCGTGTAGATGGTGAGTTCGTTGCGCGTGCGCTGTTCCAGCAGGCGCACCTTGTCGGTGTCGCCGCGCGCCTCGAACAGGGCCACAGCTTTGTCAAGCGGCAGGGTGCGTTTGCTGATAGGTGAGTTGTCTTCAACGATGCTGCGCATGTGCGTGTAGAGCCGCACCATTTCGTCTCTGGTCAGCGGGCTGCTGTCCAGCATCTTGCAGTAGAAGCCGCCGTCCGGGACGGCGTAGCTCACTGCCACTTTTCTGCCGGGCCACAATTCATCAACCGCGGTAGCCAACAGCATAACCAATGAACGGCGGTAGATGCGGCCGCCGTCGCTGCTGGCAAGCGATACCGGCACAAGCGTGGCATCGCGTGTGACTGGGTGGGACAGCTCACGCAAGCGTCCATCGAGCACGCCGGCCATCAGTGGATAGGGGAATCGCTGGGGGTTGATGCGCGCAGCGGCGCCCAGGAACTGTTCGACCGTTGTGCCAACCGGCCCCTCCAGCACCAGCCCGTCGTCTAATGTGACACGGATCGCTGTGCGGGGCTGCGAAACCGTGATCTGCGGGTATTCTGCCGTCATGCGTTAATGGTTACCTAATGCTGGTAAGTGCTATAATCGCTGTAACGTCCTGGTAGTGTACAATGAAACTGGCGCCAGATGAACCACAATTCAGATACGGACGAAACCGGCCCGCTTGAAGCAGTTGACGCCGACAGCGCCAGCAGCGATACCATGATTCTGCCAGGCGGTCGTCTGCTGCGCCGCATGGTAGACCGCGCCGCTTCCGGCGATGACACACTGGTGGGGCAGAAAGGCGATGTCACCTTGGTTATCCGCGGTATGACTGAAGTCATTCCTCTGCGCGCGAAAACGTCAGTCATTCTGGGCCGGGTGGATCACCGCAGCCCTGCGCGGCCTGATGTAGACCTGAGCCGCTTCGGCGCTGCAGAGCGCGGCGTCTCCCGCCAGCACGCTCGTCTCGAAATTGTTGACGATCACTTGTTTGTCGTTGATCTGGGGAGTTCGAACGGCACATTTTACCGCATGCAGCGGCTGCAGCCGCACCAGCCCTGTATGCTTAAGCGCGGCGACGAGATCATTCTAGGGCGTTTAGCTATGCAGGTGATGTTCGAATGACGCCGCTGCAGCGCGTTTCCGATTGATGCCCCAGCCCTACGAGCGTTACCTTGAAGAAGTCCTGATTGATGAGGCGCGTCTGCAGGCCCGCGTTCGCGAGCTGGGCGTGCACATCTCTGAGGACTACGCTGCCTGTGCTGATCTGCTTCTGATCTGTATTCTCAAGGGCGGTGTGATGTTTCTCACCGATCTCATGCGCCATATCACTGTGCCGCACGAGATTGATTTCCTGGCCGTGTCGAGCTATGGCCGGGGTGCGCGTGAGTCGTCCGGAAGTGTGCGTATAGACATGGACCTCACAGTGCAGGTACAGAACCGCCATCTGCTGATTGTTGAAGACATCATTGACAGCGGCCACACGCTGCGCTTTGTAATTGACGTGCTGCTAGCGCGCAAGCCAGCCAGCCTGCGCCTGTGCACGCTGCTGGACAAGCGGTCGCGCCGCACTGTGGATATCCCGATTGACTATACGGGGTTTGAAATCGAAGACAAATTTGTGTTCGGCTATGGCCTCGACCTGGACGAGAAGTTCCGCAACCTCCCCTTCATCGGCGTGGTTCGACTGGACGCGCTGCCTGATGGGCGGTGACCTGACTCCGCGCCAGCCCTACCGTCCCCTGCGCTGGCCCGAAGTTGTCTATGATCTGCGCGCTTTGCTCACCGAGAGCAGCGAGCCAGTCTATGTTGTGGGCGGCGCGGTGCGCGATGCGCTGCTGCACCGTCCGCTGCACGACCTCGACCTGATCGTGCCGCTGGGTGGCATCGGTCTGGCGCGCCGCATTGCTGACCGTCTGGGTGGGGATTTCTTCCCGCTGGACGTGGATCGCGATGTTGGGCGGACGATCTTGAACACGGCGGACTTGGGGCGTTTTACTGTGGACGTGGCATGTTTTCGCGGTTCGGATCTGCGGGCTGACCTGGCTGACCGCGATTTTACTATCAACGCGCTGGCCGCAGACCTGCTGGCCGATCCCCACCTGCTGATTGACCCGCTTGGCGGCGAGGCTGACGCACGCGAAAAAGTGATTCGCCGCTGTGGGCCGCAGTCGCTGGCAAATGACCCGGTGCGCTGCCTGCGCGCAGTGCGGTTGAGCGCCCAGTTAGGCATGCGAATCGAGCGTGAAACGGTGCACGACATACGCCGCTGGTCGCCTGGGCTGGCCGCTGTCTCGCCAGAGCGTGTGCGCGATGAGCTGTTCCGTTTGCTGGCTCTGCCCAAGGCAGGGGCCGGGCTGCGGGCTGCCGCTGCGCTGGGGATGGTAACACCGATTCTGCCGGAGGCTGACCCAGCGAGCACTTCCTGGCAGCGCGCGCTGGCCGCTGTAGATTATCTGGCTGCGATTGTGGCTTCCACCAGCGCCAGCCGCTCCGACAATCTCACTGCCTCATTCGGGCTGGGCATGCTGATCATGCAGCTTGATCGCTTCCGTGAACGGCTGGCGGAACACCTGGCGGCGAGCTGGCCGAATGAACGCTCACATCAGGCGCTGCTGGCGCTGGCAGTTTTGTTCAACGCGACAGGCTCAGCGGCAATACACAACGATCGTGCGGCGCAGCTTCGCCTAAGCAACAGCGAAGGAGAGCGGCTGGCGCGGGTTGTGCGCGGGATGGGCAACCTGCTTGCTCTAGACGCAGACGACAGACGCGCTCTGCATCGTTTCTGGCGTGAGGCAGGCCCGGCAGGGGTGGATATGTGTCTGCTGGCGGCCGCAGACTATCTCGCTTATGCCGGTAACGCGCTTGATCAGAATGCATGGCTGGCCGTTGTTGACAAGCTGTGCGCGCTGCTGAACGTTTTTTTTAATCGTTATAGGGAGATTGTGGAACCGCCGCCAGTTATTGATGGCAGAACCTTGATGAATGTCTTGGGATTGTCTTCAGGGCCAGAAGTCGGCGCGCTGCTGGCTGAAATCAGGGAAGCGCAAGCGGCAGGAGAGGTACAAACGCAGGAGGACGCCCTGCGGCTGGCACACGCGCGCCTGAGACGCTTCTGAAGGAACTCGCTAAAGGGACTCGAACAGCTCGTTCAAGCGCAGGTGCGCATCCTCGATCGGCACTTCAAAGTGAACACTCAGCTCGGTCGGCGTGCGCGCGCCGCCGCTAAGGGCCATGACCATATGCGCTGGCATGATGAGCATGCGGGCGAAAGCCTGCATCTGTGCCTCTTCCTGCACCATTTCCGGCACGTGCCGCTGTATTCCCCACGCGCTCGCCGCAATCTCGCGGGCCAGCAGGCGTGCAAGCGACATACGCGGTGCGTATGGCCCGCGCGCGTTCACAAAGCCGAGCGAAATGTTGCGCGGGTTGACCTCGCGCCACATATCAGGGCGTGGGTGCTGCAGCATGCTCTCAATTGGAACAGGAGGCGTTCTGATATCAAAGGTTTCGAGCAGCTCATGAACAACGGCTTCCAGAGGCGGCAGCGCATTCACTGTGCATCAACCCTTCTGGGTAGGGATGTGGGTAGTGAGTCGTGAGCTTGAAAGAACCACAGCAGCGTTTTGCCATAGCGCCGTTCGTCGTAGGGACTGAGGTGTTTAAAAGCTGCTGGCTTTTGTTCAGATGGATCAATCTGCACAATCACCGTCTTTCCTGGCGGTATCCACGCTGGGTTTGCATCAAGCGCGGCTAGCGTTTGCAGCCAGAGGCCCTTGTACTGCGGGGGCGCAATATAGATAAAGTCAAACGCTTCAGCGGCGGGCTGCTGCAGCAGGTGCAGCACATCTGCCCGGCGCACGATCGCGCGATCGGCCAGTCCTGTTAGTTTGAGGTTTTCGTGTATAGTTTGTACAGCCAGCCTGTCCAGTTCAACGAAGACGGCGCGCGCCGCGCCGCGGCTCAACGCTTCAATGCCAACGCTGCCCGTGCCGGCATAGAGATCGAGAAAGCGCGCGCCGATGATGTCTCTGCCGATGATGCTGAAACACGCTTCCTTAACACGATCCATTACCGGACGGGTGGAGTCGCCGGGAACCATCTTCAGGCGGCGCCCCCGGGCAGTGCCGGCAATCACGCGCACAGGCATGTGCTAGCTAGCCCTCGCTGCCTTCCACAACGCCGCGCACGGCGCGGATGTTTGATTGGGGAGTGGTCACCATGATGACGCAGCCAGTGGAGAGGATAAAGCGGCGGCCGCCGGTCTGGTGGATGGCATCTCGGGCGGCTTCGCGCACAGAAGACGGTGTGCCGTTGTGCAAGTGCTGCCAGCGCGACAGACCGCCGCAGACCGCGCCTGCGAACAGTGACTTGCCCTGCGCAAGGTCTGGTTCGGTGTCGCGATCGTGCCAGTTGATGGCCTGAACCGGCAGGTCAGCCATCAGTTTAAACATTGGCGCGCTGCCATGCAGATGCATCAGGTTGAACCACCATTTTTCTGGCAGTGTGTCGAGTATCTTGCGATCATAGGGGAGGCCAAACGCGCGGTACTCGTCCTCGGCCATGACATCGTAGCTGGCGTGCTGAACAGCGTAGAACAATCCAGCAATTGGCACACGGCGCAGCGCGTCAATGAAACGCAGTGTGGTCTCGGTGAGGATGTTGAGGCCGGTGTGAAGGCGCTCTGGCCGTGTGCGCATGTGGCGAATGAGCAGCTCTTCACCGGCCATGTGTTTGGCTTGGGCAAGCGGATTAAAAACCGTCGCTATGACAGGCACAGTTCCACCCAGAGCGCTGGTAATCAGCTGCAGCGCCTCCAGGTGGCGACCGAGAGCGCCGCGCAGTGGATCAAGCGGGCGCAGTTCTGTCCAGTCGAGCGAGCGGGAAATAACACGCCGGGTATAGCTGCGCGTGCCTTCAAGGTTGCCTTCCCACAGGTCCTGCACACCATAGTCAGCCACACTGTAACTGCTGGCTGGGGTTACTTTCACGAAATCCCAATCGAACTGCTGCTGAAAATCAACGACAGCGCGCGCCAAGTCAGCAGCGCGTTCGTCATCTCCTGGCCAATGACGCCACAGTGCTGCTGGCACACGATCGGTTGCCTCGCCGGCAATTGTCTTTTCCAGGCGTTCGCGTTTGTCCATAGCGGTCACAGCGGCGGCGCTTTAAAAAGCGCTGCAGCGTTGTCTCCTTCCGTTGGCTGCCGGCTTGCTTATATATCCGCAGTCTGAGCGGACTTGGGCGATACTTCGCTAAGCCGCTGGTTGGTCATGCGGATAAGCATCGTAAAACGGTCGTCCTCAGGCGTTTTTAGATTGTCGTGTGGATGCGCTTCAGCGCGCGTGCGCTCATACTCTTTACGAGCCTGTTCAACAAGCGCCAGACTTTTACGGAACGACACTGCGGCAGCTTCGGCCTGACCAAGCGCCTTCTGCGCCAGCCCAAGGCCGTAGTTCGCGTCAATGTCGTCAGGGTTCTTGTTGAGAATGGACTCGAATTCGGCCAATGCTGCGTCGTAGCGCTTATCTCTCAAGTAAGTCCAGGCTTGGCCAATACGTTCAGTGACCGAACCTCTGTCTGCCATGACATCTGCTCCTGTGGAAAACAACTGCAAGAAATTGTACTGGCGCTGCCGCGTTCTCACAAGCGGGGCGCATTCACAACGCGGGCGAACACAGGCAGGGTGAGCGCCTGACCGCGCGGGTTTCCTGCGCTGTCAAAAAAAGAAAGACGGTTGGTGAGGTCGCACACTGGTTTGCACGCGAAAACCTCGACGATAATCTGGTAGTCGTCGGGCGGCAAATCGGGATCGAGGGGGATAATGTACGTATCGGCAACGTACTGGTAGGGCTGCCAGCGGCGGGTCGGAAAGCCGCCCGGAGAATGCCGGGTTGTTTGGTATCTCAGCGTGCCCCGTGTCACATCCTGTAAACTTACCCGAACCTGATAGTTCTCTGTGAGAAAGCGCAGCGCTCGCCAATAGAGGGTCAGCTCAATGTGATCGCCCGGACGATAGGTAGGTTGGTCCAGCCTGAATGCAATCGCTTCCAGGCCAGCGTCAGTGCGGTCGCGCAGAGCGGAGGCGCCGTCGAGTTTGTAGCCTGGGCGGGCGTGAAGCGTCAACGGCGAGAAGGGCGCAGCGAACGCCAGCAGGATCAGCGCGAACGCGGCTGTGCTGACAGCCAACAGGCGCGCCTCTTCGACGGGCAGCAGTGCGCTCTCTTTGTAGTCCGCCTGAGCGCGGCGCGCTCTGAACCACACCAGCCCGGCAAGAATGGTCAAAGCGCTCAGGCTAATCAGCCAGCCATACTGCCGGGGTGGGGTTGGACCGAGTGTCAGCATCACCTCACCGTTCATGGCCGGAACCTGCAACTGCATGAGGTTTGTGGCTGGGTCAGCCGATAGAGGCAGAGGGGTCGCGCCTGACCACGCCTGCCAGCCGGGGAAGTAGGCCATCAGCAAATCGAGGCGCTGAGGCGCGTCCGTGCTGACCTGCAGCCGGACAGTGTGCGTGCCGTTCTGGATGACACTGGCCTGCAGGCCGCTGGCGCGCACAACCCGGTTGAGGACATCGGCTGATGTGCGGCTGGTCAGCGCCCGTGAAAGCGTAGATGGCAGCGGCGCGCCTTGTGGCAGAACGGCGCTGCTTGCGTTCTGCTGCTCATACAGGATCTGAGCGGTTGGCGTAAGATCGTGGTCGGACGCCGGCCAGCGCGCAACCAGCCACACCGGGGCTGAGGCTGCGAACAGGGCCGTCAGGAGAACCGGCGCGAACAATCGTTGTGCGCGCAGTGGCAGCAGTCCGGCGAGCAGCGCAGTTCCGCCACCTGCAGCGGCTGCGCATAGTGCTGTGCCGCCGATCAGCCAAGTCTGTGCTGGGAACGCCAGTGTGCCAAGCGCGGCCAGCACGCATCCGGCAGCGAAAAACAGCGCGAGAAAAGACGCTGCACGGCGCGCCAAGAACCCTGAAGCTGTGCCCACGATCGCGGCTGTTACAGCCAGCCGACCAAGTGAAAACCGCGGGGCCGGCGCAAGCTCCGCTAAATCAACCGGCGGCAGCGGCTGGAAAAGTTCTTTAAGCGATGCCCGCAGTGGAGCAGTCTGCGCAGAGGTCTGCCATGTCACGATATCGCGCTCAGCCAGGGCTGGCAGCCAGTAAAAGGCGGCCATGGCAAGGCCCAGCGCCATGCTTGATCCGAGCAGCACCCACGGGACCCGGCTGCGCTGCGCTGCCTGTTCATGGAGGGCAAGCGCCGCTGCGAGCGACAGGCCGACGGCAGCCAGGGGAGGGTGTGTGAGCAGGAGCGCCCACGTGCCCAAGGCGACCAGTGCCAAGTCGTGCGCGGCAGCGCGTGCCAGCAGGCGATCAACACGCCAGAGCAGCGCGGCCAGAAGCGCGATTCCAATTACAGTTGGCAAGTCGCCGAGAATGTAGGGTGCTGTGTGGCCGAAATAAGGGCTGAACACGAACAGGGCGGCTGCCACAAGCCCAGACCGCGCACCTATATGACGACTCACCAAACCGTATGTTCCAGTTCCCGCGAGGCAGAATGCCACAGCATACAGTATGCGCACCGCTGTGACTGCGCTGTTGGTGAACAGAACTTCGATGAGCGCTGCTGCGTATGGCGGCCCAGGTGGGTAATAGTGCGGGATTGGCGCGCCATAGCCCTGTTGGGCGTAAGCTGACCAGCGCGGGTAAAGCCGCCCTTCTTGAAGCGCGGCCGCGTAGTCGGCTGCCAGGAAAGCGTAATTCTCGCTGGCGCCAGTGCGGGGCAGGCCAGGCTGGATTAGAAAAGGCCAGGCAGCCAACAGGCTGAGCGCCAGCGCCAGCAAAAGGCCCCAATCCCAACCGCGCTGCGCCTGTCGCATCCAACGCGGCAGGTCTTCGAACGGTATCGCGGGAGCGTGTTCCATGGCTGCTATTTTACTTGATTTACCCCCATGGCGATGATATGCTCAGGCTCGTTCGAGTGGAGAGCAATGGACAATGTGACTGTTCGCGCTGCTGGTTCGCACGATCTCCCAGCTCTGGCAGCGCTGTGGCATGAACGCATGACGCTGCTGCTGCAGTTCGACCGGCGGTTCGCGCTGGCGCCAGACGCGCGCGAGCAGTGGGCCGAAGCAGCAGCGCGCTGGCTTGCGACCCCAGAGTGCTTGATTGTCGCCGCTGAACGTAAAGCTGATGCTGCACTGGTTGGTTACGCAATTGGCTGGATCGAGCGCGCGCCGTTAGGCCTACTGCCGGCGCAGATGGGCTGCATCAGTGACATGCATATCGCAGCGCACAGCCATCAGAGCGGCTTAGGCCGCCGTCTGCTGGACAGCCTGCGCACATGGTTTAGACAGCAGGGAGTTGAGTCGCTGACTATTCGCGCGGCGCGCAGGCTGCCGGTGGAGCAGGCGTTTTGGCGCGCGCTGGGCGCAACAGAATGGGTTGATGTAATGTGGATGAAGCTGTGATACGACTGGCTACCGTGAGCGACGTGCCAGCCATCAGCCGGTTGTGGGAGAAACTGGTCGCGTATCACCAGGCGCTTGGCCAGGATATGCCAGCTGCAGTGCCTGACGGGGCAGCGCGCTACGGCCGCAGCCTGGCGGATCGCCTGGACGACAACCACACGCGCGTGCTGGTTGCCGAAGTGGACGGGCAGGTGGTGGGATACGTGCTGGGTGTAGTTGTTGACCTGATGCCAGAGATATTTGAGCACCACGCCGGCGGCTTCCTGGCGGACATTTTTGTGGAAGAATCGTATCGTGGCCGTGGATTGGGCCGGGCGCTGGTGCGGGCGCTGGAAGATTGGTTTCGGCACAACGGGCTGCGTTACTTTGAGTGGCATGTGGCGTCCAGCAATAAGAGCGCATTGGCTTTTTGGGAGGCGATGGGTGGCCACAGTTTCATGGTGCGGATGCGAGCGTACATTGAGCCGAAGAAACCGGATGGCGCGAGATGACTGAGCTGTTATATCAATTAGACAGCTACATTAAGGATTTCGACGCTGTAGTTACGGCGGTTGACCCTGACCAACGTGCGGTGTACCTTGACCGTACGGCTTTCTACCCTGGCGGCGGCGGGCAGCCGTGCGACTTCGGTGTGCTGGTCAGCGACAGCCGCAGATATGCAGTCAGCCAGGTGGCGCGCGGCAATGCTCACATTATCGCCGGCGACGAACTGCCCGCCGTGGGAGAGACAGTGCGCGCGTCGGTTGACTGGACCCGCCGCTACCAGCTCATGCGGACGCACACAGCGCTTCACATCCTGTGCGGTGTCGTGTGGCGGGATTACGGCGCCAGCGTGACCGGCGGCAACATGGAACCCCTCAAAGGGCGCATGGACTTCGAGTTTGAGCGGCTGCAAAAGGACCTAGTGGGCGAGATCGAGGCGCGCATCAACGCTGAAGTGGCTGCCGCCCGCGATGTCATCGTGCGCATACTGGCGCGCGAAGAGGCGTTCAAGATTCCCGACCTGATCCGCACAAAGATTAATCTGCTGCCGGAAGGGATTGCTGAAGTGCGGACAGTTGAGCTAGTAGGGCTGGACCTGCAGGCCGATGGCGGGACGCACGTCGCAAACACGCGCGAAGTGGGCCGCATCCACATCACGGATTACAAGAGCAAAGGGGGCATCAACAAACGCATCTACATTGAGCTGGACGAGTAATCTCTAATGCGCCGTCTTCATCCCTTATCGCCAAATGAGCGGTTCGTTGCCAGTGGTGAGCATGCTGCGCAGCATGGCGGTGTTGTTGAGAGATGGAGCGTTC
This sequence comes from Anaerolineae bacterium, assembly GCA_034435995.1. Lineage (GTDB taxonomy): Bacteria > Chloroflexota > Anaerolineae > Aggregatilineales > Phototrophicaceae > DAOTWC01. The sequence continues at coordinate 4,491 of DAOTWC010000005.1, read as the reverse complement.
ATGAACAGATGGGCGGAGCGCTGTTGATCCGTATGGATCGTGACAGCCGCCCTGTTGACGGACGCAGCTTGCTGGCCGAGATGTGGTATTCAATGGAAGGCAGCGCCGAGCGACTCAGCCTGCGCGCCTACGGCGGTCCCCAAGATGCGTTCCGGCTGGCGCGTGTAGACGCTGCAATCTTTGCTGGCAGCGCAGAAGTCGGCTACAGCGTTGATGAGAAGCCGCGGCAGGATGTCGTTCTGCCGCTTTCACACCCGGCGGCGGTGTGTCCTGATGGCACTGTCTTTGGCGGGCTGGCTATCCACTGGGCAGTCCAGACTGAACGCCGCACTGTGCTCGTTGTACACGCCACCTATAATGATCCGTGTCCGTTTTGTGCAGCAGCTCTGACCGTCTCTGATCTACCTAAACACATTGAAACAGGCTCGATTGTTGTTGACGGCCGTGCCGTTTCGGGGCAGCGCTGGCGCTGGCCCGGCGCAGCGGGTTTTGAAGGCGATTGGTGGCTGGACGCGCACGGCGCTGTGCTGCGCTATGTGCGGCCGGATGGCAGCGCTCAGACACTGGCGCGCTATGCCCGTCGGGTGGAGCCTATCGAAAGATGATTGAGCGTTTTCGCCTCTTTTTGGGGCCGGCGCGCGTCCGTTCATTTCTGCTGCTTTTGGGCCTGACAGGCTTGCTCAGCCTGATGCTCAGCGCCCTGACCCCGCAGCCTGATTGGGCACCAGCGGCGCAAACGCTGCTCGCTCTAGCGTTCTTCGTAGGCGCTGCTGTGATTGTTGGCGGCCGGATGACCCGCGAGGAGCGGGCGCGCTGGTTTTCAATCCTTGGCCCGGCAGTGGGCGCAGTGGTGTTAGCGCTCACTGTGCTGCCCGATCTGGCGCTGCCGCTGGCAGGCGCAGCGGCTGGCTGGGTGGCTGCCGGTTTGATTCTGTTCCGGCGGCGCGCACCTCAGGCTTACATTGACGCCGTGAAGCACCTGCGCAAAGGCAGTTATGAGGCATCTGTGCGATGCCTGGATGGACTAATCAAAGACGAGCCTGACAAGCCTGATTACTACAGACTGCGCGCCGAGGTATTCCGTCTGTGGGGCAAGCTGGACCGCGCCCGCCGCGACTATCAGCGTATGGCGGAGCTGGAACCAGCTTCAGCGGTGGCCTACAATGGGTTGGCTGAGGTGTTCCTACAATCGGGCAAGTACGCTGAGGCGCGGAGCGCGGCGCTGAAGGCGTATGAACTCTCGCCAGATGAATGGGCAGCAGCCTACAACCTGGGTATGATTGAAGATCGGCTGGGTGAGGCTGACGCAGTGCTGAAGCATCTGGAACGGGCGCTGGCGCTCAAAGTGCCTGACGCGCGCCACCGGCTGCTGATCCACCTTTACTTGGCGCGGGCACATGCACGGTTGGGGGATTTTGAGGCGGCTGAAGCTGAGGTAGCGCAGATTCGGAAGCAGCGCAGCGGGTTAGAGGAGTGGCAGCGGCTTCTGGAGCACGAACAGGCAGCAACCCTGCGCGCTGTGCTGGCTGATGACGTAGCACTGGCTGAGCGGCTGGCCGCTGGCGAGACAAACGTCCGTGAGCTGGGACAGGTGAAATGACTGCAATGAACCGGCGTGTCTACTGGCTGGTGCTGTTTGGTGCGCTCGGCTTGGGGCTGGCTGGTTTGCTGGTATTTGCTGGTGGCTTGCTGGTTGAGGTGATATCGTCCTCAGATGCAGCTCGTGCTGGTCTGTCACCTGCTGTCCAGCTGGCGCTGGCCGGATTGTGCCTGGCGTCGGTGATGTTCCTGTTTCTCTTCGGGCTAATCGCATGGCTGCTGGCGCGGCAGTCGCGTGAACAGGGTTCGGGCTATGGTGAAGCGTATCGGTTGATCGAGTCGCTGCGTTTCCGCGACGCAATACCGCTGTTAGAGCGCTCGATTAAAGAGGGCAAGGAAACAGCTGAAGTGCTGATGCTGCTTACTAGTGCCTACGCTTATACCGGCCAGCTTGCCAAGGCGCAGGCCGCTGCTGACCGATCAGTGCAGCTGTTTCCCAATGACCCCGATGCTTACATTACGCTGGCGAACACATATCGCTTGCAGGCAGCATATGCAGAAGCATCGGAGGCGCTGCGCAAAGCGGCTGAACTGGCGCCCAGTCAACCCGCTGTTTGGGCTGAACTCGGTTTTCTGCAGCGCTTTGCTGGTGATGACACCGCGGCGCTGGCGTCTTTTGAGCAGGCAGCTATGCACGCCATGCCGTCAATGTACGGCGTGCGAGTGTACTATCACCTGACCCAGCTCTACCAAGCGCGCGGGGATGCCGCGGGAGCGGTGCGCACCAACGCCAAAATGATGAGCGCGCGCGATGGATTGGCCGCCTGGAAACCAGCCTTAGCTGCGTTGGATGGCACAGCTTACGGTCAGGCGCTGCGCTACGAAATCCTGGCGATCGAGCAAGCCCTGGCCGATGCTGACGCGGGAAACCTGGGGTAATCGGTGTCTCGTATCGCGGCACACATGCTGGCGCAGTTTCGCGCCTGGGAGCGGCCTGCACAGCTTGCGCTGATCATCGCCTTAGTGCTTATGGTGGTGGTGCTGGCGCTGGGCCGGATTGGGCCGGAAGAGGTGCGCGAACCCGCCCTGATCGGGCTGTTTGGGCTGCTGATCGCGGTTCAGGTCATTGTGCTGTGGGCCAAGCGAGGCCTGGTTAAGCCGTATACCGCCGCTCAGCGGCACTATCTGGCGGGTAACTTTGAGGCGGCCAGCGCCATTCTTGAACAGCTGCGTCAGGCCGGCAAAGCCGATTTCCGCGCTCTTACACTGCTCGGCAACACCTACCGTCAGCAGGGCGCGCTGGCGGAAAGCGCAGCTGCGCTGCGCGAAGCCCTGGCGCTGCAGCCAAATCACCATTTTCCCCTGTATGGTTTTGGGCGTACACTGCTTGTAATGGGGCGTTTCGCTGAGGCCGCGCGCGCTTTTGAAGATGCGCTTGAGGCTGGCGGGTCGCCCATCGGCCGGCTGGATGCCGCCGAAGCCTGTTTTCGCATGGGAGCTGAAGAGGCGGCGCGCAGCTATCTGGCTGGAGTAGAGATAACTGATGAGCCGCATCGCCGGCTGATGCAGGTCTATCTGCTGCACCAGCTGGGTATGAGCGAGCCGCCTGATGCGCCGCTCATACAGGCTGGCATCCTATACTGGGAAGCAAGCGCGGCCCGTTTCGCTGGTACACCGTATGGCGATATTCTGGCTGCCGATATCCGTTGGCTGCAGGCACGCCTAAAGGAGATGTAGCGCATGTCGGTTTTCTTGGGACGTGATGGCAATATTTCGATCTTTCGCGTAGCGCTGTTGGTTGCCCTTTTGGGCATCCTTTTTATCGGCGGAGCGCTGCTGTCATTCTTCATTGACCAGACCAGCCGCCAGTCGCCGCTGAACATTGAGCCTTATCCTGGCGCTGAACCGATGGGCGAAATCCCAAATGGCCCGACAGCGCGCAGTCTGATCTTTCGCGTGCGCGATGCCTCGCCAGAGCAGGTGGCAGAATACTATCAGCAGAAGCTGACAGAGTTCAGCGGCGCTGATGACCTGGAGTGCTCACGCATCCCGCGCGTAGGCGTCTATCCGGAGGCAGAAGGGCGCAATGACGTCGTCCCCTACCAGTTTATCTGCCATTTCGATCGCTCAGGATTTCGCGCAACACAGTACACCAAAGTCAAGATTCAACCGGGCATTTTCAGCGCAGTACCGGCGGAAAACACATTGGGTTACACGATGATCGAGCATGAGCAGCGCTGGCAGCCCTGAGCAGCCTGTCTCCCATTTGTGGCTGCTGGCGCTAGCGTTCGGCGTGTGCGGCCTGGTATGTGCAGCCACAGTGGGACTTCAGGCTGCCGCAACCCTGATGGCCATCGTTTTTCCGCCAGAGCCGCCAGTGCCTGAAGGCGCCATGCTGGTGGCCCACACTAATGCTGCGCACGGCGTAGATACCTGGCGATACCGGATAAACCTGCCGCCCTGTGACATAGTCGCTTTCTTTGAGGAGAGAGGCGGCAGGTGTGTTGTAAGGGACGGTTGGTGTGGGGGGGCAGACCCAGGTCTTGTGAACATAAGTGTTGCGCAGTGCAGCGGTGATATCGCGTTCTCAGTTTTTGCGCAGCGCTGGCAGGCGCGAATCTCGATAGGTTCGGATCGGAACGTAACAGACCTTACGCTGTCGCGCGAAATATCTTGGATGGGGGCACTGCCGCCTGGGACGATGCCGCCTCTCTAATATTGCCACTACCGGAATTATTCAGCCTGGGCAATAATTGCGATCCTCAACGATGCAGCAGTGCAGCGGCAGTGAAACGTGTGCAGGAGGTGGTAACGTGGTGTCGAGACGTGTGCTCACACCGCGGTTCATTGCCAAGCTGATGGGTGATGGTAGCTGAATTATTTACCCCGACCATTCAACCCGTCAGATGGACAGTGGAGATCGTAGTATGTTCAAGGCAGTGAACCCGAAAG
>DAOTWC010000004.1:0-2012 GCA_034435995.1 Anaerolineae bacterium | reverse complement strand
GGTCCTGAGTTAGCGGCAGTAGGTCGAGTTTGACATTGGCGACTTCAGCAGGCACTTCAATGCCGTTGAGATAGTCGAACATGAGCACGAGCGCGAATCCGCCCTGGAGCCAGTGGCCACCGATGTCGAACAGCAGTTCACCAGCCTCGACAGCGTCTACGTTCTCCGGGTTGAGGTCCATGGCGACAACCAGCACGTCCTCACCGGGAACTTTGCCAGCATTCTTCAACGCTGCCATTACGCCAGTGGCTGTACCGCCATTTGCTGCCCACACGCCTTTGATATCCGGGTTGCCCTGGTAGAGAGCGGCAAAGGCTTCCAGTGACTCATCCCGCACGAAATTGCCGCTCACCGCGCCAGCCAGACGAATGTCAGGGTTCTCCGCCAGCGCACGGTCAAACCCTTTGCGCCGGTCGATCGCCACTGATGTGCCTGGTGTGCCGTCCACAACACCAACAACCAGATCCATGCCGCGCGCACGCATTTCCTCGAAGAGCGCATTGGCCATCGCATAACCGGCAGCTTCGTCGCTTGGTCCCACGAATGCCAGGTAGTTGGGGAAGTCTGGGGACTGAGGTTCAATATCCTCCAAGTACACGTCGGTCATGATCACCGGTATGCCAGCGTTGCCGGCTTCCAGCAGTGCTTTAATGCCGGTGTTCCAGTACGGCACGTGAATGATGCCGTCTACACCCCGCGCAACGAGGTCTTCGATGCTGCTTGCCATTGTGTCGGGGCTGTTGTCGGCGTTGACTACGATCAGCTCCACGCCCAGGGCTTCAGCGCCTTCACGCATGAATTCCACGTATCTGTTCCAGAACTGCGCATCGAGTGTGGGAACAGTGGCGCCGACGACAAATACGTTGTCCTGCGCGGACACCAGCGTCGTGCCAATCACAGCCAGTAGAGCGGCAATGACCAGCACCCTTAACAGATTTGTACGCATTGCACTTGCCTCCTCTAAAAACAGTAAATTCGGCCAAGACCTAGGTTGTATGTGCCACCGGAGCTGCCAGGAATCCCCAGAGGCAAGGAAGACAATAATGTGTGGCGGCCCGCCCTGGCGCAGCCCGCCTTGTTACTGTCAGGCGGGCGCAGAATGTCCGCCTGGAGCAGCCCTGTAAGCCGGCGTTTTAAGTGTTTTCTGCTATTCTGTCATCATGGTGTTTTGAGCCTGTTTTGTGCGAGATAGCCCGCGCGGCGCTCAATACCAGTTCAATCACGCGCCTAAGATTGGACACATCTGTGTAATCATCTATGCGGCCTGTGATGCCAATGGCCGCTATGACCCGGCCGCGATAATCCCAGATAGGTGCGGCCGCACACCCAATGCCTCGCGCATATTCTTCATGATCTAGCGCGTAGCCCTGCTCGCGCACCTGCGCCAGTTCGCGGCGAAAAGTGTCCAAATCAACAATACTGTTGGGGGTTTGCTGAACGAGTTTGGCGTTTTTCAGGAAGTAGTCTTGCTCTTGCTGCGGGAGATGTGCCACCAGTACCTTGCCTGATGCACTCAGGTTCACCGGAATCACGGTGCGCAAGGCTGCCACGATATTCACCGGCTTGCTCGGCAGGGCCTGTTCGACATAAACCACACCGAAATCCTGCAGAACACCAAGTTGTGCCGTCTGGCCGCTTTCCATGGCCAGCGCATTCATGATGGGTTTGGCCTGATTAATGAGATCGAATTGCTGTTCAACCCTATGCGAGAGATAAAGAAGCTGCGGGCCAAGGTAAAACTCACCATCGCCTTGGGTCTTAAGATAGCCACGGCTGCATAAATAATTCACAGTGCGATAGCTACTGGCAAGGGGTATGCCTAGGTTGGTGGTGATCTCTTTGATGGTTACGGCAGTTCCGCGCTCGGCGATGTATTCGAGGATATCAAGCGCCTTTTCCAGAGCTGGGACTACGGTGAGTTTTGCAGAAGAGTAATCCGATGCCATCAATGGTTTTATCATATATGATAATTATATCTCATATATGAGATTATACCAGGGTTTAGAGGTGCC
>DAOTWC010000003.1:0-16375 GCA_034435995.1 Anaerolineae bacterium | reverse complement strand
CGAAACGGTCAACAGTCAGTTGGAGAAAATGGGTCTCCAGCGCCTCCACGCCAGCACCAATGATGGTTTCGCCTTTAAAGTCCTCGCTTCCCTGCTTGCACTGGCTTTTCATAATGCACTCAAATAGCAATCAAGGTGAGTGAATTCTCATGACGAGCACGACTCACGTGCAGGAAAAGATGAGGTTGTCACTATACCATGCACTGAGAATTGTCTTTCCTTCAGGGTTCGACCCCAATATGCTGATCAAACCGCATCGTTGGGGCAATCCGCAATATGTGGGCGAGATCGATAGTACACCAGTATGGTGGAATGGATGGAGCGCAAACCTGTCTGAAATCAACCGACATTACCGGACGATATACATCGACCAGGTGGAGAATATATTGCCGGAAGCCGTGCGAAGGCAAGTCTTTGGGGAAGAGTTCGCTGATGCAATCCAGAATGTACATTTGTTCGTGGTCATGCATGTCGGTGGCTTTGCATTAAGAGTCTATCCATAAACTGCTATATCGAAGAGAATGTGGGAACAAGCGAGTTGAATAAAACCAAGCCAGTTGTCGGCTTGCTTGCACCAGCGGGTACGCAAACTACGGCGTTTTGCCAACCAGGAGAGGGTGCGTTCCACCACCCAGCGACGGGCAGGGAATTGGGTCTCGCCGGGTACAGGGCACTCTTCCAGTTTGGGTTCACCGCGCCGCCGCCGATGCTTGATATGCACGATGTAGCGTGCCAATTCGACAAATTGGTGCACATCGGGATAATCATAGCCTTTGTCCATGCACACATGCTGCTCCACTCCTTCAGGATCCGGGCGTGGGATGACAATCGAAATAATCAGGTCATCGGCCAGCCATTTGTCGTGGATATTAGCTCCGGTTACGCACACCGCCAGCGGCGCGCCACGCTCATCCACCAGCAGGTGGATTTTGCTGCCCCGTTTGCTGCGGTCAACCGGACTTTTGCCGGTCTGCGTGCCGCCCAACGGGGCGGGACAACTCTTGCTGTCAATGGCCTGCCACAGCCAGCCAATCCCCTGTCGGCGCGCATAGAAGCGAACCAGCAGCATCATGAGCTTCAAAAAGATGCCGCTGCGCTGCCACTCCTGAAAACGTTGGTGCAAGGTGCTGCTGCACACCCCGAACCAGTCCCGATGCACCGCTTTCCACTGGCATCCGGTCCACAGCACATACCAGATACCATTCAACACCGCGCGCTCATCGGCTCGGGGTCGTCCGCCATGCGGTTTCGCCTTTTCTTTCGGCAGCAGTCGGCGCAGGCGTCGCCACAGGGGACGCGGCACCCGAAAGTAGTCCACATGCTCCGGTTTTGGTGTACGATTGTCGCTCACGATGTATCCGCCTTGATTGCTGTTTGGCCACTTCAATCTCAGCGTGATACATCGCTTTTTTCAACCCTTTCTTGGGTTTATGGATAGGCTCTAAACCAGAAAGAGAAGGTCAAGGTTGACGGTTTCACTGTTCGCTCAATGGGCAGGAACATTCACCCGTGTTTTGTGGTTTCAACTGAAACATTCTTGAATAACACTGAACTGCATTGGGCTGCTCTAATTGCTAGGCTCATCATTTATCAGGCGCAAGTACTTGGAATATAAAGTTTGGGACACAAACTACGTTTTGCAGCTTCAATAACTGTGTGTCCAAGTGACATTCGCAGGCTTCAGAAGCATGTTGAAATCGCTCAAGTGAGCGTTGATCCATTGCAAAACGTTCTGATTACGCCGTTGTTTGTTGAGCGCGGTTCGGTCGAACTCGTTCAACAAATGGCAGAACAAGGACGCTTTGTCATGTTCGACAGCGGCGGCTACTACGTACAGCGTGGCAGACTGCGCTACGAAGAACTCTACATGCCGCTCCTAACAACTTATCGGAAGAATCGTTGGGCGTCTGTCTACACGCTCCCGGATCACGTGCCAACAAGCCAAGATACACCTGAAATAGTTGATCTGAAAGTTAAAGACACGATCCGGTTCAGCAAGCTTTTCTTTGAAGAAATGCCCGATGATTTGAAACCTCGTGCCATGCCTGTAGTACAAGGTCACACCTATAAACAGGTGGATGCATGCTTGCGTGCGTACATCCGCTTAGGTGTTAAACTGATTGGATTCGGCAGCTTCGGCACGCAGGGGCAGAACAGCGAAATCAACGTAGCGACCAAAAGCGCAGTAGAAATCGCACGCTACGTTATTGATGTTGCCCACGAAAATGGAATGCAAGTTCATTTGTTTGGGCTGGGTACACCATCTCTAGTAGCAATGATAAAGGGAATCAAGGCAGACTCATTCGACTCTGCAACTTGGTTAAAGGCAGCGGGATTCGGCCAAGTTTTCTTACCATTTATGCGTGCGTATAACATTTCCTATGGGATAAGTGTCTCCGAACTCCAAAAAGGCATTACTTTCGAGCAATTCAACGAGTGGAAAAAACTAACGGGGCATCATTGTGAATTGTGTGAAGACCCGGCCAATCTCAACGTCTCCAAGATGCACCGCGCCGCACATAACCTTATCGTTATGGCGGAAACCGTTACTATGGTCAATGACGGAAATGAAGCACATATCCAAGCAATCTATAAAGCGGGGTCTCCTAAATATCGTAGAGAATTCGAGAGATGGCTGGCATAAAACTCAATATCCACGTTCAACCAGATGCACATCCAGACAATGTGTTAAGAGCGATTAAGTTACTTGCCGGAGATCCCGATCTGACTTTTCCAACACAAAAAGAGCTACTTGAACTGCTTGAGGAAAACAATATTGGATCACGGATTGAGCTTTCATCCACAGCATTAAGCATGCGTATACTTGAAAAGACCGACAGCTCGATCCAGCTATCGTGTGATGGACACGCCCTCGCCCGTGTCCGTGAAGAGGCACGGGGAGATTTGCTCCACTTCTTGATGTATTCCGGCTGGGACGCGCGCCGCCCGCTCACCTTCTTGCAATCGTGGGGCTACCGCAGCTGCTGCGACCGCTACTGGGCGGCGGGGGAAGTCCAGTTGACCAGCGCGTATCTCGATCGGCAGGTCGAGGAAACCATCAGCCAAGCGCGGGAAGCCTTTGCGGCCATGAACGTGGGCGAATTCGATGAAATCTCGTTCAGCCGCAAAAGCCTCACCGGCTCGCACAAGTGGCTGCTCGCGCTGCAGCCGCCGGTATTGCACCCTGACAACCCGGATGCCAAAGACCGCGCTTTTCGCCGCCGCAATTTCTGCCCGCCAGAACTCATTGCCCTGGCGCTGGCGTGGGTGCTGCGCGACGAGACAACAGTGACCGGCGTGGATATTCTGCTCACGCCTGAAAAGCGCGAAGCGCTGTGCAAAGCCTGTTTGCTCTCGCCAGAAGCCCTAGATCGCGTTCTTGACTGGGCGATCCCCACTTTCCCCGCGCTGCTCTCACCAGGAACACGGGCAGGCGCTTACGGGCGATTCGTGCGTCTGCACAAAATCCCCACAATTGAGGATGTGATTCGGTGAGCGAGTGGCTGCGTCTGGTCAACGAAATGAAGCGGCGCGCGCCGCAGGAGTATTTCACGCCAACGCAGCGCGCTGTCTACAATGAGCTGGTGGAGCGTTTGCAGTTTCCCAACCAGCGCCTCAATCTGTACGGCGCTCCTGGCGTGGGCAAAACCTACGTGGCATGGGGCCTGGTGCGTGCGCTCGACGCCGTTCACGTGCCTGTCGCCACCCGTTTGCGCGAGTTCGACGGACGATCGCTGCCAATTCTCATCCTCGATAACGCGCCGACCTATGAAGATGAGGTGCGGAGTTTGCTTGCCGACGCCGCCTTGATCGGTGCGGAAAGCGTGCTGTTTATCACCCACAAACCGACAGCGTTGCGCATGCGGCAGTTTCAGCTTGAGCTGCCAACGCCTGATGACCTCAAGCACATTGCGCGCACATTGGGTCGGCTCGGTTTCTATGAGGTGAGCACGCCGCCGCCATCGCCCAATCTCTGGCAGCTTCTCCAATGTTATGTATAAGGATACGGCATTAAGGATACGGCATGAGCATTGCAGGTTTGGATTCCATCCTCAGCAAAGACGAAGTCGTCGCAACTTTTACTGCCGGTGACCTGCTCCGCGACGCTGAACGTGTGGAGCAAATCTACAAGCGCCACGTCAACACGTATGTCCCCATCAACCGCGCCGCTGAGGGCCAGGAAGGCGGGCTGAGCGTCGAAGATTTCGAGCGCAAGTTGATCAAGGCGGTCAAGGATGCGCGTGCGCCCGGTGGTTACATCACTGCCGAGTACGGCTACGGCAAGACCAGCACCGCGCTCTACCTGTGGCAACGCGCGGAGGCGGCGAATCTGCTGGTCGTTCCGCCCTTCAAGTTGCTTCAGTTGACGGACCTGCTCACGGCGATCTACGGCTGGATGCGTTACCGCATCTCCGTGCGTGCCCCGCATCTCGTCTCCGAACTCGACGCCCTTCACAATCAGGTGAGCGGCCGCAGCATCGAGCGGGAAGCCGAGACGAAGAACGTCAGCCCGGCTGTGTTGCGCAGTTGGATGGAGCAGGGACGCTTCATTCTTGAGCTGCAAGCCAGTGAATACATCGCCTTTTTCGAGCGCGCGACGGATATTGCCATGCGCGCCGGATACGACGGCTTGCTGGTGCTGTGCGACGAAATCCAACTTTATATTGAACCGCGCATGAAACGCGAGTCCGAGCCGATCACCCCGCTGTTTACCCTCGTTGATGGCTTGGCGACACGAGTTGGCTATCTGAAATTCGGACTGGTGCTCGTCATCCCATTGAAGGAAGTCGGTGTTATTCGCGAAATGCGCGATGACCTGCTGCACCGGATGCGCAATTTCAGCCTCGATCTGACGACGATCTACGATGACAGATTCGCTGAAAACCTCTGGCGTTTGCTGGCTAAAGAATTCGATTTCCGCGATGTAGCTGATGCGGTCGTTTCGCCCTATACGCTGCGTGCATTGGGCGAAATCGCTGCCAGACAGGAACTCTCCAACGGGCCGCGCACGGTGATCAACGTTTTTCGCCGCATGGTAGAGCGTTACAAATCGCAGTATCAAGCCGCACCTTACAGCCCAATTGATCTGATCGACGATTTCATTGGCGGTGCAATCCCATTTGCAGGAAATGATCAGATTCCAAACATCACTCGACGTGCGCTTCAACACCAAATTGTCCGAAATGATCCCGAACGCTACGAACCAGCGATCAAACTGGCCGCCTCTTATCCCACCAATGGGGTGTCAATTGACGTACAGCGTCAATATCCTGGCATGGTAGAAATCCTGGAAGAACTGCGCATGAAAGCTTTGGGTGAGCTGGTGATCAGCGTCGGTGATGATGCGCTGCGCGGCGTGACTTTGTTCGGGTTGCACATCGGCATTCAAAAGACCGACTGGTTTGCGTCAACTATCCGTGAATTTCGGCGCGCTTATGGTGAACAGCACGCCATCACGCAGGAAAGGGCGATCAAGGTCTTCGTGCACCTGCTCAAGACGAGCATCTTTAAGGGCTGGGATGTGGTTGATGAGCAACCATCAACCATGACCTCCAACCACTCGATCATCTTCAGAGGTGCTTTCTCATCTCTGGCAGCCCGCTTCCCGTCACGTCGTGTTCATGTTCGCATCTTCTGGGAAGAAGAGGAACGCAAAGACGCAACCATCAATGGTGATCTAGCGATCGAATACTACCTCACTATGTGCAGTGGTCTCCGATCTGACCCAGAACAGCGGCGCTCAACCGCTTATGAGGCGCACATCGATTACGATCATCACACCGCGATTATTCCGCTTAACTTGTTGTATGTCCGTCCGGAGGGCATCCCGCTCAACATCCGTCAGCAGCTTCAGGATGTCTGGTCTCCGTATGATCTTTCCCCACTGGTGCTGATAAACATCTACGCGCTGATGGATGAGAAGCGCGCGGCAAAGCTGATTCCGGAGATCGACGATCAGATCGTGCGAGGAGCGATCCAGCCCGAAATCCTGGATACCATCCGCAAAGACCTGTTCAACGCTCAGGTTGGCGCTCAGCTCGGCGGTGTTTCTCAAGAGCGAATTACGGAAGTCGCGATCGAGAAAATCCTTGAGGCGCGCTATCCGTCCTACAAGACGATTATGGGATCCGCTCAATGGCAATCTGCCCTTAAGCGCGAGTATGTCGGCGCGCTTGAACGTCTCAACAACATTTATCAAAAGCGCGGTGATGTTGAAGTCGAAGGCACAAAGGAGCAGATTGCTACGCTGCTCAACCGCACTACCACCGGCCTGGACAGCTTCCGCCGCAGCTTCCCACAATTCATCACCGTGAGCAAGGAGTGGACAGGCAAAAACAGTGAAGGCGCTGTTCGCTTCCGCTTACACACACTCGAAGAGAATATACTCTCCTGGCTGCGCGAATCTGGGAGGGTGGAGCGGGTCTCTGTTGGGGAGTCAAAAGTTGAAATTCGATCTTTGGAATTAGGCACGATTCTTCAGCGTGCGCGCGACCTGGGCTACCTTGACGAAGAAACGACCACCTTGGTCGACATTCTCACCAAGCGCGAGATCATCGAGTATTGGCAGCGGCACATTATCCGTGAAAGACCTTCGCAGACGGTAAACCTGGATGCCGTTGCTCTCGAGCTGGCAGGGTTTCAAAGCGATCTCGAAACACTGATCAGCGGGTTCGGCAATACTGGGTATCTGGCCATCTTGAGCCAGGAGTGTGAGAAGTATCAGCAGACGCTTGAGAAAGAGCGTCTGTCTGGCACACCCGATCCGCAGCGCGTCTACACACTAGGAAAAGCTGTCAAGACACGCCACACAGAACTGACAGGTTTTGCTAACGAAAAGCTGGAAGAGCTGCGCCGCCGAACGAACGCGCTCAAACGAGGAATTCGTCCGCTCAACCCCCGTCAGCTTGAAATACTGGCGCAGCGCGTTAACGGAAGCGTTGAATACACCGAACAGGTGAATGTCCTCAGAAATCATCTGCTGACCTATGCCAACACGGTCAAAGGTGAGGTTGACCAGGTTATGGCACAGGTCGACGAGCTGTACCGCATGATTGAACACGAACCAGTACAGTATGTAGTGCTGGCGCGTGCTGCAAGTCGTGTTGACGAACTTGATAGTCAGATCGGGAAAGCTAATCAACATATCAATCAATTTGAAGAGTACTACAAGCATTTCCAGGATTGGCAGCGCCTTGTCGAAGTCGGCTCAGACGTATCGGATCAACTCCAGCAGATGGGATATCGCGCCGCTGCACAGAGTGAAGGCTTTGCTGACCTGTCTCGCAGAATTCGCGGAGAAATCAGCAGCAATAGCAATAAACTGGACTCACTCCCCAATCACGTTATCTACGGCCCGCCACTTCGCGCCCTGCGCGATGAGATCGCAGCTATTCGGCGCGCCGCCGAAGACGAATTTGTGAGTCTTCAAAATCGCTACTATCAAGCGTTAACAAGACGCGGGTTGTATCCGCGCGAGGCCATTGGCAGTCCGTTTCAGTACAACATCATCAACCCAGATGAGTCGTATCGTCTCCTTTACGACCGCGTCCGCAGGCTCACGCGTGAACTGTGTGAACAGATCGCACGAAAAGCGCAGGCGGAAAGTCAAAGCATCCAAACGCTCCTGTTTTCGCAGTCTTTTAAAGAGCTTCCAGAAGACGAACGCGATCAAATTGATGCCGCGGCGAAAGAATTAGTGACAACTGCGGAGCAAATCCAAACGCGTGGTTGGGAGTTGGCAGGGTACGCTGAAGATGATAGCGTATTGCGAGATTTTGCCGCTCAGAATAGTGGGCGATTTTCTGAACTGATTAATGAGATCAACGCCACTCGGGAAGCGCTGAGCGAGCTATCTGCACAGTTCGAACGGATCGATCAACAGTTCCAGTCCGTGCGTTTGTCCCCTGAAGAGGAGCTGCTCCTCAAGCGCCTGCCCATTCACAATGACAAATCGGATGGCTTCATCGATCTGGTGGAATGGCGAAAGAATGCTGATATGTCCACTGATGACTTCTGGCGGCTGGTGCAGGGGCTGTACGACAAACGCCGCATCCGCTTGAACGTAGGCAAGGTGAGAGGTTAAACGATGGTTGCACAGGAGGATGACCATCATCAACTCGAGCACGTGCTAACACGCACACCTGTGATTGGTGAGGTGCATCCTCTGCTGCCACTAGCGTTGTCCGGTTCCGTCCGCATCGTGAAATGCGGGGACAACATCCTGTCTGAACTTGATGATCTGCTGGCTACATCGCAATCACCGACTCTCATTCTGCAACCCGATCCTTGTCTTGCAGTGCGTTTTCCCAAGGTTTCTTTCAAGAAGCATCCACCGATAAATGCAATCAACTGTAATATGCACTACCACCTGGACTATGCTCGCGACCAATTGCTTACAACGCAGGAAGTAGCAAATGCCCTCATCAAGGATGTGATCGAGCATCGATATGATATAACAGTGTTGATGCTCATTGATGGGCTGAGCTACGGTGATGTCTTAGAATGGATCGATACAGCGATCCCTTGTTTTGTGGATGGTCCCAGCATCACCTATCGCCTGGCAGATGATCAAAGAACCGTGCAGCCTACTGTCGGCTTTCCGTCGATTGTCGGATCACCGGGGATATTCTCACGATTACACGATATTGGTTATCGGAATGCCCTCGGCTACACATACTGGGCACCAGACAGCAATGTGATATCAGACTACTTATTTCGGCAAATCCCTACTCATCAGGTTGCAAACTTCGAGGCGATTCTGGCAAAACTTCGCTCCTTCAGATTTAAGCGGCCAACATATATTCAGATTATGCGCGAAGGCTTGGACGGACTAGCGCACAGTAAACGTGAAGTGTCGCCTGCAGAAATCGATGGCGCTATTTTGGCAATTCGGCAGGATATAGAACGTGTGATGCAGGTTTTGAGCGAGCAAAAGCGTAGCGTTTGCCTATATTTGGTTGCAGATCACGGCATTCTATGGAAAACAGAACACAATTGGAAAACTCTCGATGTAAAAGGGAGTAAAACTCGCTACTCGACCACTCTCCCGAATGAGCTTGGTTACGATTATGCGGTTAGGTACGAGCGGAGCGGTCAAGTCTACTATTTGTTTACATACCCGTATTTGGGAACTTGCATTAAAGCAGATGACAGTGGTGTGCACGGCGGCTTGTCTTATCAAGAGTCGATAGTTCCTTTTGCGAAACTCGAGGTCAGATAACCTTGGAACTCATGCTTGGGCGGGACATCGCCACGCAGAAAGATATCTACCTGGATGCGACTGGATCGCGCGCTGTTCTGGTTTGTGGAAAACGCGGCAGTGGCAAATCTTATACGCTGGGAGTAGTCATCGAGGAACTCATCAGCGTAGGCGCTCAAGATGTAATTCCGATAATTGTTGATCCGATGGGCATTTACCACACGATGGTGCTGCGCAATGATAAGCAGAGCAGCGAACTGTACCAATGGGGTTTGACTGCACAAGGTTTCAACGTGCGCCTGCTGGTGCCTGGCATCCCCGAAGAGCTTTATGATCCTGATATTCTCATCGAGCTACAGCGGAGAGGGGTTGAAGTAGTCCCGCTTCGCCTCAACGCATCTGATCTCAGCCCTGATGGTTGGTGCGACCTGTTCGATGCCAACATCAATGAACCGATGGGAATTGCGCTGTTCCGGGCAGTGCAAAATCTCGGCGAAAACCGAAACTTCTTTACAGTAGGCGCATTGATTAAAACTGTTCAGAACGACAAACGCGCCAAAGACGCATCAAAAGAAGCGCTGCTCAATCGCTTGGAAGCTGCTGAAAACTGGCATCTGTTCAGTGAGCATGGGTATCTACCAATGGATAATATATTCATGCCCGGGGTCGTCAACGTAGTAGATGTCAGCCGATTAGAAAGTGGCGCCTATGGTCGCCGAAATCTGATCGTATCAGTGATTGCTCGTAATCTATTCCGAGCGAGATCGGATGCGCGACTTCGGGAGGAGTTCGGGCTAGCAGGCAAACTTCCTCGTGTGTGGTTGGCATTGGACGAAGCACACCAATTCATTCCAGACTCGACCCGCTCCTTGGCAAAGACTCAGCTCATTCGCTGGGCAAAAGAGGGACGCCAACCAGGCTTGTCCCTGATCGTCGCA
This sequence comes from Anaerolineae bacterium, assembly GCA_034435995.1. Classification (GTDB taxonomy): domain Bacteria; phylum Chloroflexota; class Anaerolineae; order Aggregatilineales; family Phototrophicaceae; genus DAOTWC01. The sequence continues at coordinate 6,238 of DAOTWC010000003.1, read as the reverse complement.
ACACAACAGCCATCAGCTATCGACGCAGAAGTTCTCTCGCAATGCGACATCATCCTCAGCCACAAACTAACCTCACGGGATGACGTAATGGCACTCAACCGACTCAGTCAAGACTATATGGGTGGGGAACTTCGCGCCATAATTGGCGAACTGAAAAGAACAGGACAGGCTGTGCTGGTCGATGACGAACGGGAATCTGTTTCCATGCTCCAGATACGTCCTCGACAGAGCCTGCATGGGGGCGGAACCAAGGCGAGTACAGTTGACGAAGATTACGATCTCTGGAAGTGATATCGAAATTCGGCAAGCTACTGCGGAGCAGATCGATGCGATAAAACGGCTGTTTGATCGACACAAAACTGAACTTGGATTTGTCACTAGATCAGCTCTGGTGAATTCACTGAAGCGGAATGAATTGCTTGTTGCCGCCACAGAAAACGGTGAAATCGTCGGCGTTGTCCACTATCGCCATCGTAAAGACGGACAGACAACACTCTATTCCATTGTTGTGGATAGTGCATACCGTTTAAGAGCAGTTGGAAGAGTGCTGTTACATGAGCTAAAGCATGAAGCACTTAGCAAAGGGCAGAAAAGTATCCACCTAAAGTGTCCGGTAGAACTTGAAGCAAACAAGTTCTATAAAGCAGAGCATTTTCTACTTGTAACTATCGAACCAGGTAAGCATCGTCCACTCAACATCTGGTTTTTGCCCTTACGGAATTGTAATGCGGGCGGATTTCCGGACACAGGAATGAGAGAGTATCATCGGACTGTGAAAGGAAATCAGGATGAGCCAGAAGAGACGCAACTACAGCCCGTAGTTCAAGTTTGAAACCGTCATGGAAGGCTTGCGCGGCGAGAAAACGGTCGCCGAGCTTTGCCGCGAGCGAGACATCAAAGAGTCGTTGTACTACAAGTGGCGCGACCAATTTCTGGAAGACGCACCGGGCTTGTTTGCTGACAAACGCCGCAAGAGCGAAGCAAGTAGCAGCGACAGCGAGCAGCGGATCGTCGAACTGGAGCGGATGGTGGGACAACTGACGATGGAGAACGCGATTCTAAAAACGTCAGTTATGGATAAGAAACGGCCTCCAAACGGGGAAAATCGTCCAAATAGAGAGAGGGTTTCTTGGGGTGATGGGGCTTTGTTGAATGAATATGGTCAAAAGGCGTACTGGTTCTAAACGATGCTCAAGTTAAGCCACACGATAGCTATCGGGCATACCCAACTGGGTCATGCGATTGAGAGCAGCGCACTTGATGCGCGCCTCAGTGATCTGCCGGGGCATAGTACGCGCGCTCAAGCGATTGCCAAAGATGATCTTGAAACGAAACACGGCAGTCTCGGCCAGCGAACGGCGATGATAGCCCGCTTCCTGCTTCCAGCGCTTCCGCCCGACGCGCCGCATGCGCCGCAGATTTTGGTCGCGCGGCAAGGGCGGCTGGGACGCGTTGCCATGCTGCCAGATGCGCGCGTTGCGTTGGGGCGGTACTGCATGCGCTCCACCCGCCGTGCAGCGCAGGCGTCGTAGAACTTCCCTTGTCATAGGTGCCATCGCCACTCACCTGCACAATCGGTCCCGGCGTGTCATCCAGCAGCTGGCGTCCGGCTTCGGCGTCATCCACGCCTGCCTCGGTCAGTTCCGCCGCCTGGATTTGCTGCGTCGCTTCGTCTACACTCAGGTGCAGTTTGCGCCAGGTTCGGCGCTTGCTGCAGCCGTGCTGGCGCACTTTCCATTCGCCTTCACCATAGACCTTCAGGCCGGTGCTGTCTACCACGATATGCTTCGCCTCGTCGGGATGGCTCGTCGGCAAGCTCACCGCCAGTTCGGCGCTGCGCTTACACACCGTCGTGTAATCGGGTACGGTCACGCCCGCCTCCAACAAATCCATCAGCGACTGACCCAGCCCTTCCGTTTGACGATAGGGCAGCTGGAACACCGCTCGCAGCATCAACAGGCATGCAATCGCTTGATCCGAGTAGAGCACCTGCCCCCCGCGTTGACGCGACCCTTTCCGGTTGTGGATGCCAGTTATCCAGCACATCCTCGCTAATCTACAGCGTGATCGAGTCCCGCTGCACCAGATGGCTGTTGTACGCCCTCCAGTTGCGCACTCGGTAGGTCGCTTTCCGCTTGGGCTTGCTCGTTCGCTTCGTGGGTTTCGCTTTCGTGTGTCGTCTTTTCTTAGTCATGCTTCCAGCTTATCGCTGAAGCATTCGTTCAACAACGCCGGATGAAACATTCAATTGTGTAACCTCTAGGTAGGTTAAAGCGCCGATCAACCTTTCTTAAAATCCGTTCGCTAAGGTCTCTGTTAGCATCAACACACTTCTCCCACTAATCAAGCTAACAGGAGCCTTGGCGCAATGTGTCAAAAACACTACCGACGTCTCATGTCTCTCATCGCAATCGTCCTGGCCGTTCTGAGTTTAGCTGTCACGGCAAGCGCGCAGGATGAAACCGTCATCATCGGCGCGCCCACCACAACTGCGTTCCGCAACAACCCGCTGTGGGCCACCAGCACCGCCGATTTCTACGTGTTTCCCCTCATCCTGCCCGGCCTGACCTGGTTTGACGACCAGATGAAGCCAGTCCTGGCGCTGGCCGAAGATGTGACCATCAGCGACGACGGCCTGACTTATACCTTCACGCTGCCCGAGAACGCTTCTTGGAGCGACGGCGAGCCGATCACCGCTGCCGATGTTAAATTCACGTGGGAGTTGAAATCGCACCCTGCCCTGCTCGCTCTGCCACAGCCCCCCGCTGGGCGCGGCGATATTACGCTGGTGGCCGGCGTCGAGGCCTACAGCAAGGGCGAGGCCGACGAGATCACTGGCATTCAGGTGCTCGATGAGCGCACTGTGGCTTTTACGCTGAATTCACCCAACTTCCTCTTCTTGGGCAACGCGACGCTTGGCATTCTGCCGCAGCACATTCTGGGCGAGGTTGACCCAGCGGTGATCGCCGATCACCCTTATTTCGAGTTCCCCAACGTCACCAGCGGCCCCTATCTTCTGACGGAATATGTGCGCGATAGTTTCTGGCGGCTGGCTGCTCGCGAAGATTACTGGGGCAAACCGGCGTCAATCCCCAATGTGATCATCCGCGTTTTTGCCGAGCTTGAGGCTCAGCTGGCAGCTATGGAAGCCGGCGAAATTGACGTGACAGCGATCCCCGCTGCGGAAGTCAGCCGCTTTGAGGCGATGGAGGGCGTCAACGTGGTCTCGCGCAGTGGGCTGGGCTACTATGTGGTGCACTTCAACATGAGCGAACCGCGCGTCACCGAAGGCTGCACGGCCCAAGCAGTAGCGGAAGCCTACACCGGCCGCCCTCCGCTGGATGATGTGCGCGTGCGCCAAGCGCTCTCGTTCGCAATCGACCGCGATGAGATCATTGACGTGATCGCCGACGGACAAGGCACGCGGATTTTTAGCTCGATCTTCGGCCCCGACTGGCTCGATAACAGCGGTTTAGAGCCGTATGACTATAACCCAGAGCGAGCGCTGGAACTGCTGGCCGAAGCTGGCTGGACGCTCAACGCGGCTGGCAATCGGCTGGTCAACGCTGATGGTCAGGAGTTTCGGCAGTTGATTTACGTCTCGCAGCCTGGCGAAGAAGGTTTCCGCCTCGGCATCCTGCTGCAGGACTACCTGGGCGCGATCGGCATTCCGGTTGAGATTCGTTTGACTACCTCGGCCAATTTCCTGCCTACGATTTTCGGCGAAGAGTGGGACCTGGCGCGCAACGCAGGCGGCTCACTCGGGCGTGACCCCAGCGAGAGCGCCCGCTTCTACCGCACCTGTGCTGGCTGGGCGAACGCGCTCGGCTACAGCAACGTTGAATGGGACGCGCTGATGGATGCTGGTGCGGCCACCACCGATCTGGCAAAACGCGCGGAGATTTACAACCAGGCCTCGCGCATCCTCAACACCGAGCTGCCCAGCCTGTTCCTGATGACGCAGAACAACGTATGGGCCGCGCGCGACCGCATTCAGGGGTTCACCGGTTCAGCCGGCAACTACATCACCTGGAACCTGACTGACTGGACGATTCAGTAGCTGTAACTGTTCGCAGCCGTGCACTAATGGTGGGGGAGTGGGCCGCGCGGCCCGCTCCCCAAGGTGATCCATGCTCATCTATCTGCTGCGCCGACTCCTCATCGCCATCCCGGTGCTGCTCGGGATCACTGTTGGCACTTTCCTCCTCATCAGCGCTGCGCCCGGTGATCCGCTACTTGCCTACGCCAGCCTCGACGGGTTGGACGACGCTCAACTGGAACAGGCGCGAGCAAACCTCGGACTCGATCAGCCGCTGCCGGTGCAGTACGCCCGCTGGTTGGAAAACATCTTGCAGGGCAATTTCGGGCGCTCGCTGGTAACCCAGCGCAGTGTCGCCGGCGAGATCGCCACAAGTTTCAGCGTTACAGTTCGTTTGACGCTGGCGGCGCTGGTGTTGAGCAGCCTTGTCGGCATCGGCGTTGGCGTGCTGTCCGCCGTGCGGCAGTACTCGCTGCTGGATTATGCGTTTACGTTTCTCTCTCTGCTGGGGTTGAGCGTGCCGGGATTCTTTCTGGCGCTGGTGCTGGTCGCTGTGTTTTCGCTTCAGCTAGAATTTTTCCCAACGTCGGGCATGCAAACGCTTACCCTGCCTGCGGATGCCTCAGTCTGGGATCGTTTTGGGGACAGCGTTCGCCATATGGTTCTGCCGGTGATCACCCTAAGCGCAGCTAACGCTGCCTCGCTCGCCCGCTTCACCCGCTCCAGTGTGCTGGAGGTGTTAAACCAGACTTACCGCTCAACAGCCCGGGCAAAAGGCCTGCGCGAACGGCGCGTGCTGTGGCGGCACATGGTGCCCAACGCTATGCTACCGATCATCACCATTATCGCGCTGCGCCTGCCGGGTTTGTTCGGCGGCTCAGTGATTGTTGAGACGATCTTCAATTTTCCTGGCATGGGACTGCTGAGCGTGCGGGCAGCGACAGACAAGGATTACCCGATGATCATGGGAATAACGCTGATTTTTGCCGTGCTGCTGTTGGCCGCTAATTTCGCCGCCGACATCCTGTACGCGGTCTTCGACCCACGAGTGCGCTATGACTAGCCTGCGCTCGCATCCGCAGCCGGTGGCTTCGCTGCCAGCCAAAACGGACATGCTCCCAAGACGGCTCACCAACCGCACGCTGCGCCGCTTCTTGCGCCACCGCCTTGCGCTGGTGGGGGCGGTCATACTGCTGCTGATGCTGTTTGTGGCAGTGTTTGCAGACCCGCTTACCGCGTTCAATTACAACCAGCGCAGCCGTGATTACCGCGATGGGCCGCCGAACCAGGTGCATCTGCTTGGCACGGATCGGGTGGGGTTAGACGTGTGGAGCAACCTCGTTTATGCCACGCGCGTGTCGCTGGCCGTAGGCGTCCTCACTGGCCTGCTCACCGTCGCTATCGGGACACTGGTCGGTCTGGTCTCAGGCTATGCCGGCGGCTGGGTGGACGGCCTGCTGATGCGGCTGGTTGATGTGATCATCGCCTTCCCAACGCTGGTAATTGTGCTTGCGGCGGTCTCGCTGCTGGGACAGGGGTTGGGCAACATCATTTTGGTGATTAGCCTGATCACGTGGACTGGCACGGCCAGAGTCGTGCGCTCTCAGGTGCTGTCTTTGAAAAATTGGGAGTTTGTGATCGCAGCGCGGGCGCTGGGAGCCTCCAACGAGCGGATTATCATTCGCCATATCCTGCCTAACACGCTCTCTTCGGTTCTCGTCGCGGCCACGCTGGCCATCGCCGGGGCCATTCTCATTGAAGCCAACCTCAGCTTCCTGGGCCTTGGAGACCTGACACAACCGAGCTGGGGACGCATGTTGAACGCCGCCCAGTCGCACACGATTCTGCGGACGCGCTGGTGGTTGTGGATTCCGCCGGGGTTGGCGATCGCCCTGTGCACGCTCAGCTTCAATTTTCTTGGCGATGGTCTGCGCGATGCGCTCGACCCATACACGAAAGACTGACGTCGCAGCGTGTGCGTCTCCCCAAGCAAATTGGGTGAGTGCTTTTAACGCGCGCAGGATGGACTTTCTTGGAGGCTCAACTAATGGACTTTCTTGGAGGCTCAACTATAGGAAGAGTGAAAAGTGACCTTACCCCGATTTGACGGACGGTGAGAATGTCAGGGGCAGTGAAGCTGCTCAAATTCGGCAGGGCTGAGATAGCCGAGTGCCGAGTGCCGCCGCTGACGGTTGTACC
>DAOTWC010000002.1:0-9186 GCA_034435995.1 Anaerolineae bacterium | reverse complement strand
TGCACTTTTTGCGTCTCCGCATGGCCGAGGATGCCCAGTACGAGATCCGCGTGTATGCCCAGACGATATTTCATCACTTTTTCAAGCCTGCCCTGCCCTGGACTGCAGAAGCGTTCGAGACCTACATACTGAACGCTAAATAACGATTAGAACCCAGTCCAGCTTTGTGTTATTGCCGCCCCGGTAGCCCTTCCGGGAACAGCTCTGCGCCGCGTGCTAGACACATCTGCTGTCCCAGAGCATCTATTGGGAACACCTCCCAACCGTAGAGCCTGCCCGGCGCAAACAGCTCAGCCGGAAAAACAATCGTTGGGTCAGCCGTATACCCCTCAAATACGATCGTACCGGTGTCGTCAATAAGGGCTATATAGTAGCTGGTCGCCCCATCCACCGCTGTCCAGAACACCTGCGGCTCTGTGCCCGGCACAAAGGTTCGGCTGTTACGCTCACGATCTTCTCCGAATGCCGCGCACACTGCTAGTGGTGTCGCTGGAACGAATTGGACAGCTGGCATGCGTTCCGCTGTCGGGGTCGCCGCTGGCAGATCGCTGGCCGGTGAAGTATCCAGCACAGGTGTCCAAGTAGGGGGCAGTGTTGGCCGCACTATAGGCGTTGCGGTCGGCAGGGCTGTCACAACAATTGGTGTCGCAGATGGCGCAAGTGTAGGCAGTGGCGCTATTTCAGACTGCGCGCAGGATGTAAGTGCCAGCAGCGACGCGATTACAGCAATCCAAAGTTTCCCAATCGTCACCCGTTAACCTCCTCGATGTCTGTCATCCGTCTTGCAGGCTCAACGCTATCCCGTAAGCTATAAGAGCCAACACCGTCAAGCACATAAGTATCCCAATCCAGAAATACACCGCGGTTGCGCGCTGCGGAATCGGGCGCTCGCCCACAGTACCCACAATCAGCCGCCAGCCCATGATATACATGCCCATGCCGAAACCAGTAGAGATCAGCGCGGGCAGCACGGGCAAACCCAGCGCCATAAAATAAGTTAGGTAGACACTGTCAACTATTGGCATCAATGCAAGTGTTGTCACTATACCGAACACAGTTACCAGGAGCACCCGGCCTACCCTTGGCAGTGATAACGCCCACTGTGGGCCAAGTCTTGTCCACACAGTCAGTCGCGCTGCCATCGGCGTATTAGTCACGACCTTGCTGGGTCTCGGTGGCATACCTTAGTGCTGCTCCAGCAGATTGGTATCAACATTTATCATAAAGTGTGAGCTGCGCTCAAAATAGCCGCGCATTTCGCTGCGAGCTGGTTCCGCGATGCCCGCTCGGTCAATCGCAGTTAGCATATGCTCAAGCCAGCGATCGCGAACCCGGCGATCAATCGCATAGGGCATGTGGCGCAGTCGTAAGCGCGGCTGTCCGCGCTCTTGTGCATAACGGGCCGGTCCGCCGAACAACTGTGTCAGAAACAGAAACTGCCATCGCTTTCCCGGTTCAAGATCGGCCGGAAACAGCGGCCGCAGCAGTGGGTCGTTTTCGATGAGCGAATAGAAGATATCCACCAAACGTTGAAAGGCCGGATCACCGCCGACCTGAGCGTATATCGTCTTGGTTTCTTGTTGCATAGCACAGACCTGCTAATCTCATAACCATCTTAACCCGCTTATGCCGACCGCGAAAGTACGGCTGGACAATCATTCATAGAATTGTACAATTCCTGACGGTGTAGTCTTTTTTTATGTATTTTCCCAACACCACGCAAGGAGCTTCCATGAAGCACTCGCTCACCCGCGGTATTGGAACTGCCGCTGTGCTGGCCGTACTGGCGGCCAGCAGCGCTTTCGCACTCGCACAGAGCGGCACAGGCCCGATCACAGTTATTGGCTCCGGCATCGCTGGGCCAGTGTTCAAGGCCGCTGCTTCAGAAGCCGGCATAGTGGTTGAGTTTACTGTCACCGGAACAAACACTGGGTTCGCGCGGTTCTGTGCGGGAGAGGCTGACGCAACGACAGCCACCCGACCAATCACAGTCGATGAAAACGCCGCCTGCATCTCTGGAGATATCGCTTATCTGGAACTGATCATCGGGCACGATGCGATCGCATTCATTACCAATGCCGAGACAGCCCCAGCGACCTGCCTCACTTTGGAACAAATCAGCACCGCATTTGCCCCAAGCGTTGAGGAGACAGTATCTAGCTGGGATCAGGTTATTGAGAATGGGTCAGAGCTGCCACTGAGCGTCTATATTCCAGACAGCAGTACGTCAACTTATGCTGTTCTTGATCGAATTGTTGAAGGAGACGGTATTCGCGCTGACGCTGTGACGCTAGCTGCGAGCAGCGAGATTGTTGCAGCCGTATCCAGCATACCGGGAGCGCTGGGCGTTGTGCCCGCCCTAAGCGCACAGTCAGCGGACGAAAGTGTTAAGGTGCTGGACGTTGACAGCGGTTTCGGCTGCAGGCCGCCAGACGCAGAGTCAATCGAAGGCAGCTTGTACGCCGCGGCTGATACACTCTATGTGTACGCTAATCTGGCCAGCTTGCAGAAGCCTAGCTTAAAAGAGGCGTTAAGTTTCGCCGGCAGCAGTGACGCGGCGCAGATCGTCTCCGACCGGGGGTTCCTTCCGCCAACTGACAGCGCTTACAATGCCAATCAGGAAAACCTCGTGGCAGCCGCAAGAGGCGAGACCATTGTACGGGCCGTTGGCGATGCTGCTATTCCAACCAATCTAACGGGCCAGATTTCGATTGGCGGAGCAAGCAGCGCGCGCGGCTTTATTCAGGCTTCTGTCGACTCGTTCAAAACCCTAAACCCTGCCATTATCGCCAACACGCGGTTCTTGGGTGAGCCAGCGGGATTCAGACAGTTTTGTAATGGCGAGATCAACATCCTCGCGGCAAACAACGAGCCTTCGCCAGAGCAGTTGGACAACTGCGCAGCCAACGGCATCGAGCCGGTAGCTGTGCAGCTTGGGCGGCAGGCGGCAGTCCTGCTTGCACGTGGCGCTGATGATTACTTAGACTGCTTGACAACCGACCAGCTGCTCTCTGTCTGGAGCAGCGAGGCCTCGACTGATACAAATCTCTGGAGCCAGATTGACCCAGCGTTTCCAGACACCGCCATTACTTTGTTTGCGCCGCGCCCAGGCAGCGCTCTTACCGATTTGCTCCTGCTCAGTCTGGCTGACACATCGCTCATTGCACGTCCTGATACTCAGCAAAACGACGACCCTCTCTACCGCGCTGCTGCCACAGCCAATGTTGATGGCGCGCTGGCGCTCGTATCCTGGCCAGAATACCAACGTGTTCTCACTAACAACCAGTCAGGCATTCAGTTAGTCGCAGTGGATGCTGGCGATGGCTGTGTGGCACCGAGCCTCAGCACTATTTCCGATGGCACATATCCGCTGACACTGCCTACACAGCTTATCGTCAATCAATCGGCTTTGCTCCTGCCTGAAGTGCAGGCGTTTGTCCTTTTCCTCACCAGCAGCGACAATTTCAGCAATATCGAGGCACAAGGTTTCGTTGGTCTGCGCCCCAGCGATCTTGCGGCTGCCCGCGATCGCATCCAGCGCGCCGTGCTGGCTGCCGAAGCTGAAGCGGCCGCACAAGCCGAAGCAACGCCCGAACCCTCAGCAGAAACAGATAATGTGCCCGCTCCCGAAAACTCGGCAGAGGAAGACAGCACGCCGGAGCCGGGCAGCTAGCTGCTTCTGAAAGGACAACAGAACACCTCCACTCAGCTCTGAGTGGAGGTGTTTTTGTCAAGGTGTCGTGTGCTATACTGCATCCCTGATGCTCGTCAAATAATTCTCCTAGAACCCGGAACGGAGCCACCTGATGCGTGGTGAAATTGTCTCAATCGATCTCGAAACGACTGGCCTGGATGTCTCGCGCGATGCAATCATTGAGGTTGGCGCGGTGCGCATGTTTGAGGGCGAAGTTGTTGAGGAGTTCACTACGCTGGTTGACCCCGGATTTGCAATTCCACCCGCGATTACACATCTGACCGGCATCACATCCGACGCTGTCATCGGCAAACCGAACATCTCCGCAGTGCTTCCGCTCATCCGCGATTTCGTTGGCAGCGCGCCGATCCTCGCCCACAACGTGAGCTTCGATGCCGGATTCCTCGCGCGGCATGGTATCTTACAGCGCAATTTGCGCATTGATACATACGACCTGGCTTCTATTCTGCTTCCTTCGGCAGCCAGGTATAATCTCAACAGCTTGACGGCAGACCTTGATATCGTCTACGACGTTGAGCATCGCGCTCTGAGCGACGCCCACGCTACTGCGCAGTTGTATTGGCGTTTGTGGCAGAGAGTCCTCGCGCTGCCATTTGATACGGTTGTCGAAATCACCGAGGCCGCACGAGAACTTCCCTGGGATACCGCTCGCGTTTTCGAGGCGGCGCTGGCTGAACACAGCAGACAGCATATCTTCACCTTTGAGCAGACAGCTCGCACAAACGGTGTATTCACGCCGCTCACCGATGAGACATCTCCACTGCGCCCCAACGCTCACTTCGAGCCAATCAACACAGATGCGCTGTCCACCCTGCTCAGCAATCAAGAACCTTTAGGGCACGCCATTCCTGGGTTTCAACGCCGTGACCAACAGCTTAGCGCAGCGCTGGCTGTGGCTCAGGCTTTCAATGAGAACCAGCATTTCATGATTGAAGCTGGCACTGGCACCGGCAAATCTATCGCATACCTGCTGCCATCCATGCTGTGGGCAGCGCAAAACAGCGAACGCGTTGTCATATCCACCAATACCATCAACTTGCAGGATCAGCTTGTTACAAAGGACATTCCCGCGCTAATCGCCGCGCTTGGGCTGCCAGTCGAATACGCGGTGCTCAAAGGGCGCAGCAACTATTTGTGTCCACGCCGGCTCGCCGCTCTCCGCCGGCGTCATCCTACCAATGTGGACGAACTGCGCACGCTGGCGAAGATTCTAGTTTGGCTCCCTCAGACCACTTCGGGCGACCGGAGTGAAATCAGTCTGCGTGGCCCAGTTGAAAACGCGATGTGGCAGCGTTTAAGCGCCGAAGACGAGGGTTGCACACTCGACCGCTGCCGGACTGTAATGGGCGGAGCCTGCCCGTTCTACAAAGCGCGGCGGCGGGCCGAGATGGCCCACATCATCGTTGTTAATCACGCCCTGCTGCTAGCGGATGCAGCGGCAGAAAACCGCGTTCTGCCAGAGTATCACCGGCTCATCATTGATGAAGCACATCATTTGGAAGACGCCGTGACCAACAGCTTGAGTTTTCGGCTGGACGAAGCAGCTCTCCACCGCAGGCTGGCAGACTTGGGCGGGCCAGAGAAAGGCCTGTTAGCTGATCTGCTGCGCAGCGCCCGCGCCAGCGCACCAGATAAGGATGTAAGGCGGCTGTCTGGTTTTATCGAAAACATCAGCGTAGCTGCCTCGGCCATGCAGCATCATGTCACCGCGCTGTTCTCAGCCCTGCGCGCTTTTGTGTTGGACACTGACATCGATGTAGCCTCTGATTACGTAACCCAGCTCCGCATCACGCCCGCGCTGCGTGATCGCAGTGCGTTCACACAGGTGCAAAACACCTGGTCAATACTGAAAGAGTTTCTGGATGTAATTGGCAAGGCGCTGCACCATTTAACCCAAGCCCTTTCGCGTCTGGAACAGTACGATCTTGACGACTTCGAAGATTTGGTCAGCAGTCTGGGCGCTGCCGCGCGCTATTTTGATCAGGTCAACAGCCAGGTTACGGCTTTCGTTAGTGAACCAGATGATAATGCAATCTATTGGGCCAGCATGGCTCCAGACCGTCAGAACGGACTGTCAATCAACAGCGCGCCCTTGCATGTTGGCCCGCTGACGGCTCGCTACCTCTGGCCTTCCGCTGATACAATCGTAATGACCAGCGCAACACTCCGCACAAGCGGCTCGTTCGAATTCATTGCAGATCGCCTTCATGCTGATCACTTCGAAACTCTGGAGGTGGGTTCGCCGTTCAATTATCGCGAATCAACGCTTGTTTACGTGCCCAACGACATGCCTGAGCCAAATGAGCGGCAGCGTTACCAACAGGCTGTCGAGCGCGGCATCGTCGAATTGGCGGCCGCTTTAAATGGCCGCGTAATGGCGCTGTTCACCAGCTACAGCCAGCTCCGGCAAACAGCTCAGGCAGTTGCCCCGCGATTGGCGCTGGGCAATATCATCGTATATGATCAGAGCGATGGCACAAGCCGGCAGGCGCTGCTGGAGGGCTTCAAGAGCGCACAGCAGGCGGTTCTCTTGGGAACCCGTAGTTTCTGGGAAGGTGTTGACATCCCTGGCGAGTCCCTCAGCGCGCTGGTAATCGTGCGCCTGCCGTTTGCAGTTCCGTCCGATCCCATATTCGCGGCCCGGTCGGAGACCTACGCCAACTCTTTTGAAGAGTACGCTGTGCCCGAGGCTGTGCTGCGCTTCCGCCAGGGTTTCGGCAGGTTGATTCGCACAAGCTCAGATCGCGGTGTCGTCGCCATCTTTGACCGCCGGGTTATCAGCAAGAGTTATGGGGCGCACTTTCTGGAAGCGCTGCCTGACTGCACGGTAGAATATGGCACACTTGCTGCTCTGCCGGCCGCTGCCCGTGCATGGCTTGAACGCAGTACAGTACAGAAAACATGACAGAGGGCAAAAAGTAACCGCCAGGGAGTCTCGATACTAAAAGTGCGCACACCTGCAGGCAAAGAATGCCGCCACTACTACGAAGATTTCCACCGAGGACGCAGTGTACAGGAGTGCCGATTGGTGCGTGGCAATCCCCAATCGCTGTCGTGGAAACCCGTTGATTGTGTCCGCTGTTCGGTTCCAGCCATCCTGTACGCCAACGCCAGCCCCGACCTGGAACTCACGCTGACGATTAAGCCGCGCTTCCTGGGCTTGGGGCGCACAGCAATCATAGAAGCCAGGTGTGCGCGTCATCGTACCCAGCTCGAAGACCCGTATCTGGGCTGCCCTGAATGCAGCGCAGACAGACCCGGCCTTGACGTCTTCCGCCGCGCTCTGGGGTCCGAAGACGATGATTAAAGCCGTTCTGCTCGACCTAGATAACACCCTCCTGCACAGTGATGAGCGCCAACTTGTTGGCGAATACATGCGGTTAATTGAAGCCTTTTTACAGCGCTTATGGGGCGAGAGTGGGCTTTCTGAGGTGCTGAGAGATGCTGTCCACAACCTGACCCAACAACGCGATGCTCAAACAACCAACAACGATCTCATTCTGGAGCGCCTATCTCTGGCTGTCGGCCATGAGCCAGATGCCATTCGCGCCGCCTTCACCGACTTTCTCACCGCCTATTACCCATCGCTAAAGCGATGTACGGAGCAAGTCCCTGGAGCAGTCGAAGCTGTCGAGCGGATACGCGCGCGCGATCTGGCACTCGTGATTGCGACCAACCCGGTTTATCCTGCCGAGGCCATCCGGCAGCGTCTCGAATGGGCCGGCCTGCCTGCTTCCCTCGATACTTATACCCTGGTGACAACCGCAGACAATATGCACTTCGTAAAACCGGACCCGGCCTACTACGCAGAGGTTGTGGCGCGTGTCGGCGTTGAACCAGATGAAGCGGTTGTCGTTGGCGACAGCCTGGCCAATGACGTGCTGCCAGCAGCATCGGTGCGGCTGCGCACATTCCATATTGGCGGAAGCGCACACAGCACAATCGCCGATGGCGCCGGCACATTGGCGGATTTTGTCGAGCAGCTTACTGAGGAGCACTGGGGTGAGGATTTGCCGCCTCCAGCCATGAAGCCTGAGGCGGTCGAGCCACAGTTATGGGGCAACGTGGGCGCTCTGTTCGGTATGTTGGCCGATATACAACCGAGTTATTGGATGCAGCACCCTGATCCCAATGAGTGGTCCATCATTCAAATCGTCTGCCACCTGTTGGAAAGCGAAGATGCTGTGCAGCGCCCCCGCCTGCAGCGAATCCTGGATGAGGATAACCCGTTCTTGACCAATCCGCCCCCGCCGCCTGGCCCACAATCACCGCCCTGCCTCAGTGACGGCCTCGAAGCAGCCCGACGCTTTGCCAACCGCCGCCAAGAGACCATCGCGCTGCTGCGTTCCCTGCCAGCCGCCGCATGGGATCGTCCCGCTCGTCACAGTGTATTCGGGTTAACTACGCTGCTGGAAATGGCCCTGTTCACAGCCCAGCACGACCGCTTACACCTCAACCAGCTTTGTCAAACTCTTGGGCGCTGTAAATGAGCCATGTGCCTCTGAGTTGCACGAGATGAGGGGAAATAGTATGGTGAATGCCATCTTCCAAGACAAGGAACGCAGCCCAGTGCTTCAGGCCCAAGACAGCGCTCTCGTGATGGTTGTCTTAACAACCCCAGACGATGCGCCAATCTGGCTCAACGCCTTATGCCAACTTTTCCACGTCAGCACTGCGCTGTCAGACACGAATATTGCCGACGCAATCACCCGTCAAGCGCCTGATGCTCTTGTCGTGGATGAAAGCTGCCCGCGCTGCCCAGACGTGCTCGCAGCTGCCATGCAGTGTGCAAACAAACCAGCGCTGGTCTTGGTAGCTGACATTGACTCGTCCGGTGATTGTGATCATCTCGCGGATGTAATTGCTGCCCCAGACGCTCACCTGCTGCCTCGCCAGCTGCGGAATGCGCTGCTGATGCGCGCTGCGCGTGAAGAAATCAAAGCACAATTACTTCAAGCTCAAGACAGGGCCGCGCGAGCAGACGCCCGCTTAGACGAAAGCCGGCGTTCAGCGCAAGAGCTTGAGCTTCTGAAAAACGCAATAGTCAATAACGTATCACACGAGTTAAAAACACCGCTCCTGCATGTGAAAGCAGCCGTCGCCCTTTTGGCGGAAGACGCCGTAAATCCGAAGCTGGTCGAGTATGCAACCGGTGCTACAGCGCGCCTTGAGGCATTAGTCCGCAATATCACTCAACTTGCTGGCAGCCAGGATCTAAGCATCGGCCCGATACTCATTCGTGAATGTGTCAGCTACGCCATCGCCAATCTCGGTCGCACCTGGGAACACAAAGACGCCGTTGGACGCATTCGTGTACAGATAGATGAGCGCCTGCCTCCAGTACTTGGTGACCGCCAGGGTATCAGCGTGGTTCTACAACTGCTGATGGATAACGCTCTCAAGTTCAGCAGTGACCTGGTTGTTGTAGAAGCGCATCGTATTAAGAACACGGTTCGCATTTCCGTCAGTGA
>DAOTWC010000001.1:0-6380 GCA_034435995.1 Anaerolineae bacterium | reverse complement strand
CAGCGCCGCCAGCGCGATAGCGCGCACATTTGTCTTGCTGCCCTATGCGCGCAGCATTAACATCACATCAGGGACTGATCTCAGCCTGTACGGATTTGCAGGCACACCGCGTCTGCTGTTTCAACTGGTTTTAACCGATGGAACAGGCCATGTAGTGGCAGTCGGCAGTCAGACACCGGATGGCGCTGCTTACTTCGCCCTGGTGGATGAGCGCGACGAGGTTTACATGCTCGAACGCGGCCCTGTTGATTTCCTAAATGGTTATATCCAATCAGCGCCGATTTCTTGACAAACAGCCTGAATAACCTTATAGTTTACGGTTGCCTTCAAAAAAGGTGTCTTTGGTGACGGCCTCATAAACAAATTCGTCAACCTCACGGTTTTGAGTCATACTATCCCAGGTTGATTTGTAGCGGCAATCAAGTTTGAATGCCTTGCTAGCAGATGCAGTAGCAAGGCATTGTGTGTCTAACTGTGTGTGCAGATAATCATGCTGATGGTGCAAGAACAGAATCACGAAGCGCTGCGGGCACAACTGATCGAGAAAGCCCGCAAACAAGGCACAATCACATATGATGACATCCTGCTGGTGATTCCTGACGTAGAGCGCAATGTTGGGCTGCTTGACGACCTCATGGAAGAGCTGCTCGACGCCGGCATAGAGGTGCTTCCGGGGCGCGAACCTTCTGAGGCGGAAGCAACAATCATCGCCGATGAAGCCGAAGGCATGCCTGAGGACCTCAACGATGAGCTGGTCTCCCTGGAAGACGAGGGCGAGGACGATGAAGAAGACTGGCTGCCTGAAGGCGAAGACCTGACGGAGGACCTGGGTTACCAGCAGGCGATAGACACCGACGATGTCGTTGGGCTGTACTTGAAGGAAGCCGGTCGTGTACCGCTGCTGACAGCTGAGCAGGAAGTCGAATTGGCGCGGCGCATGGAAGCGGCTGCGCTAGCGCGCAAACAGCTTGAGAAATACGGCGACAGCCTGCCGCTAGATGATGTTTATGCGCTGCGCGAGACGATCCTGGACGGAGACGCCGCGCAAGAACACCTGATCCGCGCTAATGCGCGACTCGTCATCAGCGTAGCCAAGAAATACATTGGCCGCGGCGTACCGTTCCTCGACCTGATCCAGGAAGGTAACATCGGCCTTATCCGCGCCACCAACAAGTTCGAATACCAGCGCGGACACAAGTTCAGCACCTATGCGACCTGGTGGATTCGCCAGGCTGTCAGCCGCGCAGTGGCTGATCAGGGCCGCACAATCCGCGTGCCAGTGCACATGGGCGACCAGCTCAACCGCATGCGCCGCATCCAGCTTCAGCTTACCCAGGAGCTGGGACGCGAACCGACCATTGATGAGCTGGCGTCAGGCATGGAAACAACGCCTGATAAGATCGAGGACCTGATGGAAATCTCACGCCGGCCGGTAAGCCTGGAGACGCCAATTGACGAGGAAGGCGACTCCACTTTCGGCGATTTCGTTGAGGATGTCAGCAGCCCAGCTCCGGCCGAGGAAGTGGCTACACACCTGCTGCACGAACAGCTTACGCAGGCGCTCAACCGCCTGCCCGCGCGCGAGGCCCAGATTCTGCGCCTGCGTTACGGGCTGGAAGACGGACGTGTGTACACGCTTGAGGAAGTCGGTCAGACAATTGGCGTCACGCGCGAGCGCGTGCGTCAGCTTGAGGCTCAAGCGCTCAACCGGCTGCGCCAGTCCTCAGCGCATGTGATCCTGCGCGACTATCTGTACGAGGAGTGAGGACTGGTGCAGGCCACCGGTTCACGAGGTCCCTGGCTTTGGCCGCTGGCCCTGGCGGCTGTCGGTGTTGTGCTGCTGTTGGACAACTTCCTGCTGCTAGAGGGTTTTAACCCGGCGCGTCTGTGGCCGCTGCTGTTGGTTATAGCTGGCGCGCAGCTTCTGCTGCGCGGTGATCTGCTCCCCGATTGGGACAGCAAAACCTTCGGCGTCACACGTGGCAGCGTTGAAGCGGCCACGCTCGAAATCAACGCCGGCCCCATTGACGTGCAGGTGCGCGCCCTCCAGCGTGAAGGCCGTTTGATAGCAGGCCAGTACGCTGCTCAGTCGCGGCCGCAAATGAGCGTCTCCGGAACGCGCGCCTTTATCCGCATGGATCGCAGCGCTGTGCCCTGGCTTTCGTTCACCGATTGGGAAATGGGCCTGGCGCGCGATCTTCCCTGGCAGATTTTTGTTAGCACACATTTTGGCCAGGTTAACCTGGACCTGTCAGGCCTTATCGTTGAAGAAGCGGTGGTGGGCACAGGCCTGGGCGACATCCGCCTTGTGTGCCCACAGGAGGCGCTGGGGCCGCTGCGCCTGCGCTCGGCGTTAGGCGAGATTCACGTGATCACACCGCACGGCTGCCCCGCTGTCATCTACACCAAGGCAGCGCGTTTCTTCAAGGTTTACGCCGACCCCAACCGCTATGAGGAAACTGAACCGGGTGTATTTGTCGCCCGCGATGCAGATGGCAGCAGGCCGCTTGTCGAGGTATCGGTGCGCAGCACATTCGGTGACGCTTACCTGGCGTGAACATATGTCTTCAACCATTAGCTTCGTCATACGAGATGCGCTCACGGCCGATATTCAGCTGTGCCTGGCGCTTGACCACACCTACGAAACCGATTATGTCTGGCAGATGACAGCGTTTGAGGATGCTGGTCAGCGCGAGATTGTGTTCAAGACTGAGCGCCTGCCGCGCACAATGGAAGCAAGCTGCCCGTCAAATCCAGACCGCTTGCGCTGGTCGCTCGCGGCCGATCACTGTTTTTTGGTCGCTGCCAAGCGCGACTCCGCAGAGGTTTTGGGCTATCTGGCGATGCGCAGCGATCACGCTTATAGCCTGGCACATATTCATGACCTGGTTGTTTCCCGACCATATCGCCGCCATCGTGTTGGCACGCGGCTGCTCAATGTAGCCCGCCAATGGGCGCGAGAACGTGATCTCAAGCAGCTCACTGTCGAGCTGCAAACAAAGAATTTCCCTGGCATCGCTTTCTGCCAGCAGGCCGGCTTCAAGTTCTGTGGCTTCAACGATCACTACTTCCCCAATCAGGACATAGCGGTCTTTTTCTGCCAGGCGCTGCGATAAACCTGGAGTGGTGAGCGCGGTGGAAATCGAATCTCTGCTCAAGGCATTTCTCGATCTCTCCAACGAAACGCTGACGGCGGCGGCCGTTATCATCGCGGCATCGCTGCTGCTTTACAACCTGACGCGCAACCTGCGTGACCGCGTCGCCCGCACGTCGAGCATCGTTCTCGCCTGCGTAACTATCACTTACGTCTGCGATGTCTTTGTGTCGCTCCAACCCAGCGCCGGTGTGTTCGAGGCGGTGCTGCGCCTGCAGTGGATCGGCATCGCCCTAATGCCAGCCGGTATGTTTCACCTGTCCGACGCCCTGCTGGCAACAACTGGACTGCCATCACGCGGACGCCGGCGGCGCGTGTCGCGCATCCTGTACGCTATCGGAGCGGTCTTCATCGCAGCCGCTGCGTTCACCGACATCCTTGTGTACCCTGCCCGCAGTGGCCAGGAAATCGGCCTGCGCGCCGGGCCGATGTTCCCGGTTTATCTGCTTTACTTCGTGCTGGCCGTTGGCACTGCGCTGGTAAACGTGCAGCGTGCGCGCCAGCGCTGCCTCACCCGCGATACACGGCGGCGTATGGCCTATTTGCAGTTTGCGCTGATCACGCCGGCTCTGGGCATTTTTCCGTTTTCTGCGCTCTTCACACCCGGTCAGGAATTCTCGCTCGTCGGCTTGGCCTTGGTTAACCTCGCCAACGTGGTCGTTATTCTGATGCTCCTGTTCCTGGCCTATCCACTGTCTTTCTTCGGCTCGCGGGTTCCTGATCGAGTGGTAAAAACCGAGCTGCTGCGTTTTGTACTGCGCGGCCCAGCCACCGGCCTGCTAGCGCTGGCAGTCATCATCTTCACTGCGCCTGCGACTCGCATCCTCGGCCTGCCCGGCCAGAGCTTTATGCCCTTTGCAGTCGTTGCGATTGTGCTGCTCTGGCAGTGGTTGGTTCACTTGACGCTGCCATGGCTGGAGAAACGCCTGATTTACCCCAACGAAGACGATGAGCGCCTCAGCCGAATCCAGAGCCTAAGCGAGCAGATTCTCACCCGCAGCGATCTGATCCAGCTCCTAGACGCAATCCTGGCGGCGAGCTGCGATTATCTTCAGGTCAACACAGCGTTTATCGTCGCGTTCACAGACGGACAGCCTGAACTAATTTCGGCTGTCGGACCAGCGCGACCAGGTGACGCGCTGCTCCAGGACGAGGCAGAGATACTGCGAGAGATGCTCGAGACCAACGCACACGACAGCGCCGATGTGACTCTGCTGAACTGGCACGCTTTCTGGTTAGTTCCGCTGTTCAGCAAGCGCGGCATTAACGCAAATACTGGCAGCGCCAGCATCGGTTTTCTGGCAGTACAGGCCCGCGCCCCTCAAGTGGACCTAACGCCTGACGAGCGCCGTGCGTTTCGCACCTTTGCCCGCCGCGCCGCCCGTGCATTGGACGACCTTAACCTGCAGACCGAGATTTACGCTGCCCTTGAAGGTCTGCTGCCGCAAATCAATATTACGCGCACCCGCGCTGCGGAAGTCGAGTACCGGCCAGGTAGGTCTGCTAATGCACACAGTGGGCTGGCTGTGCCTGAAAACGGCAGCGAGAACGACCTGTTTAACGAGCGCGAGCTTTTCATTGAGCAAGTGCGGGCTGCGCTGCGCCACTACTGGGGAGGGCCTGGCCTGACACATAGTCGCCTGATGGAACTCAATATTGTGCGCAGCGCGCTTCCTGAAAATGACAACAACGCTGTGCGGGCGCTGCGCGCTGTGCTTACTGCTGCTATCGAGAAGCAGCGCCCTGAGGGAGACCGGAAGCTGCTCAGCCCAGAGTGGACAATTTACAACATTTTGCACCTGCGTTTCATAGAGAGACTCAAAGTGCGCGAGGTTGCGGCGCGGCTGGCCCTCAGTGAACCGGACTTGTTTCGCAAGCAGCGTGTCGCGATTGACGCTGTAGCTGATACAATTATGGAAATGGAACGCGCCTACAAATCCACTTAAGACGAACACTTGTTGGCAGCTTGTGTTGAGACCAGTCTGTTTGACAGGCTAAAATCAAGATTCTATAATTTTGAACGTGCCAGTTTTTACTTGTTGGGCGGGTTAAACGCGCTTGTGTGTACAGCATATCTTAGAGGGAAGGTATGATATCCATGAGTTTGCAGCGTCAAGAAGATGTTGCCCCACCCCCACTTGAAGAGGGTTACTGGAAAGCGTTGCTTACCGAGGGGGAATATGCCGACACCGCCGTTCATACTGTATCTGAATTAGATGACGAAGCGCGAAACGGGAGAGGTCTTGCTTACAACCGCGAAGACTTATCGGTCAGTTCTCAATCACACAGTGACATGAGCGGCAGCGCCAGCCGCGACTGGGACGAACTGGCGCGCATTATGGCCGCTGACGAGGTCATCTCGCTGTCCGTGGTCGGCTACAACCGCGGCGGCCTGTTAGTGGAGTGGCACAATCTGCGCGGCTTCGTGCCTGCCAGCCAGCTTCTCGATTTCCCATCAACCTCCAACAGCATTGTCCGCCGCAGCGCTCTGGCCCGCTACGTTGGTCACACCCTCAGCCTGCGCATTATCGAGCTGAACGCTGAGCAAAACCGACTAATTCTCTCAGAGCGTGCAGCTCGCGTGGGCGCTGGCGAACGTGCTCAGATTCTGTCGCACCTCGCTCCGGGCGACTGCGTTACTGGCTACGTCACCAACTTGTGCGACTTTGGCGCATTTGTTGACCTGGGCGGCCTCGAAGGACTGATCCACATCAGTGAGTTGAGCTGGGGGCGTGTCGGCCATCCAACGGATATGCTCAGGCGCGGTCAAGAGGTCAAGGTTCACGTTCTGAATGTTGATCGGGAGAACGGACGCATCGCGCTCAGCCTCAAACGGCTGCACCCTGACCCCTGGGAGACTGTAGCCGAACGCTATAAGATTGGAGAGATGGTGACAGGCACGATCACCAACGTGGTTGACTTTGGTGCCTTTGCCTGCATCGAGGAAGGCCTTGAAGGGCTGATCCACGTCTCCGAACTAGCAGAAGGGCATTTCCTGCACCCGCGCAACGTTGTCACTGAAGGACAGCATATTCACGCGCGCATCCTCAGCATTGACAGCCAGGCACGGCGTCTGGGCCTAAGCCTCCGCCTCAATTCGTAGCGCAGCAGCCTCACAACCAGCCAGTTTCTCTTTGGTACACCACAGGCCGCTCTCCAACGGGGCGGCCTTCTTATTGCGTCGTTGTCCAGTATAATCTGCATGTGTCAGCATTAGTGTCGGAGT